>JAFRJX010000003.1 GCA_017432025.1 Candidatus Saccharimonadota bacterium
ACCGCCCGTCAAACCATGAGAGTCACCAACACCCGAAGTCCGCCTCGGCGGCCTAAGGTGGGGGAGATGATTGGGGTTAAGTCGTAACAAGGCATCGGTACGAGAACGTGTCGATGGATTACCTCCTTTCTTGAGAAGGAAATGATGCGCCTGAAGCAGCAATGTTTTAGGTAGCTAGGTCGGTTACGGTTGTGTTAGTAAGCTTAGAACACAACTTTTTCTTTTAAGACGTAACGTTAAGCTTCAACTGTCAGATGAAGATTGCACAACTAAGTTGTTAAATCAAAAAATCTCCCCTAGAAGGGAGATTTTTTATTACCTATTTTGCTTTTTTATCGGCGATCTTATTGAGTTCGGATTGTACAATTGCTGGCATAATGATGGCTACAAACCAGAAAAGGATGAACCAAAGCACGCCGTTATTGTCTTTTTTCACCTTGCTAGAGAAGCTATCAGCATATTTATATAGCCAGTAAATACCGGCAATTGGAACGATAATGAGCCAAGCCGTTGGGATATCTCCACCGAGGCTATTAATCTCCTCCTTGGTTCTTACTGACCAATAGATCCCATAGATGCCTAGGGTAATAATCGTCAGTAAATAAACTACCACGATATTGCGTTTTTCAATCATTTTTTTCTCCTTTATTTTCTTAATTATACCATAAGAATTTTCTTGTTAAAGAGGTATTTGTTATAATCAAGGCAGCACCTTAATATATGGCCAAAGGGGGAATTACTATGAAAATTGGCATCATCGTTGCTACCAGAACGGAACTCGATCCGTTCATTCATGTTTTTGGTCCGCCACCCGTCAGTTTTGCAAGAAGTCATGGCTTTACTGTCATGAAATGGGCCTACGGGTCTAAAAAAGCCATCTTTCTCGTCGTGAGTGGCGTTGGCGAAATCGCCTCTGCCATGAGCACTCAGTACCTCATCGATAAATATCAAGTCGATGGCATCATCAATTACGGAGTTGCTGGTGGCCTCCATCAGACGCACAGTGCTGGCAAGCTAGGTATCGTGAAATCTTTGATTCACACCGATTTCGATATCACGCTCTCCGGTAAACACGTAATTGGCGAGTATCCCAATGGCGTTGGTCCACTCATTTCACCTGAGCATAGCTTTATCCCAGATGAGCTAATCGGGGATTTGCCCAGATTTATCTGTGCCTCCGCTGACAAATTTGTCGGTGGTGGGGAACCAAAGGAGCGCTTACGTCGCGAATTTGGCGCCGATATCTGTGAAATGGAAGCCGCCGGCATCCTCTTCACCTGCAACCGAAATCACACACCAGTTACTCTGGTGAAAGCCATTTCGGACGGAGTCGACGAAGATTCGGAAGCCTTTGATAGCAACGTTTACAGAGCCTCTCTGTCCTGCGTCAAACTCATCGAAACCTTTGTCCATTCCATCTAAAAAGGCCGCTTCTTGCGGCCATTTTTAAGCATAAACTATTGCATTTTTTGACAAAGTGTGGTATAATATCATTAAGTGATAGTCAAAGGGAGACTAAAACTAGCATCCATCTTACGTATGTAAGTGGAAATATTAAAAAAGGAGGTATTCGTATGAATACCAGGAAGTCCAACTTCAACCAGTTCAACATTGAGAATGGTCCGCCTCTCGATCGTCTACTTGATATGTTCAAGTATAGCTTCGAAAAAACTGCGGTCATTCCCGCCACCTTCGTTATTGCGGAAGGGTATACCTGTCCGCCTGGCGAACCCGGCTGTGGTTTCACTATGTTAGAGACGAGCAATTTTCACATTGTCTCTATTTCTCACGAGAGTGGGGATGACCACAATTACATCCTGACCGGCTGGTGCCGTGTCGCTCTTGGCGAAGCCAAATCTAGCTCCAAAATGGAAAACGGCATCAATGTCTGTAAAGCCTGGCGCGAACTTGTCAACGCAAGCTACGAAGCTTACTACAACACCCGCTCCAGGAAGGGAAACATCACTTTTTTTATTTGATACCTATCCCCCTATCTATACCTCCTAACCAGCTCCCCTATCCCTCGCACCCGGCCCGAGTCTCTCCACTCGGGCCTTTCTAATGTCAAAAATTATTTAATTTCAGCAGTAAGCGCTCGGTGGTCCGAGACTAAATCTGGTAGCATTTCAAACCGCGCCACCTCCACTAAGTCATTGACGAGGATATGGTCGCACGCCACTTCGCCGTTGAATTTCAGACCCGAAAGGGTATTTTTAATCTTATTTTCTTCTGTTAAATCACGCAAAAAGTCGAGTTCTCGCATCGCTGGCGCCTCATGGATAATATTGAGATCCCCGCACATCACGACCGGCCCCTTAATATCACGTATAATCGAAGCCACTCTTTTCATCACTTCGACTGTCGTCTCATTGCCAACCGGTGTCGGCTGCCAATAGCCATGATGATTCACAATAGTTAGGCCGTTTTCGAGTTCTGCTATCTGTAAAGTGTAGGCATGTTCGTAAAAATCCTTCACCGTTTTCACCACGTCGTATTCACCGTGGACCAGTTTCGACTCCTCGCGCTTAATCGGATACCGGGAGAGAATTACATTACCTTGCTCCATCCGGTCATCATTAAACACTTCCATCCCCCAGTTCGAGCTCTCCATCACATACTGAAGCCCGCTCGCCTCTTTAATCTGCTCGACGGTTGCAAAAAAGTTCGCGAGCCTTTCATTATCGCCAGCCCACACCGCTTCTTGTAAACAGATTACATCGAAATCATGGGTCTTAAAGAAATCGATTAAAGCGCCCTTGATTCTTCCGGTCCAGACGTTGAGTTGCAGGATTTTCACCGCTCATCTCCCTCACCGTGGAGCTTATCTCTCTGTAATCTACTCTCTAACTTGTCTAAATTACCCTGCGCCACCTCTGATAAAGGCACATTAAGATACCGGGAAATCCCCGCGAGATACCACAAAGTATCCCCGAGTTCCTTCGCAACAGCCGCCCGGTCCTCGTCATTCACCACCCCATTCTTATCGCGAATCAGTTTTTTGATCTTATCGGCCGTCTCGCCGGCTTCACCGACTAACCCCAACACTTTCTCGAGAAAACCCACCTGGTTGGCATCCTCAGTTGCCTCAAAAAAGTCATATTTGGCCGCCAGTTCCTGGTATTCATCAAACTTCATAGTACCTCCTTATCTGTTAATATTATACCATATGGTATAATTAAGGGATGGAAGATACCAGAAATCTCATCGACGAATTTAAAGGACTCTCAAACGAGCAAGTTTTTAATGAGCTTAGTAGAAAACGTACTGGCCTTGAAATCGCCATCGAAAACGTTGAACACGACTTCAACATCGGTTCCATTGTCCGTACAGCTAATTCTTTTAATGTCAGTAAAGTTCACATCATCGGTAAAAAGAAATACAACCGTCGCGGCGCCATGTGCACCGACAAATATCTTGAAATTATCCATCATGCCACTCTCGAAGACTTCTTAAAAACCCAGGAAAACAGGGAATTAGTCGCCATTGAGAACAACACCCCACGCGCCCACGAGCTTCACGAAAAAGCCTTCAAAAAAGATACCACCCTCATTTTCGGCTCCGAAAATAACGGCATCACCCCTGAACTTCTCGAAAAAGCCCACGACGTTCGCTACATCGAAAGTTTCGGCTCCACTCGTTCCGTGAACGTCGGCGCCGCTGCTGCTATCGCCATGTACGAATGGGCGCGCCAAATCATCTTTAACTAATTGTCTTTAGTGAGACTTAAACAAGAACCCAAATAACAGGTTGAATACAAACAACAGTAAGTTTGAAGTCGTGAGTAATCCAATCACGACCGCAATGATCCCAAATAACTTCACTTTTTCGTAGGACGACACACCATTCGCGAGATTCTCGGCAATCGGACGGTAGAAAATGACAACTAAAGCTCCGGCCAGCGTAATTGCTAACCCTACTGCCATCCACCCAAAGTTAAATTGATAATCCATACGTTAATTATACCATAGTTTATACTTGCGGTGGCAGTGGTGGTGTTTTCTGCCCATTTCTCATGAGCATAAATACGACCACGCCGATAATACCAAAGCCGAGCAAAATCGGCCACACGAACGACAAATTTCTCGTAAACCACAGCACAGCGAGAAATGCGCCAATTACACCAGTATTTCTAATTTTTTGGTCCTTCATCGTGAGACCAAATAGCATGACAATGACCGTTTCTACGAGGAAGAGGTACATTGCCCATTCGGTGCCACTAATAGCGATACAAGCCATCACGAACAGCAAAACAATTGATCCAATCAATATTCTGACGTAAGGAGGTTTCTTGCCGCCCCACATCGCCTGTGTGATTGCTAAAGCAAAGATCGCAAGATGCGCCGCAAACGCAAATCTAGTTCGATAATCAGCCCACCACGTCGCATTTACGCCAGCCCAATCGATGATAAAGAAGATTCCAGACGTCACGCAGTAAACGGCGAGTTCTATAAAATCAGTCTCGTTGCGGTACATTCCCCGTACAAAGAAGCACATCGCCATTGCTAAGAAAGTAATCGCCTGTAAATGTTCACTCGCACCTGCCACCAAGGCTGCTACCCCAAAAATACCGATTGAGATCGCCATCAAATGGTTGCCGCTCGCCTCGCCATTTCTCCAGAACAATGCCTCAATTCCCATCATCTCTAGGATATACACCGCTGTAAGTATGATGGAAGTATTCGCCCACTCTAGACTAGAAGCATTCAAAATTGAAATCGGAAGCAGAATGCCAGTTAATAGTAGCCCCATGTACCATGCATCCTGCTTAAACAGGCATCTCGCCACGAATAGCGCCACTGTATCAATCGCAAATGCCACCGACAACCATCCCCAGAATTCGATGTTGTGACCAAAGCCAATTGTAACCCCAGCCGCCACCATCAGCACCAGGGAAGCAATCATCCAAGCTGCCTCGGTTTCGTTGCGATACATCTCTCTGTATAGCCCCAAAACCGCATTGAGAAAGACTAATCCCATCTGCGCTAAAGCGGCACATCCTAGTGCGATGCCAACCGCATCGTTATTTGGCCAAATCACGTGTACTAATAGAATCACCCAGGCCGGAATCGCTAATCTGAGTAAATTTTCGTACGCAATGTTCGGTTTTACCGCATAGCTCACGATAAGATGGAGCACCAAGACACCGAGTACAATCAAATAATCCAACTCCTTCAGGCTTGCTGAGGCGAAAAAACTCGCCATCATCGCCGCCACTGGCAACCATTCACCAGTATTCTGAACCGCCTCTTGCATCACACCGAGCCGCTCGCCATATCCCATGATAATGAGTAGTTTAAAGACAATACCAATAATCATTACAAATACGAAGTACCAAACTAATGATAGCCCCATCACCGAGGCGAGGGAACAGCTGAGCGACACAAACCCGAGAATCGCAAAATACGAAAACACTTGGTTTTGCATCACGTAAGCCGCATATAAATACATTGGTACACCGACGAGGCTTAGAATCATCCAGAGCATCGTGGCGTCCATCTTGGTGATATCATAGATAAGTAGGCCAATAAATGGCAACATCATCATGCCGGTGCCCACAAACACGTGGCTCGCCTGTTTCAAAGTCTCATTCCCGCGGATTAATAGCCCGCCACCATAAAACACAGCCGTCATCAAGAACAGTATTAATAAACCAATCTCTTTCACACCAGATAGGACTAGTCCACCCACACCGGCTAAAATCAAAAGGCTGCCAACGTAGAGTGCCACGGTTAGTCCATTCGTGCCGGATCCTTTTTTAGCGCTCTTTCTCCCCGAGCCACTTCCAGTCATTCCTTCGGCCGGCAACGTCGCCTTCTGGTTGTTTAGCTCGTCAATCTTGGCTCTCAGCGCCTTCATCTTGTCGTAATCTGGATTTTCCTTCGCAAGTTCCGCGAGAATCTCCTCGTTGATATTCCGAATATCGGTATTAATTCGTTCTTCCATCGTACCGATCTTCGCATTTATGCTAGTATCGCCTTTTGCCCGGCGATTCCGCACAACCAATATTAGTATGACCACTAAGAGTATTGTTAATAAAAACATAAGCATATTATATATAATATGTCGCCATTTCGCAATAAATTCAGGGCACAAAAAATGGTGGACTAACCAGTATAAAAGGCAAACCCACTAAGCTAGACTATAAACTTATAAACAATTAAGTTTTTGAAGTCGGTTTTGTAAATAATTCATCAGGGAATTTAGTCGGGTAATCGGCTCTTATTTCCTTTGTTATCTCGTAGACCTTTTCATCTAGCTGCTTGGAATACTTATTTTCTTTCACCCAGGCTGGCTTTTCAAACCCAATCTTGGCTCCTTTTTTCATGTTGCAATCCTTATGTACCAAGGCAAGGTTATTAGAATAATTTGTCCCCTTTTTGTATCTAGGTTTTATGTGGTCTACTTGGGCGAATCTTATTTCCATAGGTTTGCCACAAATTGCACATTTTCCGAATTGACAATCAAATTGCTCCCTACGCCAGAGCTTAAAAATACCAGTTTGTTTTATTTTTCCATAAGCAAAGCTTATTAACCCCCAATATTCTTCCGATTCTGAGAGGACGGGTGGATGGACTTCAGAATTATGCAAAACTGCCTCGGGATCCTTTGTATCAGATGATATGTTAGCATTATGGCTTTTAGTCACATGGGCTACATGGCTATGTTGATTCTTGAAGCTACTAGATACCTTCTGACCACAATGGATAAGTTTTTTTATACAAATGAAGACGCCTTTTACTACACAAGTAGTTGTAAACACACCCAAAGCTAACCCCGTTGCAGTTAAGTGGATGCCCATACGGTTAGTCTGGAATAAAGTCACAATACAATATATAGATAGAGTAGACCAGTAAATTAAGTGCATTTTATTTCGTCTATATGTCTTGTAATCTTCCTTATTGTAATAACCTTTAGTAAAGAATCTTTCCTTAGTAAAAGCTGAGATAATTGCGGCTACAACATAGCAGCCAATCATGGTGCCAGCACTCTCCGCCATTAATTTTCCGAATAAATAATCTGTCATTTTCTTCCAGTATATTTAATGTGATTATAGCATAATTCCCATAGTCCTATAAGGGTGCAATTGATAGTTATCGCAAAGTCTATATTTAGACGACACTAAAAAAGGCTCACTTATCTCTATAAAGGGCCCTTCAATAACGTTGTGAAAGTCTAAATGGTGGGGATATGTGGACTTGCCCGCCGAAGGCGGCCACAGTCCCACTTTTTGAGGTTTTTGTGAAACAAAAAATGGTGGGGATATCAGGACTTGAACCTGAGACCTCGTCATTATCAGTGACGCGCTCTAACCAGCTGAGCTATATCCCCATCATCGAATTATTAATTTGGTGGAGTAACAGGGACTCAAACCCTGGACCTCTGCCTTGCAAAGGCAGCGCTCTAATCAACTGAGCTATTACCCCAGTACTCCCAATTTTACACCATAAAGATCAAAATGTCAAAGGGAATTAGATAAAAAGAAGGAACCGTCTATTTTGGGCGGTTCCTTAGGTCATACATACACTTAAGTAGCCTCGCAGTTTAATCTACTCAAGTTAACTTCATTTTATATCACGGCATGCATAATGTCAACACCATTTTTCCACAAAATGTGCATAAAATGAACAATCAAATGTTCGGGAATTTTAAAAAAATTACATCATAATTCTAAGAAAAAGCATATTGACAAAACTAAAGCGCTATGATATAATTAGGTCATACACTCATAAAAGGGTGGTGTTTTTATTAAGATTACGGTGGGCAGAAGGAGTTCTAGATGTCTGGAACTAAAGCTGGCGGCATGAAAGCTGCTGCTACCAACAAAGCCAAATACGGCAAAGAATTCTACGCTCGTATTGGTAAAAAAGGTGGCCAAAATGGTCACACCGGCGGTTTTGCCGCTAACCCAGCACTTGCTCGTATTGCAGGCGCCAAGGGTGGCCGCATCTCCCGTCGTGGTCCAGCTAAAAAAGCTGCCTAATTATTAAAAAAGAAGTGTTCCTCGCGGACGCTTCTTTTTTATCTCTAATACATCTCGCACCTTGGACAATGATAAACCCCGTCTGGCGTCTGATAACGCGTCAGATGACACTTTGGACATCGCGACTTATGATCTAGCCAATCGCGGTACGAATCGAGCTCATTTTCCATCAAATCCTCGTCAAACGGCACATCATACTTACCCGCGAGCTCTCGTGCTTTTTCCCACGCTTCACGCTCCATTTTTAGTCGCTTTGCATCCGTATCAAAATCGCGGTGTCCCGACAAAGCGTGTCCGAGTTCATGGAGTAAAAGCAGGGAATCACCCGTTTCCGCCGGTCCAATCACAATTGTCTTCGGTGGCCGGAACGTAAACTTCTTCCCAGTACGAAAAACAAACTCCGGATAATCTTCTTTTAGTTTCCGCACCAAATCTTCCATCGAAGATTAGGCCTCTTTTTTCTGCTTCTTGCCACCCTTAGTTTTAGTTTTCGTCTCTTTTGGAGCATGCGTCTTCGCGTAGAAATAACAACCATACACTGGCGATTCCAGCGGACGACGTGGGCGGACGTATTTCACGCCCTTCGAAACTGGAATATATTTGGCATAACGTCTGAAAATCTTGCCCATCGGCCCACCGAGAATAATCGTCTTCGGTTGATACTCGGAAATCACATCCTCGAGCCCGAGCCACATTCTCTTCGCGACATCTTCCATCACCTCTTTCTTGCGGAGATCGGTCGCCATATCGACATGATAAAACTTCTCGAGAGCACTCGCGGCTGCGATATCCTCCCACTCGGCTTTTTTGCCGTTATATTCATAGATTTTATGGCCTGGTTCGAACTTTGCCGACTCCGGCAAAAGCTCGCCATTTTCGACTACACCACCACCAATTCCCGTCGAAAAAGTGAGGAAAACAGTCTTGCCTTTATAGAACGACCCTTCATAAAGTGTCGCGAGATTGGCATCATTTTCAAAATAAATCGGGCACGTGAATAATTCTTTTAAAGGGGTAATTAGGTCCAAATCCGGCCAATCGCGATTGCCAAATTTGACTGTATAATTTTTTTGTACAACGCCCGGAATCGTTACGACCACAACTTTGACGGACTTTCGGACAAAGCCATTTTTGAGCACTGTCGTTAATTCGTCCACAAAACGTTTCGAGCCACGTGGCGTCTTGAACTTAAAACGTTTGACGATTTTGCCCCAATCGGTAAACAGGGCAACTAAAGTTTTGGTACCTCCAATGTCTATCGCTAAATACATATCTTCACTATATCTAATGACTAGACATTTTGCAAGAGATTTGGTAAAATAAGTATCAGTTTTAGACTCATTCACGGGACTCGCTAGAACGCTTCATAAAGCGCATTCCATGAATGAGTCTAAAGGAAGGAAAAATTTAATCTATGGCAAATGCCAAAATGACTATGGATGAACTTCTTTCAGCGAATGAAGAAGCATCCAAGAAAGTAATTGCTGGCGATACTGTCAAAGGTACAGTTATCTCAGTCAAAAAGCACGAGATTTTGATTGATCTCGGTGCCCAAGGTGTTGGTCTTGTACCACGCCGTGAAGCGTCTTTTGCACGCAATCTAAACGTAGGCGATGAAGTTTCCGCCTCTGTGATCGAAGCAGAGATGGACGACGGCTACGTCCTATTATCACTCCGTAAGGCCGTGAAAGACAAAGGTTGGGATGAAATCCAAGCCAAGCTCGACAACGCCGAAACTGTGGAAGTTACTCCATTTGACGCCAATCGTGGCGGTCTCCTCGTTGAATACGAAGGTATCCGTGGTTTCTTACCAGTTTCACAGCTTTCTGCTGAACACTACCCACGTGTTGGCAGTGCTGACAAAGACGAGATTTTGCAACGTCTTAACTCACTCGTTGGCAAATCCATCAAGGTCCGCATTCTTGATGCTATCAAGAAGGAAAACAAGCTTATCTTCTCTGAGAAGGAAGCTATCAAAGACGGCCTTGCTGAACGCTTTGCTGAACTCAAAGTTGGTGATGTTGTGAAAGGTGTTGTCACCGGCGTTGTAGACTTTGGCGTCTTCGTCAATGTCGATGGCATCGAAGGCCTCATCCACATCTCAGAAATCTCTTGGGAGCGCGTCAACAACCCATCTGACTACGTCAAGGTTGGTGACACTATCGAAGCCAAAATCATCGCTATCGATAAAGAGCGCCTCAGCCTTTCTATGAAGCAACTCGTAGAAGATCCATGGATTTCCGAGGTTGAAGGCCTGAAGAAAGGCTCCAAAGTTGAAGGTACCGTTACGCGTATCACTCCATTTGGTGCATTCGTCCAAATCAGCCCAGCTGTTGAAGCTTTAGTTCACGTTTCTGAACTCGGTGAAGGTTCAGATGTGGACCCAGAAAAGGTCTTCACTTTGAACGAACGCAAGAGCTTCAAGGTTCTTGATATTGACAAAGAAGGTCGCAAAATCTCTCTTTCAATCTCAAAGTAGGTTAATAAAAAAAGAAGTTGTTTTCTCGCGAGACTTTCCGAATTGTCTCGCGAAAAACACTTCTTTTTTTATTGACATCGATAAAGATAAGCGTTATCATAAAGAAAAGCGCATAAAGAAAGGTCATACAAAATGCAACAAATAGACGAATTTTTAGCTAGTCTCTTGGCTGACAAGGGAATTACTGACATCGAGCCGGATGTCAAAGAAGAACTTATTAACGACATGCGAGAGAAATTCATGACGGATGTTCAGAAAGCCGCCATCGCGAAGCTCGACGAAGAGCACGCTCTTGAATTTGATAAACTCTCGGAAGACCCTTCTTTCACTGGAGAAAAAGTTACTGAATACTTACAAAATGCCGGTGTAAATTTCACTGATGTAGTTGCAGAGGTCGGAATTAAATTCCGCGCCTTTTATTTAGGGGGATTAGGAGAGTAAAATGGCCGGCGAAACACCAAGTTCTAGCGCGCCTGAAAGCTCCGCCAGCGATTGGTACAAACCAGCCTACGAACCAGACTGGGGCAGTTTAACCGAAGCGGGCAAAGCCGAAAAAGGCGACAAAATATCCACACCAGCAGAGAAGCCTGCTGAAACCGAAGCACCAAAAGAAGCACCGGTAGAAACCAAGGCCGAAGCTAAAGCTGAAACTAAAGAAAAAGGTGCCGAAAAAGAACCTTCCTTTAATGAGCGTGAGCTCGCCCGCATTGCGAAGCTCACTGGTCGCGTTCCGGATGATCCGGAAGTTTTGAAGCTCAATCTGGTTTTGCGCTATCAGAAGTTTGAGCAGTATCGCGAATTGTATGACGGACAAAAAGAAAAACATATCATGATCCAACAACAGACCTACGAGGACATCGCTACGGCTAAGCGTGAACTCGAAGAGGCCATGTATCTTTATGACGAAACCTTTAAGAAACAAGATGATAAAATCGCCGGTTTGACCGAAGAGCAACGTCGTCACGACATCAAGGATAAACTCCGCCCAGACAAGCATTTTGGCGAAGGCGAAGCCACGACTGGTAATTCCTGGGTAAAAGCTCGCCTTGAACGTAACAAAGCCTACGACGGTAAACGTGGCGAAGTCGAGGAATCTCGTCAATCCGCTGCCGACCGACTTTATGACGAGCTCGGTAAAATGTCCACAGATATCAAGGAAGATGAAATCTTTAAGACCTACGACCTTCGCAAGGACGAAGCCCCGGAAGAACCGATTTCCGGTCGCCGTGACGGCTTAGATGCTGGTAAAAACGGTCTTTTCGTCACTGACAAGGATGGTCATATCGCACCGGAACGCCCAGTTGATTGGGCACTTTACCCGCATGCACCAAAATCTGCTGAAAGCAAAGCTGGGGAAGATGACGACGATAAAGATGGCGGTAAAGGCGGTAAGGGCGAAAAAGATCCATCTAAACCATCTGATCCAACCGATCCAGAACATCCAGAAGGTACCGATGGCCTAGATGCCGATCGCGCCAAAGAGCTCGAGCTCGCGAAAGCGAGAGAGTTAGAGCTTAAGAAAGCTATGGAAGCTGAAATTGCCGGCATGTCCGAAGCCGAAAGAAATAAAGCGCTCGACGAAACCGACGAACGTTTGAAGGCTGCTGAAGCGGAACTTGCCTTAGTCGAAGAAATCATGGGCAAATCCCAAGAAGAACTTAATAGAGAACTCGAACTCACCGATGAAGCCATTGCCGCAAAAGAAGCTAGAGTGAAAGAAATCGACGAGCTTCTCGCTGGTGGACCACTCGTCGCTGTGAACGCTGACTTTACGCTCGATAAAAAAGACCTCGCTCATGACCTCGCCGAGCAAGAGTTGAATAAAGAAGTTGCCGGTGCCGGCGCACTTAAGCGCCTCTGGAAGGGCACGCTCTTCAAGAAGTATTTCGAACTAAAATACACCAAACAATTTGAAAGCGGTGACCGCGAAGTCGAAATTGAAGGTAAAAAATACGGTGTCGAAGACTTAATTGCCGGCCGCAAAGATGCTGCCATTAAACGCTTTGTGATGGGTGTTGTCGAAGACAATCATGCCTATATTCACGACAAAGCCGGTGAAGAAATGAAACCTGCCGATGAAGAGACCACTACAACCATCAGGAAAGTGATTGAGAACTTCGCTACCTTCGAAATTCCGGAAGGCCACAGCCTCGACGATTTGAAACTGGTATTTAGAAATAAGATGAATGAGCTGAAAGCTATCTCTCGCGATAGAGGCGACGAGACTGAACCACTGCTCTTTGATAACTATCTCGAAGTTGCTGTCAAAGCTCGCGAACGCTTCGAGCATGGTATGGCTATCGAAGATGTGATGGAAGGCTTCAGGGTCGTCAATGCCACCGCTCGTGACGGTATCCGCACCGAAGCTCACCGCGATGCGCTCGACCGCCTCATTAACCGTGCCGAAAGTGGCGCTCTTGGCCAATTCATCCCGGCTGAAGCAATCGCTGCCGGTGTTGGTATCGTTACAGCACTTACCCAGCCTGGTTCCAGAGCCCTCCTTGGCGCCGCCGGTGGTATCGGTGTCTCTTCCGTCCTTGCAGGCTTGAAAGAAAGAAACCGCGTTACTGAGGATCGTGCCCGCATGCTAAGGGATATTGCTAACGGCATGAACTATGAAGGCGAAGGTGCCGAAAGCCCACGTGGCCGCACCGCCCGCTACGAGAAGAGAATCGGTGACACACTTTACGCCACCGAAAAAGCCTCCGATCTGACTGCTAACATCGAAAAAGCCCTGAGCATGGAAGGCGAAGGTAAAAGCGATGCTATATTAAGAGCTATCGCCGAAGCTAGAGTCCGTATCGACTTCTCCGATGCTGAACGTAAAGACCTCATCGCCTACTCGTCCGAAGATAAACGCGGCGACGAAAGGCTCGCCCTTGATATTGCTACGATTCGCGCCGAAAAAGCCCTTTCCGACGACGACAAGAAGAAACTCGAAAGCATCAAAGCTCAAATTAAAAGGGAAGTGTCTGAAGACGTCGATGAAAAAGATGACGACTTTACCCGTACCCGTAGAAGAATCGCTACCGGTAAAGCCATTAAGACCCTTGCTCTTGGTGCAGGCGTCTTCTTCATCTCACAAGAAGCCATGGCATTAGCGGACCCAACCAAGGTTGGTATCCTCGAAAAACTCGGTGTAAAGGTCAGAGAAAACGCCGAAGGTGCTGAAAACACGATTCTTGGCGCCGGCTTCGACCGCATCCGTGGCGGCAATTTACAGCCAACTGGCTATACAGAACCATTCCCAGTCCCCGCCAACGACCCAATCCAGGTTGAACGGCTCAGTAACAATGGTTATGAAGTTGTCAGTAGAACTCCTGGAACTACCGAACCAATTAGGACTTTTGAGCAAGTCTCGCCAGCCGCTTCAGATCACCAAATTCGTACCGCCATTCAATATGCTAATAATGGCACTAACTGGTCTGATGGCGCCGAACTTGCTCTTCACGCCGGTAGAGACGGTCTCTATGCCGATATGGCAGGCATGACTTCGACTATGAATGGCCAATCCTTCGATATTGATGCCTTAACGGCCGCCGGTCGTGTTAAAGGCTTTGTCACCGTTAATGGCGCCACCTTTGAAGTCTCGCCAAGCCTCACCCATGGTGCACTTAGCTGGGGTGAAAATGGCGTCTTCACCACTACGGCTGGTGATACCATGCGTCTCATGACCGAAAATGGTGCTCCGCTTTACGACTCCTTCATGGTTGCCGTTGATAATGGTGATATCGATGGCGTCAGACAACTTGTCTCGCTGTCTACTCACGTCGCTGGTGGCGGATTCCGTGGCACAATGAATCAAGTCGTTGACTCATTCAATACCACCGCAGACACGCTTTGGTTTTCTAAGCCAATCGGTGGCGTTGCCCCGCACGTTAATGTGAATGGTCTCGCCTTTGCCCCGATTACAGCTCGCACTGGTCTCGGTGAAGCTCGCCGTAGTTCCGCTCCAGCTTCTGAAGCGCCGAGCGCTACTCTGGTAACCGGTGAATCTGGCCCAGTCGAGCCAAGCAAACCAGCCGAAGCCGCCCCAGAACCAATCATCGACACTACCTCCGAAGAAGCTCCAGCTGAAACTGCACCGAAGCCAGCAGCTGAAACTTCAGGAACCTCATCCGAAGAAGATGAATCACTCGAATACACTACCCCAGCCGAAGAACGTGCCAAACACGCCGATGAGTATCTGACCGACGATCAAAAAGACTTACTCGAAGAAGTCTTAGCCTCCGAAGAAGCTAAGAAAGTTCCGCCAGAAGTCTTAACGTGGATCAAAGAGCCAGATGAAGTGGACACAGCTCGTTCCGACGGAGAAAAAAGCACCAAAGAAAAAGGATACGCCGATTGGTGGGATAAACAATCCGAAGAAACCAAACAAAACGTCAGCAACTTAGTTCGAATGATTATTCGAAGAAATCGTGAAGATTATAAACGTATGACTGAATTTGGTAAGAGTTTCATGATCTGGATGACGAGCAACGGCCACGTCAAGCTCTAAATTCAAAATCCTTTGCGTTTATGATATAATTAATGCAAAGGAGTTATTGTGAAATATAGTAAAAAAGACTATAAGGAGCGCCCATGGCTCAAATATTATGAAGAAGAGGGCATTCCTGCTAATATTGAATATCCAGATTGTTCCATGGTCGACATGGTGATGCAGTCGGCTGATAAGTGGCCAGACAATGTCGCTATCTCTTATTATGGACACAAAGTTACCTATAAAAACTTCGTCAAAAAGATTGAAAAAGTCGCTCGCGCCCTTAAAAACTACGGTGTGAAAGAAGGCGACCGCATTACGATTTGTATGCCAAACACCCCAGAGGGAATTTTGATGGTTTACGCCGTCAACATGGTTGGTGCCGTTTGTAATATGGTGCACCCACTTTCCTCTGAAAAAGAACTTGAATACTACATTAAAGTTGCCGATTCTAAATACGTCCTCGTGATTGACGCTGTTTTTGATAAGATTTACAGACTACGCGATACGGCTCAACTTGAGCGCATTATCGTCGTCCGCCCATCGGATGGCCTCGGTTTCCTCAAGAAAAAGCTCTACACTACGCTTCATGTTAAGAAAGTTAGACTCCCTTCAAACGACAGCCGTGTCGTTTTGTGGGAAGATTTTATCGCCAATTCCTATTTCTATCAGGGAAATATTCACGAAGAACGCGGTGCGAACGACCTCGCCATTATTATGTATTCCGGAGGTACCACCGGCGCTCCAAAAGCCGTGATGCTTTCAAACCTCAATATCAACGCCGAATCTATCTGTGATGGCACTGTAATTCGCCAAATCGTCCCAGGTGCGACCGTACTCTCGATTCTGCCGCTCTTTCACTGTTTTGGTCTCGGTGTTTGTATTCACACTCCTCTCTGTCGTGGCATGGGCTGTATCTTGATTCCGGCCTTCTCTCATAAGCAGTTCGCCGATATTATCAAGAAAAACGAGCCAAACTTCATCGTGGGTGTGCCAACCCTCTTTGAAGCTCTCGTGAACACGAAATTAAAATCCGACGATCTTAAGTCCGTGACTGCCGTGATTTGTGGTGGTGATGCACTTAACCAAACCCTTCGCGACAAGATTAACAATTATCTCGAAGACCACGGTTCATCGGCTAAAATCCGCGTTGGTTACGGTCTAACCGAAGGTTCTGGCGCTGTTTGTCTTTCACCAGAGAACTCTTTCTCCGATGGTATCATCGGTGCACCAATGCCAGACACTAGCTTCAAGATTGTGAAAAAAGACACCTTCGACCAACTCCACGTTGGCGAAGAGGGCGAAATCTGTATCTCTGGCCCACTTGTCATGATGGGTTACCTCGGTGATGATGCAGAAACTGCGCAGGCGCTTCGCCTGCACGACGATGGTAAAATCTGGCTTCACACCGGTGATCTTGGCTATCAAAGCGATGATGGTCTGATTTACTTCGCCCAGCGCTTAAAACGTATGATTATCTCATCTGGTTACAACATCTACCCAACCCACCTCGAGTCTATCATTAACTCGCACGAAGGTGTGCTCACCTCTACAGTAATTGGTATCGACCACCCGTACAAAGGTCAGGTGCCAAAAGCCTTCATTGTCTTAAAAGAAGGTTACAAACCAGGGAAGAAAATTGAGAAAGAAATCCGCGAATTGCTCGAAAGAAATGTTCCAATCTACGCCCTTCCAACCGCCTACGAATTCCGCGACAAGCTCCCAACTACTCTAGTTGGAAAGGTCGCCTTCAAGAAACTCGAAGCCGAAGAGAAGAACAAGAAATAAAAATAGCCCCCGCTCAGGGGGTTATTTTTTATAATTTAGTTTCACGCGCATTCTGAATTTTAGCGGTTTTTGCTTCAAGAAACAGTTTTTTCGCCACTTCGGGAAGTATTTCTTCATCATCTGGCGCGAGCGCTCAAATCCTGGCTTCCCCTCAGGGAATTTGTCAAAATCCTTTGCTGAATCAATTAACAGGTTCCAGATAAAGAACCATTCTAGTTCATCATGATAAGTCTTGACCGCACCTGCTTGTACAAATCTCTGATATAAACCTTCAAGTGCCGGGAAAATATCAAACGCGTGCGGGTCCCAACTGGTCTTATGGAGCACCGAACCTTCGTTCTGATAATAGAGGTAAATTGGCTCATCGACCGCGGCATACTTGTCCGTGTATAAGATTAAGGCGGACATCATCTCCATATCTTCTTGAATGATACCTTCTTTAAACTTAAATCCACATTGAATCCACCACGCTCTTCTCGAGAATGCCTGCACCGGCCCCAGACCATAGCGCACAAATCTACTCTTATAATTATCTTCATCCGGCCTCACTGCCGAGAGATAATCCGTGTGGCCATCTTGATAAATTCGCTTCATGCCAAGCATCGTAAGATCGGCTTTTTTCTGTTCTGCCTCCGTTAAAAGCTTTGAAACAGAATCTTTGGTTATCTCATCATCGGCATCAACGAACCAAATATATTTGCCTCTCGCCTCTGTGACGCCAAAATTCCTAACTGTTCCAGCGCCTGGTTTCAAGCATTGCATCGCTCGGACAATTCCAGGGTATTTCTTGCGATATTTCTGAATTAATTCGACGGATTTATCGGTTGAATTATTATCAATTAATAGAATCTCACTATGAATCCCGCTCACTGCCTTAATTACCGAATCAACGCACCTTTCTAAGTGTTTTTCGGCATTATAGACTGGAATAATGATTGAGACCTGAATCATGACTTCATTATAGCACATATGAAAAACAGGGAAGAAAACGCCGGGAACTTGACACAAAGCGCTTATGCTTGCAAAATATAAGAATAATTGCTATAATTAGTCTCGATCAGAGGTTAGAGATTGATCAACTAGCAAATTAATAATTAGGAGGTTTTTTAAAGATGAAAAAGATTCTCAACCTTGTCCTCGCGATTTCTCTGATCCTCACCCTCGCAATGTTCACCGCGCCGCCCGCTTTTGCGGATGGTGGAGCAGACGTAGCAGCCGCTGAGACGACCGCCTTCGTGGTGGAGAAACACCCCACGGACGAGACAATCCCCGCTGGTGGGAAAGCCATCTTTATGGCTTACCCGAAAGGTACGCAGGTTTATTCTGTGTACTGGACCTTTGAAACCGATGACGGCGACACTGTCGAGGCCGAAAACGCCCCGAATTATTTCAGTGGACTCATCGTCGAGTTTCCCGACAAGCAAAGAATCCGCCTGAAAAACGTACCCGAGACCATGAGTGGCCTCAAAGTCCGCGCCCACTTCGCTAAGATGAACGGCGAAACCATCGTTTCTGATCCCGCCTTCCTCTTTGTCGAACCCGGCGAAAACAATCCGGCACCTTGCACTACGGCCCAAGCGCCCGTGTCTACGGCTAGCCAGATCGTCATCACGAAGCATCCTCTCGATGAAGTTCTTCTGAGAGATGGACAGTCTTCGACCTACTTCACATCGTACGCCACCGGTTATTCCTGGATTTCTTGGGAATTCAAAATCGGTGACAACGGCGGGCCTTTCTCCGCTGAGAAAGCCATTTCCGACTACGGCCTGTGCCTTGAAGGCATCAACAGTGAGAAAATCACTATCCGCAATATCACCTGGGGAATTAACGGGTGGTATGTCAGAGCCGTCTTCCACGACGACTGCGGCAACGTGAAATACTCCAACTGGGCAATCATGCTCATCAAGGAATGCACACCGTGCCCGCCGCCCTGCAAGCCCTGCGAGCCTGTCTGCCCGCCCCCGTGCTGGATTCCGGACCCGTATTGCGGTGTTCCAATCACTCCTTGCACACCTTGCGAGCCGGCAGTCATCATCGTTGGTGGTTGCTACCCACCGGTTGAAACCACCGTCACTCACTCCGAGTCTTACACCGTCACTGACACTGTCAGTACAACCTATTACGGCTGGTATTAATCGAAATCTCTAACCTCCTAAACCTAGCACCTTCCCCAGCAAAAAAGGCCCCTCCGGGGGCCCTTTTTAATGCTTTGAATTATTTACCTTTAAAGATGTCTTTAAAGATTTTATTCGTGATGTTTCTACCGATGGCACTACCAGCGGAACCAAGCACATTACCGAGGAAACGATCGGCGGATGTTTTTTGTTTCGCCTTGGCTTTTTCAGCAGCGACCCGCTCCTTTTCGGCCTGTTTAGCCCGCTCGTTGGCAAGTTTCTCGGCGGCTTTTTCCGCGGCAATTCTTTCTTTTTCAGCCAGTTTCGCCTGTTCCTGAGCGGCTTTTTCCGCGGCTTTATCAGCAGCAATGCGTTGCTTTTCCGCAGCTTCTTCCTCTAGTCTCGCCTGTTCTTCAGCGGCCTTTGTCTCGGCTTTTTGCTGGATAATCTCGGCAGCCGATTCTGGATCCTGTTCCTCATCGTATTTACCGCAAAGTGGGCTCATATTGATAACTTTATTGCGTGTAATATCGTCAATCGCACCCATTTTACTCTGTGGTGGGAGAATCGTCGCGCGCTCCACAATCGAAGGTGCGCCTTTCTCATCCTGGAAGGAAATCAAAGCTTCACCCGTACCGAGCTCAAGAATCGCTTTTTCGGTATCAAACTTCTCATTGACTCTAAATGATTGCGCTGCGGCATGCACGGCTTTTTGCTCAGATGGCGTATAGGCACGGAGTGAATGCTGGACGCGGTTACCAAGTTGCGCCAAAACCTCATCTGGCACATCAGTTGGGCTCTGCGAAATGAAGTAGAGGCCAATACCACGTGAACGAATCAACTTCACAATCTGCGTAATCCTCTTCAATCTATAAGTCGGCATATCGTGGAATAAGAGATGTGCCTCATCAAAGAAGAAGACGAGCTTCGGCTTCTCGAGATCACCCACCTCTGGGGAAGTACTAAAGAGCGTACTGAGTAGCCAGAGTAGGAATGCCGCATACATATCTGGGCTTTCAAACAAAGTCACTGCGTGAAGAATGTTAATTACGCCTCTACCATCGCTATCAACTGAAAAGAAATCATTTACATTTAAGGCTGGTTGGCCAAAGAAATGGTCGGCACCCTGATTTTCAAGCGTCAGAAGCGACCTTTGAATCACGCCAATACTCTGAGTCGTAATATTGCCATATCTTGTGGAATACTTATCACGGTTTTCACTCACATATTGGAGTACGGCACGTAGATCCTTGAGGTCAATCAAGGCTAAATTCTCATCTTTAGCAATTGCAAAAGCAATCGCGAGATTACCTTCCTGCGCCTCTGATAAACCAAGCATGATTGAAAGTACTTCCGGCCCCACGGATTCTACGGTAGCACGTACTGGATGGCCACTTTGGCCATATAAATCCCAGAATCTCACCGGATATTGCTTCGCTTCAAAACCCTTTAAATCGAGTTTCTTCAGGCGCTTTTCGATGTTTTCATTGATTTCGCCGACACAGGCTGTACCGGCGAGATCGCCCTTCACATCGGCGAGAAACACTGGCACACCAGCGTCCGAGAAGCTCTCCGCCATCACCTTCAGGGTAATAGTCTTACCAGAACCACTTGCACCCGTAATAATACCGTGGCGGTTCGCCATTTGTGGCAAAATCGCAAGCTCCTTGCCATCATCGGTTTTGCCAATTAAAAGCCGTTTATCAATATACATATAAACTCCTATTTTAAGCCTATTTTAGCACGAATAATGTTAATATTAAAATATGAAAAGAGATGTATTTATTCACGGGGTCTATAAACATTTTAAAGGGGATTTATACCTCGTCGAAGACATTATTTATGATAGCGAAACTAAGGAGCCAATGGTGGCTTATCGCGCGCTTTATGGCGACGGTCGCCTCTGGTGCCGCCCAATTAAAATGTTCTTAAGTGAAGTTGATCACGAAAAATACCCGAATGTGAAGCAACAATACCGCTTCGAACTGCAAAACATCGAGAGTAAAAACAAATAAAAAATACCCGAGTTAAACTCGGGTATTTGCTGGGGAATTAGGGAATGACAAGAACAGGAGTGCCGTTCGTGGAATTGAAGTAAACCAGTTCCGCAAACCAGGCCGGAGTATTCACACAGCCGTGTGAACCACCACCCTGATAGATGGTTCCACCATATTCGCTACGCCAGTGATCGGCGTCGTGAATCGCAATGCCGTTATTAAAGAATGTGGCATAAGTCGTGTAATAGGTGGGGTCATCCAGCATATTGAAGTCAGCACGTTTGCTCCAAACTGAGTAAAGTCCAATCGGTGTCGGTGATGTATAAGCATCACCCGTCACGCAGTCGGTTTCACCCATAAGCACGCCGTTGACATAGCAATATGCATGCTGGTCTCTCAGGTCCACAATCATGATTGTGCCATACTTTTCAACGAAATGGTTCCAAATATCCCAACGATCACTCGATACGTAATCCTTGGAGATATAACCACTTCCGTCAGACAGACGGTACCAGTTGCCGTTTTCGGCATTAACGGTCACAATCTGCCCAGCTTCTCTGTAGCCGTTCCACATACCACCCGGGGTATCCCGGATCAGTACACCGTTACCGATTACATAAAGCTGCATTTCGCCGATGTAGACGTCGCCACTATCAATGATGACTACTGGCGGGTCAGGCTCGATGGGCGGGGCAGGCGGGACGAAAACCGGCTCAACGAGCCTGATTCTTGCCCAATTCGTGTAAAATCTCTCACCAAGGGTGAAATTGTAGAATATTGCACGAACCTGCCATTCGTTGATAGTCCAAGAAGCATTCCAAATGGTTAACGTTTCACTGTTGTATCCGTCGATAATCTGTCCGTGATACTTTACAGCATCCTCGGCCGAGAAAATCGCACCATTTGCATCCATAAACTCCCAGGACATTTGCTCGTAGTTTTCGGCACGAGCGATGAAAAGCACTTTTTCTTGTCCTTCCGTCACGGAAAGCTCGTCATACGGGTCTTTCGTGATTTTAATACCAGGCGCACGAGGCGCTGGTGCGGGGGTCGGCTCCGGTGTAGGTGCCGGAGTGGGTGTCGGCGTCGGCGTAGGTGTCGGTGTAGGAGTCGGCGTCGGCGTGGGTGTTGCGGGTGGTGGTGTCGGTACCGGTCTCTCACTAGGAGTAGGAGTCGGTGCCGGCTCCAGTGTCGCCTGCTGGGGTTCACCATTGTTTGCTTTCTGGGTAAAAACATCAGTTACTGCCTCAGGCAGAGAACAGCCAGAAATCAAAACTATTGAGAACGCCAGAAAAACGACCAACAGAGTACGAAAAACTTTCATTTTACTAACCTCCCCAATTTTTAAGGTACGATACTTTAATTATAGCACAAATCACCTCAAAAATCAAGGCATAACCAGTTAAAACACCGTCTTGTGCTATAATAGTTTTAAGAAACTATGAAAGAAGTCAAAAGTCACGGGATTTACAAACATTTTAAGGGTGATTTATATCTTGTCGAAAATATTATCTACCATTCCGAAACGAAAGAGAAAATGGTCGCTTATCGCGCCCTCTATGGTGACGGCCGCCTCTGGTGTCGTCCGTACAACATGTTCTTATCTGAAGTTAATCACGAAAAACACCCTAATGTTCAACAAAAATACCGTTTCGAGCTTCAAAAAATCGAAAGCAGGAACAGTTAATGTCAATCCTAATTGAATCACTTATAGAAGAAAAAGACGAAGACAATTTTTTACTTGATATTATAGATACTACTATTAAGAATGGTTTTCCGGCCTACGTCTCAAAAGATGAGAAGATCCTATCAATCGCATTGCCTTTGGAAAATAAAAAAGAAATCGTGGGTGAAGCTTTTATTGTGACAGAGGTGAATATGGAAGAACCGCGGCTTTTTGATTGTGATATTGCAATTAATAGTGAGCTAAGAGAAATCCATCTCCTCAGATTTCACTCTAGCCTTAGCGAAGTGAATGAATGTTACATGGCGGAACTTACCTCAGACCCCGGCACTCCATTCTTTATTGAAACCATTAACCGCATCGCCGTGTGGGATAAAAAGCTCGAAGGCAAAGAATTAAAGGCTAGCCTCTCTGCTTTCGCAACTAAAATCAGTATCTATAACAACATCAAAGAATTCAACAAAAAAACCGGATTCGAGCCAGTTGATACCGAAGCCGGCAAAATCATCGGTTTCTCCGAGACATTTTGCGCCCCGATGAGTGAAAATGGCATCCCTTACACCTATTTTCTCGGTACCATCAAACATTATGAAGATGTTGAAATCAAGCTCAAGAAGGGCACTATTCTCTTTACAATTATCTATGTAAATAGCCATTTTGGTATTTTACCGGTGGTCGCTTGCAAAAATAGATTTGATCTGAGTAGGCTCGAAGCAGGGAAAGCCATTGAAGTCTCCGCCGTCATTAAAGCCAACCTTGCTACCGACGCCACGCCAAAGGCCATCGTTAATATCTAGTATGATATAATAAGCTTATGGATAAAAAAACAAAACACATCGCATGGCTAGTCGTAGGACTTGGCCTCATAATTTTTTCCATTCTTATTCTGACCGGTCTAATAGGTGGTGGCTGGGTTCGTTCTGGTAAAAATGGTGCGATTGCGGGAGCCATTCTTGGTGTGTTTGCAATCTTTCGCTACATTTACGGTCAATTGACTGTTGGAAAGGACAAAACTCAAGCAAATAAGCCGACTAAGCATTATGGTGTTTTAGCTACGGGGATACTAATATTATTAGCGGGGTTAGCTATGCTTATCGCTTGGATTGTAGCACATGGAAATAGTACTTCTCTTCAAAATAGCATATTCATGTTAGTAATGATAATATCTAGTATCCCTGCCATCATCTGTGGGATAGTAGTTACTTGCCTCGGTTTCATTTATTCTGATAAAGCGACATATCAACCCGCAAGGGAATCCCACCCATTTTTTGCAACCATCTTTACTATCGGATTCTTTATCATGATATTTTTCTTTTTTGCATAGGATAGTCATCTTGATTTTATAGAATAAATATGTTATTATAATAGTAGTTTTTGGGCAAATGTACATTAAGGAGGTGTTTTAAATGGGTGAGTATGGCGCGTTCTATGGCACCATCGGATTTCAATTGGAACAGTTGGCCGAGGGTTTAAAGGCCCACAGCTACGCAATGGTTCCGGAGTCATTCTACCGCGGTTGGAAGCGTCTCAGTAGCTTCAAAGAAGAGAAAGACGGTTCGTATTACGGCACGGATTGTAGTGAACATCAGGTAACCACCGCCAAATTCGAAGATGAGGGCCACACCTGGCTAGTTACTACAGCAATCTGCGCGCACCCCAGTGATCCCAAAGAATTCTGCTGGCGATACATCGTCAAAATCACCAAAAATGGCGAGGTTGTCTCTCGCCCCAGAACTAGGTTTGAAGATTATCTTCAGTACATCGCTCGCCTCTAACATTAAATCCCCCAAATTCTCGGGGGATTTTTCTACGCTAAAAAAATGGCTCCCCCGGCCAGACTCGCTTCGGAGCGAAGCGGAGACCGAGTCTGAGCCATTTCTGATATTTTGTGCAACAAAAAAATGGCTCCCCCGGCCAGACTCGAACTGGCAACCTCGAAGTTAACAGCTTCTTGCTCCACCATTGAGCTACAGGGGAATATCCATACGTCAAAATGTGCGTATGTCTATTATAGCATATTTTTTATTTTTGTGGTAAAATTATAAGAGTTATTTTTGTTTTGACGTCTAAAATCATGAGAAAGGAGAGCAAATGGAAGAAAAAACAATTCAGATTGCCGGTTCTATTACCGTTGACGAGCTTGCCAATGCGCTCGGCCTTTCTGTTACCCAATTAATCGGCGAACTCTTCAAAAACGGCATCGTCGCGACCATCAATCAGCGCCTCGATTACGAAACTGCCTCGATTATTATTGATGAATTAGGTCTAAAAAACGTTAAACTCGAGAAGAAAAACACTGCGACTAAGACCTCCGATTTTCATCGCGAACTCTCTGATAAAGCCGTTTCCCGACCACCAGTCGTCGCTGTAATGGGTCACGTCGACCATGGTAAAACCACTCTTCTCGATACTTTACTCCACAAGAAAACCGTTGACGACGAAGCCGGTGGTATCACCCAGCACATCTCCGCTTACCAATTAAAGCACGATGATCGCTGGATTACTTTCCTCGATACTCCTGGACACGAAGCTTTTGCAGCTATTCGCCAGCACGGTGCGATGCTTACTGATATCGTGGTGATTGTGGTCGCAGCCGATGATGGCGTAAAACCACAAACCGTCGAAGCCATCAATTTCGCCAAGTCCGCGAACGCTAAAATCATCGTGGCAATTAACAAAATCGACCGCGAAGGTGCTGATATTCCACGCACCATGGCGGATCTCAGCCAACATGGCCTCCAACCAGAGGAATGGGGCGGTGATATTACGATGGTGCCAATCTCCGCGAAGCAGGGTACTAACCTCGAACAACTCCTCGATATGATTCTCTTAACTGCCGATATTGAAGAATTAAAAGCTGATGTCGACATTCCAGCCGAAGGTCTCGTCATTGAATCTCACATGGAAACCGGTCGTGGCTCCGTTGTAAACCTCCTCGTCACCGGCGGGGAATTAAAGACCGGCGATTTCATTGTGGCCGGCTCTGCCTACGGCAAAGTTCGTACTATGCTTGATTTTAAGGGCAAACCAAAAGGTAAGGCTACTCCATCTACCCCTGTCACAATTACTGGTTTTAAAGAGCTCCCGAACTTCGGCGACCGCTTTGTCGAAGTCTCTGACGAAAAGACCGCTCGCAAGATGGCATTACTCAATGCTCAAGCCCTCGCAAACGAGACCGCTTCCGCAAACGTCACCTCATCCGATCTCCTTCGTATGATGAACGTCGCTGACAATTCCAAGGTCTTCAATGTGATTATTAAAGGCGATGTGCTTGGCTCCGTCACCTCTGTCGTTGACTCTCTTAAACTGATTGATACCCATGGCGAAATTACCCTTAACATCGTTTCAACCGGCGTTGGCGACATCAACGAAAACGATGTCTACATGGCTGCCGGTGGCAATACTGTGGTTTATGGCTTCAACGTCTCTGTTCCGATTAATATTTCCAAAATGGCAGCGCGCGACAATGTTCCGGTTCGCACTTACCGTGTGATTTACGAGCTTCTCGATGACGCGAAGCACGAAATGGAAAACCTCCTCGACGCTGAAATTATTGAAGAAGACAAGGGCGAAATGAAGGTCCTTGGCGTATTCCGTACCGAAAAGACCTCAATTATCGCCGGTGGGGAAGTATTAAAAGGTGATGTGAAACCGACCTATCTCGCTCGCGTTGTCCGCGACAAGACCTATCTTGGTGAAGTCGAAGTTACCTCTGTCCAAAAAGAAAAAATTGACGTGAAAGAGCTTACTGCCGGCGAAACCGGTGGCCTCGCCCTTAAAACCGAGAACAAACTTCAACTCCAAATTGGCGATCGTCTCAAATTCTTTACCCGCGAGATGAAGAAAAAGACTCTTTAATATAAGCGCTATGTTATAATGGCGTCATGAACGCCGATGAAATCAAAACTACTAAAAAATTATTGCTTGTTTTAGGAATCCCAGGCGCTATTATTATAGCCGCTTTTGTAGGGTTTCTACTGGGTTTTCTTAATTGCAGGAATCTCTCTGGGCTTTCCCAAGGACTATGCGAGCTAGTTTTATTTGTGCCGGCAATATATATTGGTCTTTTTCTAGTCATTTTTATAATCTCACTAATATGTAATCTCCCAAAAAAGAATCAAATCATTGGTAAATACACTATGGACAAAAAAACATTTCTTCGCGTCCTGGGCCGATCCTTTCTCTGGGCTACGTCAATCTTCGTACTTGCTTTTTGTGTCTTAATAATTAGCACTAATGGCGAGCCTAGTGCAAAGTTCGTCGCTCTCTTTGTTGCCCTAGCTATGATAACGATAATGTCATTTCTCACTGTCCACAACAAAAAACGCAAATAACGTGTTATAATCAAAGCATAAACATAATACGGGAGCGATTAACTTTCATGGACAATGTCTTGGCAAAGATTAATGCTGCCAAAGAAAGAGTCATCTTTGGTGGGATTATCTTCTTTATTTTCTACATTCTAATTGGGATTTTTGCCTGCATTGCCGATACTGGTAATTCAAGCTCTTACGTCGGTTCGCTTGAAACCTTCTCGAAATTCCTCTCCACCACCATCATGATTGGTATTTGTCTGCTCTGCCTCCTTGATAATCTCAACAAAATCAGCAACAAAAACCAGATTTGCCGTATTTTTGCAATTGTGAGCCTTGTCGCCATCCCCATTTTCCTCGTTCTTTACTGCCTCGGCACTTGGGGCGTGATCCCTCTCGTCGATATTGGCGGCAAAATGGTCAACGTGACTGGTTCTGGCGCCGGCTATAGCACCAGCCCAAACATCATTAGTAAACTAATCACTACTCTCGGCACCATCGTATCGCTTGGTACCGTCAGTGCAATCACGATGTCGATTAAGCCATATGGTCGCAAGGCGATTGAAGTCTCTAAAATCATTGCCACTATCGCTCTAACCGTTGCTGCTCTAATCGAAATCTACCTTACATTTACCGGCAGCAATATCCTTTCTCTTTACGCTACTTCATCCCTAGGTCTCGCTTACACATTGGTTTTCTGCCTCATCGCTTGGGTTAGCCTCACCGTCCTCGCCTTCTATCTCTCCAAATTCGATAACGGCGTCGTCCCAACCCCAGTAAGACCGTTAAATGCCAAAGTCGTCTCCGCTTCCGCCCCAGTTGTACTCACGGTTGAAGAAGTTAAAGAGGAAAAAGCCGAAACTATCTATCCGGAGCCAACCAATGTTCCGATTCATCATGTTGACGGTGTAAATCTTAATGTCCCAGTCGAGGAGCCGAAACCAGAGGAAGAACCGGAGAAAACCCCAGCGCCTAAACCAGAAAAACCAGAGACAATCATGCCAGAAGAGCATCACGACGACGCTCCGCTCCACGCTAGCCCTGGTGAACCACTCTTTGAGGAGCATCCAACCATCGGCCCTGCCACTTCTGGCACCCAGCACGATGAATTTGATTCTTTAGATAGTCAAGAAAATGAAAATAAGGAGGTACTCTAAATGCAATTTGACGAAGAATTTCTAAAAGAAATGGGTCTTTCCGCCATGCCGGAAGCCGAAAAGCAGCGTTTTCTTGATTATGTTCAAGAGGAACTTGAAGTTCGTATCGGTCAGCGCATCTCGAAAGGTCTCCCAGATACACTGTTAAACGAATTTGATCTCATAACCGATCCCAAAGAAGCCGCTGAGTGGCTCCAAAAGCACCGCCCAGATTATCGCGAGATCGTCACCCGCACCATTGCTGAGATGAAAGAAGAAATCCGCTCTAATCGCGCTAAACTCGTGATTGCTTAATTCTTTGCGTAGCCATTCAGGAAGCTTTTTGCATCCATTGGCTTTTTGCTCTCTGGTTGCAACCTATCAATCGATAGTGAGCCATCTTTGCACGGTAGTTCAATCAGTGCTGTCTCACCCTGTTTCAGCATATGTGCCTCTAAAATGATGCAATTTAAGCCGTAAAACGTATATTTGGTTTTTGGAAAGCCCTGAAAGGCCACAATTTTTCGATAAATTGCTTCCGCTGTCTCTGTTGATGGCTTAATTTTAGACATCGATTTGTCTAATTTTTCCGTGAAAGTCGCCCCTGACTCGTCCTGTGTCTCTGGCGTCGGCAAATCCGTCAAATGTTCCGCAATCCACTTCGCCCCTGTTTCAGCGAGCGCCTTGTAAATCTCGACCTTATTCATTGGAAGTCCAGAAATCGTCGCCTGATAATACACCGGACCAGCATCCATCGCTTTGACGAGTTTCATTACAGACACTGAAAAATCGTTATCACCATTAAGAATTGCGCTTTCAATTGGCGAAGCACCCCTGTATTTTGGAAGTAAAGAAGGATGGATGTTGAGAATCCCCTCCGGCTCAAATAATTCGAGCACATCCTCTTTAATCATCACGCCGTAGGACGCTAGCACCCCGTGAAGTTCCGGATGCGAAGCCTTCAACTTCTTCACAGCCTCTAAATCGCCACGCTCTTTCGCATGAAACACCACTTCAAAATGCTTTTCGAGCACTCTTAAAGCGTTATCTGCGAGCGGTCCATTACCAAAAAAGATAATTTTTTCCATAATCTCTCCGTTTGATTAATCGTCAGGGAAAAGTTCTTTATTACCTTTGATTTCTTTATCGTAATCCACCGGTTCCAAATCACCCTTGTCATTCATCCGGTAGAAAGCGTCTTTTTCGTTCTTAATATGATCAATAAAGAGGATACCATCTAGGTGATCCACCTCATGGAGAAGCGTCCTTGCAAGTTCATCGGTTGCCTTAATGCGTACCTCTGTGCCGTCCTCTAATTTCGCCTTCACGCGGACCTTCGTGGCTCTTGGCACCATACCGTAAACTGATGGCACAGACAAACAACCCTCGTAATCTTTAACGGTTTTACCTTCAGTCTTCAAGATTACCGGGTCAATCAAAGCCGTAAAAGTGGCCTTTTTCTTATCTTCCATATCATCGCGAATAATGATGATTCGCTTATTAATACCCATCTGAGGCGCTGCCATCGCCGCCGAGAGCTCGTAAGGATGCTCTTTTTCCCAATCCAGCGACAATTTCCGCATTTTTTCGATGATATCAAGAATTTCCGGCGTAATCTTGCCGACTTTCTCTGACTTCTCCCTTAAACGCGGGTCAGGCGTTGTAATAATTTCCATGTGACATATTATACCACAGATACTCTAGAAGTATAAGTACTTTTGGGACCATAAGCTTGGCCGAACGGCCTCGAGTGTGTCCCAAAAGTACTTATACTACTAAAGTAAGCTTGGTGGATCAAGTGTCACCCGGAAATTCTTATCGAGCTTTTTTGCGATTTCGACGAGTGCTTGCCTAGAAGAAGATCTAATCACGAGCTGCCACGTAAAACCCCTGTTGGTTCTTTCATGAAACGCCGGCATCGGCGGGGAAACAAGTAGCCTCTTGTCGGAGGATAGCTCGGCGCATAAATCTCGCACTTTTCTTAGTACAATCGCCTCGGTTTTTAACGTAATATCGAGCCTCATTACGTGCTTAAACGGCGGGAAACCAGAAACCGCCCGTTTCTTCAGTAAATACTTCGAAAATCCCTCATAATCCTCATTCACAGCGAACGAAAGCACCGGATGCTCCGGCCGAAACGTCTGGATAAACACCTCGGCCTTATCAATATGCCCGCGCCCAACTCGGCCGATTACCTGGGTCAGTAACTGAAAAACCCTCTCTTCCGCCGAATAATCCGGCAAATTGAGGCCCGCATCGGCCTGTACCACCCCGACAGTGGCCAGTTTTGGGAGATCTAGCCCTTTTGCTAGCGTCTGCGTGCCGACCAAAATATCCACGGACCCGTTTTTTACCTCTGCATAAACCGCCTCGAGTCCCTCACCTTTCTTGTTATCGGCATCAAATCGCTGAATCTTTGCCCCCTGAAACAGCCCACCAAGCTCCGTCTCTAATAGTTTTGTTCCGAATCCCTTATGAATCAGCCCCGGCGCCTTACATTTCGGGCAGCAAACTGGCACTTTTTCATGGTAGCCACAAGTATGGCACTTAAGCTCAAAACTATCGGCATGAAGCGTCAGGGGTAGGAAACAGTTCGGGCACACCAACTCTTCGCCACAATTCTCGCAAATTGTAAGGGGCGACGACCCTCTTCTATTATGAAAAATCAGCGTCTGCCGGCCATTTGCGAGATTATCGGAAATCGCGGCAAGCAGTGCATCCGAGAAATACCGGTTTTTACTAAAACTCTCTCTGTTTTTAAAATCAATAATCTTTATCTCCGGTTTCACTGCTGTGTCTTTCGCCTTTTCTGCGAGCTTCACCAGGGTATTCTTCTTATCTGCCAGGTAATAATCTTCCACGGTCGGTGTCGCCGACCCCAGAATACAGTCGCACTTTAACACCGTCGCCATGTAGCTCGCCACCCGGATTGCCGAGTATTTCGGTGAATTCTCCTGGTAATAGGTCGATTCGTGCGCCTCGTCGATAATAATGAGCCCCAGATTATTAAGCGGCGCAAACAGGGCGCTCCTCGGCCCTATCACAATCCTCGGCCCCTCTCCAAGTAGCAGGGCATCAAAGATCTTCTGCCTCTCTACCTCTGTTTGTTTAGAGTGAATCATCGTAATTCTATCGCCAAACACCTCCTGAAACACCCGCACCAGTTGCCCCGTTAAAGCGATTTCTGGCACCAATAATACGACAGACTGTTGCCGTTTTAGCGCATTTAGAGCCATTTCTAGGTAGATATTCGTTTTACCACTACCAGTGACGCCAAAAAGCAGTTTCGTGGCTCCTAGGGCCTTCTGAAGGCCTTCTAGGGCCATTTTTTGCGCAGGGTTAAGCTGTATGAACGGCAATTTGACTGCTTCGACGCCTCTACCCCTGTTAGCGCCACCCTGTTCGGTTTTTACTCTAATCTGTTCGGTTTGTTCGGTTTTTGCTGTTTTCACCCCTGTATTTCGGCGTTTTTTTAGCACTCCCACCGGCAGCATCATCCCCATGGCACCAGATAAAGGCGCCTGGTAGTATTCACTCAGCCACACGGCCGTTTTAATTAGGTGGCTTGGCAGCGGTTTTGAATACAAAATTCGTGTAATCGATTTCGTCGGAAAATTCGGTTGAGCAACTTTTTTTACAACAATGCCCGGCACTTTCATACGTCCGAGCGGCACTTCCACGATCGCACCAATGGGTAGGGAATCACTAAAATTATAGGTTAGAGCCGTCTCCAGCCTCCCCGTACCCCTCCCTGGTATCACCTCGTAAAACATACCCCTATTATATAACAGAAAAATTCATGATTGTTGTTGTAATTTTTACAGCCCGTGTGCTATAATAGGGAAGATTAAGCGAGGTAACATGTTAGACATATTTATCACATCTAGAGTCAGACGCAAAATTGTGGTTGTTTTTGCTAAATACCCAGATTTCAAAGCTCACGTTAGGGGCTTAGCGAAGCTTTTAAAGGAAGATCCGGGCAATATACAGAGAGAACTCGAGCGGATGGCCGAGGGTAAATTTCTAATTGTGACCAAAAAAGGCAAGACGAAAATCTACCAAACGAACAAACAATTCCCAATTTTAAAGGAACTTCAAAGCATTGTCATTAAAAGCCAAAAGGGCAGCAAACCGTCCAAAACCATCGGCTAACAGGGGCGCTAAATGAACAAATTATTTACTCAGCTGGTGGAAACTCGGCATTTAGACGAATCTTTTTTACATCCGAAGTATGAAGACCTCGCCGACCCGTTTTTGATGCCAAACATGGAAAAAGCCATCGACCGCATCAAAAAAGCCATTGAAACAGGGGAGAAAGTCCTGATTTATGGCGATTATGACGTCGATGGCGTCACTGCTTCGACCGTCATGGAGACTGCTTTAACCCTCGCCGGCATCAAAAATCCAGATATTATGCTCCCGGATCGCTTCGTTGATGGCTATGGCATGAGCCCGCGCCTCATCGACCGCGCCAAATCTACCGATGTTACGCTAGTGATCACCGTAGACTGCGGCTCCCGCAACCACGCGATTATTGAGGAATTAAACACTTTAAATATCGATACTATCGTCACCGATCACCACGAATGTGAAGCCACGCTCCCAGAGGCGGTCGCCGTGATTAACCCAAAACGCCAAGATTACACTGGTCCGTCGAAACTCCGCGACCTCGCCGGTGTAGGTGTCGCTTTTAAGGTTGCCCAGGCGCTCGTAAAAGCCGGTTTAATCGAAAACGGCAGGGAAAAATGGCTTCTTGATCTCGTGCTTCTAGGCACGATTTGCGATTCGATGCCTCTTACCGGTGAGAACCGCATTCTCTCTTATTACGGCATCAAAGTTCTCGAAAAAACCAGCCGGAAAGGCCTCCGCGAGCTGATGCGCACCGCCGGTGTCAAATCTATTAATTCCGAATCGATTGGTTTTCAAATTGGCCCACGCTTAAACGCTGCCGGCCGTCTCGACACTGCCGAACTGGCCTTAAACCTTCTGCGCACTACCTCTGTTACGGAGGCCGCCACACTCGCGAATCAGCTTGAAGAATTAAACAAAACTAGGCGCCAGGAGCAGCGCTCCGCCACCGAAGAAATCCTTAAACGTGGCGACAAAGATGATCCCGTGATTATCGAAACCGGTAACTGGCACGAAGGTATCCTCGGTATTGTCGCCGGCCGTTTGGTCGAAACCAAGCATAAACCTGCTTTTGTTCTCTCTGAAACCGAAACTGGTGTTTTTAAGGGGTCTGGGCGCAGTTTTGGCGATTTTAATCTCGCCGAAGCCCTCGATTACGCCAAGGATTCCATCGTGAACGGTGGTGGCCACGCTGCCGCGGCTGGTGTTCGCGTCCGCTCTGAAGATCTCTACGCCTTCCGCGAGAAAATTAACGAATATTACCGTAGCCTGCACCTTAAAAACCAAGAAAAATACTTAAAACTCACCGCCGATCTCGATACTGATAATATCGGTGATTTTGACCTGAATTTCCTCGCCGAATTAAAGGAACTTGAGCCGTTTGGACCAGGGAATGAAGAGCCGGTTTTCCAGCTTAACCGTCCCCAGATTCTTCTCATCCGCCCGATGGGTGACAAAGAGCAACATCTCCGCATCGATGTCAGGGGTAAAGACGGCAAAATCATCAAACTCGTCGCCTTTTTCGCCCCCGAACGCTGGTTTACGCTCTCTGAAGAAGACGAATGTGATTTTCTGATTAAACCCATCGAAAACGAGTGGCGTAGCGTCCGCTCCGTCGAAGGTCGCCTCCTCGATGTTGTCTGGTCCTAGCTCTTTACATTTCTTATGTTTTGTGGTATAATTGAATTATGAAGAAAGTCATATTGAAGTGCAAACTTCAGAGTCGTGATACTTTTGAAGACAAATTGTCCGATATCGGTCTTGATTTTTCTGCCATGTATTGGCAACATGATCGCGTCTATGTGCCACGCGGCTACCAGAGGGGAATGAACTACCCTCGCATCATTATGCGCACCGAAATGGATGCTGTGAACGCTCCGGCTAGATACAGCATGATTTTGCGCCGTCACATCGAAGATTCCGGCGTCGATATTACCGAAGTTACCCCAATTATTGACTATACTACGATGGTAAACATCATCCTTCAACTTGGCTTCCGCCAAGCCGGCGAAGTTTCTCGTCGCCGCCAACACCTGATTATGGGCGAAGGTACCAAAATCTTCCTCGATGAAATTGATGGCCGCCCAGGCGAGTATTTCGCTAAAATCGAATCCGACCTCGGCGAAAACGAATCTGTCGCTGAAGCCAGAAATGATCTTCGTAAGACTTTTGAAACTCTCGGCGAATACAATATCGTCGAGCTTCCTTACTTTGAAATGTAATTATTTAACCTCTAGGTGGTTCGCCATCCGGCTCGCCGAGTAATTTTTTGGACTTAATTTCATAGCGGCGGCCATTCACTGGCGATACGTAATAATCTTCATTGAGTAAATTCACAAACATCGTGAGATCTTTATCATCCATGATGATAATTGATCCGTCATCATCGGTCATTAGTTCAAGTTGCATCTCGTCGGCATAATCAAGCAGCTTGTCTTGTGGCATTTCCTCAGCAATATCCATCGCTTGGAGCTTCTTTAACACTGGCTTCTTGTCCTGGAGAAGCGCATCAAGCGTCAAGCCTTCGGCAAACGACAGCTTATACTTCTCGGTGAGTTCTTTTGCCTTCGCCTCGGCAATTACCTGAGATTTGTAATCATACTGGAACAAGTTCTCAAATTTTGCCTGGTTGAACACAATAATGTTACCATCTACAATCGCGACTTGGTTATCATCCGGCATTTTGAGCGCAATCTCAGCAGAGAACGGCTCAAAGCTTTCGCCGTTAATTTCCCAAGAAGAAGCACCCTTAAGAGCTGATGAAGCGGAAATAATCTTTGCAATATAGAAAGTTTTCATCCCAGATTCGCCTGGATAAGTGAATTTGGCGATAATCCCTTTAACTTTCTTAAAGTCATATTCATTTTCGGAGAAATAATCAATGTCTTTGTATTCGTTTTCAATTAAGTGCACCAAAGTCTCAGCGCGGCCCACCTTGGAAAGGGAAGTACGATAAATCACCTTCTCTTCACCATCGGCCTTCTCGTATTCGCGGCACTCGAGTCCCTTATCGGCCTCTTCAATGATGTAATGGATCGCCTCTTGCATAAACATCGACTTCACCGCACCGGTGAGTTTATCAGAGTATTTAATCTTATATGGCGTGTAATTCTTATTAAACAAAAACAGCTCTGCTGAAACGTTGTTTTTTACCTCATCAATCTCATTCGCCCAGAGAAAGACGTCAAACGGTTCGTTTTCCATGATTATCTCCACTTATTTGAAGTCATTATAGCACAAATCGTGAGATTACCAAATCTCCTCTGTTTGTTCGGTTTTTACACCACAAAATCAAAACAAATGCAATAACACGTGTTCGGTTTTTTAATAGGGGAGTTGTCCACAACTTGTGCAAAACTATAGGATCAAAAATCTTGAAAAAAGTCTAAAAAAGCTCTTGCTTTTTATTAGAAAGTAGTATAAACTAGAGTCAAGTGGAAATCATACATAAACACCACAAACAAACAGCACATTAAAAAAGTTTGAGATCGGCCAACTAGGAGCTTTAGCACGCATTAATTTGTAGCGAGATGCGTCAAAACAATCGTGTGCACCTTCCTCAAAAACACACCTCCCAATAAAACTCTATAGACCAATAGGTCAATCTAATTAACACAATAAGTCTCTCAACGGCTGCGATTATATGATTAGCTTCGCGCTGGTACAATCGTGGTAGATTCATTGTGAAAATCAAACAAAAATCATAACAGAAACAAAAATGCTAAGTTTCTAGTTGATCGGTCTCAAACAATGTATAATATTGGTATGGAGAACCAACACATCCCTGTACTAATGTCTGAAGTGTTAGCGAATTTGGACCCAAAGCCAGGCGAAAAATATTTAGATTTAACTGCTGGCCTCGGTGGACACGCTAAGTCAATTTTGGATGTAACACTGAATTATAAAGAATCGGTTTTGGTTGACCGCGATGAATTTGCAATAGCTCATCTAAAGCAAAAATTCAAAGAGGGAATCGAGATCATAAACACAGACTTTTATGGCGCAGTGCTACAGTTAATTGAGTGTGGAAAAACTTTTGACATTATACTCGCTGATTTTGGTGTCTCATCGCCGCAACTAGACAATGGGGAACGTGGCTTTTCTTTTAAGAACGACGGACCACTAGACATGCGGATGGATCGGCGCCAGGCCTTGACAGCAGATGAAATTGTCAATCACTGGAGCGAAAAAAACCTTGCGGAAATCTTTGTGAAATATGGAGAAGAGAAACCCGGTCACGCAAGGCTCTTAGCACGGGAAATAGTGCATGAGCGCCCGATCAAATCAACCGCAGAACTTGCCAGTATCATCGCCAGTAAATCCAGACATTCTTCCATTCACCCAGCTACGAAAATCTTCCAAGCCATCCGGATAGTAGTAAACGACGAACTGACAGAGATTGAAAAAACTCTGCCTCTTCTACCGAAACTACTAAATAAAGATGGCCGAGTCGGCATCATCACCTTCCATAGCCTCGAAGATCGCCTTGTCAAAGACTTCTTCAAGGAGGCCTCAAGCCACGGTGAAGAATCTGAACTTCGTCTAGTTAATAAAAAACCAATTGAAGCGGCAAAATCGGAGTTAGTTATCAACCCGCGTTCTAGAAGCGCCAAATTGCGAGTAGCAGCGCGGAATTGATAAAACAAAAAACAAAAACAAAATAAAAGGAGGCAATTATGCCAAAGCAAATTTTAATTGCGAACAAGTCTCGCAAACAAATCATCAAAGTCAACTTCCGCTAGTCTTTTCCGCTGGGCGGGGAAACAAACCCGCCCAGATTTTAAAGACATGTGACATGGGCCTTCGGGTCCGCCAAAACTTAGAGTTTTTCACGAGAGTGTGAAGTGTATGACCTTCCCGGGCAAGCTTTTATGGGTCACTTATAGCTCTGCTCATAAAAGCCCCCGGACTAAGAATACAAAAACCCTAAAAACAAATACAAAAACAAAAGATATTATTAAACAAGCGAGGATAAAAACAAAAAATGATCAGTCAAACATACGTGTCGAGGAGAGAGGCGAGTGCTGGATTTGTCCGAAATCGCAACATTGTCCGTCACACCAAAAGAAATCTCGGTTCCATTTCGCAGACCATTATTGTTGCCATGCTTACGCTTGTATTTGGACTGATCTATGTAGCCGAGGGAACCAAAGCTACCAGTCTTGATTACCAAATCTCTGACGTTGAATCCGAAATTTCCGAAATGACCGCCCGCCGTGACGATCTCGCTGTAGAAAAAGCGCGCCTTACCTCTGTCGTTGCAGCCAAAAATAACACTGTTGCTGCCGCCATGGAAGACGCCGTGGTGACAGGTTATGCCGCGGATTAATTTATTAAAGAAAATCGTCTTTGTCGCATTAGCGATTATTGCTGTGCGACTATTTTTTATTCAAATCATCGAACACGACATGTGGGTCGCAAAAGCAAACGACCAGCATACCCTGGTTGAAACCATTACGCCAAAACGTGGCGAAATCTACATGATGGATCATAACGAACCGGTTGCTGTCGTCCTAAACCAAACCGTCTACTCAGTCATTATCGATCCAGCCGTGACCGAAAAAGACAAGATTAAAGCCGCCCTCGAAACCCACGCCAAGAATTATATTACGGCGGATCTCGACGAAGTATATAACATTGAAGGACTCAGATATTATATTGTGGCAAAAAACGTGCCATACACGAACGCCGTTGAAATCGCCGAAGAGGGTATTAGTTCTGTCTGGCTAAAGGAAGGGAACGCTCGCGTCTATCCAGAAGGTGAAATGGCCTCCGGTACGCTTGGTTTTGTAAACGCCGACGGTCTCGGCCAATATGGTGTCGAAGGCTCATTAAATAAGCTCCTAACTGGTAAAGAAGGAACTTTAAAAACGATTGCTGATGTCAATAAGGTTGCTCTTTCGATTGGTAAAGATAATGTCAAAATCCCAGCCGAAGACGGTAAAGACGTCGTCCTAAGTATTGATCGTAACTTTGAAAAAGGCATTGAAGAATGGGGCATGAACGCTATTAACGGCACTCAGGCCGACCATGCCGCCATCCTCGTGATGAACCCAAATAATGGTGAAGTTGTAGCAATGGCAACCCTCCCAAATTACAACCCAGCGAACTACGGTCTCGTCAAAGACGCCTCCGCCTACATCAATCAAACCACTGAAGTTCCATACGAGCCGGCCTCCATCTGTAAAACCTTTACTTATTCCGCCGCCATTAACGAAGGTAAAATGACCCCAGACACCACTTATAATAATAAACACTACGAAATCGTCGACGGCTGGAAGATTTGGAACGCCGAAACTCGTTCTAAGCTCTACGGCACGATTTCGATGCGTGACGCGCTTTATTGGTCACTTAATACCGGCTCAATTCACGCCCTGAAACTCCTTGGCGACAACTCCGAATCCATCACTCAGGCGGGTAGGGAAAAGCTCTATGATTATTATCATAATAAATTCCGCCTTGGCCAAGCCACCGGTATCGAGCTCATCGAAGCCGAAGGCTACATCGAAGATCCAAACGAAGGCTGGGGCCGCGACTCCACTTATGCCAACATGACTTTCGGCCAGAACCTCGGCATCACCATGATTCAGACCGCTACAGCTTTCTCCGCCGTCGTGAACGGTGGTTACTGGCGCACTCCATCCGTTGTGAAGGGTACGCTTGAAAACGGCAACATCAAACCTTTAGACAACGAAAAAGTCACCGAGCAAATCCTCTCTGCTGAGACCAGCGCCATTATGCGCGACCTCCTCATAAACAACCGTAGTTGGAAAGTTAACAACGGCACCGATCGCCCAGGCTACGCTATCGGTGGTAAAACCGGTACTGCTCAGGTGATTGTCGACGGCTCTTATGATAGCGAAATGAACAACCTCGTCGGTTCCTACATGGGTTTTGTCGGTACTGCCGGCGAACTCCCACAATATGTTGTCATGGTTAAGATGTGGGGCGAGGGTAAAGCCATCGGCTCTGGCGACGCTATGAATCTCTTCGACAATTTATCTCATTACATTATCGATTACTTTAAAATTAAACCGAAAGCGTAGTATAATATATATATGAGTATTAATGACGAAATGTTTTATGGGCTATTACTCGCGCTGACAGCTTTTCTTTTGTCCATGCTCTTAACGCCTGTCTATACCTACGTTGCCTATAAATATAAATTCTGGAAAAAACAAAAAAAGACCACCGTGGATGGGGAAGCACTCCCAGTTATGACTAAGCTTCACGCCCATAAATTCAAACACACCTTCCCAACTATGGCGGGTCTAATTGGTGTGGTCGTCGTCACGCTCGTTACTTGGATTTTTAACCTCGATCGTGGCCAAACATGGTTGCCACTGGTTGGCTTCCTCGGTGGCTCTTTCGTTGGTGTCATTGATGATACTATCAACATTTTCGGCTCCGGTCGTGGCGCTGCCGGCCTCCGTGGACCAGTGAAATTCTTCTTAATTACTGTTGTAGGTCTCGTTCTTGGTTGGTTCTTCGCCTTTAAACTCGGTTGGACCAGCATCAATGTTCCATTTCTCGGCGACTGGGAGCTTGGTGCCTTCGCCATGATGCTTATCTTCGCCTTTGCCGTCGTCGCGACCTCAAACGCCGTTAACATCACCGACGGTCTTGACGGTCTTTCCGGTGGTCTCGCCATGTTAGCCTATGGCGCTTTTGGCGTAATTGCGATGTTTCAGGGCAAAATGCTCCTATTTGGCTTCTGTATGACCATCGTCGGCTGGCTGCTTTCTTACATTTGGTTCAACGTACCACCAGCCCGTTTCATGATGGGCGATACCGGCTCCTTCGCGCTTGGCGCCGGACTTGGCATCGTCTCAATGATGACCAACTCATTCTTACTGCTTCCGATTATCGGCCTCATGTTTGTGGTCGAAACCGGCTCCAGCCTAATTCAACTTACTAGCAAGAAATTCTTCCATAAAAAAGTCTTTATTTCTGCTCCGCTTCATCATCATCTCGAAGCCAAAGGATGGGGCGAAGCTAAGATTGTGATGCGTTTCTGGATTATTGCCGGCGTCTGTGCGTTTGTGGGCATATTTCTCGCTGCCGTCGGAGGCGCTATCTAGTGAACCGTAAACATAAATCCGATCTCGGGATTTTGTTTGCTACACTTGGACTTATGATTCTGGGTTTAATTGTGATTTATGCGATTGGCCCAATGCGTGCGAATGTCCTAAATTCTACTTACGGCACAAACTATGGTGCTAATGACTTCTTTTTCGGCCAACTCCGCTCCGTCGCACTTTCACTTGCAGCTTTTTTCCTAGCCTTTAAAGTTATTCCTTACGATTTAGTTAAAAAATGTGCCAAACCAGCCATCATTATCGCTCTATTTTTATCAGTTTTACTCTGGATTTTGGCCCAGTCCGGCTCCTCGCTCGCAAAATGCGAACTCGGCGAATGTCGCTGGTATAACCTTGGCCCCGTCAGCTTCCAACCGGCTGAATTTTTGAAACTCGCGATGGCAATTTACCTCGCGGACTTCCTAGACCGCAAAAAAGAAGAGGGAAGCATCGGCAAATTCAAAGAATTCTGGGTGCCACTCATTATCGTTTGTGGCCTTGCTCTTGGTCTCGTCGTCGTCGCGCAAGGCGATCTCGGCACTGGTGTTGCACTCATGGCAATTATTTTAGGCGCGCTTTTAGTCTCCGGCGTTCCGGCCCATCAATACCTTATTATGCTCGCTATTATTATCGTTGTGGCTGTGGGCGCTGTCGCGACTTCTAGTCACCGTATGCAACGTATTAACGCTTGGATTGATACGATTTCAGGAGCCGAAGTTTCCGATTCGACCTATCACATCGAAAATGCTATGCTCGCCATCGGCACTGGTGGATTCTTTGGTGTCGGCATCGGTAACTCCGTCCAAGCCACTGGTTATCTCCCAGAATCTATCAACGACTCCGTCTTCGCCATCATGGGTGAAACCTTCGGCTTCGTCGGATTATTTGTAATCATCGCCGTCTTTGGTGCCATACTCATTCGTATGTTAAAGGTCGCCGAGCATACGCCCGGACGTAACGAACGCTACTATATCGTCGCCGTTTTCGCTTGGACACTCGCCCAAGTTGCGGTCAATATTATGGCGATGACTGGCCTCGTTCCAGTCACTGGTATTACCTTGCCACTCCTGTCATATGGCGGTACAAGCATGATCTTTATCTCGTTCGCAATCGGTCTCGTTTTACAACTTTCATGCTATACTAGTAGAGAGGTAATCAAAAATGAAGATATTAGTAGTCGGCGGGGGGTCGGGCGGACACATTACTCCAGCCGTCGCCGTCGTTCGTGAGATTCTAGAGCAAAAACCGCGTACCAAAATCGAATTTTGGACTGATTTTAAATACTATAAAAATGTTACCAAACTCACTACTGAACTCGGTGTTTCCTGGGCGGATGCCCACGAGAAAAAGAAGGGAAGTTTCATTCGCGTCCGTCGTCTTCCGGCCGGTAAATTCCACCGTTATTCTGGTTGGTCTTTCAAAGATTATTTTGTCCATATCGACATCACTATTAAAGATCTCATTTTTGGCAACATCTTTGGTTTCTTCGGTTTTCTCACTGGTCTCATCACTTGTTTCTTCCGTCTCGTCCGTAAATCCACCCGCCCGAATGTAATTTTCTTAAAAGGTGGCTACGTCGGCCTACCGGTTGGTTTAATGGCAAGACTATTCAAAATTCCATACGTGATTCACGAATCCGACGCCGTCGCCGGTCTTGCAAATCGCATCCTTATGAAAAAAGCTTCGAAAGTCGCCTTTGGTATTCCACCATCCGACGAAGTTCTAGAAGCCCATCCCAATTACGTTTGGACCGGCATTCCAGTTGGTCCAGAGTACAAATCCGTCAGTGGTTCCAAAGCCATGTCACTTAAAAAAGCCTTCTCCTTCAATGAAGACAAGCCACTTGTCGTGATTACGGGTGGTTCACAAGGCTCCGAAAATTTGAACGAAGCCACCCGTGCCGTCCTGCCAGAGCTGCTCAAAGTCTCTTCCGTTGGCCTTGTCGCCGGCCGTAAGCATTACGAAGACATGGTTGATTTGAAGCGCTACGAAAACTGGGAAAATGCCTCCCTCGAATCAAACTTCCGCATGTGGGAATTTAATACCACCATGAACGAGCTCATGGGCGCCGCTGATGTAGTCGTTTCTCGCGCCGGTGCTACCACGATTGCTGAGCTTGCCGCGCTTAAAAAAGCCGTCATTCTCGTCCCGTTTGAGCGTTTACCAGGCAGCCACCAAGTTCGCAACGCTGAACGCCTCAAAGCCTCTGGCGCCGTTGCCGTTCTTAACGATTCCGAAATGATGGAAGATCCGAATAAACTCTTAGAAATCATTCGTCATTTAATTAAATCTCCGCGTGAGCGTGCCGACATGGCCGATGCTCTCCATAAAGAAGCCCGTGCCGATGCCGCCTCCCGTCTTGCTGAAATAATTCTTGGGGTGGCTTCTAGTGAAACATAATTCTTCAATCCAATCCGGTCGCACAATTGCCGAGCGCAGGGAAAAGCTTGAAACCGCCTCGGAACGCGCCGAAACGCACAAGAGAAACCGCACCAAGCAGATTCTCCGGGTCACATTTACGGTGGTTGGGTTTGTTGCGGCGGCTCTTGGTATTGTTCGCCTTGCCATCCTCTTCTTTACCCCAGACGGAGCTAATCCAGACCCGGATGTTGTTACCGTGACACCAAAACCGACCATCGAAGTCATCGATGAAGCTACCGGTAACAGCGGTAGCCTCACTACTAAGATGAAAGAATACATCGGCCAGGCAGAAATCGACTTCCGTGACCTCGGTTTCAACCCTGTTAAAGCCGTCATTCCTCAAGGGGCCGTAAGGGAAGTAGACTTCTATCTTGAAGGGTATAATGGCTATATCAAAATGACCACCGACCGCGGTACCGCCATCTCTGTTGAAGATGCCGATCGTATGATTCACTATCTTAAAGTCCTCGCGAAAATCAATGAATTCACCTATATCGACGTCCGGATAGAGGGTAAAGCCTACTGGAAATAGGGAACTGTTCGGTTTTTGTTCGGCTAGTGTTCTCTGCTCTTTTGTTCGGTTTTTGTTCGGTTAAGGGGTTTCAAAATGATGCTATGAGGATGGGGGATATGGAAAATAACAGGGAAAAATGAAAAAAGGGAAATAAAACAAGGGAAAAGTCAAATTGTGGAAAACTCGGGGCCAAAAATCGACAAAAACAGGGGTGGCAGCCAAAATCGGCCCAAAATGCACGAACTGACGGCCCATGGATGATCTTAGTTGGCTGTGAATTTAGATTTGCCAAGCATTTAGAATTTCCCATTTGAACGAATAATTTTACGGCCCGAGTACGGTACTGTAATACCGGCGGAGGGCCGCCTAAAATTATGAGTTTAAATAGGCGAAATTCTAAGCTTGGTGAATATGAAGTCACAGCCACATAGAATCATACATACGCCGTAATTCCCGCCTGGCCCTGCATATTTACCCTATAAAAGACGATTAACTTACCGTCTTTTAAATCTAACTGTAATGTCTTAAAATCTGTATTGTGCGACATTTGACGTATGTGGATTTGGACATATGTTGATGCGTCTAAAATCCGGCCCGTTTTTCGTCGGGCCGGCTAATTTTTAATTTTGTTTAGTTTCCTAGTGTTTGATTGCCAAAAATCCGTCCGACGAATTGTCTTTTCCTGCATAATGGTCTGGACGGTTGACCGGTCGGTCGAGTGGCGCCTGATTATGGGATGGATAGATCTCTACCACTGATTTCTCCTGGTAGACGACCTCTGGTTTAACAGGGGTGGTAACAGGGGTGGGAACTGTAGATGCTGCTGGGGTAGTATTAACAGGGGTGGTAACAGGGGTAGGGGATTGTATAACAGGGGAAGCATCGAGGGCCTTTTTACCGGCCTTTCTACGGGATTTTCGGTCCTTTCCCTTCCCTTTATTCGGTTCTGGGGCTTTCGGGGCCTCTACGGGCTTATTTTGAGGCTGTACGGCCTTTTCCTGCTTCGGTTCTTCCTTCGGTTTTACAGTTTCCTGCTTTTTTTCAACCTTCTGCTGTACCATCTTAGCTAGATCTTTTAAGCCCAGTCTTTCTTTACCTTCAGCGGCGTTCGGGCTGAGGTTTTGGCGACGGAAATCTTCTTGTGGCGTAGCCGGTTTCTTTAAGTTCGGTTTTTGTTCGGGTTTAAGCACAATGGTGTTGGTCGGCATGGATGGGGCATCGGTGACCATTTGGCGGGAAACCGGAGCAAACACTGGCGCTTCATTTTGGCGGCCGGAATCTGATAATTCCCTCTTGTACTTCTCGGATTGCTCAATCGTTTCACGGATTTCTGCCTCCACATCATAGCGTGGACGGGCATAATTGGCTCTAGAATGTTCGACAATCTCGTTGAAATTATCCTTTGGTGTATCTGGAATCTGCAGGGTTGTAGCAGAGAAGGCTGGCACTTTTTCGCCGTTAATAATCATCGAAATCACGAAGTTACGGTTGTTAAGCTGCAAGAGATCAGATGCTTCGAAAATCGGCTCGAATTGCTTCGACAGAATCGGCGCATCATCGGCAGAAACGCGGAACGAAATCGTCGTACCGACGTTACCAAACACGGCATCGCGAACCGACTCGGTCATCTGAGCGACGTATTGGTTCGCCACGGTCAGGTTAAGGCCATACTTACGTGCCTCAGAGAGAATCACGGCAAACGAATCAGTGGCAAAGTTCTGGAACTCATCCACGTAGAGATAGAACGGACGGCGATCTTTGACATCCGGGATATCCGAGCGAGACATTGCGGCGAGCTGGACCTTAGTTACCAGGAACGCACCGAGAATGGCAGCGTTATCTTCGCCAATTAGACCTTTAGAAAGGTTCACGACTAAGATTTTACCTTCATCCATAATCTTACGGATATCAAACGATGACTTTGGCTGGCCGATGATATTACGGATGATTGGGTTTGCCGTAAAGGCACCGACCTTGTTTAGAACTGGCGCAATTGATTCATTGACCTGCTTTTCGTTCCATTGGCCAAACTCGTGCTTCCAGAACTGGAGAACGGTCACATCGTGACAATATTCCAAAGTTTCTTTACGGAAATCCTTATCTGTTAACATCCTCGAGATGTCAAGGAGCGTAGTTTCTGGGCGATCGAGCAATGCGAGCAACGTATAGCGAAGGATATGCTCAAGCCTTGGGCCCCAAGAATCGCCAAACATGCGCTTCAAAACGCCAATTACTTCGGAACAAATATTTGGTTTCTTGGCTGGATCGGAAATCTCGAGTGGGTTAAAGGCGACTGGGAAAGCGGTATCGGCCGGATTGAAGTAAACAACGTCCTTTATGCGGGATTCTGGTACGAATTTCAAGTTATCAATCGCAAAATCACCATGCGGATCAATAATACAATAACCTTGGTTATAAAAGAGGTCAGAAAGCGCCATTAATTCGAGCAAACCAGACTTACCAGCACCGGTTTGGCCAATAATATAAACGTGACGTGAACGGTCACGACGAATCAAGCCAAACTGATGATTAATACCACGGAAGTTAGTGAGACCAAAGGCGGAAATGTTTTCGTCGTTCTCCATTTCGCCAGTGAGAACTGGGAGTTTAGCTGGTGGTTCCGCGGTCTTTGAGCTGGCCCACACGATATTCGGCGTCTCGACGGAAGTATGTGGCAAATGATAAACCGAAGCGAGCTCTGAGATATTTAGAATAAAGCCCGTGTCCGCAAATGAACGCATCTTATAAGCGGCGAGTTCATCCCTACTGAAAGTACCACCGACCTGCTTAAAGCCATTTAGATTTGTGGAATTAAACTGCTTAAATGTACCGACAAGCGCCTGCATATTGAGTTTTGCGTCAATGTCGCTCTGGCCAAGATATGCCAAGCGAATCTTCACTTCATAGCCGAGCTTCGTGGCCTTCTCTTCTGCCTTACTAATCTGGGTTTTGGCGCGGTCCGAGAGTTCCACTTTTACATCCGAACCAGTACCACCGGCAGGTGGACGGAATAATGCCCCGAGAATTTCGACCACATAAGTCCAGTCGAAATTAAAACCAAACGCAGTCTTCTTCCCAGCTTTTACGCCCTTGACCCATTTGTCGGTCGTGGATTTATGCCAATCATCTGGAATCGGACGGGCGAGAATTTGAATCCACATTTCTTCGGTCTTCTCCGGGCTGAGCTTGGCGAGCGTACCAGTAATACCCGCGAGCGGATCAACTTCAAACGATTCGAAGGTTTTAATTGGCAGTGCCGAGTTGTCTACTAAAGTTAATTCAGCTGTATAACTAACTGGATACTTCGTTCTCGCATCCACGTAGTCCTCGTTCATTTTATAAATTTGGACGGTTGGGTACTGCGAATAAATCTGCCCTTCGACGAAACTCTGCAATACTTTTGGCACCCAGACGTAAAAACGAATCTGCCCTGCCGTTGAAACAATTTCAAATGACAAATGTTCCTGCACACCACCGGAGTTCTTAAGTTCCTGTTTATCACGGAGAATACCATGTAGAGATGCAAATAACTGCTCGGCCGCGAGCTCTTTCTTGTCGTTCGTGCGTGGAATTTCGAGCATGAGAAGCACGGAATCGACATTTAAAACTTTCAGAGTATTTAGCTTTTTATAATTTCGATAAGTAAAATAAGCCAAGATCGCAACCGCTGGAATCCAAAACATCGGCGTTAAAATAAAGTGTATGACTTGATCCATATGCTTATTTTAGCATATATTACGCTAAAGTATAAGAGTTCTTATCAACTTTCTTAAACAATTTTTTATTCTGAAGGTTTAAGAGAATGGTAGTTTCTTTGACTTTGCGAACGCGAAGCACCTGCTTCACGATCTCTTCACGGGTAAGTGGACCTTCGGCCTTCTCGAGAATTGAAGTAATAATTTCGGAAATCGTTCCCTTCTTGTAACCCCAAGAAGAAAGCGCATAAATACCACGACCAATCAATACAAAACGAGAATCTTTAATGAGCTCGTTGTGAATAGCCTGAACGGTCACATTCTTACGCTTGAAATTCGAATCGGCAATTTCCTTAGCAATCTCGGAGAAGTGCATTGGCTCCTTCTTGGCTTCGAGAATCACGAAAATCTTATCGCGGATGTTTTTCGGGTTTACAGTTGGCCATTTGGCAAGTCCCCACAGGCCATTTAGCGTTGCCAACAGCTTAGAAATTGACGCAATCGCTTTAATATGGTCAGGATGCTCATAATCTAGCTTATTGTCAAGCTCATCTAATGTCATCGGCGCTTTATTCTCGCGAATTACCTTCACGATCTCGTCGGCCTTGTTTCTGATGGTCTTTTCATCACCGTATTCAGCGATGCCAACAGCAGCATAGTACTTGTCGTTCTCTTCTACAACAGAGAGCGCCTTTGAGAAAGTCGCAATGAAATAAATACCAGTCTTTTCCGATGCGGTCGCTGGACGACCATAAACCTTGTCAGCTAAATCAGATAGTCTAGCGACACGACCGGTTTCAGTAAGATTTCTAATTAAGATCTTTTCAGCAGCTTGGAGTTCAGGGATTTGGTTGTCTTCTGCGGAAATTTGAAGACGGATTAAAATGGCTTTTTCGAGTTGGCGAACACGCTCACGTGTAATTGATAACATTTCGCCGATTTGTTCAAGTGTTTCTTTGTTTCCGTTTAAGCCGAAGCGGCGGGAAATAATTTCTCTTTCGCGTTTTTGCTCGATAATTTTCAAGCTTCCGGAGATTGCTTTTTTGAGGGTTTCCGCATTTTGGTCCATCAGTAATTCCTTTATTCCATCCCTGTTAATTGTGTTAATAATGCTTATAATAACATAGTTTTCATTAAATGTCAACTATGAAATTTTTATTTATTGATATTATTGTATCACATTTTTTACATTTGTGAAAAAAAATTCTAGAAGCATAACAATTATGCTAAAAATATGGTAAAATTAAGCCTTTTTCGTCGTCTTTTTAGTAGTCTTTTTCGCGGTCGTTTTCTTGGCCGTTCTGCCACCACGCACACCCCGGCGGGTCGCCTTTGGCTTATTCTTCAAGAGCTCCTCGGCTTCCGCGCGAGTGAGTTTCTTTGGATCCATCTCACTCGGTACTTTGACATTATTACGTCTACCTGGCCCCTTTACATAAGGTCCATACGCACCATTAATGATCATAATATCGTCCCAATCGGCGATAATCGAATCGACTTTGGCCTGGTACAAAGGCAAAGCTTCTTTCATGGTCACGGTGTAAGGATCGTAATCTTTCATCGGAATATTATATTTACCACCCTTTAAGTATGGTCCAAACGGTCCATTCGCGGCAATTAATTCGTTACCATCTGGGGCTACACCAAGTACGCGTGGGAGCGTCGGTAGGGCGAGTTGTTTAATCGCCTGCTCTAACGTCACGGTCTTGACCGATTTTCGTTTCGGGAGTGGTGCAAAGCGCGGCTTCTCGCCAGCCTCCTTCTCGTTGTCACCGAGTTGGATAAATCCACCATTCTTGCCGACTTTGGCATAAATTGGCTTGCCGGTTTCCGGGTCGTGCCCCAGTAATTTTGCATTATTATAGCGTTCTACGCCCTGTGCAACTAGTACGGTATCACGGAACGGACCGTAGAAATCTCGGAGCATCTTCACGCGCTCCAATTTGGCTTCCGCGACAAGGTCAAGATCCTTTTCGATATTTGCTGTAAACTTATAATCCACGATATTCTTGAAATTATCGACGAGGAAACTTGCTACGAGTTCGCCAATCGGTGTCGGAATCAATTTGCCCTTGTTAGCGCCATATTTCTCAGTCACGGTCTCGCGGGAAATTTTCCCGTTCTCGGCGCGGAGTTCAATAATATTACGGTTTGACCCTTCACTCTCGCCCTTTACGACATAGCCGCGCACCTGAATGGCCGTCATAATTGTCGCGTAAGTCGACGGGCGACCAATGCTGAGTTCTTCGAGTTTCTTGACGAGTGAACCTTCTGTGTACCTCGCCGGCGCTTTTGAATAGTTCTGGCGCGCGTAGAGGCCTAAATTAGCCACTTTGTCGCCACGAACGAGTTTCGGTAGCTCTAAGTCGCGGGACTTGCCGTAAACGCGTAAAAAGCCGTCAAACACGACTACCTCGCCCTTCGCGACGAATGGTTCGTTTTTGCCTTCGAGTTTAATCGTCGTTTTCGCCACTTTGGCGTTTGCCATCTGAGTCGCGAGCGTTCTCGCCCAAATCAACTGGTATAATTTCTTCTCGTAATCATTCTTGCCAGCCGAGGTTCTCGTAATGCTGGTTGGACGGATGGCTTCGTGCGCTTCCTGGGCAGAAGCATCTTTTGTCTTAAATGCGCGGACCTTCAGATAATTCTTCCCAAAAGCATTCTCGATGTATTTCGCCATCTCGGCCACGGCCTGACGCGACAAATTCAGAGAGTCTGTTCTATGATAAGTGATTAAACCAGCCTGGTATAACCCTTGCGCTGCATTCATCGTCGTGCGAGACGAGAATCCAAGCTTAGCATTTGCTTCAATCTGAAGTGCTGCAGTCGTAAATGGTACTGGACCGGCTTTCACACCTTCTTCTTCATCCATTTCGGTCACTGTAAATTCCGCATCCTTCAGTTTTTCGAGTAAAGCGGTCGCTTCTTCTTCCGTATCTGGCGCTTTGCCATCATAAGTTGCTTCGAATTCGGCATTTTTCTTGAATTTGCCAGTCACTTTATAATTAAATTTCGATTCAAACTTCTCAATTTCTTTTTCGCGCTCGACAATCAGCCTGAGAGCTGGGCTTTGTACACGTCCGGCGGAAATCGCCCCCGGCACCTTCTTACGGACCATATCGGAAAGGTCATAACCTACCAGCATATCAAGCGTCTGACGCGCTTGCTGCGACGCCACCATGTCCATATCAACAGCGCGTGGATTCTTAATCGCCTCTTCAAGTGCCGACTTCGTAATTTCATGGAAAGTAATTCTCGCCGTGTTCTTCGGAAGGCCTAGAACCTCTAAGAGATGCCAAGAAATCGACTCTCCTTCACGGTCTTCATCGGTTGCGAGCCAGATTTTATCGGCGGCTTTTACTTCTTTTTTTAGTTCCGAAATAATATTTTTGTGTTCCGGATCAATCTCATAAGTTACTTCAAAAGTCGATTTGTCAACCTTAGTATCCTTACGAATGTGCCCTACACTAGCTAACACCTTAAAATCACCACCGAGATACTTCTCGATAGTGTGGGCTTTGGCCGGGCTCTCTACGATCACTAAATTTTTAGACATATAATAATATCATATCACACGCCGTCAACCATAAGTGATTTATGTTATAATAAAACTATGGCGAAACTAGACCCGTCGAAAATCTATTTTACTCCGTCAAAAATAACCAAAGAAGAGCGGAGCATCGCTGCTAAAAAATACCGCACTGCTAGTAAGCTTAAGAATAAACGCACGGTAGCCATCATTATTTGTGGCGTTCTTGCCGTCGCCGCAATTCCGGCGATTGTTATGTTGTTTCATAAATACCGTTTCGACACGACTTTTACCGCCTCCGGCGTACCGGATTATAGTAGCAAGTACGAATCTTCCATTAACGAAGACCCGATTCAGATTGACGTTAAAGGTGAAGAGCATGGTGTTCTTAATGGCATCGGGGCCACCCTTAAATACATCGCTTATTACGATATTACCGGTGTCGTGGCTAGTGTGCACGACTATTTCGGCTTCGGGTTTTTCGATACTTACGTCCCGCGCGATGTCTGTCTCGCCTGGGGTGACCTTAAAGACAGCCTCACCGATCCGGATATTTCCTATCGCCAGTCCGATCGCAAGTGTTATCTTTCCTTCCAAAACTTCGAGGTCGAAGATGTCAGTAAATATTATTATGGCGCTTTCCGCAACAAGTATTCCGATTTCAATATGTCCAACAACCACCTTATCCCTGCCACCAAAGAGGTTCGCAATCAAATCATTAGTCTCCGTCGGGGCGAGACTATCCGCCTCGTTGGTTACCTAGTTAGAATGCATTCGGATAATCCAGGCGACCCGGTTTACGTTTCTAGCACCCGTCGTGACGACGGTGGTAACGGCGCTTGTGAAATCATGTTTGTGACGAAACTCGAGAAAAAATAAGATCAAAAAAGCCTCAGGTAAGGGTGGGCATCACCTGAGGCTATTTTGGCCCTCTAACGCTTCTCTATGATACCGGGAGAACCCCGGAAGCGTAACCCACCTCACACAAATTGGGGCCCGCCGGTTAGAGGGATTGCTATGCCTTCGAAGACTCCCTTTCAAAGTGGAGGTAATACTTATAAAACTTTAAACCATTAAGAAATCTAAAGCCCGAAAGGGTTTCAAAAGCACGCAATTTCTGCTACACTATAGGAAGTATAGCTGAAATTATAACTTATTTAGGTGCGGTGTAGGACATTTTTGTGCCCTAACTGTCTATGATTATATCACACAGGAGATAATATGTCAACACTTTTTTCACACTTTTTTGAAAAAATCAACCAAATCTCACCCCTAGAAGCAAAATATACAGAGGTGTTGGGTACTATTGCGGTTATGCCTAAAATGTTGTATTATTATGGCAAAATCCCGCAAAAACGTGCTAAAACGGTCGCAATTGTGGGCTCCAGACACAACACCAGGTACGGTGAAGAGGTCGCTTATCAGCTAGGGTACACGCTCGCAAAGCACGGCGTCATCGTGATCTCTGGCCTAGCTTATGGGATTGATTCGATTGGTCACCAGGCCGCGCTGGATGCCGGTGGTACCACGATTGCGATACTCGGCACGCCAATTAACGAAATCTACCCCAGAAATCACCGGAAACTCGCTACGGAGATTATCGATACCGATGGCGCCATTATTAGCGAATACGCCCCTGGCACCAAAGTCTACCCAAAAACGAGTTTTCTCGAGCGGAATCGCATTATCTCTGGATTATCAGATATCGTCGTCGTAGTCGAAGCGGCGGAAAGATCCGGTTCTCTAAACACTGCGACGCACGCCCTCGAACAAGGCAAGGAAGTGTTTGCTGTCCCTGGTAACATCACGAGCCCTTATTCACAGGGGTGTAACAAACTGATTCGCCAGGGTGCTTTTCCCTATACTGAGCCGGATGACATTTTGAGAGAACTCTTCCCAGAAGAATTTCTGGCTCGTAAAAAGAAATGCTACCTAAAAGGCGATACCGATGTTGAAACTTTGATTCTGAATTCCCTGGCCAGTGGTCTTCGTTCTGGCGAAGAAATTATGGCGAGCACCAAGCTTCCGCCAGAGGTATTTAATCAATCTGTGACGTTACTCGAGATTAAAGGTCGCATCCGCGCCCTCGGGGCGAATGCTTGGGCTCTTAATTAAATCTTTTCGGCTACTTCTCTTAAAATCTCCGGTAGTCTCTCTTTTTCTTCCGGAGTGAATTTCGAAAGCACAAAATCGACATCGCCAATTTTATTGCGGAGCTCGTCATTCCCTGTACCGATACGAAGTCTTGGGAATTCATCGGTGCCGAGCTGCGCAATAATCGATTTTAACCCGTTATTTCCCCCAGCCGAGCCGTTCGCGCGGTAGCGGATCTTGCCAAATTCCAGATTGAAATCATCACAAATCACCAGGATGTCCGAATACTTAAGCTTATGATAGCGGAAAAACTCATAAACCGAGCGGCCACTCTCGTTGTAGTAATCCTGTGGCTTAAGAAAGATATACTCTTCGCCATTTACGGTCTCTTTCGCATAAATTGCCCCGAATTTCGGCTTTTCGGCCCACTTGAAGCCATTTAATTTAAAATAAAAATCCAGCGCCAAAAAACCCGAATTATGGCGAGTAAAATTGTACTGATTGCCCGGATTACCGAGGCCAACAACTAGTTTCATATCTATATTATACCATGAAAAAGGCCCTACGCTTGGTAGGGCCAATTAAAATGGGGGTAAGTGCTTAGCTTACTCGACAGGTGCTTTCGCCTTCTGGCGTTCGGCAATCTCTCGAATCAGCGGGTGACGAATGACTTCTTCTTCGACAAAACAGGTTTGTGCGACCCTAGTACTGCCGAGGAGGAGTCTCTGCGCATAGACTAGACCATTATTAGTCTGATCAAGGTAGGGTGCGTGGATTTGTTCCACGTCGCCAGTAATGATGATTTTGCCTTCGGCACCGAGACGCTTAATCAGAGTATCCATCTGAGTGGCGTTCTGGTCCTGGGCTTCATCATAGATTGCCAGCTCGTACGCGAAATCGCGTCCTCTAGCCGACTCGACCGGGATATTGGAAAACCAGTTGTCCCAAATCAAATCGACTTGTTCTTTGAGCCTGACCTTAATCGAACGTTTATCTGGAGCGTCATCATCTGCATCTTCCGAACAGTTGCTGTTTTTACCGTTTTTACCATTCTTGCATGCAGCACGCGCAGCTTTGCCAGTACCATATTTACGCAGATTCTCGAGCTCTTTCCTGAATTTCTGATTATCGCTCAGGAGGAAATTCCGAAGCGCATTCTTAATTGGCTGGACATCGGGGTCCATCTTATCGTTCAGGTCTCCAGGGAGAGCGCCGATGTTGCTTCGGCCTTCGCACGGTACCACGGTGACACCGATGTACTGTCCGTCTTTGCAGGCCATGTATCCGTAAATCGTCGGCATATAGGTTTTGCCCGAGCCAGCTGGCCCAGTGCAGACCACCGCCGAAAACTGCGGATTATTGAGGCACTCTGCATAAATTGCTTGACCGGGATTCTCGAGCCCAATCGGGAAATCGCTCGCATACTTCAGCGGGACGATGCCGTCTTCATCGAAGTCGTATCGACCCACATAGGTAAAGTAAGGATCCTCTTTGGGGTAGAACCCGGGCGGATAATCGTTCTCGTCTTCGAGCCTCATGACAAGGAACTCGTTGGCGATCAGTTTCGGCGTATCGGCCGGCATATGCTCTTCAAAGAATTCGCGCGACATAAATCTGGCACTTGAGAATTCCATGAAAACATCTTTCGGCACGACGATATCACGCCGTCCAGTGTAAGCTTCCGGATACTTGTAGCCATAACGGCTAGTTTGTATCCCCCGTTCTCTGGCTCTGATGGCCAGGCCATTGTCGTTCGTAAGGAGCACCACGTTGTTAAACATAGTTTCCCTTACTACTTGCTTGTCTGCAGTGCCGTCCACTTGGAGCCCAAGGTCTATCATCGCAGCCGCAATGGAAGTCAGGATGATTTGTCCGTCCATGTCGTTTTCAGCGGGACTAAACGGAAGACATCTCCGAAAATCCTTGTGCACGGGCAGAATGTAGATTTCCTGCTTGTCATTGTTCAGCGTGGTTGCGACAGACATCCCGTAACTGCAGTCCATCGGGTGGATCTCCGTTTCCGAGAGAGCTCTGAGCCGACGAAGGGCTACACGCGCGGCTTTTCCGCGGTCGGTCTTCTCCTTCTTAAAGCTTGAAAGTTCTCGCACAACTACGGAAGGGATCACGATGCGCGCTTCAGAGAGGTCGATTGTCGGTTCGGCCGGCTGACGACCGCCATTTCCAGGGATGATATCAACATAGTCTACGAGAATGTTGGTATCGATGACATAGATGGGTCTTTCCGCCATAAAACAATACCTCCTTTTTAAAGTACGAAAATACGAAATAGGAAATTTTGCTTTCTCGGATGAGAAAAACCTATTTCGCTTAAAATACCCCCACTTCGTATTATTTTATCACTTTTCTCTATTTTTCGCCATCACTTTTATCGTTTCGAAACGAAAACATGATTGGCGTCCCAATAAATGGGTACTTTTCGCGGATTTTACGTTCCAAAAAGCGCTTCCAAGACCAGTGTAAGAGTCCGAGGTCGTGGCCGTGCACCACAAACCAAGGTGGGCAAGTATCGGTTTGCACGATGTATTTTGGCTTCGGACGGGTGTTTTTGAGCCCAGCCGGCGCGTGCTCTAGAATGGCCTCGTTCAGGATTTTATTGAGGTCAGAAGTCTTGATTTCGGTCTTACGGTTTTCGGAAACCTGGAGGGCAAGCTCAAAGAGTTGTGTAACATTTTCGCCCGTTTCGGAACTAGTTAAAACTACCGGCGCATAAGGGAGGAAGTTAAAGTCTTTTTCGAGCCCGTCGATTAAGAAATCGGCGGCGGTGCGGTTCTTGATATTCTCGTCGCCGAAATAATTAGTCGGGGTGGCGTTTTCGAGTAAATCAGACTTCGTTACGACGATAATAATTCCCTTACCAGCCTCAATAATCTGGCCAGCGAGTGATTGATCGAGTTTCGAATGGGCTTCAGTCGCATCAACAAGCAGAGCACAGACGTCGGCCTCTTCGATTGCGGCGAGCGTACGAATGGCAGAGAATTTTTCAATCCCCACTTCGCGCTTCCCCGGTTTCCTAAGGCCAGCGGTATCTAAGATTTCGATTTCTTTACCTTTATATTTCACATTGACACGGTTTACGTCGCGCGTTGTGCCCTGTTTTGAGCTCACGATCGCCTGTTGCTTCTTGCCGAGCGCATTAAACAAACTGGATTTTCCTACATTTGGGCGACCGATGAGAGCGAGTTTAATCTTATCGCCCGCCTCTTCGTGGATTCTTTCGCTTGGAAGCACCGAGAGAAGTTTATTAATTCCCCCTCCGGTCGTCGCGGAAACGTAAAAGATGTTTTCCGGAGCAATACCGAGCGCTCTAAACTCATTAACCCCGAGCGAATTACCGAGGTCGCACTTATTGAGTACCAGATAGACGGTTTTCTTGGAACGGAGTGCATCCTTCGCGATACGTGCGTCCTTATGGTCGAAGTATTTGGTCGAATCAAGCGTTACGAGAATCACATCCGCGGTATCGATTGCGTCATTAATTTGCTCCTGAATCGAAGCCTCAAAATCATCGGATGGATCCTTAAGACCAGCCGTGTCAATCAAAATAAAGCGGTCATCGATATTTGCCATCACGTTGTCACGCGTGGTGCCCTCTTCGCGGGCCACAATGGCGATATTTTTATGTGCCAAGCGGTTCAAAATACTCGATTTACCGGCGTTAGTTTGACCAATTAATGCTACAATCGGTAAGTTTTTCATAAACATTATTATACTATAAAAAACCGCCTTTTGCAAGGCGGTATGACCTAGAAAACGCGGTTTGAATGGCTCCTGGCGGAGCGCTCGTGGTAATTCCAAAAGTTGCATTCATCGTTCCATTTTGTAATGGTGTAATTGATGATATCATCCTCGGAGTCGCCACCACTAAAGGTTTTTTCGCGTTTACATTTGTCGCACTGGATTTTGGCGAAGAATTCGCCATCCTTCTCCCACGACCAGACAGTGATGTCCTTGCCATGGCAGCCACAGCAGTTAGAAATCCTAGGTCTAAGAAGTAAATTACGAAGCCCTGTGAGCACGCTCATATTCTATCCCTCCTAACAAGATAAAACTATAGCTTCATCTATTATTATAGCACAAGTTTAATAAAATGTCAATGTTTATAGATATAATGCTAGTGGTATAATTAAAATATGAATGGTTATAATTATTATTCTTCGCATACAGCAGCGTCGAGTTCAAATTTAGATACGACAATGATACTGCTTATTGTTGTGTCAATATTCTTTGCAATAATGCTATTATGGATGATGATTGCTGTAATCAATATGTCTCACTCGCTAAAAGATATTCGGGATACTCTACAAAAACATTTCATCATTAGTGACACCACCCGTCAACCAGAACCAAAGAATATAGAAACCGCAAAACAAACTACGAGCAACCAACAATAATTGTACTCTGATTCCGGCGAGGAGTTAGCTCACCCATTCGGGTGAGCTATTCGCCTTCGGCGAGCGAACCCTGCGGGTTCTCGGTTTCCTCCAGAAGTATCAGATATAAAAATAAACCCCTTTGGGGTTTCTTTTTATATCTGGTGATTCCGGCGGGAGTCGAACCCGCGATTTTCTGGATGAGAACCAGACGTCCTAGACCACTAGACGACGGAACCGAAACGAAGTTTCGAAGGCCGAAGGCCTACGGAACCGCGTGTCATTATAATAGCATATTTTGATTTAATATTCAATAGCACCGTAGGTTGGGACAGCTTCAATAATCGTTTGCCCAGGGGCGAGTTTTACTTCTCTACCATTTGCATCGTTGAATTTGATTTGGTCGGTCACCGTTGGCTTGCTCCAACCACCTTTAATCACAGTACCATTCTGGAAGATGTAAGCCTGGCCGGAACCTACCGCCGTAATGTCTTCGTGATAATTATCGGATGCTTTTCTCTCTTCTACAACAATCGCCACCACCACATCCGGTGTGAGCGAGCTAACTTTTTGGCATACTTTCTCTGGATCCACTTTGCCGTTGTCGCCATCCGGACAAGTTAAAATCTCGTTGATATTATTATTCTCGTAAGTACGGGTATATTTATTAGTTTCTTTATTGTAGGTGTAGACCACGTTGTAGGTTGGAAGCGCACCAAAGCGAATCACAATACTCGAAGCCTGCGGCTTCACCTCGGAAGTGTTTGATACGGCTGGTTTATAAATCACGAGTTTCTCAGAAACGGTTTCATCAAAGCGAGCCTTCTTGGATTCTTCCGGTGTCATTCTCGCAAAACCATTTACAGATGAAGTCGTGTAGCCATAATCGGTCGCAAATTGATTCAGCTGAGCACCGGTCGTAAAGAGGTTATTCCAACGCCTCACTGTTGGTGAGCCACGATACATATAGGTCAAACTCTCACTCAAATCTTTGTAGCCACCATTCTTTACCGCGGCGAGCGCATCATCGGCGCCACCGGCGTGTACAATCGTACAATCAAACGGCGTATCCCATTGCAAATAATAAAGGCGGAGTGAACGAATCGGCCCGATAATACTAGATTGTGGACCTTGATAAATCGCCGCCATTCTCGTGATGCCAGCTTCGGCAATTGCTTCGAAAATCACACCGGCTTTATCGAGTGAAGCCTGCGGACGTGCACCGTCCGTACCGTTTGGCGTTTGGATGCAAAAAGTCGGCAAAGTTTTGGCGGCCTTAGAAGCTACTTCAAGACCAGTTAAATCGCTGTAGAACTTTTCATCCGTAGTTGACGACGACGGAATGGTTGGATATTCGAGATCGGCAATCGTCTTTGGTGGAATCACAAACGAAACCACGGCGCAGGCAATGCCGCCCACAATACCAAGAATTCCGCAAACCAAAAGGACCACCCAGGTCTTCGATGGTTTGTCGGTATCAAGAATAATATCAGACTTATCCTTAGCCATTAACTTCATTTTAGCACATATCAAGCTTATGCTTCAAGAGCGAATCTAAATCGCCGCTGCGGCACGGTTGAGGCGAGCAAGTGAAGTCTCGCGACCAAGCGTATCAAGAGTGAGATTAAGTGCCGGGCTAAACGGCGCAAACGACAAAGCAATTCTAATCAGCGAAAAGAGTTCGGCCGGTTTCTTGCCGGTCTTTTCAAGCAAGTTGTTTAGTACTTCCTGCAGACTATCCGCATTCCAATCTTCAAGTGCGGTAAGCTCGCGAATCGAAGTTTTGAGCAAATCTTCGAGTTCTGCTTCAGACATTTTCTTTAAGAATTTATTTTCAACAATCATATTTACATCGACTTCCGGATCCTTGAAGAAATAAGTCGTCATGGTTTTTAGATCAGACAAAACTTTCAAACGGTCATAAATAATCGAGAGTACTTTTACGCGGTATTCTTCCGGGAATTCCTCGGCTTCGGCCGGCCAAAAACCAATCGTGCGGTCGTATAAAGCTCTTGCGCCCTGTTCATCGAAGATGCGACGGATCCACTGGCCGTTCATCCAGAGCAATTTTGTTTCATCATAGCGAGCACCAGAATTCTGGATGCGATCTAGTGAAAAGCTTTTGATGAGTTCTTCCTTCGTGTAGATTTCTTGTTCCGTGCCGTCATTCCAGCCAAGGCAAGCAAGATAGTTTAGCATTGCTTCTGGCAGCACACCATCATCACGGTATTCCGTCGCAGACTTCGCGCCGTCGCGTTTACCGAGCTTTTTGTTCCCCGTTGGCGCGAGAATATGTGGCAGCGATACAAGCACTGGGCGTTCCAGGCCGAACGCTTCGTAAAGTGCTAAATAATTCGGCGTACTTGAAAGATATTCAACGCCCCGCATCACGTGCGTCACGCCCATTTCGGCGTCATCCACAATGTGCGCGAAATTATAGGTCGGATAACCGTCTTTTTTAATCAGGATAATATCGTCTAAGACTTCCGGGCCGGTGTGCATGTCGCCCATTACGGCATCCGTCCAACTGTATTCCTTTGGTTCAGTTTTGAAACGAATCGGCATGCCTGGTTCCCACTTTGGTGGGTTTTCCGGACGGAAATTACGATAAAGAAATGGCACTTTTTCTTGCTCACATTTCTTGCGGTATTCATCAATCTTCTCGGCCGGTGTCGGATCGGCATAGGCGCGACCAGAGTCTAGGAGTTTCTGTACCCATTTCATATAAATACCAAGACGTTCACTCTGGAAATACGGCTCACTTGGGCCTCCTACAATCGGGCCTTCATCCCAATCAAGCCCAAGCCACTTCAAAGTATCTTCGATGAGCTCGGTTGCACCTTCCACATAGCGCTCGCGGTCAGTATCCTCAATTCTCAGAATCATCTTCCCGCCAGACTGACGAGCGACGAGATAAGGGTAAATCGCTGAGCGAACATTACCAATATGAATATAACCAGTTGGGCTGGGTGCAAAACGAGTAGTAGCTTTTTCCATAGATATATTATATCACTTTTAGAGTGACACAGCAATTGACTTAATCTGTTTTTTGGTCAATGTATTGACTGGAGCTTTGATCTTGTAGGCAATTCCGCCATTGACCCAAGCAGCGCTCGACGAGCTGATGTAAATTGTGAGACCTTGCTCACGTACGGCTGTATAATCATCGCCATATTCGTAACGGACGTAATTATTAAGGAGTGCATTGGAATCCCAAGAAGATTTTTCCTCAATTAAAGTAAAGCCTACTCCTTCTTCTTCTAGATGAGCAAAGTTCAAAGTAATTTTGCCACTTTCAGAAGTGATGTCCGAAAGCTTATATTCGCGTGGCACAAATTGTGGATAGGTTGCCTCAATGCCGGATTGCATAGCGGCAACTTTGAGTGAAATATTCGGCGCATTTAGATTCACGAAGTATACAATCGCAAACACACAAACTGCAGCACAAGCCATTGCAAGCAACACACGCTTGAAACCAAAATGAATTCGATTTGAGTTCTTATCTTCTTTCTTTGTTCTTGAAGCGGATTCAAGGGCCTTTTCAATGGCAGTTTCTTTCATTTGCTGAGCAGTTTCCTTTTGAACGACCGGTTGCTGCTTCTTAGCTGCCATTCTCTGTTGCATTCTCTGGGTTGCAATCTGCATGAGATGGCGTTGTCTACGTTGCTCAGCCTGCTCAACAATTCGCATTCTTTCTGCTTGGGATTGTTGCATCTGCTGCATTTGCATTCTTTCTGCTTGGGATTGTTGCATATGCTGAGATTGGACTTGTTGCATTTGCTGAGAATGTTGTGATTGTTGCATCTGCTGCATTTGCTGCGACTGTTGCATCTGTTGCTGACTCATTTGAGCTTCTTGACTGTATTGTGGTCTGCTCGATTGTACCATGGATACCTGTTGCGGTTGAGATTGGCTGCCAGAAGTCTTTACTGTCGTCTCAGAAGTTCTGGAAATAATCGAACCATCTCTCACCGGGCGGGCAACTCTTTTTCGATCAATAGTAATGGATGCTCTAGGTTTTCTAGACGCAGATGCCGCACTTGTTTGTTGGTTTGAGTTGGTCATAATACCTCGCTTAAGTTCCTAAAATAATCATACATAACAATTATGCAAAATGCAAGAGCTAAAAACGAAATTTTGTTTATGGTATAATATATATATGGACTACGAAAAACGCGCTAAGCGTCAAAGCCTCCGCATCATTTTTTCTGAACTTGTAATGGTACTTGCCGTTGTTAGTATGGTGGTGGTTCTTGGTTTTGTGGTCTCTGGTTATTGGATCAATGGGGATCTAAAAGTCGAACGCCAAGGCATGCTTCAAGTCAATTCCATTCCAACCGGTCTTAATATCACAATTGACGATGAATTGCTCCGTTTCCAACATACAAATTCTAGCAAAATTTTGAGTAGTGGCGAACATACAGTACTATTATCCAAAGAAGGTTACGATACTTGGTCTAAAACCGTCACAATTCGTGAGGGCCTGCTTTACCGCCTAAACTATCCATATTTATTTAGGCAGGAGCGCGAGAAAGAAGATGTTTACGATGCGACTGGCACAACTCTTGCGACCGTTTCGCCGAATCGCAACCTAATTCTTTTAATAAATAAAACCACCAACTGGACTTTGATTAATCTGGACAGTACGACGATTAGACCAATCGCCGTTGATATTTCCAAGGCATTTTCGAGTGTCAGTCTCGCCACCGGCGCTACGTCCGGTCTCTTTACCGGCGAAATTCTCACTACCGAATGGGACAATGCGAACGAACACATTCTTTTCAAAGTTAAAAATGGCGACAATATTGAATGGGTACTGTTAAATGTCCGTAATGCATCAAAAAGTATTAACCTCACTCGGGAATTCGCTTCAAATTTCGAAGATGTCCGTATCCAGGATAGCTCCGCCTCAAACTTGCTTGCAATGCGTAGTGGCAACCTGCACAAAGTCGATGTTGAATCCCGTCAAATCTCCGCGATTTTAGCCAGCGGCGTCATACATTACGATTATTATGACAACGAAATCGTCTATTCCACGAAAGAAAAGATTTATCTCTTAAAACTTGGTGACGAAAAAGCTACGCCAGTCGAAGAATTAGAAGCCCCGGCCATGCTACTTCTCAGCAAGTTCTATGAAGATAAATACATCACCGTAATCCGCGATCTCGAAGTGATTGTCTACAAAAAAGACGACTTAACCGAAGTCGCCCGCGCCGAACTGAGTTTCGCCCCGACCTATTACAAAGTCGGCCATGATGGCGATTTCATCTTCTTAAGAAACGGTAACAAACTTGCTACCTTCGACATGGAGGCTTTAGCACTCAAAGAATGGTCGCCAGAATCCGAAAAATTCGGTTGGATCACGAATTACATGATTTATACCGTTAAAAATAACGAGTTGATTGTTTATGACTACGATGGCTTGAATCGCCGTTCAATTTCCACTAACGTTTCTGCGCATTTCCCAGTTACTATCACCAATAATCGTTGGATGTATTACTTCAACGATGATGGTTTAGTGCGTGAATGGTTAATTCCTAGATAATTATTGTCCAGTAAACCAATTCCAGAGTCCTTCGAAGAAGGATGGTTCATTGGATGGCAGTGCCGTGCTTTCGTCGATAGACGGGATGTCCCCACTGGATTCTTGGCTCGCGCCGTCATAGCTTGGTGAGATTTGTTCGCCAGTTACGAGTAAACGATATCTCGAAGTTCCAAGTGGCGTACAAGTGACAAGTGTAATTAGTGGTTTATCGGTTTGCACAACGAGAGCAGCGACATTGGTTGGTTCAACCACCTCTTTTTTAATCACGCGGTAAGTGTAACGCACAGAATTGTAATTCACATAAATCAAATCACCATGTTCTAACCTTTCGAGACCAGAGAAAATGTATTTATATGGATTGGAACTATAAACATCACCTGCCGAGTGACCAGTCAGAATGAAGTTACCAATTTCGCCTGGATAGGCACTCGCACCAGCAATACGATAGTGAGCCACGCCATTATTCATCGCCTGCATAATGCCAGAAAGTGGCACATTATAACGTACTGGTACGTCCACATTGAGCTTTGGAATGATGAGTCTTGGATCCGCCGAAACGGTTTGCGTAATCGTTGGGTCGAGTGCTTCGATTTCCGAAGCGGGTACGTTCCCTGGCGACATATAGGCCATAATTGGCGCAAAAATCAGACGGTTGTATTGTAAGAACAAAATCACGAGCGCAACGGTGAGACCAGCAAATAATGGGATAAACTTGCGCATGCGACGTGTTTTTTTCGCGTTTTCCGTGGCTTTCTTGCGAATCTTAATGCGAAGGCTACTGTCTTTTTCGTTTGCCTTGCTTTTTGACAAAATCTCTTCTTCTTCGGCTTTATCACGGGCCTCGCGAAGCTTTTCTTTTGCGATATAGTCACGCGCGGCGTTTGAATAGTACTGGCTGTAATACTTCTGATAATAGTCTTGCCAAGCGGAGTGATACTTTTTCCAAGATTCGGAATTAATCTTCTGTGGAACCGGTTGATCCTTCAAATGTTGACCCGGTTGCGCCTTTGCGGCATTCGCTTCCTCGGCTTTTTTCTGGGCCTGCGCAGTATAAGCCGCCAAAACTTTCTTTCTGGCGAGTTGTGCAGCTGCTTGCCTGCTGAGGTCACTCGAAGACTGCCCACCGGTATCTGGATTCATAGTAAAATTATAGCATAAATACCTAAAATGTGTTAAAATAATCACTAAGGGCGAGTGGCGGAACTGGTAGACGCGCTAGACTCAAAATCTGGTGACCGCAAGGTCGTAAGGGTTCGATTCCCTTCCCGCCCACCAGAGAAAAAAAGAAGACTCTTTAGAGTCTTATTTTTTTCTCCCGATAGAACGGGAGGAATTGAACCCGTAGGGTTCGCCCGCCGAAGGCGGATAGCGAGCGTAGCGAGCGTCTTCCCTTCCCGCCCACCAAAAAACGACCAGGTGGCCGTCTTTTTTATTGTACGTATTTAGTATATCCAGCTCTCACCAATCTTTTATGCGCATCCCAAACGTCATCCGGTATATCAACTGGCACCTGGAAACCAGCCTCAGCGTAGGTTTTCATCCTCTGCATATCGCCGACCATTACATTAATCTCGCGTTCTAAATCGTCATCCGAAATGTATTCTTCAAGTGGGATCTTTTTCACCGCGACGCGCCACTCTACTTCCGGCCATTGTTTTCTAGCGGTCGCAAGCGCACGCTTCGCCATGTATGGCTTACAAATGATAATACCAGAATCAACTTTGATCCCCTCTTTTTCAAGCAAGGCTCTCGTCAAAGTAAAATTCTCGCCCGTATTCGTAGCATTTTTCTCAATCAAAATCTTTTCTTTTGGCACGCCCATTTCAATGCATTTTTTTGCAAAAACCTTACCCTCTTCTTCATTCCAAATCTCACGTGTGATTTTGCCAAACCCACCGCTACAAACAATGAGCGGTGCCATTTTTTCGGTAAATAGTTCGGATGCTAAGACCGGCACCATTAAATCGTGGCTACCTAGCACCAACAAAAAATCCGCTTTTTCGGTCGGCTGAATGTGTCCAGAAAGATAATCGTAAATGATTTTAGCATCGGCTAGAATTCGCGCGTTCATAAAACTATTATACCAAGATGTGATATGATAAAACTATGAAAATTGCGATTTTTTCTGATTGCTACCTTGATCTTACCGGCGGCATCGTGTCCGTCATTAACATTGAAAAAGCCGAGCTCGAAAAACGTGGCCACACTGTAGAAGTTTTTTCGAGTGCTTACCAACATACTGACGCCGAAATTGCCGAACTCGCCAAGAAAAACATTTTTCCGGTGCCAAGCTGCAAGCACTTTGGTCTCGGCGCCACGCCGATTGCGCGTCGACCCAAAATCGTGGAACGTTGGCTCTTAAAAAATCATCCTGAAATCAAAGATTATGATATTTTTTACGTTCATTATGAGGCTGGTTGCTCCATTGCCGGACTTAGACTTGCGAAAAAACTTCATATTCCAGCCGTGCAAGTGATGCACGGTCGTGAAGACATGGGCGAAGAAAACCTGATTCCAAAAGGCCTTCGTACTTTTGTGGCGAGAAACCTAAATCGTTTTCATTCCTGGTACCTACCGCACGCAAAAAAGGTCACTCGTGATAATTATTTAGCAACTAGTATCGCTAAATCCAAAATGTGGACCATGATGGTAAACCACGCGAACTACGCGAACATCATCATTACTCCATCCGAGCATTTCAAAAAGAAACTCACGCACTATGGCGTCACGAAAAAGATTATTGCACTTCATCACGGTTTATCTTCCGAAAAAGTGAAGGTTGATACGAAGCCAAGAAGTCTAAATCCAGGCGAAACCTTAAACATCATTTGGCATTCTCGGATTTCCGGCGAAAAACGCCCAATGGCCTTTCTCGAAGCGCTTGATATTTTGCAAACTAAATATCAAAAAACTAATTATTTCCTCGATGCCTATGGCCCTGGCCCAGATTTAGAGCGCGCCAAAAAGTACGTGAAGGCACATCACCTCAAAGTTAAATTTTACGGCCCAAAACCCTTTGATGAGATTTGGAAAACTATGGGCAAAGCCCACCTCGATGTTTTAGTTTCTTATAACTACGATACATTTGGCATGACTTTAATTGAAGCGGAAGCCGCTGGCATTCCATCGTTCTTCGTCGATAAAGACATGGAAGAAATCTTGCCGAAAGACAGCTACGTTTTAGCGGATGGTCCATCGCCAGAAGAAATGGCGAGGGCTCTCAATGATTTATTAGAGCATCCAGAACGCATCGCCAAAATGAGCGAAATCCTCATCAAAAACCGTGATAAACTCGATATTAAGCACAAAATTGATCAACTAGAAACCATTTTTAAGGAGCTAAAGAAATGAAAAAATACCTCGCCGACATTCTGACCTTCACCAGAATTATCCTCGCAATTATTTTAATTGTAATTGCCGTAATTCCAAACGATTCCAAGGATTTAAACTGTATCGCCTTCTCGCTCTTTGTGATTGGCGAACTGACGGACGCCTTTGACGGCACCTGCGCTTCCAAATGGCCTTTTCCAAAAGGCAAAGCCCCGAAATATCGTAAATATGCTGCCGTTTACGATATGGCGGCCGACATTATGCTTGCCGGTGGTCTTTGTCTCTTCTTCCTAAACAAAATTAATCTCGCACTTGGTCTTTCAGTCGGTATCGTTTATTCTGTTCTCGCCATTGCGCTAGATTTTATTATTTACGGCAAGTTTCTCGGCCACCCGGATACTGCTACCAAGAACTCTCTAATGGTCAAAAACTTCGATCTTGCAAAAACCATTGTCTTAACACGACGCAACATTTATCTAGCTTTAATTTTCGCTGCAACCACAGTCACGCTTTACGATTCGTCCTGGCCACTCGAAGTTAAAATCACCATTACGGTCATTGCCTGTGCGATTTGTCTCGCGCTTTGGATTTTCTTAGCGCAACGCCGTCACAACATTTCCCGCGACGCCGTCGACATCGAAAAGAAACTATCAAAGAAAAACAAATCAACTAAATAAGGCCGCCGTCGTAGCATTTAGAACATTATCCGGATTGAAAAGATTCATCACGGTAATCTTCGCGGCTAATTCCCCATTCCAAATTGTAAGTGGACTGTAGCCAGTTTTACTAAGCGGAATGATATGGGCAAGTCCATTCTTCGAAACCAAAATTTGGCCATCATGGAGCGTAATAACTGTAACTGGAAAACTCAGCGTAAATTTGTGCAAAATCTCTGATACTTGCATCAAAGACTGGGTTAAAAGTAGCACCTTTGGATAGTAAACTGCACGGAGCAACTTTTGGAGCTGCGGCATCGAACTGAATATGATTAGGTTCTCATTCATTAATGATTTTTCGGGCTTAAAACCGGCGAGTAAATCCACGCCATCACGCGTAATTACGATTTTACCTTTCGAATCACACGCGCTCGCAATTGCCTTTTCGGTAATGGAATTTTTCGAGAATTCGCCAATCAATAAATTGTAATCCGCGGCCGAAACCAGTTCTTTGAATTGGTCTGAATTATCAAACGAACCAGAATCCGTAGACGGCATATATATTATATTGTCGAATGGTGGCAGTTTCCCCTTCAGAGCGTCCGGCAAAACTACCTTTACGTCAACATGATATTGGCTCGTCATGTATTCGGCTATTTTTACGCTCATGCGGAAGTTCTGCGAGTTGCCACCAATTAAATTAATCGTTTCCTTTGTTTGTTCGCCGAGATTCCAATAAAGATCCTGGAACGGATTCTCATTAAATTTATGCATGTAGTCCATTAAAACTCCAATTCAATACTAATTGGGCAGTGGTCCGAGCCCATTAATGCTTCGTGGATTTCAGCTGATTTCAAATTGTTTTTCAGCACCTTAGAAACAAAGAAATAATCGATCCGCCAACCGACGTTATTTTCACGCGCGTGGCCCCAGTGGCTCCACCAAGTATAGCGAACCTCACCCGGATGTAAACTTCTGAACGTATCAATAAAACCGGCGCTAATCAAATTCGTAATTCCCTGTCTTTCTTCATCCGTAAAACCAGCGGAATGATGGTTCGTTTTTGGGCGCGCAATATCGATTTCTTCGTGCGCAGCATTAAAATCACCACACGTCACAACTGGCTTAGTTTTCTCAAGTTCCTTCAGATAATTTAAAAATTCCGGATCCCATTTTTTCTCACGGAGTGACAGCCTTTCTAGTTCATTTTTCGAATTTGGCGTATAGACATTTACGAGATAGAAGTTCTCAAATTCGGCGGTTAAAACGCGACCTTCTGTTAAAGGATTTCCAAATTCATCCGTCATATTAATCTCGGTTGGTAAAACATTTTTGACAGATAATGGTTTTAGTTTCGTAAAGATGGCGGTACCAGAATAGCCAGCGCGCTCCGCTGAATTCCAGAGCTCTTCATATTCCGGCAAATCGACTTCCGCTTGGCCTTGCTTAGCTTTTGTTTCTTGCAAACAAATAATATCCGGCGCTTCTGATTTAATCATCGCTTGAAGAGCACCCTTATTTAATACTGAACGGAGTCCATTCACGTTCCAAGAATAGATTTTCATGCGTACCTCCCGCGTTCAAAATCACGTTTTTTAATCGTTTCGCGTTTGTCGTATTTCTTCTTACCTTTACCTACCGCAATCACGAGTTTAATATGGCGGTCGCCACCAAGTAATTTAACCGGCACAATCGTCGAGCCCGCCACTTTTTCACGCGCTAAACTAGCGATTTGTTTCCGCGTCGCGAGAAGCTTGATGTTCCTCGCCGTATCCGCGCCGAGCGTCAAATTATTCAGCCATAGTTCATCATTTCGAATCGTCACAAATGAACCTTTTAGTTGCACGTGGTGGTCACGAATTAATCTGACTTCTGGGCCCGTTAAAACCATCCCAGCAACAAGCTCATCGCCGAGCTGATAATCATAATGCGCTCTGCGGTTCACCGTCACTAAATCTGGTTTTTTCTGCTTTCCCATATCATATATATTATATCATAAGGGAGCAACCCACCTCTTTATTTAACTTTGACCTTTTCTTCGCCGATGAGTTCTTTTAATTCTTTCAAAAGTTCATCGTTAATCTCAACTCTAAACGGCATTTTAAGCGGACGCTTAGTTTCGCCGTCCTTCATTACAAGTACAACATCTTGCATGCCAAGATGAATATCTGCTAGCCTTCTAATTCCCGAAAGGATTTCCGTATTCTCTGGATCTTCAATCAAAATATACAAACGTTCTTTCAGTGGATCCTTTGGCGGTGTCGTAATAACACGTGGCGGTTCAGCTGGCGCTGAATCTTTTTTCGGTCCGTAAACTCTTTCCGCCGAAGATTTACCATAACGTTTCTTGCCACCCGCCGCCATTACTGGAGCCGCGAGTTTCGTGCCAGTTGGTTGGTAGGCTTCCAACATCTCATCCGAGATTAATTCCACCGCATCCGCCGTTACTTTTGCATCGGAAGTTAAATTCCCATCTTTATCCGTCGCATTAATCTTGCCAGTCACGCGCACCACATTATCTACCACGAGTTTTGCGCCACATTCTTGGAACACACTCGGAAACACAATAAATTCAGTCTCAGACGACTTATTTTCCATCTTGATAAACGCCATCTTGTCGCCTTTTTTCGTAAGAATCGTGCGGACATTCGTGATAATACCACCAATCGTCACAACCTTATTGTTATTCTCTGGCGTAATTAAATCATACGGATGGGTTTGTTCATCGAAATAAACATCGTATTTATCGAGTGGATGCGCCGAGAGATAAAGTCCCATCAAATCACGCTCCCACAAGAGCTGTTCCTTGTCCGAGAATTGGGTTGGTGAAGGCTTAATCTCCACTTCCGGAATCGCGCCCACATCGCCCATCATCGCAAACAAATCGGTTTGTCCGGAACCCACATCCTTTTGACATTTTGCACCATACGCCTGAATCGCTTCAAGGTTAAATAGTAAATCCGAACGCGAAGCAAACCGGTCAAACGCGCCAGTCTTAATCGCCGCTTCCCAAGATTTCTTATTAAACTTAGTCGAGTCAACACGCTTGGCAAAATCACAAATCGATTTAAATGGGCCATTCTTGTCACGTTCTGGAATCACAATATCTTCGACCAGTGCCTTACCCATACTTTTAATGCCAGAAAGTCCAAAGCGAATCGTTTTTTCGCCACCCACGATACCAAAATCACCGTAAGACTGGTTGATATCCGGCCCGAGTACTTTTAGACCCATACGCTTACATTCCGCAATCTCAATCGCGAGGCGATCTGTCCAACGCATATCTGCCGTCATTAAAGCCGCCATAAAGGCATCCGGATAGTGTGCCTTTAAATAGGCCGTCCAATATGCAATCAAAGCGTAACACGCGGCGTGAGACTTGTTAAAACAGTAGTTTGCAAAGTCGAGAAGCTGGCTCCAGAATTTTTCGGCGATTTCTTCGGTTGCCCCACCGACTTCAATCGCGCCCTTAATAAATTCCGGCTTCACCTTCTTCATGAGGTCCACTTTTTTCTTACCTACAGCTTTACGGAGCGTATCAGCCTGGCCACCAGTAAAGCCACACCATTCCTTCGAAATCTGCATGAACTGTTCCTGGTAAATCAAAATACCGTAAGTATTCTTGAGCGAATTCTCCAGCCCCGGATGGAGATAAGTAATTGGTTCTTCGCCGTGTTTACGTTTAATAAAGGAATCGATAAACTGCATCGGACCCGGGCGGTAGAGTGCCACCATAGCGATAATATCTTCAAAAGTAGAGGCTTTGAGGTCCTTAAGATAGCGCTTCATGCCGGCCGATTCTAGCTGGAATACGCCAGTCGTTTCCGCGCGTTGCAAGAGCTCATAAGTCTTCTGATCGTCCAGCGGCAAATTCGAGAGATCAATATCATCGTGATAAACTTTTCGTACCATGCGAAGCGCATTGTTAATCACGGACAAGTTCGACAACCCGAGAAAGTCCATTTTAAGTAGCCCAAGTTCCTCAACTTGGCCCATTGGGAACTGTGCAGCAATCGGGCCTTTCGCCGAAACTTCGAGCGGCAAGAATTTCACTAAATCATCTGGTGCAATAATCACGCCACAAGCATGCACGCCGTGGTTTCTAATCGTTCCCTCGAGCCTAGAGGCAAAATCAATCACTTCCTTCGCGGTCGGGTTAGTTTCGTATTCGTGTTTCAAATCCGGCACGTCTTTAATCGCGTCAGCGAGCTTCACATGATGCCCCATCACTGGATCCGGTACCATTTTGGCAATCCGATCGGCCTCGGCGTATGGTACTTCGAGCACACGAGCCACATCGCGCACGGCGTTTTTTGCCATCATCTTACCAAAGGTTGCGATATTTGATACTCTGCCCTCGCCGTATTTACGTGTACAGTATTCAATCACCTCGTCGCGCCGAGTGTCCTGAATATCGGTATCGATATCTGGCATTGAAATACGGTCTGGGTTCAAAAATCTTTCGAAAAGCAGATCATACTTTAATGGATCAAGTTCCGTAATGCGGAGCGCATAAGCGAGAATCGAACCGGCTGCCGAGCCACGTCCTGGGCCGTACACGATACGTTGGCCCTTGCCCCAGTTGATGAAGTCCTGCACGATTAAGAAATAGCCGTTGTAGCCCATTTTATCGACCACAGACAACTCATAATCGATGCGTGGCAAAACCTTATGTAAGTCATCCCGTTCCTTGTCGGCTTCCTCAAGCAATTTACGACATTCCGGCACGGTAAGCTTCGTCGTCTCTTCGAGTTTCTTTCCAGCATAACGGTAAGTCAAACCTTGGAACACGAGTTTATCAAGATAAGTCTTCTCGTCTTCGCCGTCCGGTACTGGAAATTTCGGAATCAAGATGCGGCCAAGTTGCAAATCCACATTGCAGCGGTCGGCAATCTTCTTAGTATTTAACACCGCTTCTGGGCAAGTATCCTTCCAGTGATCGATGATTTCTTTCGCCGGAATCACATGTAAATCGTAATCGCGTAAAGTCATGCGATTTTGGTCGGATAGATTTGCCGCCGTACCAATACAAAGTAAAACTTCGTGCGCATCTTGATCTTCTTTCTTCAAATAGTGCGCGTCGCAAGTTACGACTAGAGGAATCCCGAGCTCCTTCGCGTGTGCCATGTGCCAATCATTTACGCGTTTCTGTTCTTCGGAATGCGTACTGGACTTCGGATGACCGTGGTCTTGCATTTCAAGATAGAAGCGGTCGCCAAAAACACCCTTATACCACTTAATTAATTCAATCGCTCGTTTATCGTCGCCAGCGCGAATCGCTTCCGAAATCTCGGAGCCCATACAACCAGATAGACAGATGATTCCCTCGTTATACTTTTCGAGCTCATCGTGATCGGTGCGCGGTTTGTAATACTTACCATATTCTTCAGCATTACTCATGATGCGACAAAGGTTTTCAAAACCCTTATTATTCATCGCAATTAAAGTAATGTGGAACCTTTGCTTATCGTGCGCTGGGTCACGGTCGGTCATTTTGCGAGCCGCTACATATGATTCGAGACCAAGTAGAGGCTTGATCCCGGCATCGTTACAACATTTATAGAGCTCAACTAAGCCGCTCATGGTACCATGATCGGTCACCGCAACTGCCTCCATCCCGTCATTCTTTACGAAGTCAACTAATTCAGGTATCTTAGTTAACCCATCTAGTAAAGAGTAATGGGTGTGGTTGTGCAGATGCACGAAATCGCTCGGCTTCAGTTCCATGTAGAACTAAGCTTTCTTTTTCTTCTCAGCTTTTTCGACTTTTTCTTCTTTTTTGTCAGCTTCTTTTGGCTCTTTTTCGCACTTGCAGTCATCGCAATCGCAATCAGGGCCACATTCGCACTCGCCATCTGGAGCGCATTCTTTTTCAGCTTCTTTGACTTTGTCATGAATGAATTTACCAGCTACTGCACCAGCAATTGCGCCAAGGGCAGCTCCGAGGAAAAACTTTCCTGCACCACTGCTACTTTTTTCCGTCTTTTCCTTCGCCATCTTCTTTTTTCTCCTTCTTCGGCTCATCTTTTAACTTTTGATTAATGTACTTGTCCACCAACTTCTCCACTGCGCCGCCAATCGAAGTCATACCCTTTACATTGGATACGACGCCGTTCGCATTGTCGGCAATATCTTGGCCCTTCGCAATCATCTTCTTCGCTTCGTCCACTAGGCCAAAGACTTTTAACATTAATATGATTCCTACGATGAGGAAGATAAATAGAGTAACACTTAGTATTACTACAATAATCCACTCCGCTATATTCATAAACTCTCCTTTTCTAAATTATAACACATTAGTTTTCAGCGACGAATTTTCGTACGGCATCACCATAGTCTGAATATTTGAGCGAATATTCAAGATGTGCCAAGAAATAATTCTTTGGATCACCAGTCGTAATCCATTTGCCTTTACTTCTGGCGACTACCACATCGCCGACCTCGGCGAGTTTTGTAATCGCATCCACCGTCCAAAGCTCACCATCAAGCCCAGTGTTGGTTGGAACGAGATAGTCAAAGACTTCCGGAGTTAAGAGATAGCGACCATAGGAAGTCAAATTGCTTGGTGATAAATCTGGAGTTTTTGGTTTTTCAACGATATGGGACAAAGTTCCGTTTTCTTTTAAGGCAATCATGCCGTACTTATTCCAAACTTCTTCCGGCATTTCTTGGGCGGCAATTACAGCTTTCGCATTTTTGTTTTGTTCATAAGTTTCGATTAAAGTTTTAACATCGCCTTCACCAAAGATTAAATCATCTGAATAAAGCACGACGAAAGCTTCCTCGTTTTCGACGAACTGCTTGGCGGAAAGAATCGGCGAGCCATTACCATATGGCAAACTGGCATCCTGCTCAATCACGGTAATTTTCGGTAGATTCAGTACTTTTTCGACCGGCTCGAAACGCTCCATTTTGCCCTGCTTTTCGAGCAAAGCTTTCACGTTTTCGGATGAATTGTGGAAATAGTCATCATAAATCTGGCGTCCCATCGTATTTGGGGTCGCCACAATCACGATTTCCTCAATCCCAGCCTCAGCGCATTCTTCTACGCAAAGCTGCATTACAGGCTTCGCGCCCATTGGTATCATTGCTTTTGGAATTGTTTTAGTGATAGGTAGATACCGGCTCGCAAAGCCAGCATCAGTAATAATTGCCTTTTTGACAGACATTCGTCCTCCTTAAGCTATTATTATAACACAAAAATGCTTAATTTAGTGCTTCTTAACAGATTTAGCAGCTTTTCTAACGGCGACTTTTTTAGCGGATTTTTTGACAACTTTTTTAACGCGAGCTTCTTTTCTGGCAATCTTGTCTTCAATGTTCTGAGCGCGGTTGTGTGCGCCATAAATCAAGCTCGAAATACCAACAATCAGCATGTATGCACCGAAGAAGCGAATAAAGGTGCTGGTTTCGAAATCACCAGCGTTCAGAATCACAAAGCCCATCACAGCGCCAAGTACGCCGACGAGTGCACGGATGAAACGATCGGTTGGATCGACCGTAGAAAGGAAGCTATGCAAGATGTCGATGATGCCGGATACAAAGGTATAGGCAGCGACAATAATCAGGCAAGCGACCAAATTGTCGCGGGCGAAGAATAGTAGTGCGAGTGCCGCGACCACATCGACGAGCGCATCAATCACGGAGTTCACCCAGCCGTGCTTTTTCGTAGAACTGTAAAGCGCACCAACCGAATCGATAATGCCCATTGCGAGCAAGAATACACTAATAATTGCAACGACAGATTCCCAGTTGTTTAAATTGCTAAACAAAGCAAAGAATCCAAAAAGACCAGCCAGACCACCGCGAACGATGAAGACCAGCCAATGCTTATCGATAAATCTTCGGTTAATATGTGCCATAAAAATCCTTTATTACTTATGCTTATTATAGCATAAAAACATCAAAAAATAATACTAAATGACCATGTTTTTTAGACGTGGCGAATGCGTTTCCTGGTTGACTCGACGAGTTTCGTGAGTTGGTATTTGGCTGGCTTCAAAACTAGGTCGTGCGCCGGGGCGTATTTTAGTTCATCGCAACCGAACGAGCGCTTAAACTCCGATACACCGTAAAAACGATGGGATTTTTCTTCGAGACCCACAATTCCCCACAGATTATATCGAATCATGCCACGCTTTCTGGCTTCGCGCATGGCCTCCATATGGAGTAAAGGTGCCGCCGAGTATTTCGTGCCAAGATCCGACGATACGCCGTAATGGTAGCTCGCTTCTGGTCCGTAGAAAATCATGAAATTCTGGGCTAAAATCTCGCCATCCTTCTTTGCAGTATACATAATGACTTCGTCATTTTTAGAAAAAGCTTCGAATTGTTTCGTGAGGAAACTTTCTGAAAATGCCACAAAACCCTGACGTTTCGCGTGTTTCACTTCGAGTTCGTAAAAAGTCTTCACAATCTTTGGGTCGGTGGAAGTTTCCACTGTGATTTCGGCTTTTTCGGCCTTGCGGAGTTTCCTTCTAAAGCCTTGTGATGCATTCGCGAGCATCTCTTCTTCGCTCTTTCTTAAATCGAGCACACCAGCATATTCCACCGAGAGATACATCGGTGCTTTCTTTAACCCTAAGTCCTTCATGAGCTTCAAAGATTTATCAGAAAGAGGCAGTTGTGGGCGCACACGCACAAATACACAACCGAGGTTTTTCCCCTCAGTTTTAATATCGTCAAATACCGCCTTCACCAATGTTTTGTTCTTGAAATCCATAATCGGGCCACCAGCAATCGCCATGTAAGTGCCGCGCTTCGCGGTTTCCACGACGCCAGCATAAGCCGCCTTAACTTCGTCATCCACATAAAATAGACGTCGCACCACCTTTTTGCCACGCGCAAGATGGAATTCGTAAAAATCGAAGGACTGTAAGAAATTCGACTCTTCGTGGGATTTAATAAATTCGTCCCAAATTTCTCGATCTACTGCTGTTTCTACCCTAATCATAAATGCCTCTTTTTCTTGCGAATCGCTTCCACCATATAATCTTTTAAGTATCCTATTTTCGATAAGACTAAGTCGTGCGCTGGCACATACTCAACCACTTCGCCACCAAAGCCAGTCTTAAAGGTCGTAACACCAGCGTAGCGGTGATTTGGCTGGTTGGGCGGAGCAATTCCCCAGAGGTTAAATCGCTCGTAGCCTTCCGCCTTCAAATCTTTCGCGGCCTGCCAAAGCAAAGCGTATGCGCCTGGAAGTTTGCGGTTTAGATCAGTCGAAGCCGCTTCATAGTAGTCACCTTCCTTGCCACCCTTAATAAACATGCCATAGGCAATCGGCTTACCTTCTTCGGTTTTTGCTACGTAAATCACGAGGTTGCCCTTAAACGCTTCTCTTTCAGCGAGTAAAGTATTGAGATTTGGTGGCACGAATCCTTGGCGCTTTGCCGTCTCGGCCTGCACTTTATGGAATTCTTTAAATAATGCCTCCGAATCGTCTTTTTCGACTTTAATACCGAGTTTATCAGCACGGCGCACCTCATAACGAGTTTGGCGACGCATATCAGCGAGTAGTTCGTCCTCAGATTTTCTAAGATCTAGCATCACTGTATGCTCGGCCGCAAGATGCATTGGAGATTTCTTGAGTCCCAATTCTTCGAGGAGTTTCAAGTTCTTTTCGGTGCCACTAAGCTGCGGACGGACGCGCACAAACACGCACTTTTCGGCCTTACCGACCTTGGCGATTTCGTCAAATACGGTTTTCACGGTCTTCTTATTTGTCCAATCCGTGAGCGGCCCACACGGGATTTCGAGGTAGCGTCCACGCTTCGCATTTCGGACAATCATAAGCGCGTGTCCGAGCCCATTAAAATCAGAAACAATAATCTTATCGTGAAGGAGTTCATTCATCTTGCCATACTCCGGCGATTGCAAAAAGTTGGCTTCTGGGTATTTTTTTACGACTTCGTCAAAGTTCATAAATACTCCTTTACAATTTCTTTAGCTCTTTCTAGCTCCTTTTTATCATAATGGGTTGGAAAGTTAATAATCGTGCTAGCGACCATCACCGCCACCGGGCAGTCGCCCTCTGGAAAATGCACTTTATTATAATACCTCGCCGGCGAAATCGGCTTCTCGTACCAAAATCCGTCGAAATAGTACCCGGCCTTCTTCAGTTTCTTCAAGACTTCGTCGCGACTTCTTACTAGATAAAATTCGCGAAGCGGCTTCTCGTTTTTCAAGGTTTTAATCTGCTCGAGCGCGAGTTTCGCTTCAAATTTCGCTGGTTTAACCGAGAGATCTAACTTATTATCGGCCGACTTCTCCACCATGTGAAGCTTCAAGAACAATTTCATCATCGCGCCACCGAGGTGTACATAAGAGAGCCCACGGCACATCGCGCCCGCCATCGGATAGAATCTCGCCCGGAAATTATCGGATCTAGCCGGAACTTCTGCCGGCGCTTTAATTTCATGCTTTCTCGGCGCTCTAAATATCACGGCACCACCAGTAATCGTATCAATCGATTTATCTTTACCAAATGACAAAGCAGTCGCAATTCCCACTGTACCGGCTTCGCGCCCGTCCCTATAATTAATCCCGACACAGTGCGCCAGATCTTCGATAATTAAGAGATTCTTTTCTTTCGCAAATGCCTCAATCGCCTCGATATCCACCGGATTCCCGAGCGTATTCTGAATGATAATTCCCTTTGCGCCCTCGGCAACCTTACTAATCGTTTCCACCGAGAAATTCAAATCTTCCTTCGTAATGTCGGCAAACACTGGTGTAAGCCCAGCGGCCTTTACCGCCTCATATACAGCATAGCAAGTAAAGCCATTTACAATGACTTTGTCGCCCTTCTCAAAGTAGCCTTTAAGTGCGAGTGCGAGCGCCGAGCGCCCGTTCTTGGTTAGCATAGTTTCACCCTGATAGCGTTCTTGTAAATAGATCTTCAAATGATTTAAATCGTATTTTGAACCGTGAACGAACAGTTGCCTCCATGCCCCCTTTTTCCTCGCCGCTAAACCTAAATAATGATGTTTCACTGTTCTAACCTCGACATTAATGTGATTAACGCCCGGGCTAAATCGTCCGGATGCGAAATATACGGCGCATGTGTCCAATTAGCGTATGTTTTGAGCTCCGAATCAGCAATTCCAGCGTGCATTATTTCAGCGTGGCGCGGTGGCGTGACGGCGTCTTTTTGGCCCCATAAAATGTAGGTTTTCACCTTCACGTCCTCAAATTTCAGATTTTTATCAGACTCGAGCATATTCGCGAGCGTCTTCTTCATGTTCTCCGGCGCCTTCGAATAATCGGTCGTACCAGTCGCGCGGTGGAATGCCTTATCGATGATTTTAATCTTCTTAAACGGCTTACCAATCTTCGCGAGTGCCGCTACGGCTTTCTTCTTCTTGGTCATTTCAAACACTCCGGCCGAATCGAGCAAAATCAGGTTCTTTAGCTTCCCCGGTTTTTTAACCGAAAGATTTAAGAGAATTCTACCACCATTTGAATGTCCGAGCGCAATCGCATCATCCGGAATCATCTGGTCAGCCCATTTCACGTAGTCCTCAATCGTAAATACCTTATCGCTCGGCTCCGTGAGACCCGGTACATGGAGCATCGTCACTTTAATACCAGCTTCTTTCAAGAGTTCCAGAGTTCTTTTCCAAGGCTCTACCGTGTACGTCCAACCGTGGATGATGTATAATTCTGGCTTGCTCATGAGTCCAACCCCCAACTTTTACGCCTTTGGACGGCAGCTTTTTCTCTGCGACAGAGTTTTGCCGCGTCCTTCGGATTGGCTAATAATTTCTCAATAATCCATTCAAGATAGTGGCTACCCTTAAAGATCAGTGTTTCTTTGCCAGTGATATGCTTCTCGATGTAGGCAAGTGCCTTTCTTGGATCGGTGGTTGCTACTGCCGAAACGCCGAGCTCTTTTAGCTTTGGCGCGGTGTATTTTTTCGTACGATGGCCAACCAAAATCACTAAATCTGGTTTCACGTCGGCAATCAATTTTGCGAGTTTTTCGTGCTCTTCGCCCTCAATTGACCCCTGGTCCACAATATCACCAATAATCAGCCATTTGCGTTCCGCGTGCATTCTCTTCGCCATATCAAGAATCGAAGTCATCGAAATCATATGGGCGTTGTAACTGCTGTCTACAATCTGGATACCTTTTTTACCTTCAAAGTACGAGCTACGACCAGGTGCCACCTTTAGTTCTGAGAAGTCCGGATTAAATGGCAACTTCAAATATTTCATCAAATCCTGCAAAACAAACAGATTAAAGGAGATATCCTTCGGCTCTGGATGATTAAAATGGAAAGTCGTGTCACCATAGGTAAAGTCGGTCGAATCTGGGTAAACCACGTATTTCTTGAGGTTAGACTTCTTGATTGGAATCACCTTCGCCTTGATGTCAGCGGTTGCTTCTACCATCAGTTTCGAGTCAGCATCAATATAAACCCGCTTTGAAGTATTGAGCGGCAAATTGGCAAATTCGGCCGTAATTGCCTCCGAAAGCGAGCCAAATTTCCCCTCTGCGACGACTTTTTCAAACTGAATCGCGTGCGAAAGCCCAATCGATACCCAGATCGTCACTTCTGGCTTTAGCCATTCGGCGAGGAATTCCGCTTCATGTGGGCGCTCGCCATCAATCTCGACTACGTAAAATGGCTCTTTGTGACGATAAAACAGTCCACGGAATGGCGCCGCAATTAAAAGCCAGATCCAGCGGATTTTCGACCCGCGAATCCCTTTTAGTCCCAACATATCAAAAGAAATCCCGAATGCCGAGTTGGCATCGTGGGAAAAGTGCGCGTGTTTGCCCATTTCGTGCTCCAAGAGGTTTAGCATGGTAGTTTTACCTGCCGAACCAGTGACAGCAATTACGCGTGGGTTCCAGCGCTTAAAAGCTCGATTAGCAAAAAACCGAAAATATTTCGCAACAGAGAAATATAGACGCTTTTTTAACTTGCTAGCGGTCATGCAACAATTATATCATAGAACGCATAAAAATGCCGATTTCGGCTGATAAGCATTGACATTTTAGTCAATCTATGCTATAATAGCAAATATATACCGTTTTTGGTATATTTTTATGCACATTAAAAATCTAGGAGGTCATTATCATGGAAACTGAACATCTCTGGACAGCGATTATTGCTGGCGGAAAAGGCACTCGCCTCTTCCCAATTAGTCACCCGGACTGCCCCAAGCAGTTCTGCCAATTGGATGAGCGTAATACCTTCATTCAAGCGGTGGTGGACAACTTCACCTTTCTCGGAGTTAAACCCACTAATATTGTCGTAATTACCACTTCGGACAGCCAAACCGAGCTCGCAAAAAAGCAGTGCCTGCCGAGAGGCATTCTGTCCCAGAATATCCTGCAGCTGAGCCCGCAACTTGGTTACGCCGGCTCCATGATAAAAGCAACTAGCGAAATCTACAAGCTCGACCCTGCCGCCATTATTATCAATACTCCGGCCGATCAGTATCTGGTCCCGGACTTTGAGTTTAAAGCGGCGATTGAATCGGCCGTGGCTGGTGCCAAAAACGGTAATTCGGTGATTGTTGGCGTCAAAGTCAACGACATCGTAACCGCGATGGGCTGTGGCCACGCGATTTACGAAGAGACCAACACCGCTTGTTTCCCTGTTACCGGCTTCGTTGAGAAACCGGACAAGAAAAAGGCGGACGAGATCATGCGTCAAGGTAATTCTGCCTGCAACACTGGCATCAACGTCTGGCGCGCCGATGTCGTGAATGGCATCTTTGAGAACAAGCGGTATCGTGGCATCTCTACCAACAAAATGATGGAAATGCTAGGTGATTTACAGGTCGCCGTCGGCTACTTCGAGTGGCATGACTGTGGAACTCTGAAATCACTCTACGACATCAGCCGGAAAAGCCCCAATACCAAAAACGCCACGATTGGCGGGGGCACTTTCGAGCGGATGGATTGTCATCGCAGTCTGCTTTACGCTATCGAAGGTTTTGAACTCCGCGTCAGCGGTGCCGAAGATGATGCGGTACTCTTTACCAGCATCAATGAGCGCCCAATTGTGGTGGTCGCGAAACTCTCCGATAGCCAGAAGATCAAGCTCCTCGCCGAGGATTACCTCGTGCACGAAGAAATCCTAACGGACGACTTCTCGATGGGGGCTCGCAACAATACCGTGCTTCGTTCGAATGTCTCGGATGAAATCGTGGTTGGCTTCGTCGGCGTGCAAAATTACGCTGTCTATGTCCATCGGAACGCCGATGGCAACCTCGAAGCCGTCGTTTCTCAGCAAATGGCAAAAGCGCGTAAGACTTGAAAAACCTAGAACCATCAAAAATCCCCCACTCAGGGGGATTTTTCATTACATCTTAATTTCTGCGTCAACACCAGCTGGGAGTGAGAGGTTTTGAAGGCTCTCAATCGTCTTTGGGTTAGCGTTCGAGATGTCGATTAAGCGCTTGTGAACTTTCATTTCGAAAGCTTCACCACCAGTCTTGTAGACGTGTGGGGACTTCACTACTGTAAAAGTGCTACGCTTGGTTGGTAGAGGGATTGGACCACTGATTTTAGCGCCGGTGCGAATCGCGGTGTCCACGATTTGGCGTGCGCTCTGATCGATCACGCGGTGATCATAGGCTTTGAGACGAATGCGAATAGTTAAGCCTTCGTCTTTCTTGGTTTCTGCCATGTGTTTGACCTTTCTTTGTCTGATAACCTCGAAAGAATGGAGTTTTTCAGACTTGATAATTATTTTTAATGTGAGTGAATTATACCACAGTCAAAATAAAAAGTCAAAAAATCCCCCTTTTTCAAGGGGGATTTTCGTTTTACTACTTAGTGGCAGTAAAGAAGAGTTTACCTTCGTAAGTGTAATACTCTAATTTATTGTCGTCATTCTTGACGGTGAAGTAATTAGCATAGAATGTTTGAGTATTGGCATGCTCTAACAAAACTTTGCCAGTATCTACATCAATCACATCAAAGTCAGAGTAGTCATTTTTGCCAGTCCAGATGTTGTGGTCGACTGGGTTAGTGCGATAGCTAACACTGTCGTACCATTTAGCATTTTCAAGTGGCTTACCGTTTTTGTCGAGAATGCTGTACTCAGCATCGGTATTACGGACTTCGTAACCGCCCTTATTGGCGTAGATTCTACGATAAGTGGTCTCGCCGTCGCCGATGCGATTACCGCCAGCATCGATTAGATAATATTTGCCCTCTTCTTCCGCAACTACAGCGTGGTGGTGGCGATCGAACAATGTGTCGATATCGTCCCATTCTTTACCGCCGAAGGCTTCATTGCCGTCGAGGGTGTAGAATTTCCATTTGCCGTTGTTGCTGATAGCGTAGTAGTCTTCATACATGACGCCGCTAAGTGAGCTAGCATCTTCCTCAAAGGTTTTAATCACTTCGCCATTGCGATAGATCTCAACTTTGTCATCATCCGTTTCGGCCGCAAAGTTGTTATAATCCTTAAGGATGACGTAAGAGCTAACTTTTCTTGCAACCTTGAAATCATTGTCGAGCAAAGCGATTTCACTGTAGTCATCGTAGCCAATCACATCATTTAGGGTGGTAAATGAGTAATACTTGGTTTCGTCGAGGTCGTAAACTCTGCCGTTTGCGATTAGCTTGTAGCTATTTGAGTTTTCGCTGTTCTCAAGGAGCACCTTTGAACGGTCATTTGATACTTCATCAATTGTGAAACGATCGCCCTCGAAATCAGCGAGAATATTGCCACTACGAGCATCGAAAATGATATTGCGATTGTTGTAATAAACTGCGCCAAAATCGTTCGAACTATCGAGTCTAGCCGAGCTAGCATCCTCTTTAACTTCCATTTCGGCCAGCGTCTTGCCGTCGTGGTTAAAGGCGTAAATCTTGTCTGGAGTTTCGGCTAGCGCAAAGGCACTGGATGAGTAGCTCGTACGGAGGCTAATTGTCTCACCTTCGAGCAATACTCTACCATCGCCAGTCACGACATAATTTTTCTTAGTATTGCCGTCTTTAGCAAGGAACAAACCGCCTCTTTGGGTGAGCTCGCCATAGCGCCCAAATTCAATAGCTACGCCACCATTGTCGCGAATTACACCAACTTGGGTGTCCTTTCTAGCGTAAGCATAACCAGCGATAAACGAAGAAATGTAATCATATTCTTCTTCGCTCACTTTTTCGCCGCTCTTGTTCCAAATCGTGTATTTGCCATCGTCTTGGATCGAGAAAGCTGATGAGTAATTCAAAGCGTTCTTTGGATCGCTTGGATCGCCACTACCTTTTGGCAGGAAGATTGCCAGTAGCACACCCGCTACAATTGCAAGACCACCGAAAATAAAACCGAAAATCAAGCCTTTTTTCGACTTTTTCTCCCTTTCCTCGGCTGGTTTAGTGGTTTTCTCGACCGGCTTTTCAGCTGGTTTTTCTTCTTTAGTTTCCTTCGGAGCTTCGGCCGGCTTCTTGGCCTCCTCCGGCTTCTTATCTGGTTTTTTAGTTGGCTTCTCTTCTGCCATAATAACTCCTATTAGTTATAACCATTATAGCAAAAATCCCCCGCTTTCGCGAGGGATTTTAAGTTCATTTTCAGATTATTTAATAACCTTGGTAATGACACCAGAACCAACGGTCTTGCCACCTTCACGGATAGCGAAGCGGTCGTTGTTGTTCATTGCAACTGGAGCAAGCAACTTTACGTTGAAGGTTACTTGGTCGCCTGGCATGACAATTTCCTTGTCAGCTGGAAGTTCGACTTCACCAGTAACATCCGTAGTACGGAAGTAGAATTGTGGCTTGTAACCCTTTGAGAATGGAGTGTGGCGACCACCTTCCTCTTTCTTAAGGATGTAAACCTGTGCCTCAAATTCAGTGTGTGGGGTGATTGAACCTGGCTTTGCAATAACTTGGCCACGCTCAATTTGATCACGCTCGATACCACGGAGGAGAAGACCAGCGTTATCGCCAGCTTGACCTTGATCGAGAGTCTTGTGGAAGGCCTCAATACCAGTCACAACAGACTTCTGAGTGTCGCGGAGACCAACGATTTCAACTTCGTCGTTGAGTTTCACAACACCTTGCTCAATACGACCAGTAGCTACAGTACCACGGCCTTTGATTGAGAAGACATCCTCGATTGGCATGAGGAATGGCTTCTGAAGATCGTGTTCAGGAATGTCGAAGTATTCGTCCATAGCGTGAACTAGATCCATGATAGCATCTTCGGCTTCCTTATCACCTTCGAGAGCCTTAGTAGCAGAACCCTTGATGATTGGAGCGTTGTCGCCATCGAAGCCGTACTTGTTAAGAAGCTCACGAACATCCATTTCAACGAGCTCAACGAGTTCTGGATCAGCGAGGTCCATCTTGTTGAGGAAGACGATGATTTTTGGAACGTTCACCTGGTGAGCAAGAAGTACGTGCTCGCGGGTTTGTGGAAGTGGACCATCGTTCGCAGCAACTACGAGGATAGCACCATCAACCTGTGCAGCACCGGTAATCATGTTTTTAATGTAGTCTGCGTGGCCTGGCATGTCTACGTGTGCGTAGTGGCGCTTCTCAGACTCATACTCCTGGTGAGAGGTAGCGATGGTGATACCACGAGCTTTCTCTTCTGGAGCGTTATCGATTTGATCATAAGCGACTGGTTTGTTTACGTCCGATGGAAGTCTCTTTGCGAGGACGGTCGTAATCGCAGCAGTTAAAGTGGTTTTACCATGGTCGACGTGACCCATGGTGCCGACATTGATATGCGGCTTGGAACGGTCAAAATTTGCCATTCATTCTCCTTTTATATTAATTAATGTTTGGAGCGCTAATAAAAACCAGCTCCAAACCTCTACAGTATTATTTTAGACTATTTTTAGAGAATTGTAAAGGGTAAAAAGTATAAAAAGTCCCCGATTTTTGTCGGGGACTTTGTGATGTTATTTCGAGTTTCTCTTCTCGATGATTTCCTGTGCTACGTTTGGTGGAACTTCCTCGTAAGCAAAGAGCTCCATCGAAGAAGCCGCACGACCTTGCGTCATACCACGGAGATCACCAGTGTAACCGAAGAGGTTGGCGAGTGGACAGAAAGCCTTGATAAGCTTAGCGCCACCGTTCAAATCTTCCATCTCATCGATGCGGCCACGGCGAGAGTTGATATCACCAATCACGTCACCCATGAATTCTTCTGGAGTCGTGATTTCCATCTTCATAACTGGCTCAAGTAAGACTGGGTTGGCTTTCTTGATACCTTCGCGAGTTGCAAGTGCACCGGCGAGGGTGAAGGCGAGTTCGGATGAGTCGACATCGTGGTAAGAACCATCATAGAGGGTAGCTTTCACATCGACGACTGGGTAGCCGGCAATCACACCACCAGCGAGGGTGTCTTCGACACCTTTTTGGACTGGCTTGCGGTATTCTTGTGGCACCACGCCACCTTTAATCATATCGATGAACTCAAAGCCTTTGCCTGGTTCATTTGGCTCAAACTTAATCCATACGTCACCATACTGACCACGACCACCGGACTGCTTGATGTGCTTACCTTGGGCTTCAGCCGTGCCACGAATAGTTTCACGATAGGCTACTTGTGGAGCACCCGTGTTAGCTTCAACGCCGTGCTCACGCTTCAAACGATCGATGATGATTTCAAGGTGAAGCTCGCCCATGCCAGAAATAATGGTTTGGCCAGTTTCTTCATCGGTGTGCACGCGGAAGGTTGGATCTTCTTCAGCCATCTTAGAGAGGCCGATACCCATCTTTTCCTGATCGGCTTTGGTCTTTGGCTCCACGGCGATTGATACCGGTGGATCCGGGAAGTCGATTGATTCAAGATGAATTGGATGAGCTGGATCACAAAGGGTGGTACCAGTGGTACATTCCTTCAAACCAACCACAGCAGCGATATCGCCAGCGGTAATTTCGGAAATTTCCTCACGCTTATCAGCGAACATACGGACTACGCGACCAATGCGTTCCTTGTTGCCAGTCGTAGCGTTAAGAACAAATGAACCAGATTTAAGAACGCCAGCGTAAACGCGGACGAAGATGAGCTTGCCAACGAATGGATCGGTAGCAATCTTAAATGCGAGTGCGGTAAGTGGCTCGTTATCAGAAGCCTTGCGAACGATTTGGTCACCAGTTTTTGGATCAGTACCAACGGTTTGACCTTGGTCACGATCAAGTGGGCTTGGGAGATAGTCGGTCATGAGGTCGAGAACCTTCTCGACAATCACACCACGGCCATCACCACCGGTGACGAGGAAGAAATCACCCTCAAGCACGCGCTTACGAAGAGCGGCTTTAAGTTCGATTTCGGTAATTGCATCTTCACCTTGGTTGAAGTACTTATCCATCAAAGCTTCATCGGCTTGGACGGCTTCTTCTATAAGCATTGAACGGGCGTTCTTAGCTTTTTCAACCATGTCGGCTGGAATTTCACCAACGGTGAGCTCATGATCAGCGTAATCTTTGTAGGTGTAAGCCTTCATATCGATGAGGTCAACCACACCACAAATGTCTTTTTCAAAACCGATTGGGAGGTGGATTGCCACGGCGTTTTTAGAAAGACGCTTGTGAATCGAATCGAGCGATTTGTAGAAATCACCACCGATTTGGTTGATCTTGTTCACGAAACAAATGCGTGGGATACCATATTTAGTAGCTTGGCGCCACACGGTTTCAGACTGAGCTTCAACGCCCATCTTGCCATCGAACACCACGACGGCACCATCGAGCACACGAAGCGAACGCTCCACTTCAGCGGTAAAGTCGATGTGACCCGGGGTATCAATAATATTAATCTTGTGACCTTTCCAGTAAGTCGTCACGGCAGCAGAAGTAATCGTGATACCACGTTCCTTTTCCTGTTCCATCCAGTCGGTCGTTGCACCACCGGTGTCGCCTTTCACGAGGTCAATTTTGTGCTTAAGTCCGGTACGATAAAGGATCGCCTCGGAGGTAGTAGTTTTGCCTGCGTCAATGTGTGCAATAATACCAATATTGCGCAACTTCGCGAGGTCTTTAATCTCAGTAGCCATATGCTCCTTTTAATATTATTATTACTTATTCGTTCTTGCTAAGTTACCACACTCAAAAACAAGAGACAATTTATGTGAAGATTTTACCACATATCTGCAAAAAAATAAAGCAAAATCAGAAATAATAATCAATGAAAAACCCCAGTGCTGGCTGCACTGGGGTGCTGGGGGATGGAGGCCTAGCCTCCGCTGTCCGAGCCGAGCTCGGCACATGAGGTGAATGTACAACAGAACCGCTTAATCACCACTGAAGAAAGGAGACTTCAACCATGACTACAACAGATTTTGGGTAGACAAGGGGTACAATACCATCTCACTCGGGTGAACCACTCCCTCGGATTAGTTTAATTGTACCCCACAACAGAATGGAGGTAATTAGAAAGGAGTGAAAATTAAAATGACAGACTATTATCAAAGGAAAGGATCAATTAAATGAACGTTATGGGAACATTGTCAGGTCGCTCTTCATTTTCGGAGGAATTGGTGGCTAAGCCACTAGGGGTGTTAAAACCCCTAAATCTACTGGGGTTCCACCTTCCGATAATAGAAACGCGCCGTATTATGCTTCCGATCAGCCCACTGCGAAATTGAAGTCATAGGAACGACTTTTCTTTGTCCACTTTGACATATAGTCGCATTAGCGGCCAGTTTAAACTGGCATGGAAATACGAGAAATCCGATTCTTACCAAAGGTGCCCCTCCCTTCTTGGGTAAGATTTCCGCATATTTGCGAAGCCCTGTATTTTTAAATTACGGCTCTTGCGAAGAGCCGCAAGAACAAATAGGGGATGGAAGCCGTAGCCACCATCCGTGCAAAACATTATATCGCATATTTCTTACGGCGTCAACAGTTTTTTAGGCAGAATACAAAAAGATTCATTTGTGAGACTTTCCGAATTGTCGAACAAATGAACTTTTCGTATTCTAACTCACCAAATTTGTAACACCATAAGTAATGAGCAATACAATAATTCCCGCAATGAATACACCGGCGGTAATGGCGAGCATCGCAGGTTTTTTGCGCATCTTAAAACAACTTGCAACGAGAGCGCCGGTCCATGCTCCGGTGCCTGGCAGTGGAATCGCTACAAGTAAAATTAGTCCTAGCCAACCATATTTATCAATTTTAGTGCGGTTTTTATCGGCCTTCTTCTCGAGCCAAGCGACCAGTTTCTTGGTATGTTTCTTGTCGCGCATGAAATCGAAAATCTTTTGGAGCAAAATCAAAATAAATGGAATTGGCACTAGATTACCGATGATTGCAATCGCAGCCGCGGCGAGTGGCGGAAGCCCCATGCCAACACCAATTGGAAGCGCGCCACGTAATTCAATTACCGGCACCATTGCCACGAAAAAAGTCGTTAAAATCGCTTCAATCACTTCAGCTTATCCCGCAGAATTTGTTGCACTGCTGATGGGTTGGCTTTACCTTTCGACTCTTTCATCACCTGGCCCACCAAGAATCCAATTACTTTTTCTTCCCCGTTTCTAAAATCATCTTGCGCTTTTTTCGTTTCTGGCTTTGCAAGTACTGCATCGACAATCGCCTCGAGCGCACCGAGGTCATTTTCCTGAATCAATCCGAGTTCTTTGGCAATCGTCTTCGTATCACGACCCTTCATTTGTGGATCGAACAGCCTTAAGAATACCTCCTTAGTTGCCGTCGAACTAAGTTCCTTCTTTTCGTTCATTTCGGCGAGGTCATTGAGTTTCTTAGTATCCGGCAAATCGTTAAGATATTCCGCGGACTTCTCTTCTGCGAGCAAAACCGACGTAAACAAATTCGCAATCATCGTGATGTGCTTCTCGTCAATACCATTCATCGTCTCCATGAGTTCTGGATAATCGAGCAAAATCTCGAGAATATCGGTCGAAATAGTCTGGCCGAACTTTTCGCGGTAATCAGATGGCATCATTGGGAGTTTTGCCGACTCATCATTGATGAATTGCCTCGACAAATTAATTGGTGGCAAATCCGGTTCTGGCATGTAGCGATAATCCTTCGCCTCTTCCTTTGAACGTTGACCGGTGGTTTTACCGGTTGCATCGCTCCAACCACGGGTTTCCTGGACGACCTTTTCGCCGGCTTCGAGAATCTTGGTCTGGCGAGCAATCTCGTATTCCACGGCTCTCTCTACAGAGCGAAATGAGTTCAAATTCTTCACTTCAGCACGCGTACCGAGTTTGTCGGAGCCTTCCGGCGCGAGCGAAACGTTCACATCAAAACGCATATTGCCATTGTAAAGATCGCCATAAGTCACCTTCGCATAACGCATTAGGCGCCAAAGCTCTTTACAATAATCGTGTGCGTCCTTTGCGGAGTGAATGTCCGGCATCGACACGATTTCAATCAGTGGCGTATCAACGCGGTTCAAATCCACGAGTGAATAATTGTCAAAATGGGTGAGCTTGCCAGCATCACCTTCAAGGTGAGCGTGTTCAATGCGAATCTTGGTTCCGGATGGTAGTTCTACGTAACCGGCACCAATAATCGGATGATAAAACTGTGTAATCTGATAGCCTTTTGGTGAATCTGGATAGAAATAATGTTTGCGATCAAAACGCGACTGGGCGTTAATTTCACAATTCATCGCACGGCCAGCGCGAATCGCGAATTTAATTGCTTCCCCGTTCAGTCTTGGAAGCATACCTGGCAGTGCGTAGCAGACTGGTGACACGCAAGAGTTTGGTTCTTTCCCACGTGCGTCATTGTCGACTTCGGAAAACAATTTGGTTTTAGTAGAAAGCTGTACGTGGCATTCAATGCCGATGGTAGGATAGTATTTCATTAGATAGCTCCTAAGTCTTTTAATGCTTGCTTATAAACTTCGACTGCGTTTTGGGCTTGTTTGTAGGTCAATTCAAAATCGCTCTCATGGGCAATCATATTGCGCATTTTGTGGACCCGCCAAACGGCATCAAGATTATTAAACTTGGTGCCACAGCGTTTCAACCGGTCGCCCATCGTCTTACCCGGAATCCCCATTTCAATCAGGGCGCGGTCGAGTAATTTGTCGCAGTTAATAATGGTCGTTTCAAAAGTGGCTGGATTCTCGCGATTTAACTTGTTTTCAATCGCCAGAAATCTAGCTTGGTATTCGCGCATATCGAATTTGTGTCCACGCTTGCCAGTTAAACCAAAGGCGATAAATAAAAACACACCAATAATTAATATGGCAATAACAAATGTAATGACCCCACCATCCATTATTTAAGCTCCTTTGCGAATTCAATTAACGCTTTATCGCTACGCCTTGGTCCGACTAATTGCAAACCAATTGGTAAACCAGTTTTAGTTTTCCCTACCGGCACAGCAAGACCTGGCACACCGGCAAGGTTGAGCGACACACTCATCAAATCTTCGAGATACATGGCAATCGGATCGTTCACTTTTTCACCAAGCTTAAAGGCGTAGTTTGGTGAAACTGGCGTCAGAATAAAGTCGCATTTCTTAAAGGCTTCTTCATATTCTTTGACGATGAGAGTCCTAGCCTTCGCGGCTTTCAAGAAATATGCATCATAAAAACCGGATGACAACACAAAGTTACCAATCATAATACGGCGCTTGTTTTCTGGCATAAAACCTTCATCGCGCGTGTTTTCGTAAAGTGATTCAAGATTCTTGGAATTCTCTGAACGAAAACCATAACGTACGCCATCATGGCGCGATAAGTTCGAAGCGACCTCGGCTGGCACAATAATATAATAGGCAGCGAGCGCGTATTTCAGAGTCGGCATGTCAAGTTCGACAACCTCGTAACCTTTTTTCTTCAAATCGTCCGTCTTCTTCTTCAACGCTTCGCGAATTTCAATATTCACTGAGTCATTATCAAAATCTTTAATCACACCAATTTTCTTTACTTTCTTCACTTCGGATTTTTCATAGAAATCCGGGAGCGAAGTCATATCCTTTGGATCCTGACCAGTTGCAATCGACATGAGAAGATCCATGTCTTCTGGCGTCTTTGTAAAGAAGCCCATACAGTCAGTCGAAGAAGCCATTGCTACGACGCCATAACGCGAAACGGCACCATAAGTTGGTTTCAGGCCATAAACGCCGTTGAATGAAGCTGGCTGACGAATTGAGCCACCAGTATCGGAGCCGGTCGCAAATTCCACAATATCCAGTGCTACGGCTACGGCGGAGCCACCGGACGAACCACCAGCGACGCGTTCTTTATCGTAGGCATTTAAAGTCGGGCCATAATAAGAGTTCTCAGTCGATGAACCATGCGCGAAAGCATCGAGGTTAGTGCGCCCAATCATAATGGCGCCCTCGGCTTCGAGTTTCTCGACACAAGTCGCCGTAATTGGTGAAGTAAAGCCTTCAAGAATATGAGCCGAAGCGGTCGTCTCGCCTTCTGGGCTCAAGTAATTATCCTTAATTGCAAATGGCACACCAGCAAGTTTTCCGACCTTTTCACCACGTGCAATTCTTTCGTCGATTTCGGCAGCTTTCTTTAGAGCACCTTCTTCATTGAGATAGTTAAAGATATTGTATTCTTTAAAATGCTTCGCTTTCTCAAGCGCATCTTTTACTAGTTTAGTTGCAGTGACAGTTTTATTCGCAGTTTTCATTACAACACCTTTGGCACTTTAATTTGATGATCTTTTTCTTCTTTAGTTAATGCGAGTAATTGTTCACGGTCAGCATCTTGGGGCAGGATTTCGTCGTCACGCCAAACATTCTCCATCTCAAACACTTGATAAGTTGGCTCGATGCCATCAGTGTCGAGTTTGTCGAGTTCAGAAATATAGTTGATAATATTTTTTAAGTCTCCAGTAAGCGACTCGGTTTCCTTATCGCTTAATGACATATTTGACAAATCTGCCAAATGCTTAATAGTCTCGCAGTTAACTTCCATATCTTAAATTATAGCACTATTTGAGATTTTTGAAGAGGATTTTCTTGACACCTGCCACAATTGGTTTTACTTCTTCAAGATCGAGGAAGAAGCTCGCAATACCATAAACAATGATCGAAGCGCCGGAAATGAGCAAGAATTTCGGAATCGTGATTACGAGCGACGAGTCGGTCGCCATCAGCGGAATAAATTTAGTGAGTGAAAAGGCGGCACAACCGGCGATAATCGTAGCGGCCACAATCTTAGCGGTTGCTTTCCAGAATTCTTTGTTTAGAATTCGATTCTCTGAACGTCGTTGTAGTATATATAATAAAATAATAATTTCGATAATCGCACCGAGCGACTGTGCCATGCCGAGCCCATCCACGCCAAATCCCATTAAATAGAACCAGACTGATAGTACAATTGTAAGACCAATCGCCACAATCGAAACGCGAAACGGTGTCTTAGTATCCTGATAAGCGTAGAATCCACGTGATGCGATATGGAAAATTGAACGCGCAAAAATCGCGATACATAAGGTTCCTAGTACCGACGCGATTGTGCCGTTACTGTCGTTATTGCCAATGTTCGAAATGAAGCTCACTACATAGCCACGCGTAAAGAATGCAATTGCCGCAACCGGAAGTGAAATCCAAATAATCATGCGGAGTGCTTTTCTAAATGTATTAAAGAATTCATTGTCATCACCGGTCCCGAGCTCCTCAGTCAGTTTTGGGAAGAAAGCGGTCGAAATCGCAACACCAATCAAATTCACTGGCATCTGGTGAAGTGATGAAGCTTGGTTAAATGAACGTACCGCACCGGCACCCATACGGGAAGAAAGATTGGTGTTTACAATGGCATTTACGTAATCAATTCCCTGGTCGAGCGAACGAGCTGGGAGTAATTTCAAAATAGTACGAAAGCCCTGGTTCTTCCAATTGATTTTAAAATTATAGTCAAAACCAAGACCGAATAAACCAATTAACGACACAATGAGTTGCATGATGGCGCCGAGAATCACGCCAAGTGCGACACCCATGATGCCACCCTCAAAAATCTGCACGCCGAACAAATTTATTCCACCCGTGAACCAAGTAATACCAATAATGATACCAATATTATATATAGCCGGTGCAAACGCATAGAACACGAACCGCCCCACTGCCTGCTGGATGGAAGTTAAGACTGTTGCAATACTAAATAAGAACGGGTTAATCGCAATCACGCGCGTCATGTTAATGGCAAGAATCATGCCGGACTCATCAAGACCTGGACTTACCACATAACGGATGAGCGGCTCTGCAAAGATCATAATCAAAATACTAGCCGTAAGTGTGAGCAGAGCCAGCAAATTCGTTAAGCTAGCGGAAAGTTCCCATGCGGATTTCTTATTGCCAGTCGCGAGGCGCTGGTTGAAAACCGGAATAAATGACACAGCGAGTGCGCCAGAAGTTAAAATGAAAAACATGAAATCCGGAATCGTAAACGCAGCCGTGTAGGCATCAATACCAGTTGGATAAGTACCAAGATAATATGAGTTTAAAAGACGATCGCGGAACAAACCAAGTAGGGCCGAAATAAGCGTGGAGCTGGCCAGAACGATAGCTGCAGCCTTAACGGACATTTTCATATTTGCAAGCTGCACCACGGACTTAAAACGGAACTTTTTCATGTTTATTATTATAACATGTGCTACAATAAATATATGGCTAAAAAGAAAAGAGTGGACGTTATTTTGCCGTCTAGCAAGCCTAGAACACCAAATCAAAAAAAGCCCGATGCGGTCGTCAAAAAATCAAGCGAGAATGCGAATAAAGTCAAGATTCGCATAAACGATTTAAATGACGAAAAAGTTGAAAAGGCGCCTGAGGTTACCGAGAGTAAAGTAGTGAAAAAAATCACTGTTGATGCCAAGGTACCTGAGGAAAAACCGGTTGCAAGAGTTACTGATATCAAGCCACCGGTCAAGCCAGTAGCAGTTAAAGCAACTGCCGAGCCTGTGCAAAAAGCTCCTGAAGCAAAAACTCAGGAAGATGTTAAAGAAGATAAGGTGTCCGAGGAGATGGCGAAAGCAAAGAAATCTAAGAAGCAGAAGCAATCAAAACCAAAGAATAGTTTGGGCTTTTTTGCTAGGTGGCGTGAACGCCGCAAGGCTAAAAAAGAAGCTGAAGCTCGCCGTAAGGCAGAAGATCTTGCATCATTGCCAAAAGAACCAATTAAGAGATTCTTCGCGAGACTACATCCGAAGCGCGTCTTCCGTTGGTGGTTCTCCTGGCGTGGTCAAAAAGCCATTCTTAAATTCATCGGCACTTGTTTCCTACTCTTAGTCATCTTTATCGCCGGTCTATTCTTATATTACAAGAAAGATTTGGATGAAATTCGTCTAGACGAAATGTCGATTTCCGAAACGGTGAATACTTATCTCGACCGTAATGGTATGTTGCTTTGGAAAGATACTGGTAACGAAAACTATCGCCTCGTGGTTGATAGTGAAGATATTCCAGAAATCATGAAACAAGCCACGGTTGCAATTGAGGATAAGAATTTCTACAACCATATCGGCGTCGATTTGATTGGTCTAACCCGTGCTTTCTTCATGACCGTTACTGGTAAGCAGGTGCAGGGTGGTTCTACTCTCACTCAGCAGCTTATTAAGCAGGTTTACTTTGCTGATGAAGCCGCTAGCTCGAACCGTGGTGGTCTTTCCCGTAAGATCAAGGAGCTTATCCTTGCCATCGAACTTGAGCGCATGTACTCAAAAGACGAAATTCTCACAATGTACCTCAATCAATCACCATACGGCGGTCGTCGTAACGGTGTTGAATCCGCCGCTCGTACTTATTTTGGTAAGTCCGTTAAAGATTTGACTCTCGCTGAATGTGCCCTTCTGGCTGCCATTCCAAATAACCCAGCCGTGTTTAACCCATATAATGAATATGGTCACGACCAGCTGATTTGGCGTCAGCAACACACGCTCGATGTAATGGCAGAGCTTGGCTATATTACAACCGAACAAGCTGAAGAAGCTAAAGCTGTCGATATTCTCGCTACGATTAAGCCGGAATCCAGCCAATATGCTAATATGAAAGCTCCGCACTTTGTGCTTGAAGTGAAGAAGCAACTTGAAGAGAAATATGGTATCTCGACGATGCGTGCCGGTGGCTGGACGATTGTCACTACACTTGATTATCGTCTCCAAGATATGGCACAAGATGCCGTTAACATCGGCATGGAAAAAGCCGCGGTTACGAACCGTACTAACAATATGGCAATGGTTTCCATTGATGTTGAGACTTCACAAGTAGTTGCCATGGTTGGCTCCGCCGACTTTAGTAATAAAGCCTTCGGTGAGCTGAACGTCACGACCGATTCTTTGATTGAGCCAGGTTCGTCCATTAAGCCGATTCTCGATTATGCCCCACTCTTCATGCAACGTGACGGCATCAATTATGGTCCGGGTACGATTTTGAAAGATGAAAACATCGATAAACTCTATTGTAACGGCGCCGTGAGAAACTGTATGACGAATGCTACGAATACCTTCTATGGCAATGTTTCAATTCGTTTCTCGCTTGGTCACTCTTTGAACATTGCCGCTGTGAAAGCGCTCTACATCAACGGCATCGACAACTCTTTGAAGGTTGCTCACGCCCTTGGTGACGAAACCTACTGTAAAGACCGTAGCGGTTATGGCCTTTCCATTGCTATCGGCTCCGGTTGTGGTGTCCGTATGGTTGAGCATGCTAACGCCTACGCTTCACTTGCTCGTGGTGGTTCTTACAAACCACTCACCTATATACTCGAAGTGAAGAATTCAGCTGGTGACACCATTGAAAAATGGACCGATTCCCCAGCCACCCGCGTCGTAGATGAACAGGTCGCCTACATGGTTTCAAGCATCTTGAATGACCGTTCTGCCCGCTGGGCCAACAGTACTACCGGCTTCCTCATTCCAAACGTTTGGACTGCTACGAAGACTGGTACTACCACGACCGCTAGCTCCACCACCGTCAAGGACTCCCTCATCGAGAGTTATTCAACCGCTCTTTCAACGTTCGTTTGGAACGGTAACGCAGATGGTTCCGGCTTCGCCGTCGGTTCCGGTGATCCAGTGAGGTTCGCCGTCCAACGTTACATGGAAAGGGCTCATAACGAGGTCTACATTCCAGAAGGTAAATATGTTGCCAATCAAGCTCCAGCACAGCCAGCCGGCATTAAGCGTTTGACCGTCAACGGTCAAAACGACATATGGCCGAGCTGGTACGATCCCAGTAAGAACTCGGGTGTCACTAAGGAAACGTTAGTCTTTAACCGTTATAACTACAAGTTGGCTTCGTCCTGTACGCAAGAAGCCTTCAAGATTGGTATCGAAGTGAACAAAGTCATGGATCCAATCACTAAGAAGGAATCCTACAACGTTCCAGAGCCATATAATAATGAAGTCAGCGATACTTGTGATTACACGCCACCTTCCGTCTCGCTCTCGACATCCGGCAATCAAATCATTGCCACGATTCGTCGCGGTTCGAACGCTATCACTGGCTACACGCTCTATGTGGATGGTGTCGAGAATAACGCAATCTCCGTGGCTTCAAATGGTGTAATTAATGGCTACACTTTGAATGGCACCGAGAAATCACTCAAAATCATGATCTCAGATAATGTCGGCTACGTCGCCGTAGCAGAATTACAAATCGACCAAGGTAGTTAGTTAATTCTTCTTCACTGGTCTGGCAAAGATCATTTTACCGGCAGGGGTTTCGTAGAATTTCACAAATTCTACGATAATCTCCTTGCCGATTTTGTTGGCAGCCGATTCAACCACCACCATCGTGCCATCATTTAAATGACCGACGCCCTGTCCGCGGTTAGAGCCTTTTTCGAGAATCTTAATCTTGATTTTTTCACCCGGTAAGAATTCATTTCGAAGCGCGAGCGCAAGTTCGTTGACATTCAAAGTTTCAATCTTCTCGGCATTTGCTACTTTAATCAAATTGTAATCAAGCGTTAGAATCGCACCTTTCGTTTCCTTAGCGAGTTTCAATAATTCTTCGTCGACTTTTTTATAACGGCCACCGTTATCTAAAATCTCTGTGTTTACATTCACGACACGCTCGAGCTCGGCCACCGTTTCAAGACCCGCTCTCGCCCTTGCACGCTTGTCGGAATCTTTACCATCGGCAAGGAGTTGCATTTCAAGTAGCACGCTTTTTAAAACGATTAAATCACCGTCTAAAAAGCCACTTCTTGCGATATTTAGAATGCGTCCGTCAATTAATACTGACGTATCGACATAGATTTTACGTTTACTATTAAAAGTTGGTTTGTATTTACGTAATACAAGAACGGTAGTCTCGGCAAGAATCGCGAGCACTACAATCAAAATAAATAATTCCATAATACAGATATAATAACATAATTTTTTATTTAATCAAATCTTCGCCAAAGAAAACGGCATGTTCGTGGTTGGCATCCAGGACATCCTGGTACTTATTAGCCAGACGATTTTGCCAGAGTGCCGCCGCGATGTCGTGAGCAATATCATATCTTGAGGCCATATTTCTCCTAAGCATTTCAAATGGCGTCGTTGTCGATCCTTCTTCATTAAAGCCATGGACGCGAAGTCTCCTGCGCTCCGTGTAGTTTTCCAGAATATTTTCAAGCGTTTCCGGATAACCATGGAAGTTAGCCACAATCGGAATTCCCTCGAGGAATAGCTCGTCAAACTTTTCGTGCGACAACTTATTATCAGTCGTACCAATCGCACGGTAAGACAATGCATTAATACCTACAAAACGCATTTTTAGGTTTGGCATATCAGCACGCAAAATTTTCATCGCCTCGAGCGTTTCGTGCGTGGCGATGTCGCCCGCGGCCGTTAGAATAATATCTGGATCCTCATCGGAAGCAAAACGATAAATCGAAGCACCGGAATTATCAAACAGGTATCTGGCGTGATGCGAATCGATGTAACGCGGTCTTGGGTTCTTATTAAATGTTGTAAGATTTACAACATCTCTCGAACCGAGCATAAAGTGAAAGGCGGCCTCAGCTGCCACGTCATCTACTGGAAAAATACAGTTACAAAGATCGGATGGATGGCTAAGTAAGGTCGAAATCAGAGCCGGCGATTGGTGCGTGAAGCCATTATGATCCTGACGCCAACAAGTCGAAGTCGAAAGTAGGTTCACGGCCGGCATCGGTTCGCGCCACGGGCAAGTCTTGGATTGCTTGATAAACTTAATCTGCTGCAACAGTTGCGCTGTAATCACCGGGAAGAAGGCTTCATAGCTTCCCATCATCGCTTGTTCGCCATTGGCGAGGTGTCCAGTCATCACCGAGAATAACACATTTTCAGATAGCATTTCGATAATGCGGCCACGGTCACTTTCCGGCAAATCCCAATTCTTCTTGATGAGATCGCCCCACGCGCGCTCCTCAATTTCGAATACGGCATCAAAACGATTCGAAGTCGTCTCGTCCGGCGAGAAGAAATAGAAATACGGATTATTAATGAATTGTTGCTTCAATAAATCACCAATCCGCTCAGCTGGTGAGTAGTAATCTTTTCCTGGGAATTCGACAAAATCTACTGCATTCATATCTTAATTCCCTCTTCTTTTGTAAACAATTCGCGAATCCCATACGATGCTAACCAGTACTCGAGTACTTTAAGTTCTTTTGGATCGGTTGCCGGTTTCTTTAACGGAATCTGATGCGCATTATGATACTGATTCGGGCCACCAGCGCCCTTCTCGGTTTCCAGAATATAAAATGGTGATTCGACTTCCTTCTCGAGCGCCGCTTGAAATTCTTCCGGCTCGTCACCATGAATCCAAACCGGCGTAAAACCAAAACCACGCACCAGTTCGTTTAATTCCCGTTCGGAGCGACGTGCATAAATCGACGGTGCCGAAATCTTATAACCGTTCAGGTGTAAAATCGGTAAAACGCGACCATTAATGTCACTAGCTAATAAATCGCGAAGGTTGAGTGAAGCCAGCGCCGTAGCCGTTTCAAGTTCCCCATCGCCAATTAAGACCGCCAAGGTTTTCTCCGGGTGTCCAAGCGCCATTCCGTAGGCATTTGCAAGCGCGTAACCGAGCTCGCCACCTTCTGTAATCACGCCCGGAGTCATCGGGCTGGCGTGTGACGGAAAACCGTCTGGCCACGAAAACTTTTTACAAAGATATGCGAGACCATCGTAATCAAGCGTCGCCTTTTCGTCGACTTTGGCGAGTTCTCCATCCACGAATAAATTGGCTTGTAGAGCCGGAAAACCATGCCCAGGCCCGAGGATAAAACTAAAATTAGCATTGCCTTTAAAAAAACTTCTGAGATTAGCATAGGCTACATTAATTCCGTGACAAGTGCCCCAGTGACCGAGCAGTCTCGGCTTGATGTCATCTGCTTTTAATGGATGTTCCAAAAGAAAATTATCACGTAGATACAGCTGAGCCACTGACAAATAATCACAAAAACGAATCCTCTTATTGATTCTTTCGAGCGTTTTAATGTCAGCATGCCCACTCATACTAGTAATTATAGCATAAACGCAATAGTTTTTTAGCCGATGTATTCTTTGATTTTATTAATCTCGTCACGAATCAGCGCCGCGCGTTCAAATTCAAGGTTGGCGGCGGCAAGTTGCATCTCGGAAGTCAGTTGTTTCACAAGATTCGGGAGTTCGTCTTTTGGAACACGCTTAATATCGAGCTTATTTTCAGCCTGTTTTTCTGGGATAATCGCGCGGAGCCCGAGCGACACACCCTTCTTAATCGAAGTTGGCGTGATGTGATGCTTCTCGTTATACTCTTTCTGGATTTCACGACGGCGGTTCGTCTCGGAAATCGCTTTTTCCATACTTTCCGTGATGAAATTGGCGTACATAATAACTTTGCCTTCCACGTGGCGCGCAGCACGGCCAATCGTTTGAATAAGCGCCGATTCGGAACGCAGAAACCCTTCCTTATCCGCATCAAGAATCGCGACCAGTGACACTTCCGGGAGATCCAAACCTTCGCGAAGCAGGTTAATTCCGACCAGTACATCGTAAACACCTTCACGCAAATCCCGGAGAATATCACCGCGCTCCAAAGTGTCCACATCAGAGTGAATGTAGGCGGTCTTAACACCCCGTTCTTTCAAGTGGTCAGTCAAATCTTCCGCCATCCGCTTCGTTAAAGTCGTGATGAGTGTCCTCTGTCCCTTGGCAATACGTTTATCAATCTCTTCCATGAGATCGTCAATCTGGCCATCGCTACTACGGACTTCAATTTCTGGATCAAGCAGGCCAGTTGGGCGAATCACCTGTTCAGCTGGCTTCGGCGAGTTTTCAAGCTCGTATTCACCCGGCGTCGCTGAAACATAAATCGCCTGGTTCACATGCTTCTGGAACTCACCATAAGTGAGCGGACGGTTGTCCAGCGCGCTTGGCAACCTAAAACCATAGTCTACGAGCGTGAGTTTGCGCGCATGGTCACCGTTATACATACCACGTACTTGCGGCAAAGTCATGTGCGACTCATCCACAATCAAAAGAAAATCATCTGGGAAGAAATCGAGCAAAGTGGAAGGCGGTTCACCAGCCTTGCGCCCTTCGAGATGTCTAGAATAGTTTTCGATTCCCTTCACAAAGCCAGTCTCACGGAGCATCTCTAAATCATATTTAGTGCGCTGCGATAAACGCTCGGCTTCGAGATATTTCTCGTGTTCGCGGAAATAGGCCAAGCGTTCCTTAAACTCGGCTTCTATGGCCTTTAAAGCGCCTTCTAGCTGCTCTTTTGGCGTCGCATAGTGTGTGTTTGGGAAAATGTGAATATGGTCCGGTTTTTCGCGAATTTCAAACGTCAGCGGGTCGACAATCTTCACGTCTTCCAAAGCATCGAAACCAAATTCAAAACGGTAAGCGTACTCACCGTTTGCCGGATATAAATCAATTGTGTCGCCCATCACGCGGAAATTACCACGTTCAAAGGCAAGGTCATTGCGGTGATACTGCATCCCGACTAAAGTTCGAATAAAGCCAATCTGGTCCAGAGTGTTTTTGTCGCTGTCCATCCAGACACCCTTTTCCTGCCAAAGCGGGAGTGACATTTCGGCGTAGTACTCCGGTGAACCGATGCCATAAATACAAGACACGGATGCCACCACAATCACATCGCGGCGCGTCAGCAGGGCTTCCGTCGCAGCGTGGCGAAGTCGGTCAATCTCATCGTTAATCGCCGAATCTTTCTCGATGTAAGTATCGGTCGAAGCGATGTAAGCTTCCGGCTGATAATAATCAAAATAAGACACAAAATAATGGACTTCGTTCTCTGGGAAAAAGTCGCGAAATTCCGAATAAAGCTGCGCCGCCAAAGTCTTATTATGTGCCAGAATCAAAGTCGGACGCTGGACATTCTGAATGATATTTGCCATCGTAAAAGTCTTACCAGAACCGGTCACGCCGAGCAAAGTCTGTTCTCTTTCGCCCGCCAAAATCCCATCCGTGAGCTGTTTAATCGCACTCGGCTGATCTCCAGTCGGCTGGAACTTCGATACTAACTTAAATTTAGGCATAATCTAATTATATCACTCGCCTTGGCGAATAATTGGAAACGGCACCGCTTCGCGCCCAGACACACCTTCAAGTAACCAGAAATTACGTTCGGAATTACCCCAACCACAGGCTGGTGGCATACCATATTCAAGCATTTCGACAAAGTCCATATCAAGCATCTGTGCTTCCTCATCACCGGCATCGCGGGCGGCTTGTTGCTCCTTGAAGCGTTCGAGCTGATCGAGTGGATCGTTTAATTCCGAGAAGCCATTCCCCATTTCCGTACCGGCAATTACCGGGTGGAATCTTTCGGTCACAAGTTGATTGTCGGCCGATTTCTTTGCAAGTGGCGACAAGCTTAATGGTTCTTCAATCACCCAGTACGGGCCAGCGGAAGTCTTGCGAATCAATTTCCAAACGTGGTCAATTAAGTGTGGCGTCGTCATGTCAAAATTCGATTCAACGCCATTATCCTTCAAAATCTGAATCAGTTGCTCGCGATTTGGATTAAAGACGTCCACATTAAACTTCTCACGAAGTAAATCAGCATATTTAACGCGTGGCCATTCGCAGTCTAAATCAATATCAAAGCCATTTACCTTAAACTTCAAAGTTCCCCAAGTTTCCATCGCGACATATTTAATCATCTCTTCATAGAACTTCATGCCGTCTTCGTAATTCTCATACGCAGCGTAAGCTTCAAATGCGATGTGCTCCGGCAAATGTTCATCATCAATACCCTCATTACGGAAACGTGGGCCGATGTCATAAACTTTCTCAAAGCCACCACCAAGTAGGCGCTTTAATGGCAACTCGTGCGAGATACGTAGATAAAAATCCTCATCCAGGGCATTCATGTGCGTCACAAATGGCGTTGCATCGGCACCACCAGTGGTGTGCTCTAAGACTGGTACATTTACCTCAACGAAGCCATGCTTGTTCATAAAATCGCGTGTGGCTTGCCAGAATTTCGAACGGCGGACGAGCCTCTCGCGGACCTCGGGGTTCGCATTCATATCAACATAACGACGGCGGTAGCGCTCTTCCTTGTTTGTAAAGACATCTGGGAGCGGACGGAGCGTCTTGGTAAGTAATTTCACATAGTTTGAGAACACCGAAATTTCACCAGTCTGGGACTTATCGACCGTACCAGTTACTTCGATAAAATCGCCGATATCAAGTAATCTGACGTCTTTCGCGCCAAACAAACCTTCTTTCGGTTCATCGTCGGCTTTCATAAAAATCTGCACTTCGGCAGTATAATCGCGGACCTTCAAAAACACGAGTTTTCCAAATGAACGAATCGCCACGATGCGACCGGCAATGGTCACTTCTTGGCCTTTCTTCTCCTCAAAATGGTTCACTACTTCGGAAATTTTAGCATTACGAAAACACTTCGACGGGTACGGATCAATTCCCCGCGCTCTAATTTCCTCTAATTTTTTTAATCTCTCGTTTCGATAGTCCTCAAGTAACATACTATATATTATAGCATATTATTTGATTTCTTCTAGTTTCACCGTCTTGCCGTTAAAGTCAAATGAATCACCGGCTTTTTTACCCATCACGGCTTTGCCGATTGGGGATTCGTTCGAAATTTTACCCTCAAGTGGGTTCGCTTCAGTTGCACCAACTAAGATATAAGTCACTTTGCGACCACCCATATCAAGGACGACGGTTGAACCAAGTGCTACTGAATCACGTTTCACCGCCTTAATAATCTTGGCGCTCTTCAATATTTCTTGAATCTCGAGAATACGAGTCTCGGCCATTTTTTGTTCGTTACGTGCAGAGCTGTATTCTTCGTTTTCGGAAAGGTCACCAAAAGCACGAGCTGTCGCAATCTTCTCTGCAATAGCAGGACGATTCTTAATTAATTCATTAAGTTCAGCTTCAAGTTCCTTTTTTCCGGCAGCAGTAATGCTAATACTTTTCTTAATCATCTTTAGTGAGACTCCACTTTAATCAATTATAGAGTTTACAGGAAAATGCTTATTTCGTCAAGATTATAATTCAGAGATTTTGACGAGTCTTGATTCGCCAGTTCTACGGTCGGTGACTTCAGCCGAATCCTCAGCTAAAGTCTTATCCGAAATCACAATGCGATACGGCATGCCCATTAGTTCGGCGTCAGCAAATTTCTCGCCTGGGCGGAGATCGCGATCATCAAACAGAACCTCACCTGGGTGGTTAGCATAGAACTCTTCTGCACGTTTCATGCCATTCTCGCCGATGCCAATCAAATGGTATTTGAATGGCGCGACACTTTCTGGCCAGACTAGACCCTTGTCATCAGCGTATTTCTCAACTATTACACCCATTACGCGGGATACGCCAATACCATAACAGCCCATATAAACGACTTGCTGAGTGTTTTGCTCGTCAGAATACTTCAGACCGAGTGGCTCTGAGTACTTGAACTTGAGCTTAAAGATATTACCGACCTCAGCTGCAGTTGCTTGCTTTAATTCCTCTTCCTTTACGCCAAGGTCATTCAAAGTCTCCGCGTTCAAAACTTCCTTATTTAAGACTACCGACTTATCAGCATTGTAATAAACATCATCCTCGCCCACTGGCAAGAAAGTCTGGAATTCGTGCGAGTACTTCGAGAAAATACCACCCGAAGCGAATGTTTCGAATGTATCCTCGCCAAGACCGAGTCTTTCGTAAATCTTCTTGTAAGCGACTTCAACTTCAGCATAAAACTTATCGAGATCTTCTTCATTGGTATGGAAGCTATAGAGATCTTTCATCAAGAATTCGCGACCGCGCAAGATGCCAGACTTCGCACGGAGTTCGTTCCTAAACTTCGTCTGGAATTGGTAAACAGAAAGCGGCAAATCTTTGTAACTAGAGATATAAGACTTCATGAGATTTACAATTGGCTCTTCGTGCGTTGGCGCGAGACCAAGTTCGCCACCGCTCGCGAGATTTGTCTTGAACCAAATATCAACGGCCTGATCCGAAAAACGTCCAGTCTTTTCCCACGGCTCTGGGTTCTGAAGCGCTGTCATCTGGAGCTCTTCGCAGCCGAGCTTGTTTAGCTCATCGCGAATGATATTTTTAATGTTTTCAATCACACGGATGCCAAGTGGCAAAAAATCATAAACGCCGGCCATTTCTTTATGGATAAAGCCTGCGCGCGTGAGCAAAGCGCCGTTTTTGGCGGTCTCGTCCTTTGGTGCTTCCCTCAAAGTTTTTACAAAAGTCTTTGATAATCTCATAATAGGTTAATTATATCACACCTATAACATAGATAAGGTAAAAGGCAACGCCGTTCTTAATTATATGCGTTAGCATACCGGCGTAAATCGTCCCGGTGATTTCGCGCATCGCGCAGAGCACAATTGAAAGCGCAAAGACATTGACGCCCACATTCCACTGCAGATGGACTAAACCGAACACAAACGAAGCAATGAATGAGGAAATAATGATTCCCCAAATCTCGCTGAGTTTGCCGTTTAGTTTTTCGCGGAGTTTACCATAAAGCCAACCCCGGAAGATAATCTCTTCGGCGATTGGCGCAACCACCACGAGCGTTAGAAATGCCAAAACCCGATTAAAGCCCGGCGACATGACGCTGAAGGCCAAATCTTGCGTTTGATCAGCCACGAACCATGGGAATTTGCTGAAAATAAAGACAAGTAATGCGGCAAGGAGCAGTGACGCGATAAACCCAATCGGGCCAAGTCCCACATCTGTCCAAGTCGGCAGACCATCGAGCCCGAGTTCTTTGCGCATCTCGGCCGGTGTTTCGATTTTCTTTTTCTTCCGTTTGTTCTGAATCAAAAGTGGTACAAAGACAGTAATAATTAACGCCAAAATATAGACGACTGCGGAATAAACTGAAGTCCAAACCGGTTGATTAAACTGCGATTTGCCAAGCAGTGACAGCATAATATAGCCAATGACTAGTTGCGTCGCGATTACCACCGCAAACACCCAAATACACATCCCGACAATGGTTAGAATTAGTTCGCCCACACCGCGTTTTTTCGTCATCGGAAGAACCTCGTAATATCAAGTACAGTTACGATTAACATCAGTAGAATCAATACGATAAACGCGCGCGAAACAATCTTTTCTTCAATCTCCTTGGTGAGTTTCTTGTGACGCAAACGGAAGATTGCAATTAGAAGCCATCTACCACCGTCGAGTGCCGGAATCGGCAGTACATTCATACAAGCGAGTGAAATCGAAATAATGGCCGCGAGAAAGGCGAGGTTAGCCGGACCCGCCGAAGTAAAGGCTGGGAATAATACGCCAATAATACCGACTGGGCCAGAAACGGATTCGCCAACTTCGGAAATCGCCTGCTGTCCGCTTTCGCGCACGCTCGAATCAAAGCTAAAGAGCGAACCTACGCCCCGCACCAGGTTCCACAACAAATCGCCAATCCCATGGAAAGTTTCCGCAGTGATTTGGGCGGTTAAACCAACCCCGACGAGCGGTGCTGACCAAGTCGAATACTTCATCGTTTGTGAGCTCTCCATCATCACACCGAGGAGATAATCGCTTCCTTCAGGATTAAGCGTCGCCGCTAGCTCTAATTGTTCGGCGTCCTTGGCACACTCGCAGGAATCCTTATCGCAAGTTGGCTTTTTAATGCAATCTTCGTCCACGCCGCGCATCACGAGGAATGTTACCGTTTGTCCGGCGCGCATATTGTTATAATCTGTAATATCGCTAGAGTATCTCACGGAATTACCGTCCACCGAAAGTACAAAATCGCCCTCTTTTATCCCGGCGAGATCGGCCGGTGAATCCTTCTCTACCACAGCAATTCTTACCGGCACCCATTCGGTGCGCGTGTCGTCCGCAACCGTAAACTGGTCGTCTAGAAATTCCGGCATCCCAACCCAAGCAAGAATCGTGAAAATCACAATCCCGGTTAGCCAGTTCATTGCGACGCCACCAAACAGAATCTTCGTCTTCTTCCAGAAGCTGACGCTTCCAAAGGTCCCCTTTCTGGTCTCGGCGTCCGATTCCCCATCCATCTGGCAGAAGCCGCCAATCGGTAGCCAGTTCAAGCTAAAAATCAAACCATCTTGTGGCTTACCCCATTCTTTTTTCGGTAGGCGTTTCCATTTTTTGGTTTTTGGATCTTTGACCCACGCAATCGCTTTTGGTGGGAAACCAATCCCAAATTCCAGGACTTTTACACCATTTCGTCTTGCCATAATAAAATGACCAAACTCGTGGAGCGTTACTAAAACCATCAATACCAAGAGACCAACAATTACGCCTACAAAAATATCCATAATTCTATTATAGCATTACTTGCCGAAACGACGGTTACGTTTTTCGTATTCTTCTAAGATTATTTTAATGTCGTCATAGCCCATTTCTGGGAAATACTTTTTTACGAAATAGAATTCTGCATAAGAAGCACGCCAAAGCATAAATCCAGAGATTCTTTCTTCGCCACTCGTTCTTACGACCATGTCGATATTTGGGATTTCTGGGTGATATAAGTGCTTTCTAATCGTATCCGGCGTAATCTCGTCTTCAACTTCGTTTGCAATCGTCGCCGCGTCGGCAATTTCCTGCTCGCCACCGTAATTAAAACAGAAACAGACCGTAATGCCGGTGCAATCAGCAGTTAGCTTCTCTGCTTCTTCAATCGCGCTAGCTAGCTTTGGCGGTACATTCCTCTTGGAGCCGAGGATAATCATCTTGCTGTTGTTTTTCTTCAACTTCTCAGCATATTTTGGAATTTTCGTCTCGGCGAGCTTCATAATGTAGCTCACTTCGTCTTTCGAACGGCCCCAGTTTTCAGTGCTAAAGACATAAAAAGTTATATATTTGATGCCGGCATCTCTTGCGCCAATCACCATTTGCTCAATTGAATCAAGACCTCGGCGGTGGCCTTCAATTGTTGGGAGACCACGCTCTTTCGCCCACCGACGGTTGCCGTCGGCAATTACACCCAAGTGTTCTAGCATATATTTATCCTACAATTTCATGATTTCGTCAGACTTATTCTTGAATTCGGCATCAATTTTGTCTGAGAATTCTTTAGTAATATCATCAATTTCTTTTTCCGCGCGCTTCTTCACATCCTCGCCCATTTCGGTTGCAATCTTTACGGCTTTGCGGGCATCCTCACGGACGTTGCGAATCGCGACTTTAGCTTGCTCAACTTTCGCGGAAGCATTCTTCACGATTTCCTTGCGGCGTTCCTCAGTGAGAGCTGGAATTGGCACACGAATCACGCGGCCATCATCAGCTGGGTTAAGGCCAAGTGATTGGTCAGCACGGATTGCAGCCGAAATCGCTTGAATCGTGCCCGGATCAAACGGAGTAATTACAAGAAGCGTGGCGTCAGCCGCCGTGACATTGGCAACTTGATTCAGTGGCATGAATTGCCCGTAAGCTTCTACTTTGATGCCAGCAAGCATGTCTGGATGAGCGCGCCCAGTGCGAACTTTCTTCATTTCTTCAAGAAAGCGCGTGACGACCTCCTCCATCTTCTTACGATCTTCTTTGGTATCAAACATAATAACTCCTTGTTTTACTATCTTAATTATATCATACAATCAAAAAATGCACCTTTCGGTGCATTTTTGATTACTCGGTTACACCAAGTTCAATACGCTTGAATTGCTTAACAGTGATGTTTTCACCAGTCTTCGCAATGGCTTCCTTGATGAATTGTTCCACCGTCTTGGTGTCATCAAGAATGTATGGTTGGTTCATGAGAACTTTGTCAGCGAAAGCTTTTTTCATTTGGCCTTCGAGGATTTTATCCTTCATGTTTTCTGGGCCTTTGAAGTTAGCTTCGAGCTCTTTGATCTTAGCCTTGCGGACATCTTCCGGGATGTCATCTTCTGAAACATAAAGTGGGTTCATCGAAGCAATTTGCATGGCAAGTTGGTGAGCCAAAGTCTTGAACTCATCCGTCTTGGCGACGAAAGAAGTTTCACAGTTTACTTCGACGATTGCGCCGAGGCGACCATCATGGATGTAAGCTTCAATGAGACCTTCGCGAGTTTCGCGGTCACCACGCTTCTCGGCCTTGGTGAGACCTTTTTTACGCATTGCTTCAAGAGCTTTATCAAAATCGCCCTTAGCTTCAACGAGTGCCTTCTTCGCATCGGTGAGACCGGCGCCAGAAAGCTCTTTTAATTTTTTGATTTGTTCAACTGAAATTTCAGCCATTTGTGCCTCCTAAATAATTATTTTTTACCTTCTTTGATAGCTTCAACGAAGTAGCCAAGGACGAGCTTGGTTGCCTTGATCGCATCATCGTTCATTGGAATGACGTAATCAATATTGGTTGGATCGACGTTGGTGTCAGTCATGGCAAATACGGGGATCTTAAGACCATTAGCTTCCTTGATGGCATTCTTGTCTTCGATTGCATCGACGACGATGATAGCAGCTGGTTGCTCGGTCATTTCCTTGATACCGCCGTAGCGCTCGTTTAATAGATCAATCTCTTCTTGGAATCTCTGAACTTCGAGCTTCGAGTAGCGATTCTCGAGTTCACCAGAAGCCATCCGGCGCTCTAAGTCTTTGAGTTTCTTGATTTGGCGATTTACCGTCTCAACGTTCGTGAGCGTACCACCAACCCAGCGTACCGTGACGTAAGGCATGTCAACTGAAGTAGCAGCTTCTTTCACCGCTTCCTTCATTTGCTTCTTGGTACCGACGAAAAGAATCTTCTTGCCGTTTTTCGCAATCTCAGTCACCTTTGGGAGAGCGACTTCGAGGGCATCGACGGTCTTTTCGAGGTTAATAATGTGTGCATCCTGGCGTTTGCTGTGGATGTATGGCGCCATCTTTGGGTGCCAGCGGCTCGTTTTGTGACCAAAATGGGCACCGGACTCGAGCAGAGCTTTCATATCGACTTTCACAGTCATCTATGATTTCCTTTCCTTTACTATGGGTTTATTCAGGAAACCTCCCATAGCTGTTTCATTAAATTTATTAATGAACGAATTATAACACACATGCTTGAAAAAAGCAATAAATTTTGCTAAAATTTCCCTCAAGCACTTATCTATCAGCGGATAAGAGCAATTTAAAAAGAGGAGGTGGCAGTAATGTCATTCGAAATCCCGCGTGATATGCTGAAAATCACCACTAACGCAGAAGAGTATCGTATGCTCGAAGATCTGAAAGAAAGGAGACTTTATCTCTACCGCGAGATCGAACCACTCGGCTACGAAGAAACCTCGAACGAATATGCTTCAACGGCAACCCATATTGTCCAGTCAATCCTGGACTTTAACCGCGATGACATGAACGTTCCAATTTCAGATCGCAAGCCAATCAAGTTGTTCATCAACTCTCCCGGCGGAGACGTCACAGACGGTATGCCTATAATCGCGGCTATCGAACTCAGCAAGACTCCGGTCTACACAATCAATCTTGGTCAGTGGTGCTCAATGGCTTTTCTCATTGGTATTACTGGCCACAAACGTTTCTCGCTCCCGTATGCGACCTTCCTGCTCCATGAGGGCACTTCCTTTGCTGGTGGTGCCACCAACAAGGTTCAGGACCGGGTCAAATTCGACGAACGGGTCGAAAAAGAAGTCATCAAACCTCACGTGCTGAAGCACAGTAACATGAAACAACACGAATACGATGCCCTGGCACGCGTTGAGTACTATCTGCTTCCGCCCGACGCCAAGGAGCGTGGTTTCATTGACGAAATCGTCACCGATTTGAACGTTATCCTCTAAGCACCTTGATAGGCGAGTCTCCGGACTCGCCTATTCTTTCTCTTTACATTTTATTATTTCTCTGATATAATAGGGGCTAGTTATGAGTAAAAAAGAATTACATCCTAAAGATTATCGTGATGTCGTCTTCATGGACGAAGCCGCGAATTTTTCGTTCCTCACCAAATCTACTGCGAAGAGCGAAGAGACCATCAAGTGGAAAGATGGCAATGAATACCCACTAGTTAAGGTTCAAATTTCTTCTAAGTCTCACCCATTCTTTACCGGTGAAGAGAAGATTATCGATACCGAAGGTCGTGTCGACCGCTTCAAGGCTCGCGCCGCCAAAGCTGAGGCTCTTAAAAAGGCCCTCGAAAACAAAGCTTTGAAAGCTAAAAAAGAAGCTGAGAAAAAAGAAGCTAAAAAATAATTAGACTAAAAAACGGGCCGAGAAAAGCCCGTTTTTTGAAACCTCCGTACAGGCGCCCTCGCAGTTTAAATGGCGCCTGTACTAAGAGCTAGAGTATGATAATAATTAGTGGCGTTTCCTTCTCAGATTCGTGCTTCTCTTATTCCTTGTGACAATTCCAAATGCTACAATGCCTAGCACGAAGAATACGATTAAACCGGTGACTAGATAATCTTCACTCGCAATATTTAGGTTTCTAAAGAATCTACCGGTATCAGGTACATCGGTGTGCGGGACAAATCCTGCATCAAAGTCTACATCAATATCAGGCATTCTGGCTGAGCTTCCGTCAGCGTACTTGGCTTTTAATTCGAGCGTGTACGTGCCTGAGTCTTTATCTTCAAATGAAAGTTTCTGTACTTTATCAAGATCTTCTTTTGGTACTGTTTTGATTAGCTTCCCCTCTAACCAGATTTCAATTTCTTCAACGTCATCTTGATAATCAATGAAGCGCACTTCTACCATGCCATCTTCTTCGTTCTGCTCTGCTACCGCCTTTACTGGTGTGAAATCAAGTGCGATTTGATCTAGCGGGAGCTCCCCATCGTTCTCATCTACGCCTACCACCGAAAATACGTACCTACCATAGCCGAAGCCACCGGAACCTAATGTATAATCCTGTTCAACTGTCCCTGGCTCCGAAAGATCTAAACCTGCCTGGTGATAGAAAATATGATTTGCGGACTCGTTTCCATCTTCATCAATAAATTTAATATAGATGGTGATTTCCTTAATTTTTTCGTAATTAACTGTGACATGTTGGGTCGGTTTCGTTACCGTAATCCCATTGGCTGGAGAAACAATCTCCGCAGTCGGCACATTATTGAGCACCCTCACAGTAATGGTGTCAGTTACCGACGGTGATGCCGTTGCGGATACCCCAGGAGTCGGCATAGTTGCAGCTACTACCGTCATGGTAGCAACTACCGACAACCCGAAGAAGCCTAGCATCCTCTTGTGTGTGTTCTTCATACTCTACACTCTTTTTTATGTTTAATATTTATTTTGGCCTCGCAGTCCCGCTCCACACGGGCGCCATTTCTAGACGGTACCGAACCTAGAACGGCGTTCTTTGCGTTTCCTAACCATAATTGTAATCCAAATTCCAATAATTGTCAATAGTAAAATCATAAGTACGATGATTGGTACAGGAAGAATCAGGACTAAACGCGAGATTTCCTTCGTTTCGTCTCTGACGGTCACGGACCAAGTCACATTAAAGAGCCCAAAGTACGGCGTATCTTCCCACGTATCGGACACGGCGAGTTCGGTTTCTGGAATAATCGAAACACCCTTCGTTTCCGGCGTGACATAGTACTGATGACCAAAGATGCCGCGCACAGTCAGTTTTCCGTAAGCCATGAAATCCACGTTGCCGGAGTTATTCACCATTGAGGTACCATTAATCTTAGTAACGGTCTTCTCGCCATCGTTTATGGTCTTATTAATCTTTAAATCGTAAATCTCAGATTCAAACCTCGTTACGCCGTTTGAACGACCATAAACGACGAGCCCTGGGCTAGCTTCCGTCCTCAGGCCACCGGATTCAGTGTCGTCTGAAAGCGTGTGGGCAAAGATCACAGCGTATTGCCCGCCATCCGGGATACTCGACGGAGTCTTAATGCGGTAATGCACTACAAAAGTATCGCCCGGATTCACCTTGAATTTCGGCTTACTCGTATAGGCGCCACTGCTGTCCCTGAAAGTAATCCAACGCGTAATCTGCGTATAAGTGGTCTCCGTGCTAAAACCGAGCTTATATTCCCCATCCTCATCAGACTTAGTATAAGAATACGGCGAGGCATAAACCTCGAATTTAATCACATCCGCACCGTTATTCATTACCTTAAACGAATCATCATAAGTCTTGTTCGGCTCGAGTTTCACTACCTTATTGACCGGGCTAATACTGATACTGGTTGCCGGTTTCGCTTCTTCTTCGCCTTCAGCAAAAACTGTACCGTTCGCACCAGCAAAAGCCAAAAATCCAGCCAAAACTACCGTCAACCCTCGCAATATTTTCTTCACTTAACCTCCTTTGTTTCATCTATTATAACACAGAGAAACCGAATCGTTCAAATTTCCCCTTATCTTGACAAAAATGCCCATGTGTGCTATAATATAAGAGATGACCATTAGGTCGTGGCAATTTAACTTGCTAGAAAAACCGGCGGGTTTACGCAAGGAGGTTAGTTTGATGGCGAAATACGAAAACCTGGGGTTTTGCCCCCACAACAGCTTCGTGAATGCCGAATTATTCCCGAATAAGCAAACTGTTTTGAGTGTACTCGGCAACCGCATCGCTGATATGTACTACCCGGAAGACGACAAAGCTTGGAGTGACGATGTTTCCATCGTCTCGGCCATGCTCGGCGGCGACGGCAGCCTCGGAATGCAGCTGGCCTGCTTCTTAAGGTTCTGCTCGCCAATTTCGAATCACGAAATCGGCAAACCGATCCGGATTCACGACGTGTTGAATCCCAAGCACATCTCGCAGTATTTGTACTGTGAGGACCCCCAGCACTGCCAGGGCTGGTCCTTCTTCGAGAATGACGTAGTCAAAAAAGACGACATCATCACCTGGAAAGAAGGCCTCTTCCTCTTTGAGGACGAAAGCTATCTGGTAGGCGCCAAGGATGACCTTGGCGAAGACCCTCATGTGGACATCTGGATTTTCCAGAAGCCCATCACCATGCCGCTCCCTAGCCCTACTGAGGTAGGATAACCTAGCAAGCTCCCCCGGGCTTATGTCCGGGGGAATTTAACAATTTGGAGGTGTTTTATGGAAAAACTTTACGGCAACCTAATCGAGGAGGTCGAGAAAGTCGACCCCAGAAGGCGAATCTATATCGGCACCAAAAACGGCAGCGGCTTCTTCTTCATTGGAACTAAAAATGAGTTTAGCTCCGAGTACGAATTTATTTATGACCGCAAGGTCTACTCGGTATATAACAAAAATTCCGTTCCAGAGGAGGCTGGTACCGTCATCTTGATTGCCGGCTCCGCCGTTGGCGGGTGCTTCTGGTTTCACGATGAATTTGTCGCCGCCAACAATCGCCTGAATCCGTTCAGCGCTATCGTTGAGTTTCGCAACAAGCGTTTCTTATTCGATAACAAACTATCCATCGGCAAGTTCAACCGGCTTTATCATGAAGTTCGGCTGGACTATTTTGGCACTAAATTCCCACTCTCGACGTTCTCGTCTAGCGATATAGATCGTATCGGCACGAGTCGTCTGCAGGGCGAAAACATTTTTATTCCGTCCGACGTCGAGCTCGGTGCCTACATCGAGAACGCGCTTGGCGATAATTGGACACATGAACCGGAAAGTGTACTGGCATTTCTCAAAGTAGAGCCGCATGGTCTGGTTACCGATGGCCGAGTCACCGAAATGGGCTCGTCTATCGAACTCGCAACCAGAACCAAAATTATCACTGGGCGTCGTGTCGTCCTGAAGATTACGGAGAATAACGCGCAGTTCAAAAACATGGTGGACGGTAGTTGCATTTACGTCCCCGTATTCTTTAACCGACAATTTATGAATGCCCGCCTCCATGCAGATCAACAACAGTTTTGATCTAAAGCCCCCTCGTAGCGAGGGGGATTTTTCATGGTAAAAAAATGCCCACGCTTCAGGCGTGGGCTAGGGGGTTACGGGAACATTTCGTGGTAATACCGGGCGTAGACTCGCCGAATCTCGGTGCCACTCATCGAATGGAGCATATAAAGCTTTTCGTCAGCCTGCGCCTTGATAGATTCTAACTTGTCATATTCACGATCGTAAAATTTTCGGTCCGGGGTTTCCCCGTTCTTCCATTTCTCTTCCAATTTCTTTGAAAAATTGTCCGCCAAATAATCACAGGCTGCTTTATAACGGATGAATAAGTAATCGGTCAAGATTTCGTGCATGCGGAGCTCTTCATCATCAAGATAAATCGAATTAGCCGTAATAATCCCTCCTTTCAAAGAACTTACATGACTTCGTCATATATATCTATATTATAACATAAATAGATTAAAAAGTAAATAGCATAAGCAACTCAAGAACCTGCCCCAGCTAGAATGGTTTTTAAGTGTTCTTTTTCTGTTTTTGTGTTTACCATCTTACTACATTAAAATCTGAATCATCAAAATGGAATGCATCGCCACCCCACTTATTTCTATAGTATAGATTCTGTTTATAGATATCGTCAACTCCTAATAATAGGATATACGGACGATAGCAGTAGGCCTCGACATAATTGAAATGAATATCCGATAAGAAATCTTCACGGCTGGTATCGAGAAAACCAGACGGATAATTGGCAGCAATTTGGGATATTAAATTATATCTATTAAGCAAGCCTGTGTCTGACTTATTGTTCTCACACCCATTCTTAACAAATTGTATTTGTCTCTTTTGTAAATCTCGGTATTTTTCAAGTTTAGCTTTGTCTTCATTTGCACTAGCAATAGTGGTTAATAAAAAAGAACATTGTATAACATTCGCAACCACGCTAATGCATAGTAAAACGATTACGATAATAATTGCATGGCTGTTCTTATTATTACTCATTTACCACTTTACCTTATCAAAAGCATTATCCTTTAATTTGACCGATCCGTCCCTGAATATTTTATTAACATTTTCAGAATACTCACCTTCAGTATAGCCAGAAATCACTAAGGCTGGAATTTTGCATCGAAGGTTTATATTTGCTTTATACGCGTTCGCAAGGGTGGTGTTGTAAAGCCATATTATTTTTAAATATTGTTGAAGTGTATTATTAAATGCTTCTTCTATTTTACTACAATTCTGCTTTACCGTTTCTATCTGTTTATTTTGGAGTTCTCGGTAATTAGTAAGCCTCCAAGACGCATCGTCTGCGTCTTTTTGTAAATAAAACTGCGCAAACGCTTGGCCGATATTTGCCAAAAGACAAATAGCAAACAAAACATATAGTAATGCTATCCTTCCTCGCTTACTGTTATTGAGTGGCGCCTGTTTGACTGAATCGTTTTCCTCTATTTGTACTGTTTTCGGTTTTACGGTATTATTGGTGTCTAGATTTTCTGAAGGAGAATCAAGATCGTCTAATCCCGTATTGCTAATATCGTCCGCATCCATATCTGTTTCAAATATAAAAACCTATTATTACTCTTATGATAACACTTAAAATAAAAAAGAAGAAGGCTTGAAATAAGCTAGTACTATTACGAAAAACGAAAATACATGTTTTAGTAATAATTCGGTACCTCGTTGACTTTTCCAATACTTTTGATTATTCTTAGAATGATTACCATAAAAATGAAAATGAAAGATTTTATACATAAATACGGAGAGATAATTAGCGTAATACTATATATGATAGGATTATTTTTCGCATTTGGTGTATATTACATATGGTCAGACATTAGCGGAGCCACATATGTTAGAGCATCACTAGCGTCCTTACCAGGCGCTTTTCTCGCCTTCTTATTCAAAGATAATATAGTTATCCCAATCATTCTTACTATTATATTTCTCGTAGGTGGTTTTTTGATTTCCAGGTACAGTAAAAAATAAAGATGTGATATAATGATAGGGATCTAACTGCGGTGCGGTAAGCCGCCCGTGGTAATGATTTACTCAGGGGAAGGGGACGTTCTCTGGTCGGGGTAAGAGGCCGTGGCATAGCCACAATCACCTCACACGCGCCTTTGCGCGGAGATTTATCCCGGGTAGAAACGCCCCTGAGTAAAAAGCCCCTCGGGGCAATACCGCCGTAGGGACGCCTGCGGATGGTACACGACGCCGCATCTGCCAATTGGCGGCGCGGAATGACTCGCACGGGGAAGGCCGTGCAGGGTGAAAAAAGTCCATAGCGGGACACGTCCTGCCTATGGGATACGGATGAAGCGCTGCGGATTCCGTAGCTCGGCCGGCTACCGCCGGTAACAGAGCTCCCGGGACCCACTCGGTGTCCGGACGTCGAGCCTTGGAGCTCTCGCACATTTCCCTACCCGCTCCAATGGAGCGGGTTTTTATATGCGCGCGCATAATAAATGATAGATTTGATGATTGACATAAGCAGTCCAAAGGCCTCAGCACCAAAGGCTCCGACGACGAGTGGATGTTAAAAGGAAGATGATTTATAACAAAGCAGATGGACTCGTTTGATTATTACTTTTTTAATGCTACTGAGTAAATCTGGGATCAATTAAAAAAGGGTATTGACATTATTTTTTGAACGTGATACAATAAGCGAAAATTAATAATTTAATGCGAGGAATCCCCATGGATTACAAAGAACCAAGGGGTGGGCAAGAAAACATACTTCCTGATGCAGCAGGCCTTTTTTATGCATTAAGAAGTATGGGCTACGAGAACACAGCTGCAGTAGCCGACCTTATCGATAATTCTATTGATGCAGAAGCCAATAATATTTGGATTTCGGTAGATGAAGACCTGAACAAAATCTTTATTGCAGATGACGGTGTTGGTATGTCGGAAGACACGCTTCACGATGCTATTCGACTTGGCGGCAAAAAGGCTCATGATGGCGCCTCTGATCTGGGCAAGTATGGCCTAGGTCTTATTACTGCCTCTATTTCGATGGGCCGTGTAATTCGTATTATTACGAAAAAAGATGGTGCGTACAATACAGCCGTGCTAGATTACGATGCCATTCGCCAAACGAATCTGTTTAATGCGGATTTTCATAAATCAACAGATACGGAAATTGCAAGCTTCAATTTCCGCACTAATAATTCAAAAAGTGGCACAGTATTAGCCATTGACAAGTGCGATAAATTACAATACACAAGAGCAAAAGATCTAATTAGTGCCGTTGATGAATACGTCGGCGAAGCCTTTCGCGCATTCCTTAAGAGTGGGAAGAAGATATTTATCAATGGTTCGGAAGTTCATCTATATGACCCTCTTCTCACCGGTTTCGGCACGGCGATAGTTGATACGGATATTGACATAAAATCAAAATCTGGTATTGAAGGAAAAATGCATGTGCTAGCGGTTAAAATTCCAGATCAAGGCCCAAAAGCCAATAAGGCTCTTCGGCTGAATATTAAAGGCCAAGGTTTTTATATCTTGAGAAACAGACGTGAGGTAGCCGCAGCGTTGGAATTCCCTGAAATCTTCAAAAAACATAATGATTTTAACCTATTAAGGATCGAACTCGGCTTCAATTCGGATCTTGACGATTTGATGGGCGTCAACTTGAAAAAACACGACATTGCGCCATCGAATGAGATTATCGACGCTCTTAAGGTCGTGTTGGATGAGCCAGTCAAAAAAGTGCGCGAAGAAATGAAGGAAAAACAAAGGAGAACACAAGATGACAATCCTTTCATTCTTTCACAGACGCCAAAAAAACCTGGAAAAACAGTTTTGACGCCTACCAAAAAAGAAAAAGAAATCGAAGTGCCAGTCCCTAACGATGAATCAGCGAAAGAGTTAAAATTCGAAATAGTATTCTCGAATTACGCCGGCGACGAAAAAGGCCCACTTTTTAAGCATACGATCCAGGGTGAAAAAATCACGGTTCTTTATAATACTTGTAGCGAGTACTACTATGAGAAAATGCCAGCAGATGGCAGTAGTACGAAAACGAAGGAAGTGCTCGATGATATTATTAAAGCGAGTATTATGTCGTATATCAGGCAATCTGATGCACTTTCATCTATCGGCCCTTTCCTCGAAGAAGTATCAAACGCCTTTTCAAAAACGGAGTAGTAAATGATAGATTCGCAAGCTAATGTAAAGACTCTTGGGCTTTCTAAGCGTACCGTCAATACGCTTATTAGAAATGGCGTTAGTTCCCTAAGCGAATTAATAACCTTGTCGGAAGAAGATATCATGAATATGGATGGGATGGGCGCTGGCGGCCTAGGCGAAATCAGGGATTTAGCTCAACAGATTGCTGTGAATGATGATTTAACTATCCAGACTTACAGTATTGGCGAATACTGGAAAGAAGTTTCAAGAGATGAGAGAAATTTCAATGTACTTGTAGATTATTACAATGGCAATTCAAAACTTACCCTTCAGGATCTTGCTGATAAATATAAAGTATCAAGAGAGCGAATTAGGCAAATTATTTCTAATGGCACGGAACGCATTTATTATGCATTTACGAGCGGAATTATCAGCCCGAGAATTGCCGAAAAACTAGTAGAATATGCGAATAAGCGCACCGAAATCCATATGATTAATATCTCGGACGCTGTTTTTACGGGAATTGGCATCGCGAATTTAGCCGCAGCATTTAGGCCAAAAGTATTTCAGATAGTTTCCAACAGAAACGTAAACGGAAATTGGTTTACGAATGTTGACGATAATTTAAACTCAATCCTGAACATTGTTGTTGACGGATTAAAAAACCACTCCAAACCATTATTAATTTCCGAAGTAAAGGAGCTATATTCAATCGACGATAGTATATTAATGAGCATTAAGGGCATCATTGAAAAAGATGGCTACGTAACGCACGAAAAAAACAAAGTAACTACTGGTAGCGATAGGTTTTTTATTATTACGAGATATCTCGAAAGCGTCAATAGGCCAGCCTCAATCCCAGAGATTATCAGTAATACCTGCCTAACTTTTGGCCAAATCCGTGGAGCATTAAGTTACAAGAATACATATGTTAATGTGGGAAAATCTGTTTATGATCTTGTAGACCGCGAATATAACGAATTATCGGCTGCAGAACTTGCCGTCAATATACTAACGGCCGAAAATCGCGCGCTTAAAATAGAAGCAGTTATAAAATATATACAAAGATATAGAAACATAAGCAAGACTAGTGCTATCGTCTTGCTATATGATTCGCGACTTTTATTCATACACGATAACTATGTGCTAATCAAGGGTTGGCCATTGGAAATGATTAAAAGAGAAACGATTAAAAAAGATTATAGAGTATCTCTCGAAGATGCAGTGTTAGAAACAATTAATGCGTCGGATGAAATTTTTGATCGTGAAAAAATTACTGATGAACTAAAAAAATACGGCAACTCCGTGTCTATGAATCCTAACTCTATTAGGGGAACATTAATTAGACTTGCCGATAAAGGAAGAATCATACGTGTAGGTGGGGCAAGAACAGGATGTTACGCAAGAAAAATAGTAAATGGCATCGCGGAGTAACAAAAATGTGTGTGGAATTAACAAAACATTACATCAAGAGATTCAGAAAACGCATTGCAAGAACGGATCGTATTGAACTTTTTGCTGAGGAAGCCCTGCAAAATGGCAAAGTACTATCGGAGGCCAAAAGTAGTAGATATGTTAAAAAGCTAAAATATAAAGAAATCGTGAATGGTAGCACTGCGATTCTCTATAAGGGATGCGTCCATTGGTTCAGGGGCAACGTAGCAATCACCCTGTACCCTCTCCCACAGAAAATGCACCACAAGATTTAGGAGTAAAATGGATAACGACATTATATATAGCCATAGAGTTAAAGGTACATACTGTCCACAATACGATTATTACGAAATACATAAAGATGGGACAGTTAAGTTCGAGGGCGGTCAAATCTATAATGAAAAAGAGCGAATCGGGTGTATGGGCAAGATTCCACAATATGTCGTCGATGAAATAGAAAGAATCATAAAAGACAACCCAAGGGTTTTTGTGATAGACGAAATAACTAATAATGATTACTGCTGCACGGACGGTGCGTATACGACATTCTTCTTCTCGTATAGGCAAAGCAAAAATGAGATCGAAGTGTACGATATAGAAAGATTTATCGATCTAAAAAAAGACGGAATAATCTATCGCGATGCCCTGCTCTTAATCAAAATCGAGAGAAAGATTGAAAGAATTCTGACTGAAATCGGAATTAACCCTCAAGAAATATGCTATGGCCCATGCGTTTCGCCATGCATTACTCCACTTACTCCGAAATATCTATAATAAAACAATGGTCAAGATACTTTGGCTTGAACTCTTATGGTACATTTTCTCTACCCAAAATGATATAATAGATATATGGAAGAAGTAGAGAGTAGAATAATCGACTACAAAGATATTAAACTAAAAATTATAAAACGCAAAGACGGCGAGTTTATTTTTGAATACATTCCTGAGAAAAAGACGACAACGGTGCTACGATGTTTCTGTAGAAATGATAACGAACGTGCAATTGAAAAATTCTACTTAAATATTAAACACGGTACCTACGGCCCACTAGCCTAATAATCTTTACTTTGAGGCATATCCCACGGCGATATGATACCAAGGATACGGTTGTTTGGCAGACCATTCTGAGTGATAAAGATTAAACCGACCCTTTGGTTTGCACTGAGCGCCTCGCTAAAGATTTCCCGTATTTCGATAATTGTTGCATCTGGCGAAGCGAATCTGAAACACTCGGTTGAATGGTTTTTTAATGGTAACAACCCTTTTATGTTTTTATCATTGAAGGTCGTTGTCTCTTCTATTACTACTATATCGTCATTAGAAAAAAGAGATAGAAGGGTATTCTCGCTAAAAACACCAATAACACGACCATCGTCGAGAATTGGAATGTGCGTATAGGTATTCTCAATCATCTTCCTAATAATCGGTCGTACAGTGTCAGTGATGGCAGCAGAACAAACATTTTGGGCATTCACCATCAATGATCTTGCAGTTATCGGTTTTGCCACGCTCTCCCTTATCGTATTAAGGAAATTAATCAATTCGCGTTTTGGGATAATTGGATAGCCACCGCATAAAGAATCATGAGATAAAAGATTGCGTATTTCTTTGCACATATCTAACCTTTTCTTGTGCATTCGATACTCTTTTTGATTACCAAGGAATACTATGGGATTATCTTTAACTTGGCTACCATTATTATACCTTTCCTTAATGCTTGTTTCTAAGTATCGATAGTTGACTAAAAAATCATCTCCATTTTTTTCGTCCATATTATCTATTATTCTCTCTAAGATAATTAACTAGCATAAACACATCGATGTCTTTTTCAAGATATCCACGCATGATTTCATAATCTCGCTCTGAAGTCTTTTCGTTCTTAAACTCTTCCAATAAATAGTAAAGAGTTTTGAATTTAATTGTCGGCTTAATCGTAGGGAAAACGCGAATCATGTCGACCAGGCGCTCATCATCTATCGCATTGAGCGTCTTTTCGAATGCCTTTTTCAGTTTTATATAGTCTGATGACTCACTCCCTATGATTAATTCCTTGAAGTTTTTATCGATTTGGTACATTTTGCTCCTTTCTTTCTAGCATCATACATAAAGTATTATTACAGATAATAAAAAGGTCCTTTTGGCTATCTAAATCATATGGGTTCTTGATGCCATGGAACATATTATTCCGGACACGTGTAATAATCAATAACAAAAAATGAAGCCTGTCTGCACTGGATTTAGCATGCATTATCCTTTTAAGATCACCCTCGTCAATATCCTTATAAATACCAATAACATTCCCTTTTTTATCCTTTTTAGGACGATTAATGTCGAAATGTCTCTTCAGTGCATTACATTCAAAAATGCCGTAATGTTTTCTGATATACGAAACAAGCATTATGTATAACTCTTTTATCCTCTCTCGATACTCACTATCTATTTTAGACTCATTCTTGCCGAGTTCATCGAGACAAAAATTTTTAAGCTCCATAATCTTTTGGTCATTATGGTGAAAACAGTTTTCGTACTCGTTCCAAAGAATTGCGAAATCAGAAATTTTCATCCTCGTATCAAAATGAACGCACATATTTTCGTTGATATAGTCATCTATATGGTCGTAATCGTTGTGTTCGTCCAACATATTCTCCTCTTGCCAAAACCTCAAAATAGGCACTCATCGTGCCCATCAGAATTATTATATCATATTAATCCGTTCCTTTACGAAAAGGAAATCTGAATTCTATTCATATCGTCTCGTCTCGTCTACTCTGGCAATACTATGGACAAAAATAATGCCTTAAAGGCATTCTTTTTTTTGGTGCGCCTGACTAGACTCGAACTAGCACAGCCGTGAATGTGGCCACTACCACCTCAAGGTAGCGTGTCTACCAATTCCACCACAGGCGCATGCAAATATTATATCACATTTTCACGAAAAAGTGCAACAAATCCCGCGCTAAACCCAAATTAAAACTTCATATTCGGCACAATAATCAAAAACAACAAAGCCGCCACAATTACATACACTCCAGAAATAATCGCATTCATCGCATCCTTCCCGGTTGCTTTCTTATACATAATTGCCGCCACAATTGCTGCAATTCCCGGAATCACCGCGAGTATAATTAAAGCCCCCGCGATTATCCACGTATTGCCCACATTAAGATACTTCAACGGAAACGCTAAAACCGCACCACCGACAGACATAAATACCGCAATTTCAGACAGTCTCTCGGCACTATCACCTAAGGCATCCTTGTCGCGCGTATATCCTTTTTTTGGTGCAAAACTCTCCGCCCCGAGAATCGCGACATTCGCTTTACTCTCAGTGTCCTTCGCATCCTCGGCCTTCCTGATTTCGGCCTTAATGCGCTTCTTCTCTTCCCAATCTTCCGGTTCCCGATCCATTATGGTGTCCTATTCTTGGTAGCTTTCGTTGCAGCGTAGCTAGTCACATCCGAGAAGCGATCGAGTGGCGTTACGAGCGTCACGTTATTGCCAAACGCCCGCGTATTCTTGTTGTAGATATAAGTCATATTCGCTTGGTATAAACCAATTGCTGGCACGTCATCAACCCAGTAGTTTAAGAATGATTCGTATTTCTTAATGCGAAGCGACGTATCAAGTGTTTCCCTTGCACCAATTAGTAAATCATCCACCAAGGCATTCTTGTAGTTAGACAAATTCAGCCCCGATGCAGTCGCCTGTGTTGAGTGATAATACGGCAAAAGGTCCGGATCGGCGCCAAGTTCAACCTCATAAAGCAGGATATCATAGCTACGCTTCGATACGATATTACCAATGAATTCTTGCGTCTCTTCGTAGGCTGTCACAGTAGCATTGACACCAAGAAGCTCGAGTTGACCCTTAATACTCTCAGCTACTGCCGGCAAGAAGCCGGAGTTCACCGTTACGATATTTAGGTTTATTCCGTTTTCGCCAGCCAGCTCAGTGATTTTTTCCTTTGCCTTATCGAAATCATAGGCTGGGATCTTTGGGTAGGTTGTTAGCTTAATTTGCGAATCAATCAAAGGATAGTCGAGCATCACAGTACCTGGCGCATTGGTGCGGACATTAATAAGATCGAGCCCTTGGCGAATCGCCTTCCTCAAATCTTTATTCTTTACAGCATCGCTTGTCAAATTAAAGAACATAAAAGCACCGGAATTAATGCCTTGGTCAGTGCGGACAAAGCTCGTCGAAGTCACGCGATCGGCTTCCGGACCGGAAAGTTCCGCCGTTGCTGTTACGGCGCCAGAATTCAAAGCACCTACAACCGCTTCCTTGTCGCTATAAGCATGCACCGCAAAGCTATTTAACATTGGTTTGCCGCGATAATAATATGGGTTAGCGGACAAAAACACCGTCACGTCGTCACCAATCGTGTTCTTCTGTGTCGCATTGAACATAAATGGTCCCGACACCACCGGAGTTTGCGAGAATTCATCCTCGACCAGAGTTGCGGCCGGAGTATCCTCGAGCGCATGACGTGGCACAATCGGAAAATCGAGCGCCGTCGCGAAGTCCGCGTATGCCGAAGGCAATGTAAATGTAATCGAGGCATCTTCTTCTTCCTTCACCTTCACATTGCGAAGGCTAGAAGAATAAATCGAATTCACCGCCGGGTTTTGAATCAACGAAATCGTGTACAAAATGTCATCATTCGAAATGTATTCTCCGTCAGACCACTTGAGACCGTGTCGAAGTACTGCCTTCCAGATTTTGCCGTTCTCGTCTGGTGTTAATGATTCGAGCAAACCCATCCCAATATTGCCGGAATAATCCACTGTTGTTAGGGTCGAGAACATCAATCTACTAAGCACTCTCTCGCTGTTTGTCATCGCAAAGAGTGGATTCAAAGAGTTCACGGCACCCACGGTTGCCTCCGTGTAACTACCACCACTTACAAACACGTCCTGTGCGTACGAAGAACCAGACCAAAAAGCCTGCGTTACAGCGAGCATCACGAGACCTGCCACGAGGAGACACCACTCAGCGATGAGGAGCTTAATATCACGGATATGTGAAACGCGCGCAATCAAGTTTTCCTTGATGTGCTCTTTCCCTTCCTCGCGGGCTTTCACCGAGATGCGAGAAAACTTCCGAACTATTTTTTGCCCACGCTTTTTGAGTGAATTTGCCATATTATGCTGGAATTAATAATAATCCTAAAATCGACGTAACAAAGATGATAGACGTTACAATGGTCGTGACGAAAAGTGACTTTTCGAGGCCACGACGAGTCGTATAAAGCTCTCCTGAGCTACCAAATCCGGCACCTAGTGATGCCCCGCGTTGTTGCAACAAGATCAGGACGATTGTGAGAAAGGCTGAGATTAATATAACTACTTCTAGAAAACTTCCTATTTGCATGATAACTCCTAGTACTATCAATTATAAAGGAAAATCCTAGAAAAGTAAAGCAAACTTACTTCAGCATGCCCTTGCGTTTTAAGAGTGAATGATAAGTAATCGCGAATCGGTGTGACTCTTCGTCAATCCTTGCAATTAATCTCGCAATATGGGAATTTTGGCTCAGCGGCACAATGCCTTTACCTGGCACGATAATCTTTACGCCTGCCGATTTTGAATGATCGCCAGACTTGTCGCGTCCAATCACCGGGATATTAAATGGCTCTACGAGCGGCAAAATTGCGTTTACTTGCCCCACGCCGCCATCGAGCACGATAAGATTCGGATAATCCCATTCCTCGTGCTTTAAACGCCTTGAAATCACTTCCTGCATGCTTTTTAAGTCATCATTGGTGCTGGTGCGGATTTTAAACTTGCGGTATTCGCTTCTCGCCGACGCGCCATTCAGAAATACCACCATGCTAGCAACTGTATTGGTGCCAGACTGGTGCGAAATATCGTAACCTTCAATGCGGCGTGGCGGCTCATCCAAATCTAATAATTCCTGTAAGGATTTTAGCGCCTGGTCCGAGGAAATATCTAAGAATTCTTTATCCGAGAAGACAATCTTCTTCTTTAATTCTTTGAGGCCAAAGAGTTGGTCGCGGGCTTCCGCCGCAAGTTCGTAATTTCCCTTTGATGCCTCGTCATACATTGTCTTTTCGAGCTCTTTTAAAAGCCCTTCACGCTCGCCATTTAAATAACGAATCAGTTTACGCAAGTTTCTTTTGTAGTCTTTCGGCGTACATTTACCGATTTCAATTCCTGGTGTTAAGCCCAGATCCGTATCGAGCGACTTCTTGCCGTCATACGGTTTCGTATAATACGGGAAAATCCGGCGGAGCATCCTTACGGACTTTTCGACCACCGATTTGCCATAAAACGGCCCAATGTAAGTGGCTTTATCGTCTAAAGGGTTTCTTGTAAACGATACATCCGGCACCTCTTCCTGCATCGAAATTCGCACATAGCTTACAGTTTTGTCGTCGCGAAGCAAAATATTCCACTTTGGCATATAGCGTTTAATCATCTCGGATTCTAAAAACAACGCATCCATCTCGGTATCGACCGTAATCCAATCGGTGTCATAAATCTCGGCGACTAAAGCTTCGGTTTTTACATCTTTTTTCGACTTCTGGAAGTATTGACGCACCCGGTTTTTTAGAACGGCCGCCTTGCCAACATAAATAATCTCGCCACTAGCGTTTTTATGAAAATAAACTCCCGGGCTGTCCGGGAGTTTACTGAGTTTCTGTTTTAGCCTCTCGTCCATTTCTTAATTATATAACATATTTAAGAAATGTAAAGCATAATGCTTTTAGTTTACGCTATTTTCAACTGAGAACATGCTCTTGATGAGATCTTCAAGCTTGACTGATTCGCTTGGAGCAGTTGCTTCAACAGTTGGGTTGTAGTTAAGGGTGAGATCGACTTTAATTCCTAGGCTTTCGTCACTCATCGTGTAATTAGTGTAGAATCTAGTGAAGTTATTGTCGCTATTTACTTCTACATAAACGACAGGAAGCTCTTTCACGATTTCGCTGATTTGTTCAGCGGTAACTTCTTCAGAAGAAGTAGTGTCGATACACTTAGCAGCATCGCTTGAGCCAAGCTCATCAACTACTGCATTTACAAAGCTCGCGGCCTTTTCGGAGTCAACACCGAGTTTGTAAAGTGGGTCATTCTTCTTGGAAATCTTGAGATTTTCAGTTGAAGAGGTGACGAACTTGTTGTTCTGATAAATGCCACCAAGATCAATCTTAGTACCGCTGGTGTCGTTCATCGCCTCGATGAGACATTGGGCGGTTTCGTTCGTTGAACCGCTTGGGAGGCCGCTAGTGGCATCGGTAAGCGACATCGAAATCCACTTGCCACCAAGCATATTGATGACTGAAGCAATCATGAGTGAATACTGAGCCGCTTCATCATCTTCGTCAATATCGGTAGTATCTACTTCTGTGTCGGTAGTAGCCTTCAAATAGAGTTTCTTGTTGACTAGCATCTCGCTTATCTTGACGGTAATCTCGTCAGTGGATGAGAATGCCACGCCGAGAGTCACATCGCCAGAACTCTTGCCGGTTTCTACATCGTAGCCAGCATCAATGGTCGCATCAATGGTCTTGAATGGAATACTTGCGCTTCCAGCCGTTACTTCAACGGTACCCTTGGTGCCGAGCTTCTTTGGACCTTCGGTACTAGAAAGTAATTTGACAATTGCCTTTGAAACGGCGTCTTTGTCGCCACCGCCGCTACCACCGCCATTGCCATTACCGAATGGATTAAGGATGAGGATGGCTGCCACTGCACCACCGATGATTGCTAAGACTAGAATCACGATGAGGACAATGAGTCCGGTTTTCTTCTTTTTAACTGGCTCTACTACAGTGCCGGCCGGTTCTTCTGAAACAGGAGCCGGAGCTTCTGCAGGAGCTTCCGCTGGAGCTGGTTCGACTGGCGCCGTATCGGTTTTAGCCTCATCAGCTGGAGCTGGGTTGAGGGGATTTGGTGTTCCCTCAGGATTTTCGTTCATATAAAAAACTCCTTACTTTTAATACTTATATTTATTTTAACATAAGTTAAATAATTGGTATATAATATTTTTATGGATAATTCGACAATTTCTAATATTAAAGCAAGACAAGTTTTAGATTCACGTGGTAACCCAACCGTGGAAGCGGAAGTTTTTCTTGAAAACGGTGGTTATGGGCGCGCGATTGTGCCATCTGGTGCTTCGACCGGTTCCGGCGAGGCTTTGGAACTTCGTGATGATGATAAATCCCGCTACGGCGGTAAAGGTGTTCTAAAAGCCGTCTGGAATGTGAATTCCAAGATTAAAGACGTACTTGTTGGCAATACTTCTGACCCACGCACCGTTGACGAAATGATGCTTGAATTAGACGGTACCAAGAATAAATCTGATCTTGGCGCCAACGCGATTCTCGCTGTTTCCCTTGCGACCGCGAAAGCCAATGCCCGTGCCAACAAAGTGCCATTTTATAAATACATTGCTTACCTTGCTGGTACTGAAGATGAAATGTCGATTCCGATGCCGATGATGAACGTAATGAATGGTGGTGAGCATGCTTCCTGGGCCACGGATTTCCAAGAATACATGATTATCCCACGTGGTGCTGGCAACATTGCCGATGCGGTCCGCATGGGTGCCGAAGTTTTCCATGCGCTTAAGAATGTATTAAAAGATCGTGGCTATCCAACCACCGTTGGCGATGAAGGCGGTTATGCGCCAAAGGTCAAAGATGGTAATAACGAACCACTCGAATGCATCAAACTTGCCGTCGAAAAGGCCGGCTACAAATTCGGTGACGATATCGCCATCGCGATGGATATCGCCGCCAGCGAGTTTTACGACAAAGACCATTATGTTTTGAAGACTAACGGTGACTGGAAGACTGCCGAAGATATGATTAACTGGTATGACTGGATTATTAACAATTATCCAGTGATTTCGATTGAAGACGGTCTTGCCGAAGACGACTGGGCCAACTGGAAAATCATGACCGAGCGTATGGGTGACCGCATCCAACTCGTCGGTGACGATTTGTTTGTGACGAATACCGAACTACTGGCTCGTGGTATCAAAGAAGGCGTCGCGAATGCAATTCTCATTAAGCCAAACCAAATCGGAACGCTTTCTGAAACGATTGACGCTGTCTTAATGGCGAAAAAAGCCGGCTACAAGACCGTAATGTCACACCGTTCCGGTGAAACTGAAGATGTTTCAATCGCGCACCTCGCTGTTGGCCTTGGCACCGGCCAAATCAAGACCGGTTCCCTCTCGCGCAGCGAGCGCATTGCGAAATACAACGAGCTTATCCGCATCGCCGACACGAACTCGAAACTTGGACTTTAATAATAACAAAAACAACACTCGATTGGGGTAGTCCGGAGCGCGGCAGCGCGAGGATTTAGCGCCGGTCACCCATGGCGATGGGCTGACCGGACGCGACCCCAATGAGTGTTATTTTTGTTACTAATTTAGAGCCGAAGCTTCACGGAAGCCATCGTAGAAGTTCTCGGAAATCTTCGGGTGACCAATCTTATTGGCGGCCTTTACAACCTCTTTCACATCATCCGTGATCTTAAAGATACCAGTATCTTTTTCGTTAATTAAGCCCATTGTAATCATCTGCTTGATGATACGATCAAAATTCTTCCAATATGCTTTACCGATTAGAAAGACTGGCATGCGTGGCATTTTTGATTCCTGCATCAAACATAAAATTTCAGAAATCTCATCCATCGTGCCGAAACCACCCGGGAAGAAAACAAACACTTTTGAAGCCATAGCGAGTGAAACTTTGCGGGCAAAAAAGTATTCAAAAGTAATACAGTCCGTTAGATATGGATTTGGGAATTGTTCGTGCTTCAAAGTAATATTTAAACCAACCGTTCGGCCACCAATTTCATAAGCGCCGTGTGAAGCCGCTTCCATGATTCCAGGGCCGCCACCAGTTACGACGGCGTGGCCGTTTTTAGCTAGCAGCCCACCGAGCTCGTAGGCCATCTTGCAGTATTTATTATCTTGCGGTAATCTTGCGGAACCAAAAATCGTCACACCCTGCGGGAATGATCGCACGATTTGAAGCCCCATCGTTAAATCCTTAGCGTAAGCATTAGCCCGCTCAAGGTCAGCAATTGATAATTTTTTCAATATTTCTTCTTCACTCGGTAACATATTTTTCCTTTTTATAATTTTTGAATTGGCATTGGATGTAATTCTTCAGTTCCAGTTAGTATACCACGATTCGCGCCAATTTTGCGGACCACGGACGTGGAATTTGCCGAAGCGAAAATCAGCGATTGCCTAAACGAATGACCGGAGATATAGTGGGCGAGGAAACCTGAGCCAAATGCATCGCCAGCCCCCGTAGCGTCTTTAATTCTGGAATCTTCATAAATACCAAAGCGATAAATCTCACCGGTATCTTTTTTGCCGGCAATGCCGCCCATCGGGCCGTCCGTAATAATTACGGTTGGGACATATTGATTTAAATGATACATTAATTCAGTTAATAGCACGCCTGGCACAATCTTCGATGCTTCAGACTTATTCACGAGCAAAATATCGACATCTTCAAGTAGACCAATTAGTTTCTCTTTTTGCGCAAGTTCCTTAACCCCTGGGTTGAACATGATTTTCGTGCCGAGTTCTTTCGCTTTCACAAAGAAACGAAGGAGCGTATCCATGTCACCACGCAGTGTCGTGACATAGAGCCAATCCGGTTGAATCAGTTCCAAATCTTTTTCGTTGAAATTGTCGAAGGTTTCACTCGCGCCGCGATAAGTCAGAATCGTGCGTTCACCGCCCTTTGAATCGAGTAAAATCACGGATGTGCCGGTCGATTTCCTGGTCACAAAATTCACATAGGAGTTGTCGATTTCTTCACGATCGAGCACGCGCAAAATCGCTTCGCCAGCCGAATCATGGGCGATATTACCAATAAAAATCGCTTCGTGGCCATGGCGTGAAAATGAAATCGCGGAATTAATGCCACCACCACCAACTTCGTAGCTAAGTGAGTCAATATCAACCTTTGAGCCAACTAAGACATTACCAAAAATCGCATCGCTACCAATGGTGGTTGGCGCCAAATCATCGTGATCGATGAGATAAATGTCTTGTAAGGCTGAGCCTAGCGAAACAATCCGCGCCATTAGAGCACCACCCCACTTTTATCAATTTCGGCAACGAGTTGATTAAACATGTCGGCCGGGTTTTCCGCCTGCGAAATCGCCGAACCAACATTAATTACATCAAGGTCACAGTGCGCAAGCGCGCGAATATTTGTAATGTTCGCACCGCCGTCCCAACCAATTTCAATTTCTGGTTTGATGTTGCGGATTAATTGAATCTTCTCCATCTGCATGAGATCTGCTGGCGAACCCTGCACGCCGAGTTGTCCCGCAAAGACCAAACAATGGTCGGCTGCTTCAATGTATTGTTGCACGGCGCCTGGGTAAGTAGATGGTAGCAGTGCCACGCCACAATGAATATCCATCGACTTTAATTGCTCAAAAATTGGCAACAAATTTTCGCTCGCTTCGGCATGAAAAATTACCATCGACGGCGTCAGTTTTGCGATTGTATCCATGTATTCGGAAGGCTTTGAAACCATCATGTGGAGGTCGGTAATCCAGTTTTTTGGCCACCAAATGTTGGTAATATCGAGCGTCGTAGTTGGCGCAAATACTCCGTCACATAAATCAATTTGCACGCGACGAGTGAAGACATTGATACGTTCGGCTTGGTCGCGAAAATCTTTTTTATTGTCGACTAAAATTGTTGGGATAATCGTTACTTCCCTAATCATAATCTTCCCTTTCGTCTAAACGATTAATGCGGCGGACCCGCCGTTCAAAACTTTCAAAATTAGTTTGTAAGAAAGTTCTTACAATATTTTCCATTTCTTCATCATTCGTCATAAAATGTGCGGATAAACATAGTACGTTTGCGTCATCGTGTTCGCGAGCAAGCTGGGCCGATTCTGTGCAGTGACAATGCGCGGCGCGAATACCTTTAAAACGATTTGCCTGCGCCGTGACACCGTGTGCCGAGTCACAAATCAGAATTCCGAATGAACCAAGGTTTTCACGAACTTCCTTTGCCACCGCTACGGCCGGATCGTTAAAGTCGTCGCCCTCGTTATATTCGTAGGCACCTTTATCGATAGCATTAAAACCATTAGCCTTCAAAAACTGAACCAAATGGTTTTTCTTTTCGAATCCTCGATAGTCTGCTCCGATGTAGACGTCCATTAATTCTCCCCACCGAAATCAACTGTGAGTTCAACGAGACGATTTGAATAGCCCCACTCGTTGTCGTACCATGCGACGACCTTAATCATATTGCCACCAACCACATCAATGAGTGGTAAATCAACGATACAGGAACGTGGATCGCCGATAAAATCGGATGAAACGAGTTCTTCTTCGGTCACACCAATGATACCTTGGTAATATTGTTCGTCGGCAATCTTCTTGAAGAAGGCGACAAGCTCTTCTTTAGTTGTGTTGCGCTTAATCACGGCTGTAATATCGGAAAGCGAAACGACTGGCGTTGGGACGCGGACAGAAAGACCATTGAATTTGCCTTGCAAGCTTGGGATCGTGAGTGCGGCGGCCTTTGATGCACCAGTCGTAGTTGGCACAATGTTTTCAGCCGCGGAGCGTGCTTCGCGCAGATCCTTAGCTGGAGCATCGAGAATGCGTTGTGAACCAGTGTAAGAGTGCACGGTCGTCATCATCGCTTTTTCGATGCCAAATTCGTCTTCGAGGACCTTCATGATTGGTGCGATACAGTTAGTTGTACAAGATGCGTTGGAAAGAATCAAATCGTCCGGCGTGACAGCTTCTTCGTTTACGCCGAGTACGATGGTCTTGGCACCTTCACCCTTAGCTGGAGCCGAAATCACCACGCGTTTTGCACCGGCATCGATATGAGCCTTTGCATCTTCTGGCTTCGTGAAGAAACCAGTGGATTCAATCACGACATCCACGCCAAGATTTGCCCAAGGCAAATTGTGTGGATCTTTTTCGGCATAAACCGGAATTTCTTTGCCGTCGACAATAATTGCATGTTCGTTGGAAGATACTTCTTGGTCATAAGTTCCGTAAGAAGAATCGTATTTGAGAAGGTGAGCTAGGGTTGCAGCATCAGTAATGTCGTTAATTGCTACCACCTCAGCATCTTTCCGCCCTTGCAAAATCTTGAACGCATTACGACCAATTCTGCCAAAACCATTAATTGCTACTTTTACCATTATACCTCCTATATACTTACGCTTATTGTACCACGTTACTCGCTAATAGACAACAAAAAAGTGCCTTTAAGGAGCTTTCGCGACCAACGGGGAGCGAGTGAGCGCCGGTCCACCCGTAACGACGGGCTGGACCAAGCGTCTCCGAAAAGGCACTTTTTGTGTTATTAACGAGCAAAGTGTGCAAATGCACGGTTTGCTTCGGCCATGCGGTGACAATCTTCCTTCTTCTTGAAGGCGGCACCGGTTTCGTTGTAGGCATCTACGATTTCAGCTTCGAGACGCTTTGCGTATGGCATACCACTGCGTGCACGGGCAGCTTGGACGAGCCAAGTGAATGCAAAGTGCATTTGGCGGTGACCAGCAATTGGGAATGGAATCTGGTAGTTAGCACCACCAACGCGGCGAGACTTCACCTCGAAATCTGGCGAAACGTTAGCGATAGCTTTCTCGAGAACTTCCACTGGGTTTTCTGATTTCAATTTCTTAGCAGCACCTTCGATTGCAGAGTAAACCGCACGCTCAGCTACTTGCTTCTTGCCATCAAGCATCGACTTGTTGATGAGTCTTTGTACCATGATGGATTGATATTTGCGATCCGGAGAAACTTTGCGCTCCAAAGATTTAGTAGTTTTACGTGGCATAATTACTTACCCTCCTTCTTGGCACCGTATTTCGAACGGCCTTGCTTGCGACCATTAACGCCTTGAAGATCAAGCGTACCACGGACAATGTGATAACGCACACCTGGAAGATCTGGCACACGACCACCACGAACGAGCACCACAGCGTGCTCCTGGAGATTGTGACCTTCGCCACCAATGTATGCCCAAACTTCCTGGCCATTGGTAAGGCGCACACGAGCAACTTTACGCATAGCTGAGTTTGGTTTCTTTGGAGTCTTGGTAGTAACTTTGATACAAACACCACGCTTAAGTGGCGCAGCTTTCTCATAGCGCTTAGTTTTAAGAGTATTGATAATTGAACCAAGTGCTGGAGATTTCGATTTCTTCGCATTTTTCTTGCGAGGCTTGCGAATCAACTGATTAATAGTTGGCATTAAAATTATCCTATGATTATAGATTAATATTATATTTTGCCCCGTTTACAAGTACAGCAATAGTAAACGAGATGAAACTCTTTAAGTGATTATACCATATCTGTTTTAAAAAGTCTATAAGAAAAGGAAAAATCGCCCCGGTTGGGGCGATTTCAGTTTTAGTCAATCCAAGAAGGCTCTATCAAGAGATCCAGAATCTGTTCAACCTCGACGATGTCGTCGAGACAAATTTCGACTTCCTTCAATTTTTCCGCCATTCTGGAAAGCACGAAGACGATAATGTCGACGCCATCTTCATCGTAGATTGCGAATTCGACATCTTGATTGTCGTCAATCTGCGCGTGGATGTAATACCAACGATTGTCGTTGCCGAAGCACCTAACAATTGAGTCAGTCTCGCACATTCCCAGTTCCTCTTCCTCGGCCAAGTCACGAAAGTACTCGAAATCCTCGGAGACGAACGCGTCCAATTTAGATAGAATCTTCTCCAGACTTACATCTGAGGCGTAGGCGCCTTTGAATTCAGTCATGCTCGGATTGAATGAATAAACATTTGCATTATCCATACCATTTTTCCCCCTGAAAATAGAATTTGTGGACTAAAACTTAAGGTACAACCCACATAAGTCTATTATAGCATAGATTGCACAAAAAGTCAATACTCCGCCCCCGTTGAAACCAATTTTGGTTATTTGTTCGCTTTGGCGAGTTTTTCGATCGTCGCTTCAATAATCAAGCGATTCTTGATGTCCTGCTTGACGGCTGGATCTTTAAGATTCTTTAATGCATCAGGAGATTTACGATAAACATCTTTAAGTTCGGCAATTTTAGCCTCGACGAGTTTGTCGTCCACGGTGACTTTTTCGGCTAAGGCGAGGTTTTGTAAGCAAAGTGAAGCTTTCACGTTTTCCTCAGCGACTTTTTTAGCTTGCTTTTCCCAAGATTCCATCGTTTCGCCACCACGCTTCAAATACTCTTCAGCGCTGAGACCTTGCGTCTTAGCATTGCGCTCCAAATTGTCGCGGATGCCGTGCATTTGGTCGTTAATCAAAATATCTGGAATTACACCAATCTTGGACTTTTTAACGAGGGCTTTTACAAGATCATCTTTAAATTTGCCATCGAGTCTCTCTTCGGTTTGAAGAGCGAGGTTCTTCTTGATGTCTTCTTTGAGTGCCTTCAAATCCTTAAATGGACCAACTTTTTTGGCGAGTTCGTCGTCGATTTTTGGCACCGTTACTTCATTAACTTGCTTAAGAAGCACACTAAAGACAGTTTTAACACCGGCAAGATCATCTACGCCGTAATCCTTCGGAAAAGTGAGCTCGAGATCGAATTTATCGCCAGGCTCGTGGCCGACGATACCATCCTCAAAGCCTGGAATAAAGTTACCAGAGCCGAGCATTAATGGATAATTATCAGCAGAACCGCCTGGGAAAGCGACACCGTCTTTTTTACCAACGAAATCGATAATTACTTCGTCATTGAGCTTCGCGGCACGCTTGATGGCTTTCTTTTCAGAAAATGATTTAGCAATATTGTCAAGTACGCCCTTGACGTCTTTTTCTTCAATTTTGGCCGTCTCCCGCTTCACACCGAGGTTCTTCCAGTCACCGAGCGTCACTTCTGGTACGACTTCCACGGTCGCGACATATTCAAGCATTTCACCTGGGACAAATTTTGTGATGCTGATTTCTGGGCGAAGGAGTGGCATCTGCTTCTCTTGCTCAAAAGCGGCGACCACCGTCATACGGACGGAAAGGTCCATCGTCTTAGCACCGAGATCGTTTTCTGGAATGAATTTCTTGGCAACTTCCATTGGAACTTTACCTTTTCTAAATCCTTCGACGCGAACTTCCTTAGCGAGTTCCTCAATTGCAAGGTCTTCAGCTTTCTTTAAATCGGCAGCGTCAAGAGTCGCAGTTAACTCAACGCGTGAACCATCGAGCTTCTTCAGCTTTGTTTTCATGTTATCTCCTAATAATTTCGTATATTATAACACAGTTTTGCCTGAACCGGTAGTGCGGAAGTGGGTGAGCGTAAATCTTGGATCGGCGCCGAGCTTTACTCCTGGATTCATAATTCCCTGCGGGTCAAAAATGTCTTTAATTTGAGCATAGAGATTTCTCTCATCTTCCGAGAGATTCATATTCGAAACAAGCGCTTTCACGCGACCTTCCGCTGCACCACCGGAAATCGAGCCACCCTCGCGGTTAATTACAAAGTTGGTTGCACGGATAAAGGCGACCGCATTCTTTAAGAATTTTGCATCTTCTACATCGAATCTCGGGCGAAGATTATAGCACTCAGCCGAATATGAACCATAAAGCGCGAGATCAAGTTTCAAACTCCTTTCAAGAACTTTCAGATCTTCGAGGAATTGACCGAGCTTGGCAGACGGCAAATAGAAATCGGTTGCGAGCGGTACACGTTCACCGGCTTTCACTTGGTTCAAATAGCTAGTTAATGAATTTTCAAATTCATCCAGCATCTTCAGGTTTTTGGTCGATTCAATAATCACTTGAGCATTGCGTGGCAATGTTTTCTTCATAGCGCTGATTTTGTTCAATCTGGCGTTAATGCGCTTATCAAACTTCGCAAACACCACAAAGCCACCTTCTTCATATTTCTCGGTGTTAATACCAAGCTTTTTACCGGCTTCCTCGGCCGCTTTTGCTACTTTGATATCATAGAAATTGAGCTCGAGCGGTTGCATCGGTTTCAATTCATCCATGAATTTCTGTGTCGTTTCAAATTTTTCGAAAACTGCAACTACGCGACCGGTTTTAGATTCAATCGGCACGGCCCTTAGAATCACTTCTGTGATAATGCCAAGTGTGCCTTGTGCGCCAAAGAATAATGGCATGAGATCGAACGATTTTTTGCGGAGCGCCATACCAACTTTGGCATAGCCACGGGTTTCGTTCTTGTTCTTGCGAATATCGTCAATTAGTTTTTCGTTCTTCTTATAAAGGGCATTCAGCTTCTTGTAAATGCTACCTTCGGCGGTTTTTTCTTGCGCCAATCTCTCGACATTCCGAGCACTCAGGTAATCAGTTTGAATTGCGTCGCCGGTTGGTAGGACTACTTCAATACGTTCAATAAAATGCGTAATGCTACCATATTTACCAGCATAAATATCGGACGGACAGTTCGAAATCAAACTACCAATTGTATCATTGTCGTGGCCGCCAATCGGAAGTGTAAGGCCGTTAATTGAAAGTGCGGTATTTAATTCTTTGAGCGTAATGCCGGCCTGTACGCGGACTAATCTCTCGCGCTTGTCAGACTCAAGTAGCTTGTTCATCTTTTCCATCGAAACGATGAGGCCATTCGAAAGTCCGGCACCGGTTTCATCGAGTCCGGAACCCCAAACGGTAACTGGAAGCTTAATATCTTTAGCGGAAAGTTGATTCACAAAACGCATTAATTTGCGCACATCTTCAGTTGATTCTGGTAGAGAGACCGCCTTTGGTTTAATCCTAAGGACCGAACGGTCAGTTGAATAGAATTCCAAAATTTCTGGCGAATCAAAAGTATTGCCAATAGTAAGCTGATTTAAGTACCTCGCTATTTTGCCCATCTTGCTTATGATTATAGCACAAAATTTTTTAAATTTACAATAAAAAAATCCCCCACATACGTGAGGGATTCCCGTCCAAGGACGGTGCGAGAGAGTTACGGCCAGACTTTGACGCCTAGATACTTGAACCGCTTAATGCGGCGCTTCAAGTTGTCCCGGAGCTTCATCTCCTTCTGCATCAGAGTGGTGATGTTGCCATTGCTGGCCCGCTCGGGGATAGTAATGGGCGGAACCCGGGTGAGCTTGCCTGTATCGCCAAGCTCGATGAGTTCCCTCTGGAGTGCCAGGCGATCCTGCAGAATCTCCTGGAGAAGAGGGTAGGGTTTCCGCCAGACCATGCCGACAAAGTGGATCTCGCGTCTGACACCGTCGCCGCCGGAGGCTCCGAGTTTACCGGATAAAAGGCGACGCAAACGATGCGTCATTAGCTCACCATCATCTGTCACGATGGGATAGACCAGGCGTTTCGCCCTGCCGTTTTCTGTGATTTCCACCACAACACTTCTCTCGTCAGTCTTCATAATGTACGTACCCCCTTTAGATAATACAAAGGGCCGAGAGAGGCCCTTCGCCATTACTTATTGTAGCATAATTTAGAAAAAATGCAAATAATTAATCTTGTTTGTCTTTTTCGAGTTCTTTTTTCAGTTGTTCTTGCTCTTCTTTAGCTTTCTTCGCACGGCGAAAACCGCCAAATAAATCGGCATATTGTTTAACATGGAGCGCTTCGCCCACGCCAGGGATTTTTCTGGCTTCGTCATACGCCTTTTGATGAATTGAGGCGCGAGTTGGGAGTACAGCACGCTTCACATTATCAGCAGCAGTCGACATCACGCCTTCCGCCACAGCCTCGGCCATGCTTTGATCTTGTTCCTTTTTCGCTTTATCGTCGAGCGGTTTAACAGCACCAGCAGTGGCAAGTTCAGTAAATAAATCCATGTATTCCTGGTTTAATGGACTCGCTGCAAACTTTGCCTCGAAATCGGCCGAATCTTTACAGGTCTTACCAAGTTCTTCGATGCGCTTAAATAAATCATCAATCTTCTTCTTGAATTTATCGTTCACACTAAAACTATTAAAAATAGTGTCTCTTCTACTATCAATGCTAACTTTTACGTATTGGTCCATAAAACTCCTTTATCTAATAATAGCATCACTTGTCATTAATCGGGAGAACTTTAATTAGCGGTGAATATAAATCAAAATCCGGGTCAATTTTAAAATCTTTCATCGAAGCGGTGTCGGAAAACTTTATGTCTTTGTAATCACGTAGAATCACAATCGGCGTTGCCTCGCTTGACTCGCCCATAATCGCAACCGCCATGCTAGTAAGCGGGTCAATTTTATCAATCTGTGTAACATGCATCGCGCGACCAAACAAATCTTCTTTGCCACGAATATCCTCAAGTGGTTCCACGCCGGCAAGACCAATCGCAATACCAGTTACGCCCCAACGTAGCGGCGTAGTGTGTGAATCAGTTGCCACAACGCCGAGATTTTTAACCCCAGTTCGCGTCATCAACTTCTCGCGAATTCTCCGGCAGGATTCATCCGGATTTTTTGGCCACAAAACATAGTAACCATTGGCATTCGACTCATCAATACCGCCGCTCGGGATCAAAATATTCTGGTTCACCGTTAGATTAACGTGAAAATCGCCAGTATTATTGACATACGGTAAATAGCGCTCAACTTCAGCTTTGATCAAATCGGTTTTGTCGTGCTCAGTCGCCTTAAAGCAGCGCCCTTCCGAAATCCCGAGCACCTTTGACGAGATAAAAACTATATCGCCGTCTTTAATTTCAAGTGAGTCCAAAATGTCCGAAATATCATCTTTTGGTGGGTGAATAATTCTGGTCTTAACCGGCAAAAACTCAATCTTCATTTAATAGTCCTCGTCGTCAAAATCTTCTTCGCCCGAAAAATAGGCGTTCTCATATAGGTCGCGTTGCTCGTCGGTCAATTCATCAACGTCAATCGAGGAGCCGTAGCTGGAATAAGTCGGAAGATGCATGTCTTTGTCGATACTACCATCATCAAAACCAGCCGCCTCAACCTCAAAATCATCATACTTGCTCATACCTAAATTATATCACTAAAAAAGGCTCCAGTTTCCTGGAGCCGGTGGAAGATTAATAAATGCAGAGTTCTTCGGTTTCATCGGGAGTTTCAATCGAAACGTAGGCGATAATTGATTCCGGATCCTCATCATCGTAACCGATGGTAATAGAATAGGTCTCAATGATCTCGCCAGGCTCATACACGTAATCGGTGCCGTTCATCTTGCCATCCTCACTAAGGATATCAATCCGAATCGTGATGTACTCTTCAGCACCAGACGCTTCGAGTAAAGAATCGAACGGAATCTGTTCTTCGAGCGAACCCAGTTGTGAGATAAACCAGCAAAGGCACACGCCGTCATCGATATCGAGACGGATGCGATTCGGCTGCCGAACCTTCTCTCCTTCCTCGAGCAGTGAAGGCCGGCCAAATGCTTCTTCGGCAAGTACCGTAAAGAGCGGTGCAAATTGCCGATCCTTGTCGTTGCCGTCAGTCGTATAGGTGACTTCAAAACGGCCATCCGGTCCGTCCCAGTCGCCAATCCGACTACTAATCTCCACGCAGATTGGGAAAAACTCTCCTTTATTCTCGTAATCTTCCATAAAAGTTTTAATGTACATAGACTTTACCTCGCTTTATCTAAACTCGGCCGAAGCCTGTTGCGATATTATAGCACAATTAGTTTAAAAGTCAATTTTAAGAGTTCTAAGGTCAAGAATCCGCGTCGCAAACTCGATTACCTTGTCTGGTACATGAACCGCTAGATTGACAAACACAATAATTATGCTAAAATATAAGTAGAACAGCGAGATAGCTGTTACTACTTTTTTAGGAGGTTAGTATGAGCCAACCTAGAACCTTAGAAGTACCACTGACGGTGCATGGCTATAAGCTAAAACTCGACACCGATCGCTGTGATTGTATGGAGTGGAAGTATCCACACTGGCATCTTTGGAACCGCGACCGTAAGATCGGCACTATTACGGCCGAAGGCGCCTGGAAAGAGATTTCATACGACATCAAAAAGTCCGTTCGCGACGAGGTCGAGCAACTCACCCACCTTTACGCCGATCGCATTCGTGAAGACTACCGCTACAATCTAAGAGTCAGTAATGTCAGGTACTAATCAAAAAGCCGCGTAACATACGCGGCGTTTTTCTATTCCGATAAATGCAGTTTTTCAGTAAATTTATAGAGCCCTTGGATATGGTTTTCTAACACATAGTAGTGCCGCACATAAAACCCAGTCAGAATCGCGAGCATCGCCGTCAGAATATAAAGTGGAATCATTTCTTTGCCAAAATGGTACGTAACTTCGGCCCAAGCTGTGATAAACAAGAACGTCACTGAAATCAACGCAAAGAATAAAGTCACAATCAAATGGATTAATCTCTCGTGCTGGAAATTCGCTACCATCTCGCGGTGATACTCGGCCAATTTAGCTCGTTCGGCTGGAGTTTTCGCCTCTTTTTCGAGTTTTTCAATCTTTTTTTCGTAGTCGTGCAACTTCTTTTCCATAACCTCATTATAACACAACCGAAATAAGCATATTTATTTACAAAATTAACAAAATATGGTATAATTAAAGATAGACAAATTGCATTTTTAATGCAAAAAATAGTACTTTAGGAGGTTTAGATGAGTAATTCTGAAGCATTCGAAACTGCGTATAGGATGACGTTTTACTTGGTAGTGTTAATTATGATTGTTATGCTGGTTCCGCGGCTCGTTCGAGCCAAAATTAGCGCACTCTGCATCGCCTGGGTAGTCTTCTCGATTTTCCTGATGGGCTCTAGCTATGTCAGTATCGTGCCCTATCTAGTACCAGAACTGGCAAAACAAATGCCATCGTTATCCCCTACTGAGCAAATTAATGCCATCAAAGGTGCTGCCCACGTCGTCGCTATCAACGCAATTCCTAGTCTTTTCTTCTGGCACGGCGGTGCACCTTACCGGGAGTTACCAGAGGAGGTGATTAAAACTCTACCGGAAAACTATCCTTCGCCAGCAGTTATCGCCGAAAAACGCGAAGTTTGGCAGAAAACCTGTTACAAATGCGTCTTTATCGATTTGATGATTTGCTTACTCGGTTTTATCGCAATCAAAATGATGTAATTTGTCTTACCGCCCCTAAAAGGGGCGGCTTTTTAATTAGCTGTTTGTAACAGTCATAGCCGTTCTGAAGTCCTGGATTAGATCTGCATCTGCGTTTGGATTTTGCATGTACCAATTGTAAATTTGGGCATTTGTCTTGACGTAGCCCATCATGTAAACAAATTTGCTTGTAGGGTTGGTGGAGCCGCCAACTTTTTCCTTATAGTACCTAGTTCTATCATAGAGTCCAGATAAGTATGTTAATTCGTATTCTTCATATCTTTTTTCATCCGGTACGCCTAAGAGCCCTTCAAGGAGATATGCTATGGTACCAGTGCGATCGGCGCCCACGCGACAGTGGAAATAAATATTCTTCGTGGTACTTGTGTTTGTAATATCAAGCATGATGTTAGTTACCGCTGTCCAGGCTTTCATGTAGTTGGATGAATTAATGTTCTCGTCGCCAGAGTGATAATCAAAGTCGTAATGAATCACCTGGTTCAAATGATAATCAACATTTGGCTGACCAATATGTGTATCACTACTATATTCGTCGCCAACGTTGTATTCTGTATTGATCCCAAGATTGGTGAGCTCCGTCGCATTGACATTCTGCAATTTTTCCCCACGGAATAATCTACCATATGCCAAGGTGCCAGTCACGGTTTGACTATTACTATCGGTATAAGTAACTGGTAAACCACCCAAATCACGTGCATTGCGAACCACGCCCGTATCTACCCAACGCGTACCCGTGCTGGAACCGTTTGAAACTGCCGTCACGTAGCCATACACTGTGCTATCGTTTTGATCTTCCCAATAGTATGTCTGCCCTGGGATCATATTATGGATTACGCCGTTCTCCGCTTTGGCATAGGCAACTTGCTCACCCTGGGCATTATTCAGATACACATTGAGTGCCGAACCAATCTTGGTGTCATATGCGTCTGGTTTTGAGCAATCTACTGAACCACTTGTAAAATTCGGTAATTCAGACAACGGCTTGGTCGCATCGCTGTTTGTATTATGAGAACTATTGGTTTTAATCAAGCATTGATTGCTGACGAAGTTGTTTCTCATCGCGGTCCAATATTCTAATTCCGACAATTCATTTGTATCGCCCCAAGTTGAATTGTTGATTGCCGGGGTGCGCGATCCGCTGGTTGCTTCGTGGAAGGTTGCAATATTGATTGGGCTCTGAGTCCATTCACTTATTAACGCTTCATATCCCCTAGTTGCATTATTTGAAATATCAAATTCAACCGGCGTATCAGAAGAATTGTAGGAATAATGAGCTTTGTAGGTTTTGTTGCCATCTGGAACGGTAGATGCGCTTATTTGTACAGCCGGACTGACTGACTCGTCCCACCAACCAGCAAATGTGAAATCTTCGCTTGGTGGATTTGGTACTGGTAAAGTACCAAGTTGATCGTTAGCCGTTATGGTACGACTACTATCGCTTGCTGGGTTTACAAAGCTACCGCTACCGACATTGAAGTTAATCGTATAGCTAGTGCTGGCTGTAGCTAAACGGATATACATATCAGTTAGCTTTCCTACTAGCGGCCTCATTGGTGATGTGCCATTACTTGCAGTAGCGGAGCCAAACCATACTTCGGTATTAAATGTAGTGTTGAATCCGGTCAAATCCCACCATTTGGTTAATGTGCCGCCATTCCATGAGTAGTAGAGAACATTACCACTTCTTACTATCTTGACGTGTTTTAGACTACTTGGGTCTGAATGGTAAATTGTGTCATTAGGTATAGGGCTATTTTCGGTGCCACTAAATTTGGCGGTCAATTGGAGTTTGTCGCTGGATCTTCTAATTACGAATCCAGGATAGCCAGTGGCTTCTAGCTTAGTATTAACGAAGGTCGCTTGCGCACCGGAGTTATTGCCAGTACCTGAGACCTGTGCAGTATAGTCATATTCCACAATCGTAAAACCAAGCTCAAAATCCTTGCCAATGTTATTTTCGTCAAACAATTTTATATTCGAGTCGATATATCGTTGATTTGCTACTTTCTTTTCACAATCATCGCCAGTCACTGCGCTATTTCCATTGAAAGTACACTCATTGGTCTCTGCCCAGACAACTGGAAGCGAAGCTGTGTCTTCTATCCATCTTGCGTAGAAAGTGACATCGTCGTCGATAGTTGTAGTAGACTTCACTTCCTCATAGAATGTTCCATCATCGGTATACCAGCCAAAGAACATGTAGTTTGTCTTTGTTGTCGTTGGTAAGCTACCCACCTCGGCGCCATCTGCAATTTGAGTTGAAGCAAATGGGGTTGGCGTAGTGCCGCCATTAGGATTGAAAGTGACTGTATGCATTATCGGAGCTACTTCTACTACAAATGATTTTGTGAGATTAGACTTCGTGCCAGTCATAATGACGTTTGCCGTACCTGCGCTTACGCCAGTAATGGCACCAGTGCTTTCATTAACCGTAAATACGTCAGTGTCACTAGAGCTGAATGTATAAGGTTCTAGGTCTGCCGAATTGTTTACGACGATCGTAATACTATCGCCAACCATTAGTATCAAGTCATTTGAAACCACCGCGTTAGATACATTTAGCTTCCATTGTGCGTGATAAGTTGCATTACCACTCGGGGTAGTGGCAGATGTTACTTCGGTGCCACCAGTATCCGCAGTGAACCAACCCATAAAGGCATGATTTGCGTAAGTTGGGGCCGATGGCAACTGCGAGCCAATCGTACCACCAGCTGGAACTGAAATGTCGGATGGGGTAGGAGTACCGCCGTGTGCGTTGAACGAAATTGTGTAAATTGCGCTAGGGTCTAATACCGCTACGTTGATAGTTTTTGTATCGCCAGAAATAGTACCAGTCATCGTAATTGTGGTTGTACCCTCAGCAACAGCAGTGATTACACCAGTAGTTGCATTAACGGTAGCAACATCGGTATCGTCGGAATCGAATCTGTATTCCTCAAGTTCAGATGCATTGAGTACGTTAATGGTGCTAGTGCTGCCTTCCGCAATATTAAACGAATCACTTGCGAGCTGTGCTAGAGCTACGGACTTTAGCCATTGTGCATGGTAGGTTGTGGTGCCGGAAGGCACAGTACTGCTACTAATCTTGGTGCCTCCAGTACTATCGGTAAACCAACCTTGGAATACGTGGCTAGTGTAAAGTGGATTCGCTGGGTAGTTCTCTCCTAGTGCTTGACCAGCATTAATATTCACCGTAGTTGAGCTAGTTTCATTATGTGGGTCAAAGGTAATCGCATATTTCTCAATGTATGATTCGACCATGTCTAGTGGTACTTCTATCACCGGGCGCACACCGTTAACGCTCGTGGTGGCCGGAGTCTGAACTGCCTGAGCATCACGTAGATGGACTCTTCGGTTGGCTCCGTTGACTCGTTGGAGCCAGATGGTGTCTAGTTTACCGGATGCATACGCGAATGAAGATTCCTCGGCAATCCAGCCACATTTACCCTTTGTGGAATCACTAAACTTATAAGCAATTTGAGTCGTGCCACCACAGATTTCCGTTACCTCGTCAACCGTCATAAAGCGTGAAACTTTGGTGCCTTGCGCTACAAGCAAAGGATTAGTCCACAGAGTGCTGTCCGGCAAAGCGTCTGAACCATTAGTCCAGTTGTAATTGCTGTCGTCTGGCTCATTTCTGTAATAGACTAGAGCGGCGTTGCCATTGTTAGAGCCAATATAATAGAATCTTTCGTTTGCTTCATTGAATTCACCATCGTTATTGATGTCGCAGTTGTACGCATCGCCATAACTCTTTGTAGAAGACTCAACTATATTGCCGTAAGTAATTTCACCATTCAGAGCGTACCCGGCTTTTCGGCAACCATAATTAGCATTGGTATTCCCACAGGTTTCAGTATGTAGCGTGGTGGCAATCTTACAGACGTATTCGACTTCTTCCCAATAAGCGTAATATTCAGTAGGAGTATTCTCGTCAAAGACCGTCGAAGTTAATAATTGCGTACCGGCACCATTTAATCCAGTAAACCAACCTACCAGCCTATAGCCGGACTTGATAGAGGTTGGCAAAGGATCAATTCTGGAACCTTCGCCCACTGATACGGTATCTACAGGAGTGCCCCCCTGTGCATTAAACGACACATCGTAAGTTTCCCCATTCACAGTGACACTAATGGTCTTTGTGTCGCCAGAAGTTGAGCCAGTCATCGTGATCGTGGTATTCCCAGGGGCTAGCGCTGTAATCACGCCGGCACTATTCACTGTAGCAACAAGAGGATTGTCCGAAGAAAAGGTGTATGGCTCAATCTCGGCACTATTTGTTACGACGATAGTTCCGGTTTCTTGTGGGTCAAGCTCAAAACTATCATCCGCAAGATTTGCTAATGCTACCGTACCCAACCAATGCGCATAGTAATCCGTAGAAACAGTCGGTACGGTTGCGGCCGTTACTTCGGTGCCGCCGCTGGCTGCCGTGAACCAACCTTGGAACAGATGATCGGTATAAGTTGGCGCTTCTGGCAAAGTAGTAATACTATCGCTATCTTTTATTAAATATGTAGTAGCGATTGCGGATGTTCCGTCGTTAACCTTAAAGTTGATAGTATGGATGTCTTCATCGGTAGCTTCGCCAAGTCTAATATACATATTTGAAAGTGTTGCTTGAGGGATGCGTTTATATGTACAATCAGGATTACCGTCGCCAATGCATTCATTGCCTGGATATGCACCGAATGTAGTAGTAAGTGGGAATTGTTCGCTAAACCCAGTAATGTCTTGCAATAGAATCAGAGGGCCATCGTTTACGCTATAATACACTTTATTCTTTAGTCTAAATACTGATACATCAGATACTCTACCATAAGGAATTTGGATATTGCCCGGACCAACCACATCGTTCATCCTGGAGTTGAAATCAATATTGGTATTACCGTTTCTGCGTACGATAATTCCAGGAGCTTTCTTATCGCCAGCTTGAGAACCCAACTTATCGCTTACGAAGGTTTGCTGGCTATTATCGCCATCGTGGTTTACTTGTTCAGAAGGTAGGTAGTGATCAATCGTAAAATGGATTTCATAATCTTTTAGATAATTTGCTTGACTATAAAGCGCTACACCCGTATCGATAAATTTCACATCCCAATAATCTTCACAATCCGAACCGGTAATATTAGAATTGGTTGCACCATTAAATGTACATGCTCCCATCTGATTCCAGACTATCGGAAATAGAGTCTCAACCCAGTGCGCATGGTAGGTGATAGTACCAGTCACTAAAGTGTCGGAAGAAATCTTTTGGCCTTCGACATAGCTGGTATTCGGATACCAACCCTCAAGCACGTATTCGGCCTTAATCGGCGCCGGCAAAGTGCCAAGTTCTTCACCGTATTTTCTATTATTCCAAACAATCGCGCTTTCGCCATTGTGCGGTTCAAAGGTAATCGTGTACTCGTTAGCATTCCAAATCGCATAAAGCATAATATTGGAGCCATCGGCCGTCTGATCAATACCATAAGTATCCCCCGGGTCATAGATTGTGCCACTACATTCTTGGTTTCTGGTTGTCGAATTGAAGGTCGTCGCTACATCACACCAGCCATTGAAGGTATAACCAGTCCTGGTTGGGGTGGCGTTACTAAGCGTGGCTATGCTGTGTGTCACATCGGTACCACCAGATAGCTCCACGATTTGTGGATTCGGTGACGGCATCGAAGAAACGCCATCCGAAGCATTCGGGTTGTAGGTGATATTGTAGACGGTCGGGTTCGCTACGGCTTGGAGAATGTAAGTGTAAGTGTAAGTACCATTCGGTAAGCCCATATCAACTTTCGCGCCGAACGAAAGCGTGTATTCATTGGCAGAAGAATTTGCTGTGTTAGTGACATCTAGTACGTCACCACCGGATGAAGGCGCCGGGAGGTAGTTAGTCGTATTTGCGACAATGGAAGTTTCACCCTGGACGGTTTGCTGGTATTTGCTCGGCTTGTAACCCCACTTATTCTTATAGGCGGCTAGAGTGGTGAAATCACTGTAAGACGTAATCGAGTCAATCGACTGAATCTCATTGACGCCGAAGAACATGCTCGAAGAACTCTGAGAAGCAACCGATAAGGTGTAGCCAGAATAGTTGTTTGTCGAAACAGAGATTTCCGCATCGGTTGAGGCGCCAAAAGTACCGTCGATAGACGGATTTACGCTCACAGAAAGACTACCCGAAGTCACGGTCATGGAAAGCGTGCTGGCAGTCGCGGTTGCGTTGGCTGGTTTTGTGTTCATAACAGATGAAAAACCAAACGCTAACAAGAGAGACAGCACACAAAAGGTTAATCGCAAGTTCCTAGTCGTAGAACGCTCACTACGTTTACCGAGAACAACGCGACTAAACTCTAGTCGAGTTCCTCCAAACACTCTCATTACATAACCATAATAACATAAAAAACCATTTGCGTGTTAAAAAAGCATGAATTTTATGTGGCAATTTTTACACAGTCTTTTCCAAAAAATGCCTGCGGATTTTTTGTATTAAAAATACACAAATAACAGAGTATTTGCGCCAAAAAAGCCCGCAGATTTCTCTGCGGGTTATTATTACTTTCGTATGGTGCCCGAGACAGGACTTGAACCTGCACACCAGATGGCATATGCTCCTAAGGCATACGTGTATACCAATTTCACCACTCGGGCTCGCTACGCTCGCCCGCGCTAACACGAACGGGCTCTTGCTAACTACGCTCGCCCGCGCTAACGCGAACGGGCTCTTGTTAACTACGCTCGCCCGCGCTAACGCGAACGGGCTCTGCGTAAAACAAATTATAACATACTCAGAGAAAAAAATAAATCCGGCTTCGAGGCCGGATCTATTTTTAATTACGCATTACGCTTTTTAGACATTACGTAAGCGGTAGCGCTGGCTGTCAGTAAGCCAAGCACGGCTGCGAGATAGAGACCATCCTCTGGGCCCGTCTTTGGGAGGTTAGAGGTAGTCGTAGAAGTCGTAGGAGTTGTGGTAGTCGTCGTGGTTGGTTTGGTTGAAACCGTACCGACCTTAGACGTGCTGGTTTCTTCTTTCTTATCGTCTTCAGTCTTTGAATCACTTTCAGACTTATTATCGTCAGAATTGTTATCTTTAGAACTATCGACAATCGAGAAGGTAGAATTATCAGTACCACCAACATTCTTTTTAGACTTGTTGGTTGCGACAATGATGATAGCCGCAATGAGTAACAAGATAAGAACCATCGCTACTGCAACAATAGTGATGATCTTACGACGTTCAGCTTTCTCTAAATCGGTGTTCGTATAATACATATAAAACTCCTTATGCATCCAATTATACCACACTTTAGTAAAAAATACAAGAGCATTTTAACAAAATTGCCAAATCGGCAATAAAATGGTTATGTTTAAATATTATCTCTGATAAATCGAAATCGTCGCTCCGGCGTACTGATTCGATTTCCAGAGCCTTAGTCCCGGTAATTCTGGTGCTTCACCCGGATGTGACAAGACAAAAATACCATTTTCACTCACAAATTTCACTAGGTGCAGTACTTCCTCTAAATCGAATTTATCGTATGGCGGATCGGCAAATACTAGGTTATAAACCTGTTCGTCCTCGTACTTTGAAGCCGAACAAACCTTCACGACGCCGTCCACCCCGAGCGTCTTGATATTGGTTTTAATTACCTCGGCGGCGGCACGATTTTTCTCGATAAATACTGCATAAGCGGCCCCACGCGAAATCGCTTCGAGCCCCAGCGCTCCGGAGCCAGCAAAAGCGTCTAATACTTCAAAATCGCGCAGATTATTCCCAATCATATTAAAGAGCGCAATCCGTTCCCTGGCGCCCATCGGGTGCGTGCCCTCTCCCGGTGTCATCAGGCGTCTACCTTTATAGAATCCGGCTGTGATATAGACTGCTTCTCCGTTCTTTAGAACCATTTTGCTCCTTAGTTTAGTGTGGTTAATTGCTGGTATTTCGAAATCCCAGCTCTTAATTCTTCATATTTTAACATATTTCCGTCATTTTTCAATAAATCCATTACGTCGGTTTGGGCTTTGTGAATGAGTTTCGTATCTGTTAAAGTCGCGATTCTTAGATCCAACGCACCATGCTGAAGCGATCCATAAATCTCACCTGGACCCCGGAGTTTTAGGTCGACTTCCGCAAGATAGAAACCGTCGGTCGACTTTTCGAGTTCCATTAGCCGCCTCGACGGGCCTTTGTCCTCGTTGGTAATCAGATAGCAATACGATTTTACACTGCCACGCCCCACGCGACCGCGGAGTTGGTGGAGTTGCGCCAAGCCATAATTCTCGGCATCTTCAATCACCATGAGCGTCGCATTTGGTACGTTCACGCCCACTTCTACCACCGTGGTTGAGACTAAAATATCGATTTTACCACTCGCAAAGCGTTCCATAATTTCGTCCTTTTCAGCCGGCTTCATTCGCCCATGCAAGAACTCGATTCGAAAATCTGGAAACAATTTTTTTAGTTTCTCGGCACGCGATTTTACCGAGGTAGTTTCGGTTTTTGGGTTGTCATCAATCGCCTTACAAATCCAATAGATTTGCTGCCCGGCCTTCACCGTTTGAACCATATGTGGATAGAGTTTTTCGCGCATGCTAATTTCTGGTAAAATCGCTGTTTCAATCGGTTGTCGCCCCTTTGGCAGCTCATTCAAAATCGAAACATCAAGATCGCCAAACACGGTGAGTTGAAGCGACCGCGGAATCGGTGTCGCCGTCATTGCCAGAAGATGTGGTGCGAGCCCATCCGGTGATTTTAGCATCAATTTCTGCCTTTGCTCCACGCCAAACCGATGTTGCTCATCAATAATCACAAGCCCCAAGTTCTTAAATTCCGTGTCATCAGTAAGAAGTGCGTGTGTGCCAATTACGAAATCAATTTCACCGTCTATAATACTCTTCTTGAGAGCATCTTTCTCTTTAGTTGCGCCAATTAGAAGCGTAGTTTTAATACCAAATTGTTTCAGCAAATCCTTCAATCCTTCGTAGTGCTGGGTTGCCAGAATCGCCGTTGGCGCAAGTAGTGCTACCTGGCTACCACCTGACACGGCCTCAAACGCCGCCATCGCCGCCACCATCGTTTTGCCCGAGCCCACATCGCCCTGGAGTAACCGATTCATCGGTGTATCCTTTTCCATATCCTGGAAGATTTCCCACGCAGATTTACGTTGTGCGTTGGTCAATTTAAAGGGTAACTTGCTCACAAAATCCCGAACTCTAGTGACATTAAATGGTATTGGTGTAGCACGGAGTTTTTCGTTCTCTTCGCGGTTCAATCTTGCTGCTAAAATCAGCTCAAACAACTCTTCGTAAGCCAAATAGTTTCGCCCGCTTGTCGCTTCCGCCACACTTTCCGGAAAATGCACTTTAAACAAGGCTTCTTTACGTGTTCCGGCGGCCACGGTTGGCAGCAAATCTGGAATCTCGCTAAATCTTTCCCTGGAATTATTCATTAGTCGTTTAAAATCATTTGATTTTACCGACCCATGCGCCACATAAATCGGTGCGAGCCCCGAGCCAACATTAACATCCGAGACTAAAATCGCCGATGGTGAAGTAATCTGATAGCGGTTGTTTTTTAGTTCGTAAACCCCCGAAAAATAGTACTCTTTTTCCGGATCGAACTGGCGCATCCGGTAACTCTGATTAAACCAAACCACCCGCACTGAGCCAGAGCCATCGCGCACCACCCCCTCTGTAATCGATAAGTGTCTTCTTCGTGATGGCCGATTTGACAAGGAATCAATCTTTCCCCGAATCACTACCTTCCCTGGCCGCATCGCCGAAATACTGGTTGGTGCTGCGAAATTCTCATAATCGCGGGGCAAATTGTAAAAGAAATCCCGGACGGTCTTAATCCCGGCTTTTTTCAGGACTTCCGCCGTTTTTGGCCCAATTCCCTTCAAACTCTCGACTGAATCGGTCAGTAACATACTTTCATTATACCTCAGATTGACAATTTAGCATAAGTGTGGTATAATAAAATATAGCTGTTAAATTTTTTTATAGGGGGACACAATAATGAAAAAGACAGCCGAACCTTCAAAAACTGTTTCAAAAACACCCGTTGAGGAGATGAAATTCTTGGATCTTGCCACCAGTGGCTTACTTGAACTACTTCAGACCCATAACAAGAATCACGAGAAATTCGAACCACACATGGTCTTCCGTTATATGGTAGACTGCGAGAAGCACAGCGGCGGCTACGACGGTGAGCACGTCATGGATCAGAACCTGATGTTCTTTGGTCTGGAAAACTGCCGCCCCTGCGAAAAATCCGATGAAATGGCCTATTTTTTTAAAGCCGCACAAGAAATCGTGGAACATCTCTCCAGAGGTGAATGCATCTACCCGGGCGCGGGTTGCGAAATCCGCATGTTCGTCAAAGGCAAGTTTGATAACCTCAAAGTGGTCGCGACGCTTCTAAATGGCTGGAAAAACTGGCAATTTGAAGCCAAAAACAACTGCACCTACGAGGAGCTCAAATGGACCATCGAGGAACTCAATTTCCTAGGGATGTTACCGCATGAAGCAGTTTAAAAGCCGAGTTTCCCTCGGCTTTTTTCCTTCCTAATAATCGGCTTTTTTCGAATGCTCGGCGCGCCATTTGGCGATTTCACCATGATTGCCCGAGAGCAGAATATCCGGCACGGTCATGCCACGAAAATCATAAGGTTTAGTATACTGCGGATATTCGATATTATCACCATCCGAAAATGACTCAATTTCGGCTGACTGTTCGCCACCTAAAACCCCCGGGATTAAGCGCACAATCGAATCAATCATGATGAGCGCCGGTAATTCCCCACCCGTTAGTACGTATTTACCGAGTGAGAATTTGTAATCAATAATTGAGAGAATGCGCTCGTCGTACCCCTCGTAATGTGGGCAAAAAATAATGTAATGAGCATCCTTGTCGGTGCCAGAAGCGGCAAATTCAGCGGCCTTTTTCTGATCCCAAACTTCACCGGCTGGCGTTGGTACAATTACCTTCGCGGATGGGTCCTTTGCCTTCACCGATTCAATCGCATTAAACACTGGCTCGCAGCGCATCAGCATCCCATCGCCACCACCGTAGGGCGTATCGTCCACAGAGCGGTGCGGACCAAGTCCAAATTCGCGCAAGTTTACAAAATTAAACTCTGCATACCCTTTATCTACCGCCTTCCACATCATTGAAGTCTTGAGATACGGTTCCAGAGCTTCCTGAAACAATGTAATAATCGTAAACTTAATCATAAAACATATTATAACATAAAAGAAAAACCACCGCTAGTAGCGGTGGTCAGCGGAACATTAGTAGACGCCAATGGCGCCGCCGTTGTAACGGATTCTGAAGACCACATCGCCATCAATATCTTTGACACGCTCGTGGCCACTGAACTTGGCGATATCGCCATTCTGGGAATTGTAGTAGGCGTAGTGGTTCTTTTTGGAGTAGAACTCGGAGGGGCCACGGAAGTAGCCATCTTCGTTGGGTTCTTCCATCGCATCTCTGAGGCAGGAATAGACTTCTGCTCGATTTGCATACGGCATCATTTCGCTCCGATAACTCATCGACCAGCAGGGCGATCCCTTATAACGAATGACCACTTCGCCACTCGAAGGTTCGCCGACCAGCCAACTGTTGTAGTAAGACCAGTCGCCGTTTTCGTAGGTCTGAAGCCATTTGCCGTCTTCGGTTTCGACGGGGCGGACCCGAAATTCAGAATTGACGCCTTCCCTGACGAATTTTGCCAGTTCTTCCATATGTTCCTTGATAAAGTTCATGCCGAGAGGTTTCTGCATAAAAAGTCCCCCTTTATATAAGATTTGATTATAGCCTCTTGGACTTTATATATTTTAGCATACTTTTGCGAATAAATCAAGTAAAACAAGGGTGAAACAAAGGAGACGGTCTACGCCGTCTCCGCGCTGATGCGCGCCCACCCTTGGGGCACATTGGTTTGTTTTAATCCGCTGTTTGTTTTAGTAAGTCTCCACACTCCACTATTTGTCAGTGGAACCCCTGTGAAGCGTACCAGCTTATCCCTATAATAAAGCATAAGCGTGATTTTGTCAAGTCTTAATTTTTACCAATCTTCCACAAGCGTAAATTCTTTTCCGGCAATCGAAATAATCGAATCCGGCTCGGCGCCCATCGAAGTAAGCTCAGCACGAATGCCCAGTTTTTTCATAATGTCGCGGAGACGGTTGACAGAAGCGTAGTTGTTTAGATCTGTACGACGGGCAAACTTCTCGATTTTCTCGCCGGTCACAATAAACTTGCCGTCCTCGTCTTTTTCAACCTTCCACGTGGTCTTTAACTCTTTGTCACTAAGTGAAATTACAGGAGTGCTGTCTTCGTCTAATGGCGGGGTATTTCGGAGCGCGGCAGCGCGAGAGTTAGCGCCGTCCGCCCGTGGCGACGGGCCGGACGGACGCGGCCCCGCATTAGATGAAGATAGCACTTCATCTTTTAACTCTCTCAGTAACTCAGTTAATCCCGTGTGGGCGGCTGAAGAAATCGCAAAGACGCGCGCGTTTGGATTGACGGCGAGAATTGAGGCCGTTTGCATAGCGATAATGTCTTTATCCACGCCTTCACATTTCGTGAGTGCGACGACTTCTGGACGGTCTTTCAAATCTGAATATTTCTCAAGCTCGTTTCTAATCGTCTTATAGGCCTCGCCGGCGTCGTTGTTATAAACATCGACAAGATGCAGCAAAACTGCCGTGCGATCAACGTGGCGAAGGAAGTCATGTCCTAAGCCTTTCCCTTCGGATGCGCCTTCAATAAGACCTGGGATATCGGCAATCAAAATATCTTTTTCATCAATCGTCGCGACGCCGAGATTCGGTGTAATTGTCGTAAACGGATAATCGGCAATCTCCGGTTTGGCGTTCGAAACTACCGAGAGAAAAGTCGATTTACCGGCATTTGGAAGGCCTACGAGGCCCACGTCGGCTACGGACTTTAGTTCCAGTTCGGCTTCAAATTCTTCACCTGGTTCACCAACCTCGGCAATGATTGGTGCTTGCCTAGTGGAACTCTTAAAATGCGCATTACCAAAGCCACCATCGCCACCTTTCGCGATGATCGCGGTCTGGCCATCGTGTGTTAAGTCTGCCAAAACCACACCATCTCGTTTCACGACCGTGCCAATCGGCACCTCCACAATCAGATCTTTGCCAGAACGGCCGGCCGAACGCGTGCCGGAGCCATTTTTGCCATCCTCAGCCGTGAGAATTGGTGTATAACGAAAGTCAATCAGAGTATTGGTGTCTTTGTCGGCTTTAAAGACGATATCGCCACCTTTACCACCGTCGCCACCATCTGGGCCACCCTTAGGAATATAAATCTCGCGACGAAAAGATACAGCGCCATTGCCGCCGTTTCCCGCCTTTAAACTCACTTTTGCTGTATCTGTAAACATAATACTTATATTTTATAATAAAAATATCATAAAGTCAAAAGATTACGGATAGATATAGTTCATGTTGGCTGCAGCAGCTGCCGGAATTGTCGAACGAATAGCACGGTATGGTGTATAGCCGTAGTTCATCTCGGAACCCACGAACGAACCGTCTGGGTTAACTGATTCCACGAAGCCCACGTGACCATACCAACCGGAGCTGTTTTGGAAAATAGCACCAGCAACTGGTTTACCGCGCACCACTGTATAACCCTGAGCCGCCGCACGGGAAGCCCAAGTGTTAGCGTTACCCCAGTTGGAAGGTACTGGGTTAATATTCTGTCTCTTATACCAGGCCCATTGTGTACACTGACCACGACCGTAAGGGCCACCAAGGTTGTAGAAGTAACCAATCACCTGGATGTCTTGGCGAGCCGCCGTGTTACCGAGGGTGGTGTAAGTGTAAGTTGTAGTCCTTGGTCTTGGTGGAACATATTCTGGGCGTTCCTTCTCTGGTAGCGTACCGCCCTTAATTAGAATTCTCGTACCAGCAGTCAGACCGGTGGTTTCAAGGTCATTTAGGGCAATAATCTCTGCCACCGAAGAGCCATAGGTCGAAGCAATTTGTTCAACAGTCTGGTTCGCCTTCACGGTATAAACAATACCCGGCACGCTTGGAATATAGAGTAATTCACCCGTATTGACAGTCGTGTTCTTGCGGCCGTTCGACCAACGAATCTGATCCGTGGTAATACCGTATTTAGCCGCAATCGAAGCCATCGTTTCACCGTCAGCCACGATGTGTGTCAAAACACCACGTGAGACCACGAGATCGGTAATAGTCGGTTTTTCAATCTTACCGGTAGCCGACTGACCAGCGTCGCTCATTGAAGTTACAATCACATAGTTCGAGGCCACGTCAGAAGCACTTGCAAGATTCAAGGCGTTCGAAACATCTGCCACCACATACATTGCTGAAACTTGGTCCACTGAGACGTTATAGCCACTCTCAGCGAACGTATCGAGGCTGAGGCTCATGCCGGCATTACTCTTATCAAGTGAACCAAAAAACACGATGGCAAGGGTAATTACGCCCGTCGCAAAATACGGTAGAATTGCTTTCAACCGTCTAATCAGTTTCTTAGTTTTCTTGCTTGTCATAGTGATACATTACAGAGTACCTGGCAATGGAGGTAAATATTCTGGTTATGCTCATACTCTGTATAACTATAATACATCAAACCGTCGTCTCCTGTCAAGAAATACAGATAGGACGTATCTGTTGGGTTGGCCACTGCCATCATGGCCGTTTTGCTCGGCATTGAGATTGGACCACACGGCAGGCCTGGGTTTTTTCTCGTGTTATAACAAGAATCAATCTGAAGCGCCGCCTGGTTGTCGCGGTAAACTTTACGCTCCGGATCGGCAACATCAAGCGCATATTTTACAGTTACATCGCTCCCGAGTGGAATGCCATAACCGAGCCTCGTCAAAAACACCTGTGCAACCGTCGGCATCTCTTGCGACGGTGCTTCTTTTTGGACGACCGACGCCAGAATAATCCCCTGGAATAGGCTTAATCCTCTGCCAGCATACTTCGTTTCGAGCCCTTGTTCGTTGATGAAGATCGCTGTCTCGTCAAGGAAACGCTCGATGCAGGCTTTGATTGGGCTCTCTTCGTCGGCGGCACAGTGAATCGTCTCTGGCATTAGGAAGCCTTCGAGCGATGCACCTTTCGGGATAAATGATTTGTTATAATCGACTGAAAAAGCAGCGTCGATTTCGGCATCTGTGAAAGTTATAGTTCTCTCTTCGTCAGACAATTCTTCACCCTCTCTTGGGACAATCTTAACAACACGGAAATTCTTCTTTATATCAAAGATTGTTTCACCCGGCTTAATTGTAAATTCAAACTCGCGTGCTTTCTTTGCTTCCTGTTCCCTCGCCCAACGTTCATATTCGGCACGGGCATCTAGGCGTTGCTTAATATAAATTCCACCGCAAATACCAGCGATAATTAGAACTAGAATAATCGGTGAAATAATGAAGAACTTCTTCGAAAACTTCTTTACATGATGCTCTGCCTTCTTAGCATTTAAAGCGACTTTCTCACCTTCGCGTTTCGCGGCGGCCTTGGTTTCGGTGGCGAGTTTCCCAGCGCCATCCTTAATCTTTTCAGCACTATCTTTTACCCTATCGGCAGCGGTCACTACAATATTCTTCTTTTCGGCTGGCACTTCAAGTTGTTTGGCAAGCTTATCTAAAATCTCGCTTGAGTCTGCAACGGACGCCTTTTCAACTGGCTTCGGGGCGGCTTTCACGACCGGTTTTTCGGCTTTCACCGGAGATTTTGCCGGCGCTACAACCGTTTCACCCCCTGCAACTTTCATGCCCGGAATCAGAGGCGCAACTTCAGTTACCGGAGCTTTTGCCGGCACTTCTTCCTTATAATGCTCAACGAAATCTTGCAGGATAATCGTCGCGGCTTCGGCATCAATATCGCCCTTTTCGTAGGCCTTTTTACGCATTTTCAGGTGTTCTTCGGCCTGAACGGAAGTTAACGATTCATCCTGGAAACGCACCTTCGCATTTGGAATCTTTTCGGCCAGTTTTTTCGCGAACTGGCGCACAAACATAGATTGCTTCGTCTCGTTACCTTCATTGCTACGCGGGAGCCCCAATACGAAGAAATTCGTGTTGTTCATTTTAGCAATGCGATCAATCATCGCCCACTCGGTGCCATCAACACTGAAGAACCCGACCGGCGTAGCAATACGGATATTAGTGTCTGCTTTGGCGACACCAATTCGCTTCTCACCTACATCTAACCCAATTACTCTCATTTACTGCTCAAGTTTTTCAAAATTTACTGTGATTTTTTCCGGATCATTTGGTACTGAAGAAACCCACGGATATGAAGGAGTGATACTAACATCCTTGATACCACTATTTTCTGCGATATCATGCTTTGCGGTGCCGATTCCTTTGCCACGCACCATCTCGATAATGTCATTTTCGGTTACAGACGGACCGGAAATGTAAGTCGTCTTGAGCTTACCGGTATATTTATCGTTTTCTTTCATGAAATTCTCAATAAAGAGACCACCATATTCCTTATTTTCATCACCAATTTGATAAATCTTGTAATCATTGGCGAGCTTGGCTTTTTCGGTAATAAATTCGCGTACCTTTGTTTCGTCGATAATATAAATCGAATCCGTTACGGTCACAGTGAGCGATGGCTTAGTGCCTTCTTTTACTTCCTCACCAACTTTTGGCGAAACTTCTGGATCGCTCACAGTTTGTTTGTAGCTACTCTCAATAATGAAAACTGTACTACTGTCATTTGATGACTCTTTAATTGATTCAATCAAATTATTTTTTGCAACCGCCTTGTCGCCAGTTTTTATCGTGGCTACTACCTTATCAACATCGGCTTGTGTCACGACCGTAATAGTCTTGTCAGTACCGCCGGCCATTGCATTATCGGTATAAGCGCCCACCGGAGCGGTCGTTGACCAACCAGTATTAGAAGCGGCAATATTATAACTAGTGCCCGGTGCTACAGCCTTCACTGGCACACGACCAGAAATCAAACAACCAGAAGTAATAATAGTTGGCTGACCAGCGTTCAAACATTCTTCAACGCTCTTGCCAGACCATGTTAAATTGCGGTTTTCGGTCGAAGTATAGGAAAGATTTGAAAGTGTGAAAGTCGAACCAGCATTAATCGCAATCGTACCAGATTGCTTGAAGTAGGCATATACTACGACTTCGCCATGCGCATATTCACCAACATTCTTTTTGCCGGTCGCTTCGATGTCGCGCTTAATTTTGTTCTCGTTAGTCTTTTGTTCGAGGTAGAACTTGCCCTCGCTCGCATTTTCCTCAGCTAGTTTATCGGTAAAAGTGACATTCTCGGAAAAATTACTTTCTGTTGTGCGGCGAACAACCGAAATCGTCACGGCCGGAGCAAATACTAGTGCCCAAATTAGGAACAAAATTAGTAGAATCAAGCCAACTGTCAGACCAATTACAAGGCCTTTATGCGATACAATCCAAGCAAGCACCGGATTATTTGGAAGCTTCTTTTCTTTCTTATCCTTCTTCTCTTTTTTGGCTTTTTTCTTGCCTTTTTCATCAGATTTTTCGTCGTCTTCTGCTTCTCCCTCAGCCTCAGTTTCGGCTTCTGCTTCTTCCATTTTTTTGTCGTCTTTTTCGTCGTCCTTTTCCTCTTCGTCCTCAACTTTTTCGGTCGCGGTCTCATCAATTTCTGGTTTATCGTGTGGTACGGTTGGCGGAGTCTGCAAATCTTTCGTCACTGGTAGTTTCGATGCGGCGGCAAGCTTCACGATTGAAGGATCAACCGTGACAAGTACAACGGTTTTCTTAGCGTTAGCACCGGCTTTCGCAATCAACTTAATATTGACAAGGCTACGCAAAATTCCAGCCTTCTTCGGCGGAACCAGAGCAACGATCTTCTGCTTCGAATTTTCGATCTTGCTGATAATGTCAGTAATATCGTCCTCAGGTTCGATATAAACGACGTCTTTATTCATATTATTAATTTTAGCACATTTTATTTAGCTTGTGGTAAAATAAATTTAGGATGAGTCTTTTTAATAGAAAAAATCAGACAGACTCAGGTGCCGATAAGACGGTGCTTGCTGAAATGGCCCTCATGACGATTCATGATGGTGTTATTATTACGAATAAAAGCGGCGCGGTGCAGTTTATTAATCCAGCTGCTGTTGCAATGACCGAATGTGCTACCGCCGAAAACGCCACTGGACTTGATTATGGACTACTTATCAAACTCGAGACTAAAGAAGGTCGCGAGCTTCCCGAAAATGAGAATAAGCTCATCATTGCCATGAAGACCGGCCAATCGCTTGATCGTTTTGCTGCCTGCCTCATTGGCACGAAATCCGGCAAGCGTATTCCGATTGCCGTTTCTGTAGTTGTGGCTGATGGTGGTAATCGCATTATTACTTTTAGGGACATTACAAAAGAACTTGCCGAAGAAGGCGAACAGGCCGAATTTATCTCAACTGCCTCGCACGAAATGCGTACACCAGTCGCTTCAATCGAAGGCTATTTGTCATTGGCCTTAAATCCGCAAACCGCTTCAATTGATGAGCGCGCTCGTGGCTACTTAGCTGCTGCCCACGCGGCCTCTCAGCACCTTGGCCATTTGTTTAAAGATTTACTTGATGTAACTAAACTTGATGATGGTCATCTTCGCCCGGTTTTTCGTCCGGTTGAAATGGTCGGCACCGTCAAGCAAATTTCCGATGGCTATCTCGTTGCGGCGAAAAACGCCAAACTTAATTTCCAATTTGGCGCGAATAAGCAAAATGCCGTGGGCGGTCTCGATCGCCGTCTCGACCAAGTCGTTTACGGCTATGTCGACGTGAATTTCTTACACGAAATTATGGACAACTTGATTGATAATGCAATTAAATACACCCCAGCCGGCGGTTCGATTTATGTGAACGTGCTTGGTGATGGTGACCGCGTGTTAATCAACGTGACTGATACTGGTATTGGCATTTCGTCCGATGATTTGCAACATATTTTCCAAAAGTTTTATCGTGCTGACAATTCCGACACCCGCACTATCGGTGGTACCGGTCTCGGATTGTATTTAGTAAAACAACGTGTTGAGGCCATGGGTGGCCGCGTTTGGGCCGAATCGGCCTTTGGCGAAGGATCAACTTTTTACGTCTCTCTTCCACGCATTACCGGCGAAGAGTACGAAAAACGTATGATAGCAATTAATAATACCAACAACGGAGGAGTACAACCACAATGAAAGTAATGGTAGTAGAAGACGATGCTGCGCTTCGTGAGATTTACAGTATTCGTATAACAGCAGAAGGCTATGAAGTCGTTTCTGCGGGTGATGGCGAAGAGGCCTTGGCAATGGCCGTTCGCGAAAAGCCAAATCTCATTCTTTCTGATGTGATGATGCCAAAAATCTCCGGGTTTGATATGCTTGATATTTTGCGTTCGACACCAGAAACTGCCGGTATTAAAGTCGTGATGATGACTGCTCTCTCCTCCGATGATCAGCGTCAACGCGGCGAGCGTCTCGGCGCCGATCGCTACCTCGTTAAATCGCAAGTTGGTATTGAAGATGTTGTTAATACGATTCATGAAGTGCTTGGTGACAAGCAAGTAGCCGCACCGGCACCGGCTGCACCAGCTGCTCCGGCCGCTACTCCTGCTGCACCGGCAGCTCCAGTCGCCGCACCTGCATCAGCTCCACAGCCAGCACCAGCAGCTCCAGCTCCTGCACCGGCACCGGCTGCACCGGCAGCTCCAGTCGCCGCACCTGCATCAGCTCCACAGCCAGCACCAGCCCCAGCACCACAACCGGCCGCTCCAAATGGACAATAAGATTCGACTTAATAAATTTTTAGCTGAACGTCTCGGCGTTTCCCGTCGTGAGGCCGATGATTTGATTGCTTCCGGTCAAGTTTCCGTAAACAATCACCCAGCCGTCCTTGGTGCTCGTATTGACAAAAATGATAAAGTATGCTATAATAATAATATAGTTCAATTTGAAAACGATTTCTTGTATCTCGCGATGAATAAGCCGAAAGGCTATGTTTGCTCACGTCGCGCGCAGGGCGATGCCCCGACTTTATATGAGTTATTGCCAGAAAAATATCGCAAACTCAAAACCGTTGGCCGTCTTGACAAGGATTCTTCCGGTTTAATTCTACTTACCAACGATGGCGATTTTGCGTTTGAAATGACACACCCAAAATTTCATAAAGAAAAAATCTACAAAGTCGAACTCGACCGCGATTTAGAGCCGCTCCATCAGCAAATGATTTCCGATTTCGGTATTGATCTTGAGGATGGCAAATCGAAATTCGCCGTTATCCGCGATGATAGATTTGACGACCGCAAACACTTCACCGTTATCTTAAGCGAAGGCCGTAACCGCCAAATCCGTCGTACTTTCATTGCGGTTGGTTATCGTGTTGTTAATCTTCACCGTACCAAATTTGGTCCGTTCGAACTAGATGATTTGAAGTCCGGCACTACCACTGAAATTCCGTCAACCACAATCCAAAAGTTTAAGCGATAGGCTTGAGAATATATGATATAATGAAACCATGAGTACAATCTTAGGGTTAGATATTGGTACTGAGTTTGTAAAAGCCGTCATGGCAAAGCCTGGTAAAAAAGGTAATCTCGAAATCATCGGTATTGGCAAAGCCAAACAAAAAGACGGCAACATGCACGCTGGCGCTATTGCTGATATTCCGGCCGTCATATCTACTTGTGAGCAGGCGCTCATTCAAGTGGAAGATAAAGTTGGCGAGCGGGCCGACCAAGTTGTAGTTGGCATTGCTGGCGAACTCGTCAAAGGCAACACTACCACCGTTCACTATACGCGCAAGAATCCAAACAAGCCGATTTCTGAAGCTGAGATGAATGACATCATTAAAAAAGTTCAAGTCAAATCCGGCGAAGTGGCAAAAAAAATGGTTGCCCTCGAAACCGGCAATGATAATATCGAAGTTCGTCTAATTAATTCTGCAATTGTTTCCCTTACGATTGATGGCTATAAAGTGATGAACCCGGTTGGTTTTAAGGGTTCCGACGTCGCCATTTTAATTTACACTGCTTTTGCGCCACTCATCCACGTGGCTGCGATTGAAAAAGTCTGCGCCGAACTCAATCTCGACTTACTTGCCGTGGCGGTGGAGCCGTTTGCAGTTTGCCGCGCCTGCCTTGGCGACGATCCGGACTCTTCTTTCTCTGGCATAGTGATGGACATTGGTGGCGGTACGACCGATATTGCCGTCGTTGATGATGGCGGCGTCGAAGGTACCAAAATGTTCTCGATTGGCGGCCGGAGTTTTACCCACCAAATTGCGGAAGCCTTAGGTTGCGATTTCGATACGGCTGAAGAAAAGAAACTTCAATTTGACACTGGCGAGTTGGACGATCGTGAAAAAGCCAAAATCGAAACTGCGATTTCGAAAAACATTTCCGTCTGGCTGACCGGCGTTGAAGTCGCACTTGAGGAGTTTGAAAGCTTTGGCAGTTTGCCACGTAATGTAATGCTTTGTGGTGGTGGCGCTAGTCTCTCCACGATTCAGGAAACTCTCGCAACTTCCGACTGGTACGAGAGTTTACCATTCTCGCGCCGTCCTGTCATCCATCTCATCGACATCGCCGAACTCCCGAATTTCATTACGAAAGATTTTGAACTCGACCATTCCTTTGCGACAGCTCTAGGCCTACTTCGCGTTGGTACCGATACCTTAGCTGGTGCCCCACCAGAAAACAAACTAAAAGCGAAACTCGCAAAACTCCTGCAGAACTAAAAATCCCCCTTTCGGGGGACTTTTTTACTCAAGCACGGCTTTAATGCGTCTTACGCCGGCGGACGAAGATTCTTCTTTAACAATCTTGAAGCGTCCTAATATACCAGTGTGTTCTACGTGTGGACCACCGCAAACCTCGCGGGAAATCGGGTTATCAAAATCGCCAATCGTATAAACCTTGAGAATGTCCGGATACTTATCCCAGAATTGACCATGTGCCTTCAAGGTATCACGCGCGTAGGCTTTTTCATATTCATCAAACACCACCGGAAGATCTGCTTTAATCCATTCGTTCACTTGGTCTTCGACCTTCTTTAACTCTTCTTCAGTCATCTTATGATCAAGGTTAAAGTCGAAGCGTACGCGCTCAGCAGTAATATTGGAGCCCTTCTGACAAATGTTCTTATCAACTAAATCTTGAAGTGCTGCAAGTAGCAAGTGACAAGCTGTGTGATATTTTACAGTTTGTTCGCCATGATCTTCGAGACCACCCTTGAACATACCCTTTGATGCCGTTTGTGAACGTTCGCGTTGTTCTTTTAATGCCTCGTCAAATTCTTCGCGATGCTTTTCGGAAAGCTCAATTCCCTCGCGGTAACACTCTTCAATTGAAAGCTCGAGTGGAAAGCCATAGGTATCCTGCAGTTTGAATAAATCGCGTCCGTCTAGAATCTTCGAATTTCTCGTCATTTTGCCAAGTTCTTTGAGACCTTTATTCAAAGTCTGGCGGAAAGCTTTCTCTTCCTTAAGTAATACATCGAGCGCCACTTCGCGGTGAGTCAGAATCGAATCCGGCAAATCCTTATAGTTCTCTGCAACAATCGGGATAATCTCGGACAAGAAGTTTTGCGAAATACCGAGGTCGAGTGCCCGGAGGATGGCTCGGCGCACCAATCTCCTCATCGCGTAGCCCTGCGTCTTGTTCGAAGGTACCAAGCCTTGCGCCGCTAAGAGATAAGCACCACGGATATGGTCCGCAATTACGCGCATCTCGTCTGTGTTATTATCGTATTTTTTGCCAGAAATCTCTTCAAGCTTATCGATAATCGGCTTCATGAGTGAAATCTTAAACACGTCAAAGCTACCAATTGCCGCCGCCGCGATGCGCTCGAGCCCACCACCAAAGTCCACATTCTTCTTCTCAAGCTCTTTAAATGAACCATCTTCGAGCCTGCGGTACTGCATAAAGACTTGGTTGCCGATTTCCATAAATCTCGCACCATCGGATGCTGGGTGTGCTAAACCATACTTGGCTTCATCCTGTTTATCTTCACCGAAATCATAGAACACTTCGGAATCTGGACCGCATGGATCGCCAATTGGCGTCGTTTCGCAACCACCACCTCTACTCCACCAATTCTCGTGGTCGTCGTAAAAGAAGATTCTTTCGCCTGGCTTGATGCCGCGTTTGTCGCCAACTTTAGCCGAACCAATCTCGGCAATCTTTGCCTCAATCCCCGCTTCTTTAAATACTTTCTGCCATATTTCAGCAGCTTCCGTGTCCTTTGGAATGCCATATTTATCATTGCCAATGAAACAAGTGACATAGATTTTGTTTGGGTCAAGCCCGACTTCCTTCGTCAAAAACTCAAAGAAATTACGAATCTGTTCTTCTTTGAAATAATCACCGAGCGACCAGTTGCCAAGCATCTCAAACACGGTCGTGTGGCGTGGATCACCCACGTCCTCAATATCCTGCAATCTCATCGATGGTTGCGAATCAGTCAATCTCTTACCATCCGGATGTGGCTCACCGAGTAAGAATGGCAAAAGTGGTTGCATGCCCGAGCCGGTAAAAAGCGTGGTCGGGTCATTCTCCAAGACGAGTGGCGCCGGCTGAATTACTTTGTGGCCTTTTTTAACCTGAAAATCTAAAAATCTTTGTCTAATTTCATTCGCATTCATAGGGATAATTATATCAGATTTTTACTTGTATTTTTAAAAAAGTGTGATAAAATAATCATAAGAATATTATTAAATACAAAAGGAATAAACATGGCTCAAGCAAAAAAGAAAACTGCGACGAAGACCGCAAAGAAGCAAACTGTCGCTAGGAAATCTGGTCGCAAGCAATACCTGCGCTATGAGAGGTACGATAAGAATCAGAGTTCCAACATGATTTTTGTCATCGGTATGAGCTTCCTCGCTGCTACGCTTCTATTTGCTGATCTCTTAATGATGACAGCCTAATCGTTTTTTCTAAAAACGCCCAGCTTTTTGCTGGGCTTTTTGCTATGCGATAATTCCGCCGCCGAGACAAATCTCACCGTCGTAAATCACAGCCGATTGTCCAGCCGCCGGACGCTTGATTTCATTCTGAAAATGGAGCGTCTCACCGTCAAAAGTGGCCTTAATGAGCGGTGCACGATGACGGAGTCTCACGAGCACATCCTTTGCTTCGCCTCGCATTAACACATCTTTTAGTTTTAATTCCTTCGTCCAAATATGACTGTCGTTAAGGTTCTTCGAAACGTAAACGATGTTTTTCTCAAGGTCTTTTGCAACCACATAATACGGTAAACCGTCATTAACTTCACCGGCCACGCCAGAAAGGTAAAGTCCGTGGCGCTGACCAATTGTGTAAAAGACGGCACCTTCGTGTACACCGAGGACTTTTTCGCTCTCAATTTCGCGGATTTCGCCTGGCTTGATGTCAATGTATTCCTTTAAGAAATCCTTCATCCCAACTTCACCCACGAAACAAACGCCCATAGATTCTTTTTTGTAGGCGTTATGAAGTCCATGTTCCTTTGCAAGTTTTTTGACATCTGGCTTTAGCATCTCGCCCACCGGGAAAAGCGTATGAGCGATTGCTTCTTCTGAAATACGATAAAGGAAATAGGTCTGATCTTTATTTTCATCGACTGCCCTTAGGAGACGGGATGGAGAAGCAACTCTTGCGTAATGTCCGGTGGCAATAAAATCTGCCCCTCTTCCCATCGCTTTTTCAAAGAACAATTTGAATTTGATTTCCTGGTTACACATCACGTCCGGATTTGGCGTATTGCCCTTTTTGAATTCCGAAAGCATGTATTCGACCACTTTCTCGTGGTATTCCTTTTCAAAATCCCAAACTTCAAAATCAATACCGAGTTTTACCGCTACGCGCTTCGCGTCGGCCAAATCATCAGCCCATGGGCACTTCATGCCCGGAAGGTCTTTCGACCAATTCTTCATATATACACCGGTGACGTCGTATCCTTGCTCTTTTAAAAGTAGCGCCGCAACGCTTGAATCTACGCCACCACTCATTCCGACAAACACTTTAGGCATGAATTCTCGCTTTCTCACTTGCTACGACCTCATTAATGATTCGCGCAGCTTCATGTACTTGTTCTTTCGTATTAGTCTCACCAAGCGTAATGCGAAGAGAGCCATTAATCTTCGAATCGGTTAGGCCAATTGCTGTCAGTACGTGCGAACGGACGCCCTTTGAAGCGGCACAGGCTGCCCCGGTCGAAACATAGACTTCGCGGTCTTCTAAAAGATAAATTAGTCTTTCCGCATCTAGCCCATCAAAACAAAGCACAACAAAATTATCTAGAGCATGCTTTTTATTGATTAACTCATAATCTTTTACTTCGTCTAGTAAAATCTTTCTAAATTCGGCATATTTCTTGCGGTTGCCGTTTAGATGCTCTTTAGCGAGTTTTAAAGCGGTCGCAAAACCAATTACACCTGGTACATTCTGTGTGCCTGAACGTAGACCATTCTCTTGGCCACCACCGAGTGTGAGTGGTTTTAGCCTCACGTCGTGCGCCACGTAGAGTGCACCAACGCCCTTCGGACCATAAACTTTTGCCGCGTTTAGGGTAAGTAAATCCACGCCTAGGCGCGCCACGTTGATATCAAGTAAATTCATCGCCTGCGATGCATCAGTGTGAAGCAGTAGCTGACGCGTGTTGCCATTCTTCAGGCGTTCAATGCGAATCGCGCGAATCAGCGTCGCGATTTCGGCGAGTGGCTGAATCGTGCCAAGCTCGTTATTAGCGAGTGCTACCGAGACAAGCTCGGTGTCATCATCGATTTTCTGTTTTAAATCATTAATTACAATGCGACCATTCTGATCAACTTCAACCTCTTCGTGTTTAAATCTACTAGCTGGGTTTCGCACCGAATCATGCTCAGTTTTGAGATAAAGCACTTTCGCATTTTCGGAAATAGATGTAAAAGCTAAATTATTGGCCTCAGTTGCACCAGCTGTAATTACAATATCGTTACCCTTCGCACCAATCGCATGAGCGATTTCGCCTTTTGCGGCTTCGTAATCCGCGTTAACCTTTTTCGCTGGGAGGTAAGCCGCCGATGGATTAAAGAATTCATCCAAAAAATACGGCTGCATCGCCTCTAACACCTTCGCCGCTACCGGCGTTGCTGCTGCATGGTCCAAATAAATCATGCGCATATTATAACAAATTTTCCCCTTAAAGTCAAAACTGCTACCGCTAAATAATTGACTTTTTGCGAATTGTGTGGTATAATTAAGTTATGAGGTCAAAAGCTTTATTTTTTTGGCCCGTACATTTCGGTATTGGAGGTTAGAACAATGAAAATTGGCGACACTTATGTTGGTTTCACTGGGGAGGAGATCGTCGCAGCAGTCATGGGTAATGACATTGATGCCTTGAAGGCGATGATCGAAGGTTTTGAATTAAAGCGGACCTTTGAGCCGCGCCAGCTGACCATTGAAGGCTGGAAGGTTTCTTCGTCACTTTTAAATCTCGCATCGGTTTTCGCCGGTCGCAGTATGCTCTCGCAAGAGACGGCGACTCTGCTCATTGACAATCTGTCAATGGACGTCAACGTTTTCCTGTTTCTCCAGGTGCTAGCTATCTATCTGCACCGCGAGAAAAGAGAGGATGAACCATATGTTTCAAAAGAAATTATGGCCATTCTGGAGAAAAACGAGCCGAACGATGAGCTCGCCGGCCGTATTGCAATGATGAACGAAAATGAGTTCCTAAGTCTTTGTGACTACCTGATAAGCGATAAAATGGAGAAATTAAACATCACGTTTACTCCGCCGCTCGTCCGGTTTGTTTACACGCATCAGATGATGCCGCTCACGCTTCTGTTTGCCTATATGGCGAGCACACTGCGTCTGCCGGCGCCCAAAATCGAAATCGCTAATGTCGGCGATATCGTCGGGCAGCTTCTCGATGGTATCTTCGGTGGCCTTGAAGCACCCGACGGCGAAACATCAACCTGATCCCATTTCTTCTATCCCCCTATCTTTCCCCTCGCGCCCACCTATTCGTAGGTGGGTTTTTCATCCTCAAAAAACCTGTGTTATAATTAAAAAGTTAAAGGAGGTAAATGTGAAAAAGTGCTTTGATGCCGATAAGTATCTGAAAATCCAAAAGAAAAAAATCAAACAGCGCATCGCCATGTTTGATAAGCTCTATCTCGAATTTGGTGGTAAACTCATCGACGATCAGCACGCCGCCCGCACTCTCCCCGGCTTCCTTCCAGACCTCAAGATCCGACTCCTACAAGAATTTAAGGACGACGCTGAGGTTATTCTATGTATCAACGCCAATGCGATTGAAAAATCTAAAATCCGGGCCGACCATTTGATTTCTTACGAGACAGAAGTTTTGCGTCTAATTGAGTTTTTGCGCTCACGTGGCATTTTTGTTAGCTCTGTCGTGATTACTTTGTTTGAAGGCCAGAAAAAAGCCAAAGATTTTGCCGAAAAACTAAAAGATTACAAAGTGAAGACCTATTTTCACACTTTTACCAAGGGCTACCCAACCGATGTTGATACGATTGTCTCGGACGAAGGCTACGGCGCTAATCCGTACATCGAAACTACCCGTCCACTCGTGGTCGTTTCGGCTCCAGGTCCATGCTCTGGCAAGCTTGCCACTTCCCTTTCGCAGCTTTATCACGAATATAAGCGCGGCGTGAATGCTGGCTATGCTAAATTTGAGACTTTCCCAGTCTGGGCTTTGCCACTTAAGCATCCTGTGAACATTGCTTACGAAGCCGCTACTGCCGACCTGAATGATAAGAACATGATTGACCATTTCCATCTCGAGAAATATGGCACCATGGCAGTAAACTACAACCGCGACCTCGAGACTTTTCCAGTTCTCAAAGAAATCTTGAACCGCATCACCGGCAAGACTATTTATTATTCCCCGACCGACATGGGCGTCAACGTGATTGGTGAATGTATCACGGATGACAAGGCCGTCCAGAAGGCCGCGAAAGACGAGATTGTCCGCCGCTATTATCGCGCGCTTACCGATCTCAAGAAAGGTTTGGTCGGGCCCGAAGTTCCGGAGCGCATCAAGCTCCTCATCAATGAGCTTGGTATCTCTGAAAAGGATCGCCTAGTTGCCATTGCCGCCGAAGAAAAACGCCAAAAATCCGGCAATCTCCCGGCCGCTGCGATTTCGATTGGTACTAAAAAGATTGTCGTTGGTCGCAAAACCGGTATTCTCTCACCAGTTTCGAGTACTTTCATTAATGCTCTAAAAACTATCAGCAAAATCCCGGACGAAGTCGACTTAATCGCGCCGTCTGTGCTTGAACCAATCCTTGAAATCAAAAATAAAACCTCGAATTTCAAAGAGAGCTATCTAAAGCTCGGCGAGGTCTTGATTGCGCTCTCGATTTGCTCAACTACTAATCCGGTTGTAAAAAAGGTGCTCGAGAGTCTCGACAAATTAAGTGGCGCCGAACTTCATGCCACCCATATGATTACCGACGACGAAATGGTTGTGCTCTCAAATCTCGGCGTCAACGCCACTTCCGGCACCGAAATTGATATTAACTAAACAAAAACCGGCCTTTTACGACCGGATTTTTTATTCTTGGTTTTCGGTTTCGACGGTGCTCGCCGGCACAAATACATAATCAACACCGTCTTTCGTCAAGGTCAGGGTGCTCTTTTTCTGATTCAAAACATATTCAAAAGAATCGTTCAAAGTATAAAGCCAAGTTGTTTCGATATTGAGCTTTTTATCCTCAATTGACCAAATGAAATCATAATCGTTGTAATGGCGGTTAGTCGTCAGCGTGCCTTTACCGGCTTCCGTAAACTTCCAAATCACCGTCGGTTCGTCTTCGCGTGCCCAGGCACCCACTTCGAGCAAGTATTTACCATCCGGCTCGACTGGCTTTTTCGTGAGAGTCTTCACTAAGAAGAAACCACCTACGGCCAGTGTAAAAATACCAATTCCTAGTACAAAAATCGAGCGCTTGAGTTTTGGATCCATCGGCTCTTTCTTTGGCTCCTCAATGACCGGTGGTTTTATCTTTGGCTCCACCATCACGACATTATTCGGGTCAACCTTAGCGTCCGGGAGCTGTTCGATTGGAGTATTATCCTCCGGCTTCTTCTCTTCTTCTGGCTTCTTTACGTCCACCGGAACCCTCGGGTCGGCTGCCTTTTTTGGTCCTCTGCTTATGTCGGTATCCATAAGCACATTTTAACAATTAAACCATTAAAAGTAAAGATGAGTCTTGACAAGCTTATGATAAGTCCGGACCGCCTCGCAAAAATTATTGAGTTCCGTGCCCTTTAGCTTAATATATTTGCCATTATAGAATTTAAAGACGCCATCTGGTCTCACCTCATAACGAAGCGTCACACCTTGTGGCTCGCCCTTTTCGTCGAACCATCCTTCATACCATACCCAAACATTCTTTTTATAGAGACAAAATTCACGTTGATGCCCGTATGGCACCGGTCCAAAAATCGTGCGTCCAAGCGCTGACTCGGCATTAATCAAATCGGCATAAGTCATTGTGCTAGACTGACGGAGGTCGTACGGATTAATCTTCTGGCTAGCGTCCGGTTTGGCGTTACCAAAATAATTCACTTTTTTAAAAGGATTAGCTAAACCTTTTGGAAGGTTGACTTTCGCCTCGATGTTTTTTGGATCGAGAATCGTGCCATCTAGGAATTGCGCAAGCGACATTGTTCAATCTCCTCGGCGATTTCATTCAATTCATTGTAGATTTCGAGAGCTTCTTTAGACTCACCAAAAGCAGTCGCTTCACGCTTAGCGAGCTCAGGAATTTGAAAGACGGAAGAGTTGCTCTGCATTATTAGTAGTCTCCTTCTTGATGGTCTCGAAATCGATTTCAAGTTTTTTCGTTAGCCATTCTGCGATATTATAGATATACGCTGGTTCGTTTATTATACCACGAAATGGTATCGGAGTCAAGAAAGGCGCATCGGTTTCCAGGACGATTCTCTCGAGCGGTGGCGTAGGCAAAGTTGAATAAGTCGCGAGGCCATTCACACCCACGTAAAAATCCGTTTCTTCTAAAATTTTCTTCAAAGTCTTCTTACTATCGGTAAATGAGTGCACTACACCACGAACTTCCGGGAAATTCTTCACAACTGCAAAGAAATCTTCAAACGCATTACGAACATGGAAGGATAGAGGTAAATCATTATCCTTCGCGAGTTGTAACATTTCGTTAAACAGTTTAATCTGCGCGTCACGGTCACAGTCTTCGGAATGGTAATCAAGTCCCACCTCGCCAATCGCAACCAGTTTCTCATTATCTTTTTTAATCACAGAACCGTCAAAACGCACCTTCTTGCCACCATTAGTTTCTTCTGGGTGAATCCCATAAGTCCAAAAGACATTCTCGTGCGCCTTCGCAAATTCACGCGCCACTAATGAATCGTCCGGATCCGTCCCGATACAAACAATCTTCTTAACATTATTCTTGAAAGCATTTTTCACCATTTCTTCCGCTTGTTCGGCTTCAAAAAACTGGCGATCGTGTAAATGACAATGTGAATCGATAAGATAAGACATAAATTGATTATATCAGATTTTAGTAAGTCCGGTTTTCGCGTTTGCGCTTGATTGGATCAAGTTGACGCTTGCGGAGCCTCAAAGATTTCGGCGTAACTTCGAGCAGTTCATCATCCAATAAGAAATCGAGACATTGCTCAAGCGATAGCTGTGTGTATGGAGTAAGTTGAATTGCACCATCCGAAGCATGCGTACGCATGTTGGTGAGTTGCTTTTCTTTGCAGATATTGATATCAATATCTTCCTTCTTATTTGAAAGACCGACAATCATGCCTTGATAAACTGGTACCTGTGGTGGAATGTAGAGGATACCACGGGCCTGAGCGGCGTCTAGCGCATAAGAAGTTGAAACACCATCCTCAAAGGCCACCAACGCGCCATTACGTTCTGGCTTATACTTCCCTTCAATTGGGCGATAACCGCACGGAATACTCGACATAATCACGGTGCCCTTAGTAGCAGTAAGTAGATTGTTGCGAAGACCAATAAGAGCCGCGGTTGAGATTTCATAAACAAATCTCGTGGCGCCAGTTGAGGTGAGTTCCTGAGATTTAAGTTCAGCCTTACGAATACCAAGTTCTTGTGAAACGGCACCCACGAATTCTGGTGAAACTTCTACCGTTAAGCTTTCAATTGGCTCGCACTTCTTGCCGTCAATTTCACGGTAAACTACTTCCGGACGACCAGCTTCAAGTTCATAGCCTTCACGGCGCATTGTTTCAATTAAGACTGAAAGATGTAATTCGCCACGACCAGACACTTTGTAACCAAGACCATCTGGCTCAATCTTAAGCGCAATGTTAGTTTCAAGCTCGCGCTCTAACCTCTCGGCAATTTGGCGGGAAGTTGTAAATTCGCCTTCGCGACCTTTAAGTGGCGAAGTGTTTGGACCAATATAGATCGAAAGCGTTGGTGGCTCAAGTTCGATCGTTGGGAGTGCTTCTGGCTTATCACCAGTCGCAATCGTATCACCAATGTTTGCTTCTGAAACACCAGTCATTGCGACAATATCGCCAGCAATGGCTTCCGGTACTTCTTCTTTACCAAGACCCTTATAAATAAACAAATTCTCAATCTTCGCGTTTTTCACTACATCGCCACGGAGAATCTTCACGGTCTGACCCTTCTTCAACTTGCCACGGAAAATTTTACCAATGCAATACTTGCCAAGATAATTATCGGCGGCGAGAGCAGCCACGAGAAGTTGCGCACTTTCGGCGTTCTCATCCACGCTTGGTGCTGGAATATCATTAATGATAGCTTCGAAAATCACATTAAGATTGTCATCGAGTTCAGTCGTCTTGCCAGCTTTGCCTTCGCGCGCAATCGCATAATAAATCGGATAGTTCAGTTGCGATTCATCGGTTGCGAGTTCTAGGAACAAACTTTCAATTTCATCTTTCACTTCTTCAATGCGAGCGGCTGGCTTATCGATTTTATTAATAATCACGACCGGGCGGAGCTTCAGATCGAGCGCCTTTTGAAGTACAAATTTAGTTTGTGGCATCGGTCCTTCTTGGGCGTCCACGATTAAAAGCACGCCATCTGCCATATTGAGCGTACGTTCGACTTCACCAGAAAAATCTGCGTGACCCGGCGTATCAATGATGTTAATCTTGTAGCCGTTGTAGTAAACGCAGGTTTGTTTCGCAGTAATTGTAATGCCACGCTCATGTTCCTGATCCATCGAATCCATGATGAGCGTCTGGCTCATTTCGGCTTGGTTGTCACGAAAAGTATGGGACTGTTTAAGAAGCCCGTCAACAAGGGTCGTTTTACCGTGATCAACGTGCGCGATAATCGCCACATTACGAATTAAATCTTTATTTAAAGTCATAGGCGTTATTATAACACTTATTGACTAATTATTCAATATATGGTCTAAAATGTGATATAATAATTCGCATGACTAATCGTAAGCAAATCAGAACTGGAATCTACGAGCCCGAAAGGTGCTGGGTTGGTGATACCCATAAAATTTGCTACAAGACTCGCGAGGAGGCCGAAATGGCGGCCCGCGTGGCTGAATATGATCATCATATTGAAGGACACTTAAGTGTTTATAAATGCGAATATGGCGACCATTACCACCTAAGCTCAAACTAGTGTCCTCCAGTACTAGGGGCTTTTGGAATCACGACCATTAGGTCGTTTTTTGTTCCACCGAGCCCATCAGCTGGAACCACAATTCTACTCGCCTCACCTCGGACTTCGCCACTAACTGGCGCTAGGATAATTTCATTATCAATTCTCCTGTCTAGGTTCGTAACTATGATTTCTTTTTCCGTCGCCGTCCCGACAATCTGCCCGTTGATAATTACAATGACCTTTTCTCCATCCGTAGAATAATTAACCGTCGCAGTATCCGCATAATAAGACTCGGACAGAATTTCGAGCGCCGGCACTTCCTCCGGTATTTCCTCAACTCGTGGTAGGGCGTCGCTTCTTTCCATAATGTAATCCGTGAGTAGATTCAGCTTACCAAAATCCGTCTCTATTTTTCCACCGGTCGCACTAGTTAAATCTACATACTCATCGGCCACCTCTTCATTTGTAATCACATAAAAGTTCACCGGATCAATTTCTTTGCTGAGTTTTACGACCGCATCAAAAGTTGTGCCATCCCGGTCCGGCGCATGATAGCCAGCGTCCGTTAATACCACCAACGATTTCGTTGACCCGAGTTTCCAATTCAGGCTTTTCATTAAATTGAATGACGCTGACAAAAGCGATTCCGGCAAATCGCCACCATATTCCGTGACAATCTCGCCTAGCTTACTTTCGAAAGTTTCAATCGAGTTACAACTTTCAAAATCGCAATACTCTACGAGTGAATCGACAAAGTCGTCTAAATCATGGTAAGCAAATAGCGCCACTCTGCCACCACTATCCAGCGTTTCCTTTGCGAGGCGTGCCGCCTCGGATTTGTATTTATCAATCAATTCTTCCATCGACCAAGTTGCATCAATTAAAAACACCGTATCATGTGGCGACACTACGCGTTTATCAATCCCGAACACATCGGCAATTTTAAGATATATTACTTTCGCCGCATCCTCGTATAGCCCAGTATTCTCATAACTCACATGGTCGTTGATACTGAACCTCGAACTACAAAAGATATCTCGTTTGTTACACCAAGTCCCCACTTTGTTTAAGTATTCATCCGCCACATACGGAATGTAAGCCCCGAGCAACCCTTTATATGCCATGCAGTCCGGCACATACATCCGATAAGGCGATAAATTCTCGCCTCGGCAAGCGGCCGGAATGATTCCTTCGCCCTCCGGCAAATAGATTTTTGGATCGCCAAAAGTCGCCGCATAAATAATCCTCTCCGGTCGAATCTCCTTCAGAGCTTTGATTATTACCATCGCACCCTGCGAATACCCACCAAGTACATATTTTGTATCCGTGCATTCGTCATTTACCATCCGTGCGAGATTAGTCGCCCCCGCCTTTACGCTTTCTCCAAACTCGTTCCCTTCACCTCCACTAATCACGGCACCGATCACCACGTTCAAATTATCAAAACCTACGCCAATCGCCGGATAGTCTAAATCGATAAACTCATAGCTAATGCCGGAGTCGCTAATCAAATTCTCAATCGAATTCTTAAACGCCTGGTAATCTGCATTATTCTCACGCGGTGCACCAGACCCACGTGCAAAGACAATTCTTAAGTCCTTACAGCTCGTTTGTGCCCGTGTTTCCCCACCATATATAATATATATGCCTAAAATTACGGCACTCACGTACCACAATAATCTTTTCATTTTACCTCCACTATTTATTTTGGAGAATCAAATCACGAGAGCTAAAATCTTGCAACCCCCCACCTGTTAAACTATGATATAATAGAGATGAATTGGAGGAAAAATGGATAAAAAACAACGCGAGTGGGATGAGTATTTCATGAAAATTGCCGAAACGGTTGCGCTTAAAAGCAAAGACCCTTCGTCGAAAATGGGCTGTTGCGTCGTCGACCAAAACAAGCGCGTCGTCTCGCTTGGCTACAATGGCATGATTCAAGGTGCGAACGAAGCTAAAATGACATTAAGTGAGCGCCCAATGAAGTATTATTTTGCAATTCATTCCGAAATGAACGCAGTATTATTTGCAAAACAAGATTTGCGTGGCTGTACGATTTATAACCGCGTCGCGACTTGTGAAAACTGTTTGAAATACTGTTTGCAGGCCGGCATCACGCGCTTTGTTTACAACGAGCTTCGCGTGCATTCGCATTCGACTGATCCGAAGCACTCCATGACCAACATCGAGACTGACGAGGCCGTCGTTCGCATGCTCGTCTCGATGCCACACGTAAAAACGCTGAACCTTTCGAACGGTAAGACCTATATCGAAGATATCATCGATTCCTATCCGAAAGATTCAGCTGAATATAAGAGACTGTCCGCCTGGGTTTAATCTTCTTTTTTCGTTAGCTTTTCTTCTTTGTGCTGACAGCAACACTCTTTTCTTGGGAGCTTTCTGAGACACAAATAGAAAACTAAGAATGCGAGTAAAGCGCTCGCGGCACCGGCTGTAAAATATACTAGCGGCATCATTGGATCGGCTTGCGGTTGTAATGTTTGCGTATTGCGATTTCCCGGAAAACTCCTGCCCGGTCCAATCATACCGATAGCATCATCCTCATTCTCCTCCACATCGCTTGGTAGTTCCGGCCTTTCTCTTAAGTCGGTGCTATCCGATCCGTTGTTCTTGGTTGTTATATCTTCTCTCATATATATTCCTTTTTACTCTTTCAGTATAAAGGAATTACCTTAAACCAGAGTTAAAAATTACCACTCAATCGGTTTCAGGCCATTTTTCTCTAGAAATTCGTTGGTTTTTGAGAAATGATGATTGCCAAAGAACCCAGCATAGGCAGATAGTGGCGACGGATGCGGTGACTCCAAGATTAAATGCTTTGAGCTATCAATCAGGGCCTTTTTGTTCCGAGCATCTCTCCCCCACAAAATAAACACCAGATGCGGGCGAGTCTCATTCAAGTATTTAATTACCTCAGTCGTAAATGTCTCCCAACCCTTACCTCGATGCGAACCGGCTTTATGCGCTTCCACAGTTAAAACGGTATTTAAGAGAAGCACGCCTTGCTTCTGCCAGTTACGTAAGCTCCCGGTCGGGTTCTGGTGATGACCAATATCAGCGTCAATTTCTTTATATATATTAATAAGTGATGGTGGAATCGGTTGCGACGACGGCACCGAAAAAGCTAATCCCTCCGCAGCGCCAGGCGTATGGTATGGATCTTGACCCAGTATCACTACCTTCACATCATTAAGGTCGGTTGTAAAAGCTGAAAACACGAGTCCCTTCTTTGGATAGATGGTTTTGTGCTCGTATTCATCGTGCAAAAATTTCGAGAGTTCTTTAAAATACGGTTTATTAAACTCACTATCTAGAAAAGATTTCCAACTCTCATGCATGCTATAATTATAGCATGGCGAAATTATATTTCAGATACGGAGCAATGGGGTGCGGCAAAACCATGCAACTTCTCCAAGTCGCATTTAATTACGAAGAACGTGGACATAAAGTCTGCGTAATTAAACCAAAAACCGACACCAAAAACGGCACCAAGCTTCTAACTAGAATTGGCCCGGAACGCGAAACTGATTTTTGCTTCGACAAGAAGACGAACATCTTTAACAAAATCATGAAGGATTACAAAGACGTTCACTGTGTCCTCGTTGATGAAGCTCAGTTCTTAACCAAAGCTCAAGTTGACGAACTCATGCTGATCGTGAATAAGCTAGACATTCCAGTCATGGCTTACGGACTTCGTCTTAACTTTCGTTTAACCGACGGTGGCTTTGAAGGTGCCACCAGGCTTCTCCAAATTGCCCATAATATTGAAGAGATTAAAACGATTTGTGAATGTGGACGCAAAGCTACTTGCAATGCGAGATTCTTAAACGGCAAGTTTAAGACCGACGGCCCAGACGTCCTAATCGACGACGGCAAATCCAAAATCGAATACCGCGCCATTTGCCCGGCTTGTTACCAAAAATATCTAGAAGGAGAAAAATAATGTATATCGTCATCGAAGGTCAAGACGGCACCGGTAAATCTACCCAAGCTAGGCTTTTAAAAGAATATTTCGAAAAACAAGGTAAAGAAGTGGTCGTGATGGACGAGCCGGATGGTGATTTACCGCAAGCTCACGACATCCACGACTTAATTGTAATTAAAGGTAAAGAATATGGTCTCGAGCCAATTACAAATCTAGCTCTATTTACAGCGGCTCGCTCCGAGCTTTGGCGAAAGATTGCCGAGCCAACTTTAAAGCGTGGTGGTATTGTGATTTCAGCTCGCAACTGGTGGTCTACACTAGCCTATCAAGGCTACGGCGAAGGTGTATCGAGAAGTAAAATCATTCGCGTCACCAAAGAATGCATGCCGGCTCATTATTGTAACCCAGATCGCGGCTTTATTCTCAAAGTTTCAGACAAAGTTCGCTTAGAGCGTCAAGGTAATCGCGGCAAAGCTACCGAGACCTTTGAGGCTAAGCCGAATGAATTTCAACAGAAAGTCAACGCTGGCTACCTCCAAATAGCAAAGCAACTAGATATCCCAATTATTGATGCCTCCGGCACCATTGAAGAAGTCTTTGATTTAATTGTCAGCAAATTGTGAATTATATAATTCGGCGTAGAAGCCGTTCTGTTTCAATAGTTCGGCATGATTTCCATGCTCGACAATATTTCCATCTTTCATTACCAGAATTAAATCCGAGTTCCTAATCGTTGAAAGGCGGTGCGCAATCACGAACGAAGTGCGACCTTTGGTTAGTTTTTCAAACGAATCCTGGATTAATTGTTCGGTGCGGGTATCAACATTCGAAGTAGCCTCGTCTAGAATCATCATTGGTGGGTTTGCTACCATCGCACGAGCAATTGTAATCAGTTGTTTTTCACCGGCCGAAATATTATCGGAGTCTTCTGAAATTACGGTTTTGTAGCCCTTCGGCAACGATTCAATCACGTGATGAACATTCGAAGCCTTAGCGGCTTGTTTAATCTCTTCAAAGGTTGCGTCCTGGCGACCATAACGGAGGTTTTCTTCCACGGTGCCGGAGAATAGCCACGTATCCTGAAGTACCATGCCAAACATCGCTCTCACATCCGAACGCTCCATTTCCCTAGTCGGAACGCCATCAATTGAAATGTAGCCAGAATCCGGTTCATAAAAACGCATCAAGAGATTAATAATTGTTGTTTTCCCGGCGCCGGTTGGACCGACGATTGCGACTTTCATACCTGGTTCAACCTTCACAGAAAAGCCCTTAATCACTGGTGTGTCTTTGAGATAACTAAAGTGAATGTCATGGAACTCCACCTCACCTTTAACTTTTTCGACTCTCTGTGCTGGTGAAAGATCCGGCTCTTCTTCCGGCTCGTCTAGGAATTCAAAAATACGCTCTGAAGCGGCAAGCAAGGCCTGAATTGTAGTAGTTGACGATGCAATTTCGGTAATCGGGCGGTTGAACCTCGACACATATTGTACGAATGCCTGGATGTCACCAATTGAAATCGCTTTTTCAATTACGAGCACACCACCCACGATACAAACTGCTACATAGCTAAGATTAGTAAAGATGTGTGTGACTGGAAATGAAAGTGATGAATAGAATTGTGAACGGAACGACGCTTTAGCTAGTTTTTCGTTAGTTTCATCGAAATCATCAAGCGCTGTCCCCTCATAAGAATTTGCCTTAATGATGGTCTGCCCAGAATAATCTTCCTCGATTTTGCCGTTCAGAACGCCTAGCATTGCCTGGTGCTCGCGGAAGTATTTATGTGCGAACTTTGCAATCTTTCCAACCACCACCACCGAAAGTGGCACGATGATAAATGAAATGAGAGAAAGTTGCACCGAAATCACCAGCATGATAATCATCACGCCAACAAGTGTAGTAATACTTAGAGAAATATCTGCGATTTCCTGTGACATCGAAGTCGTGAGTACATCGATATCATTAGTCATACGAGATAAAGTATCGCCAAATTTATGTCGGTCAAAATATGAAATTGGTAGTTTCGAGATTTTATCGATAATCATCTCGCGCATGTCGCGTGTATATCTAGCCGAAACGACACCAAGAATAAAGGCCTGCGCGTAATTTAGAGCTGCCGAGATTAAGAACAAAACAATAACGACGATGGCCTTCTGGCCAATCGTGATAAAGTCAATATTCGGGTAAGTATTAAAGGCAATTGTGGTCATGTCGCCAAGAATCTTTGGCGTAAACAAACCGGTTACCGCTGAAGCGACGGCAAGGATAATTGAAACTAAAATTGAAAAACGGTATTTTTTTATTGAAGCATAGAATTGTTTAAATGTGAGCTTCGCATTTTTAGCTTTTCCGACACCAAGGGTAAAAGAATTATTATCCATTTACGACCTCCACCTTCCTACTTTTCGCGAGTTTCATCTCATTCTTAAATTCATCATCTGAAAGTTGTGATTTTACGATATCTTGATAAATCGGACAAGTGTTTAGAAGTGTAAAATGTTCGCCCTTCCCTACGACTTTTCCGCCGTCTAGAACAACAATTTGATCAGCATCCTTAATTGTACTAATACGTTGCGCCACAATTAAAACTACTGCACCTCTTGTCTCTGGTTTCAAGGCTTCGCGAAGCTTGGCATCCGTCTTCATGTCGAGCGCCGAGAACGAATCGTCAAATACGAAGATTTCCGGTTTCTTACAAATGGCACGAGCAATCGAAAGGCGCTGTTTTTGACCACCGGACACATTTGTGCCGCCCTGTGAAATGTGAGCATTGTATTTTTCCGGCAGTCTCGAAATAAACCCATCTGCCTGTGCGACTTCGGCGGCGTGTTTTACTTCCGCATCAGTAGCATTTGGGGCACCGAATTTAATATTTGATTTTACAGAACCGGAGAACAGAATACCACGTTGCGGCACAAAACCAATTCGTCCCATCAAATCATCTTTCTCATATTCTTTAACCGAGATTCCATTTACTAGAATCTCGCCGGCAGTCGCTTCATAAAACCTCGGCACTAGATTAATGAGCGTAGATTTGCCAGAGCCAGTCGAGCCGACAAAGGCAGTGGTTTCTCCGGCATTTGCCACAAACGAAACATCCGATAAAACTTTTTCTTCTGCATCCGGATACATGAAATCAACATTTTTAAATTCAACGGAAGGAACCTTGTCCGGTACACCATTAGTTTCCTTTTTCCAGTGAATCTTAGTATTAAGTTTTAATACTTCAACAATACGTTCGGCCGAAACGTTAGCACGTGGAATCATCACGAACAGAATTGAAAGCATGAGGAATGCCATCATTACGTGCCCCACATATTGTGCAAAGGCTGCCATGTTACCGAGGTATGCGAAATCTTTAGTCAGAAGTGAAATACCAATCCAAGAACAAAGGAGCGTCGTGCCATTAAAGATAATATTAATAAATGGATTCTGAAGTTCGAGAATGCGATCGACATAAATGAGAAGTTTGGTTAATTCTTCATTTGTCTTCATGAATTTCTTCTTCTCAATTTTTTGATTATTAAAGGCCCGGATCACGCGAAGTCCAGTCAGGTTCTCGCGCGTAAGGAGCGTAGTTCTATCAAGTAATTTCTGGAAGATTCTAAACCTTGGAATCACGAGCGACATGATTAGGATAATAGAAGCTATGATAGCAACCAGACCAACTACGATAATCCAGCTCATGTCTGGTGCTGTTTGAATTGCCATGATAAATGAAATAATGGCAAAGAGCGGGGCGCGAAGCATCATTTGTAGCATCATCGTGAGCGTCTGGCGCACCTGCGTTACATCGTTCGTAGTCCTCGTGATAAGTGATGCCGTGCTAAAAGTTTTCATGTCGGACATGCTGTAACTTAATACTTGTTTAAACACAGCTTTTCTTAAATCTTTCGAAAAGTTGGCACCAACGATAGCAGAGTAGTATGACGAAATTAGCGACCCAATCGCCGAAACGATGGCGAACAAAATCATCTTTCCTCCGACCAGCCAAATCATGCCAACGTCTTCTTTGACGATACCATCATTAATAATGTCGGCCATAAGAGCAGGAAGCCTCAAGGTCGTATAAACCTGGAGACCGGTGGCGGCGAGAAGAATCAAGATTTGCCACCAATATGGCCTAAGATAACGAAAAAGCTTTAACATATAATACTTCTATTTTAGCATAAATTTAATCTGTTTTACAAGTTGCATTCACGAGATCCGTCACAAGTCCAGTTGCCTTCAAATAATGTTCCAAAGAATCATACTGACCATTATTGTATTTGCCGGTTGCGATTTCGGTTGCCGCCTCGACGCCCACGTAACGATAGTGCCAAGTTTCATATAAACCAGTCGAACCATCGGCATTAACATTCATCGGTTCGCTCATCGAACCACCCGCCCATGCCAGCGGGAAGCGATCGATGAAGCCATATTTATACGAATTAGCTTTAAGCCACTGCCACTCGACGTGCTGATTATATAAACTCGTATCGAGCGAAGTGCCGTAAGCCGGGTCAATTAAATCACAGGTCAATCCGGTATGGTGGTCAGTTTGTCCAGTCGGCAGACATAGCCTTCCACAGGTTGTGCCACGTACACGATAACAAGAGCGTGTTTCTAGTGTATGTCCAGGATAAGCCGTCTTATAGGCATTTGCCATCTCATTCATATGTAATGCCGCCACCGAATCCATTAAATTATCACCATTATTCGGGTTCCCTTCCGCGATGCCGTAATTGTATGAAAGGCTGATTAATTCAGCGCGTCGATTCGTAATATAATCTTGCTCAACATGAAAGTTTGGATTAATGAGCATAAGATTTCCATATTTAATCGTGCAGTTACTTGACGCCACATTTGTCATTGGCGCATAAACCGGACCAACCGATTTATTCTCCTCTATTTCTTCAATCTCTTCCTCTATTGTCTCCAGTTCCTCTTCAAGCGCTTCAGGTTCCGGCTGCGGATCTCCCGCCTTGGTCCCGAAAAAAGTACTCGCAATCAGCCAAGCGAACACCCCCACAAAAACAAATGCAATTAAAACCGGGAGCGAACTAAGTATCGAGTTTTTCTTCATGGGTCTTGTTTTTCTTCTTTTCAAAATGCATTCTTACATAAATAATCGCACCGATAATAATGTAGATGTAGTATGAGAAGAAGCGCCAAGTTAACATGGCCCAGAAAATGTAGCCCGAAGAAAGTGCCGAGAAGACCACAAAGAAAGTACCTTCCGCAGCGCCAGCGTTACCCGGTGTCGGCACAAAGTACACGGCGCTCGTTACTGCAATCGTTGTGACAAGACACGGCAAGAAATCGACAGCGCCACCAAAGGCGGTAAGTACAAAGAATGGGATCATCGAGATTAATAAATGGAAGCAGACCGAGAGCAAAACCTCGCGGAGGAACAGTCCTCTAGTCTTTAGAATTTGCTTCACGCATTTCGCGTATTCGTTCACGCCATCACTGACTTTTTTAATCGCTTTTTCCTTGTCCTTCACGATATGAATCTTCGCGAGGAATTTCACAATTAAATTGATTAATTCGGCAGTTGTGTTTGGTAAGAACGTCGCAATCATAATTGCAATTGGCCAGAACGCATAGAATAGTAAACCGAAGCAGGCCGTCGCCATCAGTACGGCGTTATTAATCGACAAGCTACCAAATAGAAATGCTACCGATGCTACAATAATAAAACCAATTTGGTTTGAAATCATACCGATGATTGGAATTGTCGTAGCCATACCTTTGCCGATACCGGCGTTTTTGTGCATGTACCAAATCTGGAACGGTTGCCCGCCAATCGCAGCCGGCGTCACGCTATCGTAATACTTCCCTAGAAGCACCGTCCTTCTCGCCACGCGCCAAACTTTTTTGATTTGGTTTTTCACATTAACTTTGGCGGCTTCACGCATCATAATGATGTATTTATGAATCTCGAGCGTAATTGCTACAATGAAGCAAGCAGCGGCCGGTAGTAAGAACCACCAGTTGATTTGGACTTCCGAAAGCTGCGCTGCATTTTCCGAATTACCAAATTCCGAGAATGCCGTAATGGCGATCACCGCGATATTAATAGCGATAAATGCGAGCGTGAGTGCAGGTTTCTTTAGCTTTTTAAAAGCATTTTTAGCCGTCACCTCATCCTGCGCCTCAGGCGCTTTAATCTCTTCTTTACTCATTTAACCTCTTGCTGCGGCTCTGATATTTGGATATTCTTCGACCAAGACTTTAATACAACCGGCAATTGGGATGGCGATGATGGCGCCGAGGAGTCCGAACATATACATACCAATCGTGATGGCACAGAGGATAACCACGGCCGGGAGGTTTAATGCACTGCCCTGAATCTTCGGTGCAATGAAATTGTTTTCAACTTGTGCGTAGATAATGTAGACTACCACGAAGATAACCGCCGCAAGTGGGCTAGAACAGAACAACACCAACGTCACTAGAATTGCGCCAATAATCTGCCCGAACATTGGAATCATGTAGAAAATCATCGAAATCATACCCATTGGGATGGCGATGCTAGGCGATACATCCGTAAACAGTGAAAGTAGGAACACGAGAATGCCGCAGGCTAGACCATCAATCATCGCGACAATCATTTGATGTGAAACATAAGTTGAAACTACGTCGGCCATGCGCGCCACCACGCGTTTTGCGGCGTTGACTGGTTTCTTGTTTTCGCTACCATCACTTACACTATTCCAGAGTACATTCATGAGGCTCGGGCCCTCCAGCAAGAACAGGAGCGTGAGCACAAGTACGAGCATCGACTTCATGGCGATATCCGCCACGCCACTAATGCTGGCGACGAAATTCGAACCAATCGCGCCCATAATGCCATTTGAGATATTTGACATCGTATTTGTAATTTCCATCTGGAGATTCTCAATGCCGATTGATCGGCCAAAGTTATTAATTCCCTCCCAGCCGCCAAAGGCGTTTTCAAAGGTCTTTGGTAGTTGTTCGAAGAAGTGCGAGGTCTCATTAACGACGACCGGACCTACGATGCCGATAATCGCACCGATAATCAAAATCACAATGAGATAGGCAAAAACGGCCGAAATGTTACGGTGCTTCTTTTCAGTGCCAAAGTGTCGGTTGAAGAAATCATTGACCTTACGAACGAGTGGCTTTAAGGCTAGCGCCAAGAAAATTGAAATACCAATGATAACTAAACCGGTGAGCGCTTTATACAAAAAGAAAATCACACCAATAATACCAAGTGGTACGAGCCAAAATTTAATAAACGTCCTAATATCTGTTTCTACTACTTTGGACATAGACCTCCTTATAGAATAATTGTACCATAAATGCTATAATAATGTTAATGAAAAAAGTATTAATGCACACGTGCTGCGCCCCTTGTAGCGTTTATTGTATTGACGCTTTACGCGCGGAAGGCATCGAGCCGACAGTTTTTTGGTACAACCCAAATATCCACCCGTATATTGAATACAAAACCCGCCGTGATTGTTTGAAAGAATATGCCAAATCCGTGGATATTGAGGCGATTTTTATCGAAGAATATGGCCTCGATGAATTCTGTAAAAATGTGGTGAATGACATCGAGAATCGTTGCGTGAATTATTGTTACCCGAAGCGAATTTTAAAAACCGCTGAGTATGCTAAGGCTCATGGCTTTGATGCGTTTACCACTACGCTCCTTGTTTCGCCATACCAAAAACATGAAGAACTAAAAATCGTTTGCGAAAGAATTGCCGAGGATCTTGGTATCGAATTTCTCTACCGTGATTTTCGAGTCGGTTTCCGTGAAGGCCAAACTAAAGCCCGCGAGCTCGGCCTCTACATGCAAAAGTACTGTGGCTGTATCTTTTCCGAAGAAGATCGCTACCGCAAGCAGATTGAAAAAGACAAAAAAGATGGTATAATATAAAAATGCTTGTTTCTGATTATAATTACGATTTACCAGAAGAAAGAATCGCGAAATTCCCGCCAAAAGAACGTGGTACGACGAGACTTTTAGTGCTTGATCGTAAAACTGGTGCGACTAAGGATTCTTTTTATCGTAATCTTGATGAGTTCTTAAATCCTGGCGACGTTCTTATTCTGAATGATACCCGTGTGATGCAATCGCGACTCTTTTGTATGCTACCGGACGGCCGTGAGCGTGAGCTCGTGGTGCTCGAAAAGCACGGCGAAGAACCACAACATGTAATGTATCGCGGTAAACTCCACGACGGTGATGTTTTGAAACTTAATCTCGAAAGAATCAAACATAACCCGGGTTTTAACAGGGGTGAAAAAAATCTTAACCTTGAAGAAATAAGACTTAACATTAAAAAGATTTTAGGCAACGGCATCGCCGAAATCGAATCGCCAGTTGATCTAAATGAACTCACAGAACTTTGTGGTACTGTTCCTTTGCCGCCATATCTCCATCGTGATGCGGAAGAAGCCGACAAAAAACGTTATCAAACCGTTTGGGCGAAAAACATGGGATCCGCTGCGGCGCCAACCGCCAGCCTTAATATGACCGATGAGTTACTAGATCGCCTAAAAAAGAAAGGCGTAATCATTAAATACCTCACGCTCCACGTTGGGCTCGGTACCTTTCTCCCGATTCGTTCCGACAAAGTCGAAGAGCACCACATGCACTCCGAATGGTTCTGTATTCCTGCCGAAACGCTGGATGCGATTAAAACTGCTAAATCTAATGGTACGCGCGTAATTGCGCTCGGCACCACGGTCGCTCGTACGCTGGAATATTACGGCAAGACCGGTAGAACCGAAGGCGAAGATGACATCTTTATTTATCCAGGCTTTGAATTTACGATGGTTGACGCGCTCGTCACGAATTTTCACGCACCAAAATCGACCGTGCTGATGCTCGCCTCGGCCTTCGCCGGCTGGGAGCATTTGCACGAAGCCTACAAACATGCCGTCGCGGAAAAGTATAATTTCTTAAGTTATGGAGATTCAATGTTCATATGTTAAAGTTTGAAATCGAAAAGAAAAATGGTTTAGCCCGCGTCGGCGTAATTCATACTCCGCACGGCGACATTAAAACTCCAGCCTTTGTCGGCGCTGCCACCCGCGCGACCGTCAAAGCTCTCACGATGAAAGAAATGCGCGAGCTTGGCTCTCAGGCAATTCTTGCAAACACTTATCATTTGCTACTCGCTCCGGGCACCGAATTAATTAAAGAGGGTGGTGGTTTTGCTGAATTCACTAGTTGGCACGGTCCATCCTTTACCGACTCCGGTGGTTTTCAGATCTTTTCTTTGCCGGACGTCAAAATCACCGAAAACGGCGCGAAGTTCAAATCTCACATCAACGGCGACAAATTCGAAATGACGCCAGAATCCTCAATGCAGGCGCAGTGGGCGATTGGTGCCGACATTCATATGGCGTTTGATCATCTCGCGAAATCTGAGAATCGTAAAGACATGGCGGAAGCGATGGAGCGCACTCACGCTTGGCTAAAGCGCTGCGTTAAAGAACACGAGAAACTCGAAAAAGAATATCTAAAAGCTGGTCTGCCAGAACAATTCTTATACGCCGTGGTACAGGGCGGCACCTTTAATGACCTCCGCGCTGAGTCGGCGAAGTTTTGCGGTACTCTTGATGTCGATGGGTTCGGTATCGGCGGCGTCTTTACGGCTGAAGGTATGTCGGAGATGCTTCAAACGGTCTGTCCGATTCTACCAGAAAACAAACCGCGTCACTTGCTCGGCATGGGTCAAGAACCAATCGATTTATTTGACGGTGCTGAGAACGGCTGCGATACTTTTGACTGCGTCGGCCCGACCCGCATGGCGAGAAACGGCTCGCTCTATACCCTGGACGGTCGCATGAATATCAAGAACGCAAAATATAAAGATGATTTCACGCCGGTGATGACTGGCTGCGACTGTGAATGTTGTAAAAATTACACACGAGCTTATCTCCACCATCTCTTTAAAACTGATGAAATCACCGCGAAAGTTTTAGCCTCAATTCACAATGAACATTTCGTCGTGACAGTTGTCGACAAGATTCGCGAGAGTCTTTTAAACGATACCTTTGCCGAATACAAAGAAGAATTCTTAAAACGTTATTATCAAAAATAATTCGCTTATGTTATAATCAAGGCATGAGCAGCATTTATAAACTTGATATTCAAGGCATGCGTAAAGCCTTTAATGATTTTCATAAAACTTTATACGGACGCACGGCATTCTTCGTCGCCTATTTTATTCCGATTTTGTCATTTCTTGCAATGTTTGGTTTCATGATCGTGTTATTTATTAAACCAGAAACGTCTTCGTATATTGCTTTCTATTCTGCACTTGGCGTTTTCGTCGTGTCATTCATGATTGGCACGGCTTACTACTACCGCGAAGTACGTGATTTCCTCCGTGAGAAATAATTTAGGCTAAGTACTGCCAAATGCTGCCGTCTGGGGTATCCTTGACGGCAATATTTTTCTTCGCGAGTTCGTCGCGCATCTCATCCGAAGTTGCCCAGTCTTTATTCGCACGAGCCTCGTCGCGCTTCTTGATTAGTTCACGCGTGTTATCATCAATATCTTTAGTACCTTCAATCAGATCTAATCCAAATAATTCATCGATTTTCTTCCAATCATCTAAGTCAATCGTCGCCGAATCAATAATCGCAAAGGCTTCGGCGGAGTTTAGATTCTCATTTACGGCATTTAATACTTTTTCGTATATTTCATCGTCGCTTTTTACGTCTTTTTGATAGCAAAGCGCGATGCGATTCCGCCAGTTCAGCCTTCTTTGCTTAGCGGCCTCGAGACTCTCGAAAGTGAAATTGCGGGTGCCTTGGTAGTGGCCTTGGAGTACCCACATCTTGTAATCGAGTGGTTTAAAGCCACGCTCAGCAAGGTCGGATAAAAGATAAACATTTCCGAGTGACTTTGAGATTTTTTCGCCGTCAATCGTAATGAAATTAGCGTGGAGCCAAACGTTGGCGAGTGGCTTGCCAGAAAGCGCAAATGACTGCGCAATTTCATTGGTATGGTGGATTGGGATATGATCGATGCCACCAGTATGGATGTCAATCGGTTCGCCGAGTTCTTCGTGGATAATCGTGGAACATTCAAGGTGCCAACCCGGATAACCTGGACGACCGAGATAATCCCAACGCATGGCGTGTTTTTCGCCGGGCTTGATAAACTTCCAAACGGCAAAATCTGAGACGTTCCGCTTCTCGTCATTAAAGCCAACTCTCGCGCCAGCTTGGAGGCCTTTTAGATCTAGTCTCGCGAAATCAGCATAGCCATCAAACTTACTGGTATCGAAATAAATCCCATCTTCGGTTTCATAAGTAAAACCATTTTCTGTCATTTTGTCAACTGCCTTCATATCGGCATCGATGTAATCAGTGGCCTTCGCAATTACATCCGGCTCGGTTAAATGTAGACTACGGAAATTCTTTAAGAAATCATTTGAATACATATCGGCGATTTCGTAAACGCTCTTCCCTTCGCGGGCGGCACCTTTTTCGAGTTTATCTTCGCCTTCATCGCCATCAGAAGTAAGATGCCCAACATCTGTGAGGTTAAGAACGCGCTTCACTTGGTAGCCGTTGGCTCTCAAGGTGCGAACGAGTAAATCCCAATAAATATAGGACGCGTAGTTACCGATGTGCTGGAAATTATAAACGGTTGGACCACAAGTGTAAATCCTCACCACCTCTTCAATCGGTTTGAATTCCTCGACTTCCTTTGATGCAGTATTATAAAGCTTCATTAGTCTCCTCCTCCAGCAGCTCTGCCATTATATAATACTTTTCATGCGAAACGCCGTGATGACTTGGCGTGTGATGAATCTTAATATTATGATTCGCGTGCTTAATCCTCGGTAAATTGTAAGAAGCGATGAATTTATCAAGATCTCCTACCACCATATCAATCGGAAGATCTAGACCAGCGAGCACATCGTAATTCTTTGGATCCATCACGATGTTTTTCATTGAGTTTTGGAAAGATTTTTCATTTACGATAGTTTTGTCTTTGACGCTCACCGCATCTTCAAAAACTTTAATCGCGGCGGCAAAGGCTGGATTTGCTAAATCTTCCTTCGTGTAAACCGGTGGCGAAACCAGAATCAGTCGCTTCACCATGTCAGGATTCTTCGAAGCGAAACGCGCAGAAATAAAAGTTCCCATTGAATGCCCGACCAAGACAAACGGTGTCTTGATTTTGGCGGCCTTAATGGAATTCTTGATTGCTTCGAGTTGTTCGTCGTAAGTGTACTCTAACTCATCTGATTTAAGAGAATCGCCAGCCCCGAGCAAATCAAAAGCCACGAGTCTCGCGTTAATCTTTTCGTCTTTCTCAAAAAATGCCAGCGCGTGCTCGTAAGATTGCCAGTTTGCGGCAATCCCATGGATAAATACTGCCGTAAAAGCCGGATGATCGGAAGATGAAAAATCATAGGCTTTGTGTAACTCTAGTTTATTCATTCTCGGCCTCCGCGAGCAGTCCTGGGATGATGTTTACTAAATCAGCCAAAACTTCTTCGTAATTAGTATCATAGGTTCTAAATCCAGCCGCATATGGATGACCACCGCCACCAAAGTAGCCAGCGATTTTTTCAGCAATGCCACTACCTACACCACAGCGAATCTTGCCCGTGACCTTGCCGTCCGGATAGGTCTTAATCGCGACGGCGACCTTCACGCCTTCTACCAAACGGAGTTCTTCAAGAATCAGCACATTCGGGTTGTATTCGTCGGAATATTCGCGGATATCGTCCCATGGAATGTGAACGGTGGCTAGTTCCCCGTCGAGCGAGTAATCAATGCGCTTAATTAGATCGGCTTTATAATCAAGAATTCTTGGTGACTTCTTCATGAATTCACGGCGACGCTCTTCGAGGTCTGACACCACCGCACCGAGTTTCGTGAGTTCAGATGCAATTTCAAAAGTCCTCGCCGTCACGGAAGTGCTGGTAAGCCCTAGAGTATCCGACAAAATCCCTTGGAAAATCGCTTCGGTGGCCTCAATCCCTAGTTCCATTTTCTGATCGACAGCAATCTCGTAAATGAGTTCCGCGCAAGCTGGGCGGACTTCAATGATGCTTTCGTGCGGGAAGTTTAAATCATCTTCCGTTTCATGATGATCAATCACAAGCACTGGCGCTGAATACAAACGATTTTTAATCGCCGAATCATCGAGCAGCTTCGAGAGTAAAACCTCGGCCGCTGTGTCAACAATGATATAACCATCGGCACGGTAATCAAATTCATTGGTCACTCTCGACCAATCCGCAAAATAGTGCAAATACTTTGGAATATCCACCGGGCAGTACAGAGTCACCTCTTTGCCGGTCAGTAAATAATCGAGCGCAAAAGCCGAGCCGAGCGAGTCGCCATCCGGGTTTTCGGCTTGAATAATACAAATATGGTTTTTATCTTTAATAAAATCCGTAAATCTCTGATACATACAATATATATTATAACATATCGGTTTTTTGTGCTAAAATTATTGCATGAACTCAATCAAAGCAGACAAAAAGTTTGAAAGATTCGAAGATGTCACGCCGGAAATCCTAAAAAGTGAAGGCGTTAAGCTTTTGCTCTGTGATCTTGATAATACCCTTAGGCTTCATTCCGAAAAAGAGCCGGCTGAAGAGCTCGTAAAATGGATTAGCGAGTGCCACAAAGCTGGTGTTAAAGTTGTAATTATCTCGAATAATGGCCGCAAAAAGATGATGCAGAAATTCTGCGAGCCGATTAATGTTCCGTGTGTCTGGTGGGCACATAAACCATTTAGTACCAAGCTAACCGAAGCGATGGACGAATATCACTTTACTCCAGAAGAAACCGTCATGCTTGGCGATAAATATTCTACCGATGTACTCGCCGCTAGATTTGCCAAAATCCGCGCCTGGAAAGTGAACCACAGAAGAGATCTTCCAGAAAATGAATAAAAAGAAGAATCATATCAATCTACCGACGATTTTAACTCTTATTCGAATCATATTCACTGTTCCGCTTTTCGTTTTGATATTCTTTGACAATCTGCCGGCCAAGATTTTGACGCTCTGTTTCTTTGTGGCGGCCTCCGTCACAGATTTCGTAGATGGCTACTTAGCAAGGAAGAATAAACAAGTCACAGACCTTGGTGCCTTTCTCGATCCCTTAGCCGACAAAATGCTAGTTAATCTCACTTTCCTTGCCCTCACCTATCAAAATCTCGTGCCAATTTGGCTCTTTGCGATTATTATCGTGCGCGATTTCATGGTGGACGGCGTTCGCATGATGGAAGCCAAAAAAGACATTACCCTCGCTGCATCAAAAACCGGCAAAGCCAAAACCATGGTCCAAATGATTACGCTGTCACTCATTCTGCTAAACAAAATTATTGGCTCAGAAATATTTGCCAATATCAATTTCGCATTGCTAATTATCGTCCTGGTTCTTACGGTGATTTCCGGTTTGGAATATCTCGTTAAAGGATGGAAATCAATAATAAAATAGTCGTCGTAAATGCCGTTGAATCAATGCGGTCCAGATAGCCGCCGTGACCTTCTGTGCCACCAATCACCATTTCGATCTTTTCAAAGACTTTGTTCTTAATCAGGATCTCGTTTGAATCTTTAACCTTGAAGCGACGCTTTAAGAAGCTTTCGTAAAGATCGCCGACGAGTGCGAGCGGGCCACAAAGTAGATAAATCCAATCAAGCTCAAAGGCGCCGCGAACCAGCATCATTGCAAGACACATGAGAAATGACATTAGGAGCCCAAGAAAAGTTCCCTCCCAGGTCTTGTTCTTCGAAATGTGTGGGAACGGACGAGATTTCTTAAAAATCTTGCCACCAAAGGCTTTACCAAGTAGATAAGCGAAAATGTCGTAGCCACAAACGCCGAGAATAATATACCAGAAATGATAACGATCGACTTTGGCGACCCAAATTGAAGAGCAAACTAAGAAAACAATTTCAATAATCGCGAGTAGCACGTGCCAGAAACTGATTTTGCGCCAGAAGAATGAAATCAATTCAATCGCCGAAATCAACGCGAATAAACCATAGATGATTTTAAATGGGATACTGTCAAAAGTATATAACGCTACGAGTGCAACAATGAACATCCCCAGCCCACAGATTACCCTCACCCTGAAATTCTTGTCCATATATCCACATTATACACCAAATACCACTAAAAAATGGTAAAATATATATTATGCTCGAATATGTCTATAGTAAGATAAAGCATGCTCTTCGCACCCTCGATATGAAGCTCGAACGTGCCAAGTATGGCTATATCGAAAAATTACCAAAAGATATTGAATATTTTGACGGCGGTATGTACGACGCGGTTTACGAGGCTTCTTGTAAATGGCCACACAATGTCGCACTCGATTATTTCGATATCAAAATCACTTACAAAGAATTAATTAAAAAGATCAATAAAGTCGCCGCTGCTCTTAAGGAAGCCGGCGCTAAAAAAGGCGATCGCATTACCGTTTGTATGCCGAATACCCCAGAAGCGGTTTATATGTTCTATGCGATTAATGAAATCGGTGCCGTCGCAAACATGGTACATCCGCTCTCTTCCGAAAAAGAAATCGAAGAATATGTAAATGATGCTGATTCTAGAATCATGCTTTGCATCGACATTACTTATCCGAAAGTCGAAGCGATTATCAAGAACACCAATCTCGAACAAGTCGTCGTAGTTTCGGCCACCCGTTCAATGGACCTTGCTGTCCGCGTGATTTATAAACTCACAAAAGGCCGCAAAAACCATATTAAGACCGACCAGAAGATTATTACTTGGGACAAGTTCCTAAATCGTGCCGACAAATTTATCGGCAATCCACACGCTCGTGTGAATAGCAAAGACCCAGCCGTGATTCTCTACTCCGGCGGTTCTACTGGTAAACCAAAGGGCGCTATTCTTACAAACCTCAACTTCAACGCGCAGACGCTTGGCGCTAAATACTTAGTGCCAGAGTTACTAAAGGCCGAGAACGCTTATCTATCTTTCCTGCCAAACTTCCACGCCTTTGGTCTTGGCTGTTGTCTTCACATGCCACTTTATTTCGGTTCCCGCGTCGTTTTGATTCCACAGTTCAATGCCAAGAAGCTTAAAAAATACATCACAAAATATAAAATCAATATCTTAGTCGGCGTTCCAACCGTCTTTGAATATCTCACCAAGATTAAATTTAAGAAAAATGAATTAAAGAATGTCCGTTTTGTTGTGTCTGGTGGCGACATGATTAGTATGACGAGCAAGGAAAAGATTAATGATTTCTTGAAAGCTCACGGCTCCAAAGCTATTATTGAGAATGGCTATGGTCTTACCGAAGCTTCCGGCGGCTTCATCTTCTCACCAAGGAGTGTTGCGGAAGAACCAGACGTAATTGGTTATCCGTTGCCAGATAACGAAGTGGTTATTATGGATCTAAAAACCAAGAAAGAAGCCAAACTCGGGAACGACGGCGAAATCCTGGTTCGTGGCCTCGCTGTTATGAAGGAATACTTAAACAAGCCAAAAGAAACTGAGGAAGCCTTTATTATGGTTGGCGGCAAGAAATATCTCCGCACTGGCGATATTGGCTACGCCGACGAGCGTGGCGTGATTCACTTCCGTTCGCGCTTAAAGCGTATGATTATTTCAAACGGCTACAATATCTATCCGGCCAATATCGAAGATGTCACCTTGAAATGCAATCTAGTTTCTGCCTGCGCTGTAGTTGGTCGTGAAGACAAACTTCGTGGCGAGAAAGTCGTCGTCTTTATCGTGGCAAAAGATAAAGCTTCCGAGCGCGCCATCAAAAAAGATTTAGCCAACATCTACAAAAAGTATCTCGCTAAATACGAGATACCACGCGAGATTCGTTTCCTGCCAGAGTTGCCAAAGACCAAACTCGCCAAAGTTGATTTCAAGGCACTAGAAAAGTATTAAAGATCAGTGCGGTGCTCTAAGGCCGCACTAATCGTCACTTGGTCGGCATAGGAGATATCGACGCCAAGCGGTAAGCCTCGTGCGAGACGAGTAAGTTTTAGTTTTGGCTCCACTTCATGTAAAACTTTTTCAAGCAAAAGCGCCGTTGATTCACCCTCTACGGAAGGGTTAGTCGCAATAATCACTTCTTCAACTTTATCTTTCTTAACGCGCTCAGTGAGCTCCTTAATATGGAGCTGATCCGGCGTAATGCCATCAATTGGCGAAACAGCACCACCTAGCACGTGATAAGTGCCGTGGTAACCATGTGTTGCTTCAATTGCAAAAATATCCAGTGGTTCTTCTACAACGAGTACAGTCTTTTTATCACGCTCAGGGTCAGTGTAGAGTGGCGACAATTCTTCGTCCGCATCAATTAAAGCGAAAGTCACCGGACAGGATTTAACCTTGTCATGCAAATTCGAAAGTGCATCGGCAATTTGTTCCGAGATTTTTGAATTGGATTTAAAAAGATAATAGGCATATCTTTCCGCCGTTCTCGGACCCACGCCTGGGAGCATCCCAAGCGCATTAATCGTATCGATGAGCGCCTTCGGGAGCATTCTACATTCCGAGGTTGCCGAGGCCACCCATCAAAGGTTTCATTTTTTCGGTTGCAATTTCCTGGGCTTTCGCAAAGCCATCGCGCATACAGTTCTCAATCCAACGCTCGAGTTCGTGAATATCATCAAGATCAACTTTCTCTGGATCGATTTTGACTTTTTTGACTTTTAGTTCACCATTAATCTGAATTACGACAGCACCGTCACCAGCTTCGACTTCAACGATTTCATTCTTAAGTTCTTTTTGTGCTTTGCGAAGCTGATTCAAGAGCTTCATCTGGTCCATAGTCTGACCCATATTATTCTCCTTTTACCGTATATAGATATATTATATCAGAATTCTCGCGCATAGGGGACGTAATAATGCGCTCCAGCGTGTAATTTTCGTCAACCACCGATTCATTTAATGAAGCAAGTCTAGCCGGCATTTCATCATAATCGCAGTCGACAATAATGTCGGTAGAATCCTCAAGAATCTTATAGAATGGATATTGCTCCGGTTGCACGAGTAAAGTTTCATCCGTTAGGTTCTTTCTGATAATTGAGAGCTCCTGCGAGAATTCGCCCGCCACATTTGGATTATAGCGGTAGCCATAGGCATACTGGAACAAGCTTGGCAGGATAATCGCCACAAACAAAATTGCTAGCGGGAAAATCGCTGCAATGCGTGCGTATGGGTTTTCCGGGAAAAGTCCGTACCATTTTTCGAGCAGGTACTTTAGACCGTGTGCAATCAGGATCGCAAGTGGCAAAATCAGGAAGATTACGGCGTCCGGATTAAATCCGGTGATAATGACTGTAAACATGAATAATAACGAAGCAATCATGTTTCTTGAGGCAAAGAAGCCTTTAGTAGTCGAGAATAGACCAACTAATGCGAGCGCTAGGGTTGGCAGACCGACCAAGGGCGTCATAAAGACACTTTGGAGTGAACCATCCCACAAGAAGACCGGCGTAATGCCAATTGCGATATTATGGAAGAAATGCGGAATCGAAAAATCTGTAGCCGTTAATAGCTCAGCTAGGACTTCTGGTTGATGAATGATATTAATACCGAGCGTCACCATGCCGGCGATGATTAATGCCGACACAATCGAAAGTGGCAGTCTCGGCAGACTCTTGATTACGAAACGTAGGTGCGGTTGTAAGAACACGAAAACCAGACAAAAGGCGGCAAAATATAACATATATGGCGTAAAGATCGAAAAAAGCATTGCCACTGCAAAGAATAATGAATACATTGGCTTTGGCCTTTTCTCGCCCTGGATTTTTGAACCGAGCCAGAGTAAGAGCGTCGGCCAGAATACAATCATAATAAGCGGCGTACCATTCCCCGCTAAGAATAAGAATGGTGTCGACAAAACAACGAGACAGGATGCTAGAAGCGATACATTACTCTTAAACCAACGGTTCAGTAAAAGAATCAGTAGTAAGCCGAGAAATAGACCAACGATGATACTTGGTAGTTTAATTGCGTATGGCGTCAAACCAAATAGCATGATTGATACTTTTTGCAGTGCCCGATATGGCATATCGACTAAATCGCCATTTAGTGGCGCATCGAATTCAAGTGCATAAGAAGTGGTTGCGGAATTCATCTCCGCTTCGGAAAGTCCGGTCTGAGCAAAGAGTGGCAATAAGAAGAGCAAGAAAATGAAGGCTGCCCCTAGCAAAATGTAACCAATCACAAACCGATATCTATACAAAAAAAGTTTAGAAATTATGATTTTCTTCACATAATTATTATAACTTTATTCACGAGTTTTATCAAGCGAAATAAAGCGTAAGAGTTCTGGTTTGAAGTAGAGTTCAATGGTACCAATTGCGCCGTGGCGGTGCTTCGCAAGAATCAGTTCGGTGATGTTGGTATTTTCATAGTCTTTTTCATTCTGATGATAATAATCGTCACGATGGAGGAACATCACAAGGTCAGCGTCCTGCTCAATCGAACCCGATTCACGAATATCAGATAGAATTGGTCTTGGGTTATCACGTCCAGTCACATTACGAGAAAGCTGCGCCAAAGCAATCACAGGGATATTGAGTTCACGCGCCATAATCTTGAGATTACGGGAAATTTCGGTAACTTCCTGCACACGCTGACCGGCATAGCGCGCTGAACCTTGAATGAGCTGCAAATAATCAATTACGACCGCACTAATCTCGTTATCATGCATTGCGCGACGGGCTTTGTTTCTTACTTCCATCACGTCCATTGAGCTTGTATCGTCAATGTAAAGTGGCATATCAGAAAGATCAGCGAGCGCATCGTCAACCTGATTGATTTCGTCGTTGGTCAGATTGCCAGTTCTCACTTTCCAGTTATCGACACCAGAAATGCTAGAGACCATACGGTCGACAATCTCGCTAGAAGCCATCTCCATCGAAAAGAATAAAACGCCCTTGCCAATTGAAGCGAAATTAAAAGCTAAGTTCTGCGCAAAAGTCGTCTTACCCATGGCCGGACGAGCACCGATAATAATGAGATCTCCCTTCTGAAAACCAGCCGTCTTTTTATCGAGCTCGCTAAAGCCAGTCTTAAGGCCTCTGAGCGACCCCTTATTCTTATACAATGCCTCAATACGTTCAAATGCTTCTGCCGTGAGAGCATCCATAGTCTTGTAATCAGATTTAATAACCTTATCGGAGACCTTGAACAATTCCTTCTCAGCATCGCCAACTAGTTCATTGACGTTGGCGTCCTCTTCATAAGCTTTCTCAATAATATCCGTACCGGCGGCAATCAGTTTGCGACGCATCGCGGCGCGTTCCACGATTTCAGCGTATGCCTTCGCGTTGGCGCCCGTCGTGACTAGATTAGATAGTTCAGCGAGATAAGTCGCCTTCCCAACTTCATTCAATTTTTTCTGGGTCTTTAATTCGTTCGTGATAGTCACAAGATCAATTGGTTTGTGTGCATCCCAAAGGTTCATCATCGCACCATAAATAATCTGGTGCCTTTTGTCGTAAAAATCTTCTGGCTTCAAAATCGTGGAGACGTTTACCATGACGCCGTCAGAAATCATAATCGCACCGAGTAATGAACGCTCAGTTTCGACGTCTTGCGGTGGCACGCGACCACCTGATTTAGAACGGGTTACCTCCTCCATCGTTTTTTACCTCACCTCCCATTATAGCGGACATCTTTGAAAGAAGTAAGTCTTGACTTTTGTGCGGATTATCGCCGATTTCATGAATGACGACTTTCATGTTGCAAGCCTGAGCCAGAACCTGACGATTGTTGTCGCGAGCGAGGAGCCTCACCTCCATTTTATTCTTCGGATAGATATTTAGCACGCCACCAGCTACGTCGTAATCGGCGTCCTTTAGTTGTTTCGAAACGCCATCATTTAGCCTGGTCACCGTTTCGACGAATTTACCCCAATCAAAATCAGTATTAGTGCTAACTAAAACGCTTTCTTCTACGCTGGTCTTTTCAATAGTCTTCTCAACGGTTTTCGTGACCACGGCTGGTTTCTCTGGCTCTGGCTTCTTCTCGACTTTGACAGACTGTACACTCGACACGGTAGTGCGGCTTGCCGTCACGGTGGTTGCTAGAGTCTGTGTCATCGCAACGAGCAGTTTAGCTTCCGCAAATGGCGCCTTGATTTCTGGCAGTTTCGCAAGGAGTGGCAAAAGCTCCGGCTTTGGTGCGTCAATGATGAGTGAAATCATTTCACTGGCCAAAGTTTCTGGCTTTACGCCACTACTTAAAGCAGCTTTTAACACACTCGTAATTTGCTCGAGATTACCAGAAGCATAACTATCGAGTAGTTCTTTAATCTTTTCGTCTTCCGGAAGACCCATCGCCGAAATTACGAGTTCTTTTGTAATCTTGTCGTCCGACAAAGTCGAAATCTGATCAAGGAGCGACAATGAATCGCGGAAAGAACCACCACCGCGCTTTACAACGATTTTTAAGGCGCCATCATCGATCTTAATCTTTTCTTTCTCGCAAACGGATTTTAGATAATCAAACATCGTCTTTTCGTCAGCGAGATAAAAAGTATAAGTCTGCGCTCTTGATGTAATTGTGACTGGCACTTTGTAGGCGTCAGTAGTTGCCATAATGAATATCACGTGTTTTGGCGGCTCTTCCAAGGTCTTTAGAAGTGCATTGAAGGCCTCTTTCGTCAACATGTGAACTTCATCAATGATATAGATCTTGTATTTGCCAGAAGTCGGCGCAATGGCAACTTTCTCGCGCAGTTCCCTAATGTTGTCGATACCACGGTTCGAAGCACCGTCGATTTCGATAATGTCGACATAATCATCTTCGAGCTCGTATTTAAAACCATTCACTTCGTGCGCAAAAATGCGTGCCACTGAGGTCTTCCCGGTGCCGCGTGGGCCAATAAATAAATACGCATGCGAAATCTTCCCTTGCTTTAAGGAATTTTCTAGTACGCGAGTAACTTGCTCCTGTCCTACGACTTCGGAGAGAGACTTTGGTCGATATTTTCTATATAATGCTTTCGCCATGCATAAACCTAGAGCGCAGCCTCAACTGCCGCCCAGGTTGCTTCGCTATTATCAGCTGGAATTGTTACTGAAACTTGTGATCCATCGCGCAAATGGAAATATGTCACGGAAGCATAAAGAATCTGATATTCTTTACCCGCAACTTCTACATAATACTTATCATCATGATGAGTAAGAGTACCAATCACGGTCTTGCGCTCGACTGGACCAATCTGCTTGTAAAGGAATTTGCCATCTTCAGTAATAGTGAGCTTCATGATGTCGCCTTCAACGAGCTTCGACTTAGAAGCATAGTTGGCTGGCACTGGATAGTTCTTGCCATCCGGGCCAATCATAATTTGACCATCAAAGATACCTTCAATAATTTTGCCTTCTGGGCCAGAAACTACCGTCTCACGTGGAGCTGTAATTGAATCACCATCTCCTAGAATCGAAACTAGAAGCTCTTTTGCAGCTGATAAATTTGTCTCGGCCTCATTGATGAGGCTACGGAGTCTCTTTATTTGTTTTTCTGGAATTTCAGACATACCTCGCATCCTGTCTAAATATAGTATTAATATTATATTATATCTAGGTGACCGTAAAGTCAAGATTTTTCTTCAAAAGTTTTCCACCAATTTAACAGCGGTCAATGCAAAAATGTTGTAAATTTTACAATAAAACGTAAGCGCTATTCCGCTTTCCAAAGCCCGGTATGTTTCTGGCCGTCATAAAGCATGGTTGGAATGCCTTTGACTCTTAATTCGTTCTCGACAATTTGGCGATTCCTTGCCATGATATCGGTGACCTCCTGGGATTCGGCATTACCACGAATTCCTTCAATCTCATTCTCGGTCGCGCCAGCGTTCCTCAGCCATGTTTCTAAATGTTTCACAGTATCCTCTTTGCTATAGTCGTCATTGATTAGATCTTGGTATGAGTAATTATCATGGTTCTTGCCAGTATAAATCTTGTCGATAATTGCAATGGCATATTCAGATTTGATTTTATTAGCAGCATACATATATCTAACAACTATCTCGGAATTCTTGAACTTATACGAATCGTCCGCGCCCTGAATCGCAAACGGTACGAGTCTGGCATTATTATTTTCAAAGAATCCGGCTGCCTTCTGGTTTTTGTATGACGTCATACAAACCGAGCAACCTGGATCGAAAATGTCGACCGCCGTCTTTTTATTCTCGTCCTCGTCGCCGACCATAATGTATGCAAATCCATAATCGTCAATATTGTATGTCCTAAATTTATCCGGAATCGCCTCAAAAATCTCGCCCCATTCCGTAAACCAACGGCCGGTTGCTTCAAAGACATTCTTCGGTTCATCTTCGTCAATCGAACACATTTCGGCACCCATGGTACAAGCCGAAGGCTTCGTCACGTTACAACTACCTAGCGCCCAAAGTGCGAGGAGCGACTTGATTGCCGTAAGGAGCGCCCATACTGCCACCACGACAATCACAATTGACAAGAATTCAATCACGATCGAAAGTGGCCTGACCCAGCCCGGATGCTTAAGCATCACGCGACTAAGCAATGTGTTTTTTACATCGTCTTTAAAGCCGGTTTCGCATTTTTGCAGGCGAACTTTTTTCCAAAGACAACCCCAAGCTTTTTTCATCGCCTTAAGATAGGCCTTGCCTACTTTTGGTTTAAAAATAGAAATGATGGCAACAAAAATTCCGATTAGTGCCAAAATGATAAATGCAGCAATACACACCATAATATATATTATTGTAGCACAAAGAGATTAATTAATAACTTTTCCGAGAACTTTCTTAATCTTCTCGATGTCTTCCGAATGATTATGCAGCCCGAGTGAAAAACGAATGAGTGGCGGGAAGCCCTTCACATGATCAAGATAATAATGCACGCAGAAATAACCAGTCCTTGCCATGATGTTCTCGCGCGACAACGCTTCGCCTACTAGATGTGAATCGAGTCCTTCAATATAGAATGACATGGTTGGGTTTGGCTCTTTATTAATGAGATGAACTTTCTTTGAATTATTTAGGAAATCGAATAATTCTTTCGTATTCTTCTCGAGGTTTTGCCAGTCCTTTTTCGGGAGTTTTTCCAGCCAATCAAGTGCAGCACCGAGACCAACAATCTCGCCCCAAGCCTGGAGCCCAGATTCGAAACGCGTATAGCGGTGCTCTTTATTATTGGCCGACAAAACATACTTTTCTTTATCGACATCATCCACCATACCACCACCAATGAAACGAACATCCAGTACATCATCTAGTTCATCCTTCCAAACAATCACACCTAGTGATGGGGCATAGAGTTTGTGCGCCGAGAAACAAATCGCATCCACTTCCACACCGCGCACAATGTCAGCCGAGTGTGCCATGGCCTGTGCGGCATCGATAATTAAAATGCCACCGGCTTTGTGGACGGCTTTTTCGAGTTCATTAATGTTTAGTAATTTACGACCATCAAAATTTGATGCACAATTAACGACGACAATTGCTTTCTTGAAATCATATTTCTTTAGATCGATCGAACCATCATCATTTCGTACCATCACTTCGCGTGGCAAACCAGTGCGTTCCGAGAACGCGAGCGATGCCAGAAACGGCGAGTTGTGTTCAATATCGCTCGTCATGATCTTGTTAAATTTATCGGCCTTGATTTGGTTCAAAATCAAATTAATGCCGTAGGTCGTGTTCAAAGTAAATGAAACAGTGTACTTCTTGGATTTTAGTTTTAAGAATTTCAGAACCTTCTCGCGAGTGGCTTCAACTTTTTCATCGGTCACTCTTCCCCACTTGTATTTCACGCGCTCACCACAGGAATTATGTTCAGAATAATAGTTGTTGATTGCGTCAATTACTGGACGCGGACGCAAACTCTGGCATGCGCCGTCGAGGTATACTTCACCCTCACCTAAATAGTCAAAATCTTCCATGCTATATATTATACACGATAAAAAAGAACCGTACAACTCGAGGGAGTAAGACTCGGCCTAGCGGCCCGGAGCGCTCCCGAGAGTGTACGGTTCTTTGTGTCTAATTAGCTAGCATCGAAGATTTAGGCGAGCTCGACAGTCGCACCAGCCTCTTCAAGGGCTTTCTTCATCGCTTCAGCGTCAGCCTTAGCGACCTTTTCTTTAACGGTAGCAGGAGCACCATCAACGATAGCCTTAGCTTCGCCAAGACCAAGTCCGGTAGCTTCCTTCACGGCCTTGATGACTGCAATCTTCTGAGCACCAGCGTCCTTAAGAACGACATCGTATTCAGACTTGCCTTCATCAGCAGCGGCACCATCAGCGCCAGCAGCAGCAACAGCTACAGCTGCGACTGGTTCAATGCCATATTCATCTTTCAAAACAGTTTTAAGTTCGTTAACTTCAAGCACAGTCAATTTGACAAGCTCTTCAGCCAACTTCTTGATATCAGTTGCCATATTTATCCTTTCAATATTGGGTTAAACCCGATAATAATTAAGCGGTTGCTTTCTCTGCGTGTTCTTCGAGCCCAGAAACGATACCATTGATGCCAGAAAGGAGTGTATCCACAACCTGGGCGATAAGTTCGTTCTTGGATGGAAGTGAGCCGAGCGTTTTGACCTCTTCAGTGGAGAGGGTGGTACCCTCAGCATTGAAACCACCAACGAGTTCCATTTTAGCGTGAGTCTTTGCGAACTTCGCAAGGACCTTTGCTGCATCGAAATCTTCGTCGCTACCCACAGCGTAAAGAAGCTGGCCTGTAAGAGCGGAAACATCCGTGTTCTTGTAAGCTGCAATTTCTTTCATCGCAACCTTTACAAGACGGTTTTTCACGACCTTAATTTTAACGCCAGATTCACGTGCGAGTCTGCGGAGCTCTTGAAGTTCAGCTACGGTCAAGCCTTCGTATTTAGCGTAGACGACCATCTTTGAATCGTTCAAAAGTTCAGTGAGATCTGCAACCAACGTGTTCTTTTTATCTCTTGAAATTGCCATAAAAAGTTCCTTTGGTTATTTATAATATAAAAGCTAGCTAATTGTTAAATAGCGTCACCAAATAAATTGAAGAATTGTCCTCGGTGGCATGATTAAGTGAAAAACACCGCCACTGTCTTTGGTAACTTCAAACATTATACCACAAGGGGAGTTTATTTACAAGTGTTTTGTCGAATTCGATTGGAACACTGCGCCGACAGCCGTTAAGCCAATCAAAATCGGGAAGTAGAAAATGGTTGGATCGATGCCCTTTTGCCAGGTCAGTAAGGCCACAGTTAGACAGTAAGCACCAGCAAGCGCTGTGGTAATAATAATCGCTGGTTTCATCATGTTGACCGCCGCCGCGGCGAGGATTACGCCGATAATTGCGCCCACGCAAAGTGTCGGCACATCGTTGCCAAAGTATTTCATTGTAATAATCATAGTAAGGCCAAATACGAGACCACCCACGCAGAGTTTTTCAATCGAAAGACCCATCATCGCGAGTAGTAAACCGCCAGCAATCGGCATCAGAATATGGAAGAGTTGCGTATCCATTTGTGGCACCCATTTCATGAGCGTCGGCATAAAGTTTTGCATTAAAGTGTAACCGATGAGGAACCAAATCACGAAGAACGCAACCTGCTTCACTCGGTATCCAAAAAGAAGCAAGATGACACCAAAAAGGGCCATCACGATTATTTCTGGTATTTGTACATTGATAAGATTGAAATTCATAATAATTTCATTATAGCATAAACACAAAAAATAGCCCCGGATTGGGGCTATTTCAAGTTCAATTAGTTGTAAAGGTTTTCAACTGAGATTGAAGGACCCATGGTCGTCGTCACAAAGACTGACTTTACATAGGTTCCCTTAAGCGAAGCTGGCTTCTGCGACTTAAGGCTATCAAAGAAGGCGTTAGCGTTCTCAAGGAGTTTAGCTTCGCCAAATGAAACCTTACCAAGGCCAATGTGGACGATCGACTGCTTATCAACACGATACTCAACCTTGCCAGCCTTAGACTCTTTGACGGCTTTTTCAACGTCCATTGTAACAGTACCAGCCTTTGGATTTGGCATCAAACCCTTAGGGCCAAGTAAACGAGCATACTTACCAAGCTTTGGCATGTATTGTGGAGTTGAAATCAAGATATCAAAGTTGATTTCGCCCTTGTCGAGTTGCTTCAAGAAATCTTCATCTTCAGCCACATCAGCACCGGCTGCTTTAGCGGCTTTGCAAACATCAAGCGGAGCAAAGACGGCGACACGTACAGTCTTACCATTACCATTTGGAAGCACCAAGGTGGCACGAATGTTTTGATCGGCCTGGCGTGGATCAACGCCAAGGCGGACATGAGCTTCAACGGAAGCGTCAAATTTGGTTGGGTTAGTCTTAATAGCAAGTGCGATAGCATCTTTAAGGCTGTAGGCTTTACCTTTTTCAACCAATTTGTAAGCTTCTTGGTATTTCTTACCACGGCGTTCAATGCGTGGACGAGTGACTGGCTTAGCGCCTTTTGGCTTCTCTTCGCCTTCCTTAGCGGCACGCTCAGCCTTGCGAGCTTGGCGCTCTTCCTCGGCCTTCACTTCTTCAATATGCTTTTTTGATTTCTTACCAGACTTTGCAAAAGTTTCTGGTTCGGCAGTTTCTGGAGCTTCTGGAGCTTCGACTGCATCAAGTTTTTTGGCTTCTTCTTCAGCCATGAATTTCCTTTCTGTGGTCTTAACGGGGATTTCCCCTCCCATCAAATTAAATTGTATTTGATAATTATAACAAATTTTTACTAAAAACGCAAGAAAAATGGGGGCTGCTTCAGCCCCCGGGGTGTTGGGTTATTACCCTTCAGTTGCACGCCGCGATCTTCTTCGACTGTAATATGGACCAACGTTATGCATGTCGGTGTCTACGACACCAAAGGTATGGCAATTTCGTTCGCCGAAATGTGCCATTTCGTATGCGAGTTCGGTAATTCGTTCAGATACGGTTCTATATGCATGATTGCACTCCAGTTCATACCTGGTCATATTTATCATATACCGAATTTCCGAAGATCGTAGCTTTTCAAGCCAATTTCTAGTCGTACATTTATCGACGAACTGAAACAATGGTAGTTCCGGATAAGCATCTAGAATATACTTAGGGATCCTCCCTACACGTGTCTTCTTTTTGCCACTACATGCTTCAGCCTTCCAGTCGATGAGAAATAAATAGCGATAAATCGTTGTCCTGTATGTCTCTGCATACATTGCCCATAGTTCTATGGCCTCTTCAATCAAAGAGTCATGGCTTGCATTTAAAAGTTCCATTTTAGCCTCCTAACTAAAATCTCTGGGTAAACCCAGATACATTATATCATTAATAGAGAGGCCGGTCAAACCGGAGACAAAAAACAGGCCCTTTCGGACCTGTTTTCTTAAACTTTAGTCAGTAACTTCTACGCCCATTGAGCGAGCAGTGCCGGCCACGATTTTGACTGCGCCATCGAGATCAACTGCGTTGAGTTGTTCCATCTTGGCTTTGGCAATCTCTTCGAGCTGAGCACGGCTGATTTTGCCGACCTTCTCAACGTTTGGTTTACCAGAGCCTTTCTCAATCTTGATTGCTTCGCGAATGAGATCATCTACTGGTTGACCGAGACACTTCCAATCAAAGGTGCGGTCTTCGAAGACACGGATGTGAACAATTACGTTCTTGCCCATGAATTCCTTGGTCTTTTCGTTGAATGGGTTGATGAAATCCATCATGTTAAGACCCCATTGACCAAGCGTAGAACCAACCGGAGGACCTGCAGTTGCACGACCGCCAGGGATTCTAAGTTTCAAATTACCGATAACTTTCTTTTCTGCCATCGAATTAAAATTCCCATTAAAATTAATAATTTTAGAAGCATTTATGTAACGCATACAATTATACCAAGAAAGTGTAAAAAAGTAAAGTAAAAAACAAAAATACTCTCTTTTCGGAGGCGCTCGATTCAGCCCGTCGTTACGGGTGAATCTTCGCTCGGTTCGCTCCCCGTTGGTCGCGAATGCTCCTTAAAGAGAGTATTCTTTGTTATTTAGTTTAATTGCTTGACTTGAAGTGCATCAAGTTCGACTGGTGTTTCACGTCCAAACATTGATACCATGACTTTGAGCTTGCCCTTAGCGGCATCGATTTCCGAAACAGTGCCATCAAATCCTTTAAATGGACCATCGGTAATCGAAACGACTTCGCCGATTTCATATTTGACGGAGAATTTAGGATCTTCTACACCCATACGCTTCTTGATTTTGGCGATTTCCTTTTCTGAAACTGGGGTTGGTTGGGTGCCAGTGCCAATAAAGCCAGTCACGCCTGGGGTGTTACGGATGATGTACCAAGTTTCATCCGAGAGTTTCATATCAACGAGCACATAGCCTTGAAGAATCTTGCGATCTACGACTTTGCGCTTGCCATTTTTAATCTCGATTTGCTTTTCTTTTGGCACAATTGCTTCGAAAATTTTGTCTGCCATTTCGACAGTGTTGGTACGCTGATTAATACTATCAGCAACCTTATCCTCGTAACCGCTGTATGTAGAAATTGCATACCACGAACGAGTTGCATCATAACGGTTTACAGCCATCTATAATTCCTTTCTTTTATCCTAAAATAATACTAAATAGCCATGTAAAGAACAGATCAAGTAGCATGATGACTACTGCAAAAATTGCTGTATAAACGAGCACAGCAAGTACCATTTTCCAAGTGGCCTTACGGTTTGGCCAGCGAACTTGGCGGATTTCACGCCAGGAATCGCGAATGTAACGGAAAAATGCTACAAACGGGCGGAACAGAATAAATGGTTTCTTTTCGCCGTTTTCTTTGGCTTGCCTTTTCGCTTCTTTTTTAGTGGCTTTAGCGGCTTTTTTGTCCTCTTTTCGATTGGTTTTCTCAAGTTTTTTGTCTTTGACGACAACTTTTTTCCGAGTAATAGGCGTTTGCTCCTCTTCCTTGGTTTCCTTGGAAGCTTCGCCAGCCTTGATACGGGTTATTTTAGGTTTAGCCATTTTACTCCTTGTTATTAAAAAAAGTCTGATACCAGACTTGTCAATAGTATACTACGCCGGGAATAAATAGTCAAGATAATCGCGCATCATTCTAGAGCCGGAAATCACCGGAATGTAAGCGGAAAGTTGTTTTTGCATTAAGAATTCGAGATCGAAGTCATTTTGCCATGCATTTACGGCTTCCTCCATGCGACGATAGAGTTCTTCAAGTTCATCATTTTCAGACGCACCGCGGACTGATAAATAATTATCGTAGGATGCATCCGCTACGCCACCGTCATGGGTGGAAATTAGGAGATTTAAGTTGGCGATATCCTTCATCCAGGAGGTGCCACAGGCTTCGAGCCCCACAATTGGCACATTAATCGCCGTATTCGAACCACAAGACAGCCCGTAGGCGAGTTTTTCGTCATAATCGGCAATGTAATGGACATGCGAACTTAGGAATTCATCTTTTTTAATCTCGTCGAGGAGCTTGTAAAGCTTCCCGGCCATGGTGTCGTCGCCAGTATGAATGCGGCCGGCTAGAATATAATGCGCATTGGCGCTTTCTAGAATCTGCCTCAGTCTCGAAAGATTCTTAAACGGTAGTTCCGGACGCTTATAGTCGACAAAGCGACGCTTAAAATCAAAGATAAATTCGTCATCGTCAAAATGCAAAATCTTACCATTCTGATCCGGACGATTAGATAAAGCCTCATTCAGAATTGCGCGACCGCGACGCTTTAACTCGCGAACCTTGTCGGCTGTAATGGCGCTTAGGTTCCCAATGAACTTCTCGGTCGGATAATTAATATTATCAACAATATTATTTTCGTGATAAAACTTCATGATTTCTGGCATCACCCATTTATTCATATCGATACCATTCGTGATGGCTTTAAACTTCACTTTATTGCCGGCAATATCATGATAGTTAGCAACCCTCGCGTGAAGTTTTGAAACGCCACTTCTAAGTTCCGCAATCTCAATCGCAACCGACGACAATTTCATCTTGCCGTTTACGAATTTGTCATTAATCCACTTCCGGACAGCCGGCGATTTGAGATTTGGATAAACAAAACGTTCAAATTGCTCAATGCCAAACTCGGCCTCGGCAGCTTGCACAAGTGTATGGTTCGTGTACAAAGTATGCTTTCTAGTGTAAACGACGGCTTCGTAAAAATCCATGCCATTTGAAGCGAGCTCGTCGAGGCGGGCGAGTGCCGCAAAGAAAGTAGCTACTTCATTTAACTGCATAATGGCCGGTTTGAGACCAAGTAGTTTAAGGGCAGCATATCCACCAAACCCAAGCGAAACTTCCTGATATAAACGGTGATCTGAACCACTCATTCCGGAATAGAGTTCGCCAAAGTTCGGCTCCGTAATACAAATAATTCGTGACGAACGGAAACATTTCTCGACTACATCAAGATGACAGAGCGTGCCACAACATTTGATGTTGACTGAATCAATATATTTAAAACCAAAATTACGATAGTCAACCGGACGATGCTCGTCAATTATACGATTGCCATCCATTTTTTGATGGCCTTCACTTGGGTAAAATGGCGTGATTAAGGCAAATGGCACACCCATTTGTTCAGCCACGCGCCGCGTATCAGCTGCAAGCACACCCAAGCCACCGCCACCACGAATGCCATTTTCTTGATCATAAATCTCGAGCGTCCAATAAGTGTATGGACGTTCCGGCGATAAGCTCTTCGTTAAATGCGTCCTATTAACGGCAGTCTCAAAATCATCAATATCCTCGATATTTTCGAGCGGATGATAAAAATACGGTTCATCTTGCATTATGCTTATGATTATAGCACGAACGAATGTTTAATACCAAAACTTTTTCGGGAGTTTCTTGGCAATGCGCATGTGAAAATCGTAATCAAATCCCTCGAGTCGCTTCGGATTTTTTGTCTTGAAATACTTCTTCTTGATTTCGTCAGCGGTCATCATTTCGCCCGGAATTAATTTATATTTTTTCCGGAAGTTCAAGCCGCGCTTATAGTTTTCTGGTGGTAAGATTGCCATCGGCAAGAAATCACATTTAATATCTTTATCTTGATAAAGCTTCAAAGCTAGAACGGACATGGTTGGGATAATATCTTCTTTTTTATCATAGACAGCCTTAGTCTTAAATACGGTCGCTTGGCGTGTAGCGGATGGTGCTACGAAAATCACACCACCATTCTTTACGCCATCATGCGAAATCTTGGTATAAACATCGCGAAAGTCGTGTTTTAAACGATTGGCGTGTTCATATAATTCGGTGCCTTCCTTAAGACCAATTTTGCCCCACGTCGCCGGAGTGATCGTCGGCGTGATGATAATTCCAAGTTTCTTGATCCGGTCATAATTCGGTGCGAGTGCCTCGTACCACGGCAAATTCACCGGGAAATACATTGGTTTTTCGCCCATAATATCAACCTTCATCAATAATATACGGGCAATTTCACCGAGTGACGGATGGTTAAAACCAACGACTAAGCCATTTTTCTGGTCCTTCGGCATGCCTTCATACGAGCCAGGTGTAAGTTTAGACAAGATCTTCACGAGTTTACGACGTGCCGCTTGCGTATGTTTCACTGGATCTTTCTTTGGTCCAGTTGTCTTAAAGAAATAATTAATTGCCGTATTGCAAGCTTTACCTACCGGCACCATTTCCTTACGAAGTTTTTCAGCACCGAGTGTGTTAAGAAGTGAATAATTCTCATGTTGCATCTTATCAATCACTTCTTCGGCCGAAAGGTTTTTAAGTTGATCAATCGAAAAAAGTTTCTTCTTTGCCATATATATTATTATAGCACATGAAAAAGCCCCCGACTTTAAGCCGGGGGCAAGGAGTTAGAACAACCGGTACGTATAGAAAACCGGTGCCAGAGTATTTGCGACGGTCGACATGGTCTTGATAAAGATATCAAGCGCCACGCCCACAACGTCCTTACGTGTATCGCCAACGGTATCACCGACTACTGCAGCTTTATGCGCCGCAGAGCCTTTCGGGTGGCCCGGCAGACCGCCAGTTTCGATCAACTTCTTTGCGTTGTCGAAGGCGCCGCCAGAGTTGCCGTTAAAGATGGCACGGCTAATTGCCACGATGGTGCTACCGCCCAGGAGACCGAGCACGATTTCGGGTCCAAACGGGAACCCAAAGACGATAGGCGAAACAAGTGCCAGGATGGATGGCAGGAGCATGCAGCGCAAGGCTTCATCGGCTGCCATTTTGATTACCTTTTCATAATCAGGTTTTTTCGTTCCCTCAATGATTCCAGGAATCTTCAGCTGACGCTCTCCTTCGTCAGCCATCAGTTTTGCTGAGTTGATGGTGTTTTCGGTCAGAATCGAAATAAAGAATTCGATGAGAGCACCGCCGATGATGCCACCAACAATTACGCTGATAATAACCATGGGATTGCTGTAGTCTGAAGCGGGATAACTACCGATGTAGGACATAATCAGTGCGACGGTTGCGAATGCTGCCGAACCAATTGCGTTGCCTTTACCAATAGCTGCTGTGGTGTTACCGACGGCATCCAGCTCATCGGTAATTTTACGAACACTTTCCTCGAGATGACAACTCTCGGCGATACCACCAGCATTATCGGCGATGGGGCCAAAAGCATCAATCGAGACAGTCGTACCAACGAAGCTCAGCATACCAAGAGCGGCGATTGCGATACCATAGGTTCCGCAAAGGATACCGGACAAGATGATAGAAATACCAATCACAAGTACCGGCAGGAGCACTGAACGGGCTCCGACTGCATCACCATAGGTCACCACAAAGGCCTCACCTTCGGTTGCCATTTGAGCTAGCCGTTTAACCGGCTTGTACTTCATACTAGTGTAGTATTCAGTAATCTTGCCTACGGCTACCGAGCTAACCATACCAAGTACGGCCGCTACCCATGGCGAGACCCATCCAATCTTAAAAACGTCTTCCAAGCCGGAGACTTTTCCAAAAATTGCATGTGCGCCATAAAGAGCCACCGCGATTACGACAATTGCCGAAAGGTATGTCGCTCGGTTGAGTTCTTCGCCAGGATCGTTCGTTTCACGTGAGTATTCGTGTGGTACCATCTTGCCATCGACTTGAACATAAGCAGTTTGCTTCTTATTCTTGACGATGATGTGATTAACGCCAACGATACTACTAAGTAGCCCTCCTGCTGCCAGAATGAATGGCAACATACAAGCTGCGGTTAGTGCTTCCGGATTGTTCTTAAACACCTGCATAGAAATCAAGATGCATGCAGTCGGTGTTGCAACGAAACTCTCCAGAAGATCGGAAATGTTACCAGCGATGTCATTTACGCAGTCGCCAATAAAATCAGCGAGCGAGTTTGGCATTCTGGAGTCATCCTCAGGCATGTTGTGAACGTTCTTGCCGACTATGTCCGCAGAGATGTCGGCGGCTTTCGTATAGTTGCCACCGGCGACGCGGTTAAACATTGCTACGACTGAACAGCCCAGTGAATAGGTCGTCAGCCTCATAGTGACGGCGTTACAGGGATTCTTAATTAATAAGCCATATCCAACGATATCCGAATGGGGACCGCCAGAAACTAACCATACTATTAAAAATCCAAGTAATCCAAATGCTGGCACCGAATAACCACTCAGGCTCCCACCAAGAAGCGCAATCCGCATCGTTCTGCTCATCGCGCCGGTTACTCGTGCTGCATTGGTTGTCCGCACATTGGCATATGTTCCGCCACGCATACCGATCTCCACTGCTGTTATGCTAAGTAAGGCACCGAAAATAAAAGTAATTCCGGAACCTACTTCACGAAACAGTGAATACATCAAAGCGACGATTAAAACAGTCGGCGCAATGATTCGGTATTCTCGCTTCAGAAAGGTTTTGGCTCCAGCCCGAATTATGCCAGCCAGTTCTTGCATCTCTTCCGTGCCCTCGTTATGATTGCGAAGGTCAATGAAGTTTCGCCAGATCAGGATGAACGTAATACAGACTATCACCAACGTCAATGAGTAGACCATATACTCTACCTCCTTGTAAAAGTACATGGCGGTATTTAACCCGCCACGCCGCGTGTGATTATACCACTTTCATCTGAAAAAATAAAGTGTAAGAACATTAAAAACATAAATAAAAACTATTACATTTATGTTAAAAATCATGTATCATTAAATATAAGCAGTAATGTGATTTTTGCAAAGCGAGGCAGAATCACGTTAGTGTGGAGGCAAATAAAACAAAAGGATTATGTTAATTCAAAAATTAGCAAATTTTTGGCATTCGAGAAATGCAAGTTTTTCGAAGAAAATAATCTGGTTCTCACCGGTGGTTTTTGCTCTCTGCGCTACAATTCTTAATCCGATCAAGGTGTTTGCAGAAGACTCGCTATCGATATCAATCTCCTCGGGAGGCAGTCTCGCTTTCAGTGTCGACCAAGGAATGACGAACTCAGTAACAGAAACAATCACAGCCTCCACCACAAATCTTACAGGATACAATATATCAATCAAAACTACAGGCAGCACTAGCCTTAGCTATGTTGGTAATAATAATGCCACCATCCCGACCGTAACGCTCCCGAGCGGCAATACTACTGGTATTCCATTAGCCAACTTTGGCTCAACGGCCTACGGCTATAGCCTAAACGGCACTAATTACCTGCCGATTTCCGACAGCGCCTTAACTTCTGGCGGGCAAGCACTCATTCAAACCTTGACTGCTGGCAGTAATACTTATTCCCTTTCATTTGGTGCTTATGTCGATATTGATGTGCCATACGGCGATTATGCCAGGACCTACGAGCTAGCCATCACCGCCAACCCGGTCGGATACGCAATTTATTATGAAAGCAATACGGAAGATGCCGTTTCGAATATGCCAACTTCACCAGTAACTGAGGATCTTTCGGCTACTGACACTACTATTGCTAGTGAAACACCGACCAGGACCGGCTATGTCTTCCTCGGCTGGAGCAAGAACCAGAATGCTTCGGTTGCTACCTATCAACCTGGCGACACGATGCTACTAGATATAAATGATGGAACGACAGTGAACTTATATGCGATTTGGACACCAATTACTTATCAAATTGCCTTTAATAGCAACGCTCCACAAGGTATGACTGTTACAGGCTCGATGAGCAATCAAAACTTCACCTATGGCACAGCACAAACCATCACTGCTAACGCTTACAGAATTGCCGATCATCAATTCTTGGGCTGGAACACTAGTGCTGATGGTACTGGTACAGCGTATGAAGATGCTGAACAGGTCAATAACCTTACAACCACAAATAATGCCACAATTACACTCTATGCCCAGTGGCTCCATGGTTTCAAATTTGATGGTTCCTGTGCCTTTGACGGTCAAGGCAATGTGACTGGTGATTGTGCGAAATATGCAACTGGCGGCGTCATTAATACTGGTGTTGCGCTGCTTAATCAGACTAACGCTACTAAAGACTTTACAGTCGAATTTACCATTAACTCGTTTGGTACGCATCAAACCACTCAGGCAACCTTATTCTCAAATAAAGATGAGAATGGCACCTCACCATGGCCAGGCTTCCATCTAAGAGCCAGTAATGCAACTACTCTCCAGATTCGTACTGCATATACCGGATCAACCATCGCCAAGACCGTTCCTACTACTGCCGGCACTAGAATTGTTGTCAGGAAAAAAGATGGAATTCTTTCCTACAGTACGAACGGCGGTACTTCATTTACGACATTGATAGATCTTTCTGGTTTCAACAGGTATTTCAGCTATACTGCGACTATTGGTGGCATTATCGATAGCAGTGGGAATCCGGCTCGGTTTATTGAAGCAACTATTTCTGACTTTAAACTTGAGATTTACGATGCAACCACTTATCTCGTTCAATATGATACACAAGGCGGCAGTACGCCACCGGCCAGCCATATCATGGAAGTTGAAGGCGGTGAACTATCGATTATTGTTCCTACCAAAGCCAACAACATGTTTGAATGTTGGAATACCATGCCGGATGGCACTGGCACCTGTTATAATCCTGGAGAAACTGTTGATCATATTGGTACTCCAGGTAGTGTGGTTATACTCTACGCTATTTGGGTCCCTCCAGTTAGCTACACTGTAGTCTTCCACGACAACACAGTTGCCGACAACACGGTAGAACAAGAATTAGTCTATGGCGACGGTCAAACCCTAGACGCCAACACGTTCACGAACGGCACGAAGCAGTTTGTAAAGTGGAGTACTACCGCGGATGGCACTGGCAAAGATTACTTCGACGAAGAACAAATACTAACCGGCCTTACCGAAACCGCCAATGATACAGTTGATCTTTACGCTATCTGGGCCGACAGCGTCTATGTGCCAAATCAAACCGTTCTGTCATTTGATGGTACGAATTATCTAAATACTGGAGTACGTCTATTCGATAGTACTAACTTCGGAAAAGACTTTGAAATCATTTTCAACATCGACAGTATGGGTACTAATGCCGTCCAGAATACAGTCGTCTCATCAATGGACGAAACTGGTCAACCATGGCCGGGCTTCTGCTTCAGGCTTGGTGAGACTGGCCAATACGAATTTGCAGCCAATGCCTCATCGGCTAGCAGCGACCGCGTCAGGAAGTACTTTACTGGCGAATCAAACAAAGTCTCAATCAAGAGGGTAAATAATATTCTCTACGGAAAGCTAAATAATGGTACTGAACAAATGATTATAAATTACGCCAATCTCGCCGGTCCATTTAATACTGAAGTCTGGGTTGGTGCCGGCCCTAAAGAAAATGGCACGCCACGTCGGTTCTTCGTTGGCCAAATCAGCAACTTCAAGATTGCCATTAGTGATCCACAAATCTAGGATCGATAAAGTGCTATAATATAATCAATAAACAAGGATTTTTTATGGAATCAAAGATTTGTCAAAGCTGCGCAATGCCACTAACCTCAGAGGACATGTTTGCCACCGAGAAAGACGGTAGCAAAAACGAGGACTATTGCAAATGGTGTTACAAAGACGGCGAATTCCTTGATAAAAGCTCGATGGAAGAATATATCGAAAAATGCTCACAATTTGGCGAACAAGCTGGAATGACGAATGAGCAAATGAAAGAGTATTGCTCAAAGGTCTTCCCAACGCTCAAAAGATGGAAGAAATCGTAAAAGATACAGTATAGGTCTATTATATAAAAATAAGCCCGAAGGCTTTATAAAACTTGGCTGGGGATGAGGGATTCGAACCCCCGAATGGTGGGACCAGAACCCACTGCCTTACCACTTGGCGAATCCCCATCAGGATAGATATATTATACCACAAAAATGCCAAAATGCATATATATTATTCGCTTCTCAACGCTTCGACTGGATCTTTCTTTGAAGCCGAGCGAGCTGGAATTAAGCCGCCAATCAGAGTCAGTACCACACTCAGCACAATTAGCCCAATTGCTGTATTAATGGCGAGCGTTGCCGATAAAGGTATATCACCCGTGAAATGATGAAGAACCGCATTGATGATTGGGATTAGTAGATATGAAATCCCGATGCCAAAGATTCCAGACAAGAATCCAATAATAAACGTTTCAGCATTAAAGATGTTCGAGATATTGTGTTTGCTTGCGCCAATGGCACGTAGAATGCCAATTTCCTTCGTGCGCTCGTAAACTGAAATATAAGTAATCACGCCAATCATAATAGAACTGACTACGAGCGAAATCGAAACGAAGGCGATTAAGACGTAAGACACCGCATCTACAATTGTCTTTACACTAGACATCAGTACGCCTGTGATATCGGTGTACTTGATTTCTTTTTCATCCTTCCCCATTGACTTAAAGGTTTCGTTGTAGTGATCTAGGAAACTCACAAAATGATTCTTGCCATCAAAACTATTGAAGTAGAATTGCATATAGGTCGGCTCGTCGAGCTTTTGATAACCCATCGCCGAGAGATTTGCTTCGAGCGTCGATTCGCTCTTCGTGAACATCGCCGTCACCACCCTTGCGAGCTCATCCTCAGTAAAATTCAACTTAAAGGCGCCGACAATTGCGGATTCATCAACCGAAAAGGCATTTGCAAAGCTACTCGTGAGATACGATGACAAACCTCCTACTTTCGTCAGGATGTCGGATTTCATTCTAACCTCGAGGATCGCAATCGCAAACTCATCGAGTGTCTTATCGATTAATTCATCCTGCCCACCAGCAATCGTGAGTTTTAGCATACCAGCGTAAGCCAATACAAATCGATCTTTCGGGATTAGATATTTGATTTCAAATTCCGAGAAATCCTTCGTGGCGACAAATTCATCAATATAATCTGGCATCTTGGCTGGGTCGAAGTCCGGCTCCATCGCCTTCGCTGCGACAAAGCTCATCATTTCTGGCGTTAATTCGTCTAATTCGTCAGCGAGTTCTTTTCTAATTGGGCGAATATCCGCATCGATTGATTCCGAAATCTGATTTATATAGTCCTTAGTTTTAGCGGCCACCATGTTTTGGTCGATTTTCACATCAAATGCCTGCGCCAGTTTATTCGAATCAACCGATACTAAATCGGAGAACTGGAAGTTGAAATCATTTTTCTTTTTGCCAAATTCAGTATTCGAAAAGACGTCAATCTCCGGGGTCGACAACTGTTTCTTAACTATCTCCGTCTCGCTGGATTTTTCAATAATCTTCTCAACTAGACTTGGTAGATATAATACACCGCTTGTCATCAAAGATACATTATCTTTCGGCGTCAAAACACCCACAATTTTGAGCGTTTCGGCTGAATCGTAAAGTTTCTTCATGTATTCTTCATTCTCGCTCATATCCTCGTAGACTTCGTATTTCGAGTTGTATTTATACAAATTATACGGATAAATGAGTTTGTATTCCTTATTCATTAAATCATCGTACGAGAGTTTGAGTGGTTCCCCCTCAATCTGTACGCTCTCACCACTCATTACTTTGGTAATCAGCGTCGACAATTCGCTCGTATCATGATAACCCAACGAATAGGCGAGTAAATCTGAAATCTCGTGTGGATCAGACAATACAATTGCCATCTCGTTGTATTTCTCCGGATAACGCCCACTTACGACTTTAGTGGTGTCGCGAATTACTTCAATATTAAACTGCTCAAACACGGAAGTTAGATTAGAATATGAACTCATAATGGTGCTACCACCATAGAATGACTCAAACAAACTATTCGGATTAAGTTTTGCCACCTTTTTGGTCGCGTCAATCGTATAAATCGGTGGATCGACATTGTAAGTATAATTAATTACTTTAATATCATCCTTCACTTCATCATTGTGGCGGTCGAGATAATCCTGGAAGGCCTTCAAATCATTCGATGAAACGCTACCAAGCATTGACGTGAGGACGCGATTTTCGTTCACAAAATTACCTTCGATATTGCTGTTGGTCGTACCAGTAAGGCTAAGTAACATTCCCGTAATATCTGCCGACTCTTTTGAAAGAATCAATGGGTAGGAAGTTAGCGTATTCTCCTCAATATAATCAATATAGTTTTGGAACCCAGTTGAGACGGCTGAAATCAAGGCGATACCAATAATGCCAATCGAGCCAGCCACCGATACTAAAATGGTGCGGGCCTTCTTAGTCATTAAGTTTTTGAGCGACAAAGATAATGCCGTAAAGAAAGACATTTTCGTCTTTCTACTCTTGCTTCCAGCATTAAAAGCGTCTAAATCCGTCTTAATACTGCCATCATATTTCTCGGAGTCTGCAGTAATTTTACCGTCTTTCAAACGAATAATTCTCGTCGCATATTGGTCAGCAAGCTCCGGGTTGTGCGTCACCATGATCACAAGCTTATCTTTAGCGATTTCTTTTAGGAGCTCCATAATTTGGATACTAGTTTCAGAATCAAGAGCGCCGGTTGGTTCGTCTGCAAGTAAAATATCCGGATCGTTCACAAGCGCACGTGCAATCGCCACGCGTTGCATCTGCCCACCTGAAAGTTGGCTTGGTAGTTTATCAATATGTTCAGATAGCCCCACATCTTTTAGGGCCTTCTTGGCGCGAATAATTGAATCTCTTTTTGAAATACCAGATAGCGTTAGTGCTAGACGCACGTTTTGTAAAACCGTCTGGTGTGGAATCAAATTATAACTCTGAAAAACAAAACCAATTCGGTGGTTACGATAGCTATCCCAATCTTTATCTTTGAACTTTTTAGTACTTTTTTCATTGATAATCAAATCACCAGAAGTATAGTGGTCAAGCCCACCGATAATATTAAGAAGCGTAGTTTTACCGGAACCAGACGGGCCAAGAATTGCCGCAAATTCCGAGACCGGAAAATTGACATCAAAATTATTAAGGACGGTACGCTTAATACCACCAGTCTCGTAGACTTTCGTCACACTCCTTAACTCTAGCATACACTATTATTTTAGCATAAAAAGAATGGGAGCAGAATGCTAGAAATTCAGCGTAAATGTGGTATTACTATTCGATTTCACGCTTAGATTCCAATGGTTGCGATCGGCCAGAGATTTGGCAATCGAAAGTCCGAGCCCGACCCCTTCGGAGTTCTTATCCGCCTGGTAAAAACGATCAAATACATGGGGGAGCGCATCTTTACTAATCGTAGCGCCATCGTTTGTGACCTTGAGGACATGGTCTTCAAGTGTCAAAGTAATCTTATTGTCGGAGTATTTAATTGCATTATCCATCAGAATGCCGAGTAGTTGCGAAAAATCATTGGCATTCACTTTAACTTTATCAGAGACATTAAGTTCTTTCTTAAACTTAATATCCTTCATTCTCGGCTCAAAGCTTTTCAGCTGTTTTTCAACCAGTTCCTTCACATTGACTTCCTCGCTAGTCACAGTATTCACTAGATCGGTCCGTGCAAGTGTCAGGAGTTCAGAATTCAGCGCTGTTAACTTCTCCGTTTCCATTGCCACGTTATCAATCCAGTGATTATTCTTAATATCGGCAGCTTCAAGGTTAGCCGAAATCGCGGCAAGCGGTGTCTTAATCTCATGTGAAGCATTGGCAATAAAGACCTTCTGCGATTCATAGGCCTCCTTCACCGGTTTAATCGCTTCTTCGGCTAGATAATATGAAATAAAAATTACAGCGAGTTCAATTCCGACACCAGAAACTATTAATGACAATAATAGGTTCTTTGCTGCCGCCTCTCGCTCACTTCGAATCCAAGCATCAAATAATTTGCTAGCTTCCGAATCGACACTCACTTCCATCATCGGTGGCCGCATGTCGGCTGAACGCGTCGAAGTAATATAAATCGCCGTAAAAGTAATCAAAATGACGACGGAAGAAATACTGAAGTTAATCAGAATTAATCTATTTCGAAGCTTTTTGAACATCTAATTTATACCCAAGGTTACGGATCGTCTTAATCGACACTTTCGATTTTAGACCTTTCATCTTTTTACGTAAATAACTCATATAAACTTCGACATAGTTTTCTTCGAACTCGGATTCCGCGCCCCAAACATGGGCGAGAATCTGCGATTTTGTAACAGCGGCATCCGGACTCTTCACGAGCATTAAGAAAATCTCCGCTTCTTTGTCGGTGAGAGACACACTATTTAGCGTGCGGTTTGCCGGATCAAAAGTCAAATCCCCGTATATAATTTTCTTCTGCTCGACTAGTGGCGGACGGCGCGTCAAAGCATTAATACGTGCAATTAGTTCTGCCGTCTTAAATGGTTTAGCGAGATAATCGTCGGCACCATCTTCGAGTCCACGAATCTTATCCTCGACTTCGTTTAATGCAGACAACATAATAATCGGCGTTTTAATTCCCCGTGCCCGGACAATCTTTAAAATATCGAGCCCAGACATCTTTGGTAGCATAATATCTAGCACAATACAGTCGTAGTTAGGCTTCAGGGCGAGGCTAAGACCTTCTTCGCCATCGGCGGCCCAATCGACCATGATTTTTTCTTTCTTTAATAAATGAATTACGGCTTCTGCCAAGAACTTTTCGTCTTCAACATATAGTATTCTCATAGTTTCATCATAACACATGTGCTAATTATGAAAACTTAAAATTTCTAAAATTTAAAAAAATTTTAAGTTTCGTGGTTTAATATAGAGAGAGTATGGATGAAAAAACATTTGATCGAGTTGAAAAGAAATATTTAATTACATCCGCACAAAAAAAGGAACTCCTGAAGGTCATTAAGAAGAATATGAAGAAGGATAAGTTCCACAAGTCAGGTGTATTTAATATTTATTTTGACAACGACAACTACGATTTCATTATCCAATCCATCGATCATCCAGTCTTTAAAGAAAAGCTACGCGTACGTTCGTATTATGGCTACAATAAAGCCTTCTTTGAAATTAAGACCAAACTACTAGGTAAAGATTATAACGTTGGATATAAACGCCGTGTGCTTGTGACGCACAAAGACTACAATGATTTTATTAAGAAGAAAGCTGATTTCATCGAAATCGCCGGCCGCAAAGTTGAAAATCCGACCGACATACAAATTGCTCGCGAAATCGATTATTTCATTAGGCAATATAATTTGAAGCCAAAGATTCTGGTTTATTATAACCGCGAGAGTTACAAAGGCGAAAACAATCTACGAATCACCTTTGATTCGAGCCTAAAATACCGCAATCGCAACTTAAAATTTACGAAGAATAAGAAGGATAAATCAGCTTTAAAACGGGGCGAACTGATTATGGAAATCAAAGCCCAAGGGAGTTATCCAATGTGGCTCGTCCACGCACTCTCCAAAGAACATGCCTACCCACAGCGTTTTTCTAAAATCGGAAAAGTATACGGAATATTAAGAAAGGAGCAAAATGTTTAACAGTATATTTGACGCCAGCACGACTGGATTAGAAATCACGACAGCTTTAATTTCAGCAGGAGTCGCCCTCGGCCTTGGGCTTGTCCTAGCCCTCACCCATATGAAGACTTCGCAAACCACGAAAGGCTTCTTAATCACGCTAGCCGTCTTGCCACTGCTCGTAATGGCTGTGATGATTATGATTAACGGCAATCTCGGTACTTCGATTGCGATTCTCGGTGCCTTTTCGTTAATTCGTTTCCGTTCCCTGCAGGGTCGCGCCAAAGACCTACTTGCGATTTTCTTCGCGATGATGATTGGCCTTGCTTGTGGCATGGGACATGTATTATTTGGCACTGTAATTACGGTTATCGCCGTTATCGCCATCGTTCTATTTAGCTACACAAAATTCTTGGAGCCAGATCATCACGACAAGATTCTAAAAGTTGTCATTCCAGAAGATATGGACTACGATGAAGTCTTTGACGAAATCTTCAAGAAATACACCTCAAGGCACAATCTTGTCCGTATGAAGACCATGAATATGGGGAGCCTCTACAAATTAACCTATGACGTCAGAATCAAACACGGTGTGAAAGAAAAAGATTTTCTCGATGAAATCCGCATAAAAAACATGAATCTTAAAGTGTTACTTTCCGAACCATGCGCTGACGAGGAGATTTAATGAAATCCAGAATCGATTATAAATGGATTGCCATCGGCGCTATGGCGGTCGCGGCCTTAATCTCGGCCATCGTTATTAATATTGGACATGACAATGGCAATAAAATCGAGCGTTCTATTAATACCGACAATGGTGATTTAAAGATTAATTGGGACAAATATCAAACTACCGATGTTGTTCTTAGCGAAAGCTATACGATTAATAAATCCGGTGTTTATCATTTATCTGGCGAACTTAAAAACGGTCTCGTCAGTATTAATGTAAAAGACGGCGTTGTAAAACTAATTCTCGACAACGTCACAATCAAAAACTCGTATGGCCCGGCCATTGCCTGCTATGAAGCGGATGATTTAGTAATTGAATTAATTGGCAAGAATACTCTAAAAGATGGCGAAACCTACGCAGGAAATCTCGACGAAGATGTTAAAGGCGTAGTCTATTCTAAAGCCGATCTCGCCTTTATCGGCGACGGCTCACTCGCTATCACTGCCAACTATCAAGACGGCATTGTTTCAAAAGACGATTTAAAGTTTAATGGTGGCGAGTATACCATTATAGCTAAAGATGATGGTATTCGTGGTAAAGACTCAATTTATGTTGTGGACGGTGTTTTCACAATCGAAGCCGGTGGTGACGGCATGAAATCAACTAACGAAATCACCGCCGGCAAAGGTTTTGTATTAATCGAACAAGGCGCCTTTAACATTACAGCCAGCGCTAAGGGCATCAAAGCAGTTAATAGTATTCTAATTCACGATGGGAACTTCATCATCTCGTCCAAAGACGACGGTGTCCATTCGAATAATTACATTGGAATTATGGGTGCCAACATCGAAATTTCGTCCGGTGACGACGGTATCCATGCCGACAAAGAACTAATCGTTGATGCCGGCAAAATTAGTGTTTTAAAGAGCTATGAAGGCCTAGAAGCGAAGGCAATTACCGTCAATGGTGGCGAGATTTCGGTCGTCGCGTCAGATGATGGCATGAATGCCGGCGGCGGTAACGATGCCTCGGCTAACAATCGTCCGGGCGCAAATCCGTTTGATGCCGATACGAGCTGTGCGCTCACTATTAATGGCGGTAAAATCTATGTTAATGCGGCCGGCGATGGTTTAGATAGTAATGGCTATCTTACTTTCAACGGTGGCGAAGTTGTAGTTGACGGTCCAACCAACAATGGCAATGGCGCTCTGGATTCTGGTTCCGGAATTTCCTTTAATGGCGGCTCCGTTATTGCAATCGGCGCCAGCGGTATGGCCGAATCGCTCGGCACTACATCCTCAATCAATAATGTCAGTATCTATCTCTCATCATCCCAAAAAGCCGGCACCAAGATCGAAATCAAAAATTCAGCTGGTGAAACCGTCTTAAGCCATACTTCGCTCAAGACCTTTAATCATATTTCCGCCGGTACCGAAAAATTTGAAGAAGGTAAAACTTATACTTTGTATCTAAACGGCGCCAAAACCGAATCATTTACGATTAATGGTATTGTGACGACAGTTGGTTCTAATTCTGGGAACCAGATGCCGAATCAGCCGATGCAGCGGCGGTAATACCGGCGTGGTAGGCGGCCTCAAATTCTGAGCCGAAACGGGCAATTTGTTGGTATGGTACGTAGCTAGACATCACTACTACAACAAAGTGGCGATTCTCGGCCGGAAATTCCACAATGGCAGCATCGTCGTAAATCGTCCAAGCTCCTGCATCTGGGCTGTAATTCCACCCTACTTTGTTATAAACTTTAGCAGCTGCTGAAAAGCCAGAAGGTAACCCTTGACGCCAATTATAGGTCGTCACTGGTTGATTTAAGAACGAATCCTTCATTACGGCAATCAATGATTCATCGGTAATCTCGGTATGGTTATAGAACATCATCATCATGTCTTTTATCTCGCGAGTGGTCGCCGATAAACTCGAAACTGTCACGCTCATCATGCCAAATTCATAGTTTACGACATCATTCAAATGACTCTGCCCAATCTTAGACCAAAGTGGCTCGGCACAACCAGAATCGGATGAACGAATTGCAGCGTCTAGGCATTCGAGAATCGTATTTCCCCGCCCATTCGCAACCGCATTGCGATCCCATTCGCCCTTTTGGACCAAACGATAGCCGTGATAGACCACATAGAGTTTATAAAGCGAAGCAGTGGCAAATTTTGTATCAACATTGTATTCGCCGACAATTTTATTCAAATCAATATCGTAAACCATCACGCCTTTTTTGCCACCCACCGAATTCACCCAAGCATCGATAGTCGGCTGGAAATTTATTTCCGGAATGACCGGCTCCGGTTCTGGTTCTGGCTCTGGCTCCGGTTCTGGTTCCTGGTTTTGTGACTGCTCCGGTTCTTTCTTTGGTAGATAATTTACACAAACATGGATCACCAAGGCTGTAAACGATGCCACAATGGCAAATAATAGGAAAATCTTGATGAATCCTTTTATGGATGCACGCTTGCTAGTCTGTTTAGAAACCATACTGATGTCTCCTTATCTAGTAGTCTGGTTTGCATTTCGTTACCGTAAACGGTTGGTACCATTTTCGTTTGGAGCAGTTTCCCATTGTAGAAATAGTGCGCGAGGACGAGGCTTCTCGTCGTGCCAGGCCACCAGACTTGATCAAAGAAGAGATTACCGAGACCATAATAAATCACACCATTGCCATAAACCTCGAAGGTTTGTGGTTGATGCGCAGAAGTACCAACTACTACATCGGCGCCAAGATCGATAATATGTCTAAATAGTCCGACCTGATCACCGGCTGATGAATTTGCGCGGTCGCAAGTTGGATCTTCATAAGTCGAAGCGTAGGCATTACATTCATAGTATTGAATATCGACAATCACTAAATCACCGGCGTTTTTAGCAGCCTGGATTTGCTGTGAAATCACTTCCTCATAGTATTGATTGGCTCCTGGTCTTGTGCCATAAGTCGCACCACCGGTCGATTGGTTAAAGGCGAGGAAGGTAATATTGGTTCCCTTTTCCGAGATGCGAAGCGGCACATAAGCCTCTTCGGCATTTCTACCACCACCCACGATCTTCATACCGTTGTTTAAGTAGGTCTCAACTGTATCAATGGCCGCCTGTGCACCACAGTCGACATTATGATTACCAGTTAATTCCACAATATCTAGGCCAATCGCTAGGAGTGTATTAATAAACCTTTTATCAGAGCAAATATTCCTTGAGTTTGCATAATCCGTAAATGAAGATTCGTTTGAAGTATGGGTTAAATCAAAACTAGATAAATAATCCTTAATGTTCGCAGCGAAATAAGTCGCGTCACCGCCAACGTTCTTCAGTTTCGTGTCCATGCCACGAGAAAGTGCCGTCACGCCAGTTTGCGCAAATGTGAGAACGGTATCCTTCGTCGGGAATGACTTTGTATAAGCTTCGGCGACGAGTGGTTTAATCTCCTCGTCATACCTCTCGGATTTAAAAGTGATAATACGATAAACTCCGCCTTCGCTAAAGGAATCGAGATAATATTTATTATTAATCTTAAGTAAGTTTTTCTTACTGGTAAGCTCGTCCAAATCAATCAACGTTACATTTGGATTAGCAATCAGCGCATCGGCGGTCTCTGCATCCACATTGTCTACATTAAACTCATAAAAATCGACTACTGGCACTCTAACGCTTACCAAGAATTCACCCTCTTCAAGTTCTGGGATAGTTAACTCGTTCCGAGCCGAAATCGTGACGTCTTTATCAAGATCGAGCTCTTCTGTGAAATACTTCGCCAACTCTTCCTTCTCGACTTCGGTCAAGGATTCATCGTAGTAAACGACGCCCGGGATTCTAAAGATACCAGTCTTCGTGATGAATTGGACGCCAAAGAAAACCCCGGCCCCCACAATCAGAAAACAAATCATCCCGATAAAAAACCGTTTTAAAAATGAGTGTTTTTTCTTCCCAGCCATATTTTTATTATAACATATGCTATAATTATTGTATGTTTAAGTGGGCAAAATGGCTTAACGGCAAAGATACCGAAAAAGAAATCGTATCGCCAAATGGTCGCAATAAATGCACGGTCGCACTTAAGAATAAACAGATTTTCTATAAAGTAGATCGCGACAATAAACCAATCGTCGGACTCTCCCGGCTTGGCTTTGATATTTGTGGCGAAAAAATGCTTGGCAATAATTTACGTGTCATCCGTATCGTCACGAAAAACATCGATGAGACTATCGAAATGCTTTGGGGCGAAGACCGCTTAATCAAAAATAAGTGTTCTGAAGTTACTTTCTATTGTGCCGAGGACCAAGAACCAAAACGCATTTTCACACTAAGGTTTCGCGTCTACGACAATGCTGTAGCTTTCCGCTATGAGATCCCGCCACAACCGAAATTTCAACAAATCACGATTGCCGACGAGCTTACTGAGTTTAATATTGATCTTAATACTACTGTCTGGAAAATTCCGGCCTACCAACCTGACCGCTATGAGTACAATTACGAAAAAGCCGCCGTCTATGATTTGAATCACTCTGTTCATACGCCACTTACGATGAGAACGCCGAACGGTTGTTACCTTTCGCTTCATGAAGCCGCGCTTTACAACTATGGCTCCGCTACGATTAAACTCAGCGCCGAGAATAAACTTAAAACCGACATTACACCATTATCGGATGGCACCAAAGCTCACGTTTCCCTACCGTTTGAGACGCCATGGCGTTTAATTATGATTGCCGACTCGGCAATTGAACTCACGACCAACCGTGTGATGTATTGTTTAAACGATCCGCCACGGGGTGATTTCTCCTGGGTCAGGACTTTGAAATTTATTGGGATTTGGTGGGCCATGTATGTCGGCGAATGGACTTGGGCTCCAGGTGAGCGCCATGGTGCTACTACCCAACACGCCAAAGAATACATCGATGCCGCCGTGAGGCTTGGTATCCCAGGTGTCCTAATTGAAGGGTGGAACGATGGTTGGGAAGGCGATTGGCTTGAAAATGGTATTAATAATAGTTTCACGAAATCTACTCCCGATTTTAACCTTCCGGAAGTTGCCCGCTATGCCCGTGCTAAGTCGGTCGAGATTGTTGGCCACCACGAAACGGTCGGCTTCGTTGATAATTACGAAAAACAACTCGAGGAAGCCTATAATTTCTATGCCGCAAATGGCGTGCATTTCATCAAGACGGGCTACGCTGGTAGCCAAATCCTAATTCATGGTCGACGTGAATATCATCACTCCCAGGCCGGGGTTAATCATTATCAAAAAACAGTAGAGCTGGCGGCCAAAAAACATATTTGTCTTGATATTCACGAACCAATTAAAGGCACTGGCATTGAAAGAACCTGGCCAAATCTCTTATCGCGCGAAGGAGCCCGTGGTCAGGAATACGAAGGTGGCGCACTTTCGCCATCACATGCTTGTTATTTGCCTTACACGAGATTACTTTCTGGTGGCATGGACTACACCAATGGCATCTTCGATTTAGCTAACAGCGTTAAACGTATGTCTACTACACTTACGCGCCAAATTGCCTACTTTATCACGATTTATTCTGGTATGGCGATGGCAGCCGATCGTCCGTATATTTATGAAGAAAGATTTAAAGATATGCTGAAATTCTTGCGCGACGTGCCGACTAACTTTGAACGTACCGTTCCGCTTGCTGGCGAGGTCGGCGAATACTATGTGGTCGCTAGAAAGGCCCGTAACGGCGATTGGTTTATTGGAGGCGTGACTGACGAAACTGGTCGCAAGGTTAATATAGGTCTCAATTTTCTTGACGAAGGCGTCTATCAAGCCGAAATCTACGCCGATTCGAATGATGCCCACTACCGCGATAATCAATTTGGTCATACTATCACTACGAAAAACGTCAGTAAAAAAGAAGCCATCGAATTGTATATGGCACCAGGCGGTGGCTTTGCTATACGGCTTTCGCGGTCAAAATAAGTCGATGCGTAGCATCGTGATTATCTAAATCTTCACCGGCACAAGTCATAATGATAAGCGTGTCGGTTTCTTCGGCTTCTAGGAGCTTATTCATATTAATATCGCTTTTTAGTAAAGTGACGCTGTCGACGATTTGATAGCCGTGACCGCTATACCAAATCGCATCACCAACTTCCGTCTCATCTAAATCTTGAAAAACAGTTGAAGAGTGTCCAATTAAAAGTGTCTTGTTCTCGGCTTCTGAATAACTACCCACAATCGTGTCCGGAGTGTGAAGTTTGCGACCGTCTAGTTCAAGCGTCGTAACGTCAGACATTAAATTGATAGACGGAATACTGATTCTGGCTGAAACGTTATAGTCTGTTGCTCCGGCCGGCATAAATCCGATGAATAAATAGCTGAAAAAGGTCACAAAATAAGCACATAAGACGCATTTTTTCACATCAAACGAATGCCTAATCTCCACAGACCTCCTTTTAATTCATTATAGCATAAGTATTTAAAAGCATGCTATAATTTTGTTAATGGAACGTATATCCGAAACCATCAATAAAATCTACTTAAAATACCTGCCTATCGTCAAACGAGTTGGCGTGACTCTCGATGTTGATTTTCCGGATACTACTCTCACAATTCGCGAAAAAGAACGCGTCGAACGCGATCTTGATAAAACTATGGAATCAGCCGTCAAGCGCGCAAAAAACAACGGTCGCATCATTATTCAAGTCAGAAAAGGCGAAATTATCATTAAAGACAACGGCACGATTCTTTCTAAAACGACTTGCGATTTATTATCAACCGAACACGTCAAAGTCGAATCTCGTCTCGGATTCGGTACTACCGTTACAATTCAAGCTAAACACCAGGACTAAATAATTTCAATTTCTTTTCGTGGGATTTGTAGTTTTTGTCGTGCGAGCCAACTTCGGCCCAAAAGGCCTTAGAATGGTCCATGTGGTTTAAATGCGCAAGTTCATGCAGTATTACGTAATCACGGAGTGGCTCCGGCACTTTCATGAGACCAATGTTAAGAGAAATTACGCGGTTAGACGAGCAACTGCCCCATCTTGTGTTTGCATGGGTTAGACGGCATTTATCATATTCATAGCCATAGAGTTTCGCGTGGTATTCCAAACGATAAGGAAGGTATTCTTTAGCTTTCTTCATCAAAACTTTTTTCTGGTAGTCGCGGGCCCGTTGTTCTTTCGGGTCCTTCACGGGTAATTTTTCGCGGATTAACTCGCGATTAGTGTTTAAGAATCTTTTCGCCAAAAAATCGGAAGTGTATTTTGGTACACTCATTTGCAATCTACCGGAAGTCGAAATCGAAAAACGGACCGATTTAGAAAGCGGGCTCTTTCTAACTTTTACTTCGCCAAATTCAGGATCATTTATTATGAGCATCAGCTAGGCCAGCAACTGCGTGTTTGGTTTGTGTTTCAAAAGTATGTTTACCAGAAAGGATAATTGGGCGCTCGAGTTCGGAAGGGGCTTCGAGCTTCTCAATCGCTTCGTCGTAGGCACTTTTCGCCTTAGCGACGGATTTGTAACGGAATTTCATGCGGTTACGAATTGTAGTGATGTCGGTCTGAATCCAAATAAGATCTACATCGTATCCTGCCACGATGAAGATATTCTTAACCTCTTGGCGTTGCTTCTCAGTGTCGAGACCGCCTTCAATAATTACAGTTTGACGCGTATGCGTGAGAATTTCGAGAATGGCGAGAATATTCTCTCTCGAAAACTTATTTTTCTTGGCGATATCATCTAAATCGTAATATGCCAAATTGAATTTGTTTGCGAATTTCATCGCAAAAGTTGTTTTGCCGCTACAGGGTGCACCGAAAACCAGAAGCGCGCGCGGTTTAGATTTCTTACCTTCCATAATAATTCCATTGTAGCACAAGTTTATCTATTAGTGCAAAAATTAATTGGTAAAGAGTTTTTTGTCGAGACTGAGTAGGTCTACGAAGTCCGTAATTATGCGAATTTCTTTCGAAACTTTCTCGACCTCCGCCTTCTCGTCAATCGGCTTAGATGACTTCGGCGGCTCGAATGAATCCTTACCGTCGTTTAGACCAATTAGGAGCGTATTATTTAGAAAGCCAAACAGTACTCGACCATTATGCGATTCGTTAATCGCTTGAATCTTTTCCATAATTGCCGGATCAAGAATATAGAAAGCCTCAAATCCGTCTTGCGCATAGATCTTAAAGGCTTTATTAAAATCGGTTGATTCGGTTTGGAGTTTATTCATTTTGCGACCGGTCTGCTTGCTCTTGCCCGGGATTCTCGCTGCGCGACCAAATTTCTTGCCGATAAGCTCTAGTTTGAAACTAAACTTCTTCGGGAATTCAAACACCATGAATCGACCACGGAAAATCGTAACTTCCTGGCGATTGCCATCCGAATCATAGTATTCTTCTTCAATATGAACATCGGCTTGGACAAAATTGACGCCTTTATAAGTTCCCTGCGCTAAATCATTTGAATGATAGATGTCGCCGGTATTCACCATCTCACTCGAACGTAGTAGACCGCTATTTAGTCCAACATTCTGATGATATTGCAGGTTGGTAAAAACGCTAGCTAAGTTTCTTTTAATGAAATACTCCTTATATGCATCACGATAAGCTGTGGCTTCTTTACTCGTAGCAAAGGCCAAGATAATCGCGCCTATACAGAGCACAAATAATGCAATGAAAATTGCTATAAATGACGCAAACGGAAAAGTGATTCCGCCCATCACTAAACTTACTACTAATGCGATAGTCCACGCACGCACGAGCTTATCATGATAAACCTGACGTGCTTTTTCAACATCCTTAAATTCCATAATTTAATTATATATCACATTTTAATTATTGACGCGATGATGCATAGTCGGCGAAGTAGCCGTCAAGCGCTCGAATTTAAAACCGTTCTTTAGGCCGAACTGAATGATGCTCTCGACTGCACTAATCGAATAGTTTTTTGAATCATGCTGGAGCACGATATACTCGCCACCCGGCTGCAAATTATCTATCACATTCGTATAAACAACATATGGATCGGTAGTCGAGCCGGCATCACCGGACGAAATATTCCAGTCAAAATAAGTGTAACCACGGTTTGTAACCTCCTGCACTAACCTAGTCATGATTCTGGTGCCACCATCATATCTCCGGCTGACAGTATTGGAGCTTCCGCCCGGAAAACGGATGAGTGTAGCTGTATAGCCAGTAATCCTTTTAACGCGTTCCTGAATACGAGCTAGATCAGCAAAATAATTTTCGATACTAGCATAGACATAGGAATAATCATGCGACCAGGTGTGCAGTGCTACCGTGTGTCCTTCGTCATATTCGCGTTTAATAATTGAATCATCGCCATTTCCAGTCACAAAGAAGGTTACTTTCACATCGTATTTTTTCAACATGTCGAGCAAAGCACCTGTATTAGTCCACGGTCCATCATCAAATGTCAGATAAATTGTGCCAGAATATTTTGGAACGACCGTGACGACGCGCTCCTTTTTACTCGCATTTTGCAAGCTATCCATTGACGAATATGTGAGTTTATAAGTGCCTTCCTTTTCGATATCAACCGTGCCAGAAATCACTACTTCCACTTCCTCGCAACTATCGATTGCTGTAGCGCCAAGTTCTTCATATTCTTCACCAACTTTCAGAGTAATTGCGCCATTTCCGTTTAAAGTAATTTCTGGCGCTTCCTTGTCGTCGGTCTCACAAAAACTCTCTGCCGTTCCCTCGGCTTTTTCTTTTACATGTTTATCAAACTCGGTCCTGGCCGCAAAACAGCCGATCGTTGCAAGAGATGTCACTATTAGCAAAGTGATAAGAATGATCCTAAACCAATGATGCCTAGGTTTTGGTTGTACTATTTGTGGTTGTTCTTCCATGTGAACCTTTTCTTAATTTTATCATGTTTTAATCTTATTTATGCAATAAAAAATCTCAAAATCAAGCTTATGTTAAATATCGAAAAATGATAAAATTATATGGAACAAGGTTATGTTATTGGGCAAAAGAAAAAGGGGTCTAAAACTTTCTGAATTCGGTATAATCCGAAGAGTTTTTGTGCGCGTGGTATATTCCCTTTTAATTATTACCGTAATTGGAGTATTCTTGCCATTTGCAAGAACTCAGAGTGAAGCGGAGGCGATAGTTGATCTTACTGGTGAGCCAACAATCACGATGACATCAATTAAGAGCAGTGCCTCAGTTACCATTGACCCGACCACTACCGGCGTCTTTGCATCTACTTCGGGAAATGATGACATTGCTTTTTCTGTAGCCACCACAAATTATACAGGCTACACACTGTCGTCTAGAAGCACAAAGACGACCCTCGATAAAGGAACCAATTCATTTAATTCCCTTACATCGTCTGTAACCGCCGAACAGTTTTCAAACAGTGGGAATACAACTTTAAACAACCGATGGGGGTATAAACCTAGTTTTTATAATTCAGAATCGAACAATAAATACTTTGGCATTAGCACATCGGCAGTTACGCTCGACCATACATTAGCCGCAAATAGCATTGCAAAACAATACTCCATATCATTAGGAGCAAGAGCTGATACCTCTTTACCATATGGTTCCTATATTAATGCGAATTTCATCCTGGAAGCCATTGCAAACGTTGTGCCAACCTCAAATATTGTCATCGAATATGATCCGGGCGTGTCAGAAATAAGAATTGCTGGTCAAACGATAGCCGATGGAGACACGGTTAAGTTAATCACTGGCGTGCCATATGTAATTGAAGCAGATATCTATCCAGAGTTCGAATTTTACGATTGGGATATTAGTGGAGGGCAAATTGAGCAAGAGGGTCAAGTATACAAGATAACAGCGAGTGCAAATAGCGGAAGCACGCTAATACAAACTACTTTCATCGGAAGCAACATCCAGAATTTAGACAAAACTCTATGCACAACTACACCAATGAGAGTAAAGGACTCCCGTGATGGTCAGATTTATGTTATCCAAAAACTCGCCGACGACAATTGTTGGATGATGGATAATCTAAATATTGGCGCAGTTACATTGTCGACAGATTTAACATCGGAAAATACTAATGTCACCAACACAATAGAGGCGTCAACTTTCAATAGTTGGAAAAAGACGTCCGGAACTGGAACGCGAACGTCTGCTGAATTCATCACTATTGAAGGAAAAGACAGTACTACGAAGTCGAAATATGGCACATTATACAATTATTGTGCCACATCCGGCGGAACCATCTGCTCGACTAGTACCTATGGCACGGCAACCGCCGACTTATGTCCAGCCGGTTGGAGGCTCCCAACGGGAGGGGCGAATGGCGAATTCCAAAACCTCTATACTAATGGATATGATACCTTGGCTGAAATGCGCGCACCGGCGAACCAAAATGGCCTAGCTATTACTTATTCAGGATACTTTAATGACTCCACTCCTCTATTAAAAGACACTGAAGGCTTTATTTGGGCTATTAACCCATATAACTATAACGAAATGAATAGCGCCCACGTAAGCGCATCAGAGCAAAATCTTGCGCACCACTATTATCGTCAATATGGCGCATCAATCCGATGTATCATGAAAAAACAAATATCAGATCTAGATTATCTTCAGGATTTTTCAAGAATCACCGATTCAGATTATAAAGAATTGCTTCAGACCATGCCAGAAGGCGCACAATATCAACTAGAAGATGAGCGTGAACAAGGTAAAAAATACTGGATCTCTAGATTAAAAGATGGGCAAATCTGGATGACGCAAAACCTAGATTTAAATATTAGTAGCGCAATCACATATACCCATGCGAGCACAGACATTAAATGGGGTGGCGATCTTAGAACGTCCAGCTGGCAACCAGACAATAGCACAATTGATGCTACTGCAAATACTAGCGCCACTATTTCTGGATGGACTCAAAGTAATCTTTACCCAAATTCTGTAGACGTCGGGAACTATTATTGGAATGGTTTGTATTACACTTCAGTTGAAAACCTTTATTTGGCGGGTGATATGGGTAGTGAGCCAATAAAATGGCAAAAGAATACGCCATTCAACATCAACAAGGAGCACGGTCACGTTGGCAATTATTATAACTTTACGGCAGCAATAGCTCAAAACGATAGTAGTGAATATAATTACAGCACGTATGAAAACTTAAATGCTGCACCGCAAAACTCTATCTGTCCTGCCGGATGGAGACTCCCAACGATGGTTAAGAATAATTCAACTAAAAGCGAATATAAAAGGCTTTATACATTATATGGAGGTTCAAGCGGGCAACTAGATGCAGGGCTTGTTTCTAGCCCATTCTATATGTCAAGAGTTGGTTATATTAATACTTCATCGGCGCTTGCTCAAAGTGGTAAAGTCGCTGAATTCGCTACAAGTGCAGCAATAAGCAATTCCATTAATGGCGTCGCGCAATTCAGCTCAACATCGGCAAACGTAGAATATACTGTTGTCTCTAACGGAAGAAGTTACGGAACGACCATCAGATGCGTTGCAAGAAGCACCCACGACACGAGCAATGTCACTATTCAATACGGCGAAGGTGTAGCGGCGGTAATGTTTGGCGGTGTAGAGTATCATAATGGAGATGTGGTTCCCGCTATTAAAGGCGTGCAATACGATGTAAGTGCTGTGATGAACGATGGCTATTCATTTGTTAGCTGGTCATACACTTCTGGGCAAATCGGCAAATACAATAGCCAAGTCACAACGTATACGCCGTTTAGTATCTCAGGCTCAATAACGGTAAATTCAGAGGCTACCAAATCGGCCGGGGTGATGCAAAACCTTTCAAGTTCTAGCTGTACCGAAACGGTTAAACTAGCCACAGACAATAGGGATAATAGGGCATATAAGATTCAACGCCTTGCGGACGGAAATTGCTGGATGATAGAAAACCTTGACCTTGGGAATACGAGCTTGTCTGTACAACTTGATAGTACCAATACAAACATTGAACATACTGTTTCTGCAACAACCTTCAATGGATGGAAGAAAACATCAGGGTCATCATCCTATACTACGGGCGTATATGTTCAAAATAACTCCACCGACCCAGTTGCAGGAAGTAAGTATGGAATGTATTACAATTATTATGCGGCAACTGCTGGTTATATATATGGATCTTCAAACGCCGAAGCCTCTCGATATGATATCTGTCCAGCCGGTTGGAGGCTGCCAACAACTGGTTCATCAAAAGAGTTTTATAACCTATACTTTAACAATTATAAAAACGTTAATAAAATGAGGGCTCCAATTAATGAGGGTGGCCTAGGAATCCCATTTGCTGGACAAATTAGAACATCATCAACACCTACAAACCAAGATACTGAAGCATGGTTCTGGGCCAGAGCGACTACTGATACTATGAATTCGAATCTGTCTTACGGCCCAAATTTCAGGTTTAACGCAAACAACACTAGCTATAATACTGCGGTGTATAGATATTATAGTATTTCAATAAGATGTGTTTTGAAAAAACAACATCAACTGACAATTAAATACGGTACAGGTGTATCGAGCGTGACGGTTAACGGAACAACAGTCGCAGATAATGGCGTAGTGACTGTGAATGAGGGGGATATGGTGCAAATAAGAATGACTCCAGAAGTTGGAAGAGAATTTAGCTCATGGACGAAAACATCAGGAACACTTGGGTCATCAACACAAATTGAAACAACATATACCGTCTCAACGGCAAATGCGACATTAACCGCAAACACGACTGCATTCTCTGGCCCTGTAATTCAAAACTATTCAGCTAATGACTGTAGTGCTACTGCGACAGAGGCGCAGGACAATCGCGATGGAACGATATATAAGGTAATGGAGCTAAACGATGGCAACTGTTGGATAATGGAGAGCCTTGACCTCGGTGCGATGGATCTTAAAACGAATTTGAACAGCACTAACACGAATATAAATTCCACAATCACTGCGGCAGCATTTAATAGTTGGAGAAGGAGATACTCGAGCTCGAATTACACATCCGGAGAGTTTATTAGTAGATATGGAACTGATAGTTATGCGTCAGAAAGATTCGGCACACTATACAACTATTATGCGGCGACTGGCGGAACAGTTTCTGGTACGGGGGTTAAGCCGGATGCAGAATATGATATCTGCCCAGCGGGATGGAGAATGCCAACATATACCGAATTATCAGATTTGTATTCGTATTATAATACAACGACGCTTCTTCGTTCGCCAATCGCAAGTGGCGGTGCAGCCTTTACTACGGGTTCACGTTTTGCTAGCGATTCTGGAGCCGGCACCGGAAAAACAGGCTATTATTGGACTTCGACTGCAACAACGACAACGAATGTTGTGTATAGTATGACTCTTTCATCGTCATCTGTTTCGATTGGAGAAACCGGATATAGATATTATGGTCAATCAATAAGATGCATTCTAAAAAAACCAAAAACTATTTCCGATTTAACATATCTACAAGATTTCAATAACCTTTCTGACGAGGACGCTACTTCGGTATTGTCATCAATGTCATACAATACAACCTACGAACTGACCGATAGTCGTGACAGCAGGACTTATACTATCGCAAAAATGAAAGACGGTAATATCTGGATGGCGGAAAATCTCGATCTCGGTCACACCAGCTTGTCGGCGGCACTCACAAGTGCAAATACAAATATTAGTACATCAATCCCTGCCGCCACCTTTAATGGATGGATTACCACGTCTGCAGTTGGCACCAATGATGCTGGCGAAGTAATGGCTGTTTCAGGCACTGACGCGACATCCGGCACGGCCTATGGCACTTTATATAATTATTATGCCGCCTCAGCCGGTGAAGTTAACGGCAATTCGTATTCGGCAAACGCAAACCACGATATTTGCCCAGCCGGATGGAGGCTCCCGACCGGTAGTATATACGGCGAGGTTTATAATCTTTATAGTATCTCTGACTATAATTCCCCAACACTATTTAGAACGCCAATTACAAGTGGTGGCGCCGGCTTCTCGCTCGCCGGTGTCGCTTGGAGTGGTGCACCAGAATACACATCATATTATGCTAGCTACTGGACATCTTCAATGGCAAGTGATACCCTCGCCTTTAGGGCAAGCATGAACCAATCAAGTGTCGGCGCGGATGGTAGCGATAATAGGTCTCCGCTCGGTTCAGTTCGCTGTATTGCTAAACTATCTGGCAAAGGCATCACTGACTATACGCGCCTACAAGAGCTCCGCACGCTTAACAATGAATCCAAAACAAAGTTGCTTAGCTCGATGACCGAAAATACGAACTATACTCTAACTGATGCTCGTGACGGCGCCTCCTATACTGTTGCAAAATTAAAAGACGGCAATATCTGGATGACAAAGAATCTAGATCTTGGCCGCACGACTCTCTCGGAAAACTTGAATAGTGTCAATACAAACATGTCCAATCCAAACGTTCCTTACGCTACATTCAATGGTTGGAAGAAAACATCTGCAACCGGAACGTATGATGCTGGTGAATTTATTAATATATCCGGCACAGATTCAACCGCCGGTGCGGCTTATGGTACGTTATATAATTATTATGCCGCCTCTGCCGGCACTATCTCTGGTAGTAGTAATCTAAATAATGCAACATACGATATTTGCCCAGCTGGCTGGAGATTGCCAACTGGTGGTACAAGCGGAGAATTTGTTACGCTAAGCGGTTATTATACTACCGCAACAATGCACGCTTCGATTGCGAATGGTGGCGCCGCCTTCTCGTTCCCTGGCTATTTTGATACAGGTACACCAACTGGTACGACCGATGGTGGATATTGGACGTCGTCTGCTAACGGAACAAATAGTACATTTATTATGTATATTTCATCATCGCTTCTCCAGACATCCACCGCAGACGGACGTAACCACGGAAATGCAATTCGTTGTGTTCTAAAATAATCTTTCTTTTATCGTGCTATAATAAAAAAATAGTTTAAGGTCAAAGTGAGGTAACACATGACAAAGTACGTCTTTGTAACTGGTGGGGTAGTATCAGGTTTAGGTAAGGGCATCACAGCATCGTCGATCGCCCTTCTTTTAAAGGCACGTGGGTATAAAGTCTTCATGCAAAAGTTTGATCCGTACTTTAATGTCGACCCTGGCACGATGAACCCAATCCAACACGGCGAAGTCTATGTTACCTACGATGGTTGTGAAACCGACCTTGATCTTGGTCACTATGAAAGATTTATTGATGAAGAATTAAACTATAGTTCCAACATTACGAGTGGCAAAGTCTATAGCGCCGTCATCGAAAAAGAGCGCCGTGGCGAATATCTCGGCTCAACTGTCCAGATGGTACCTCACATTACAAACGAGATTAAAAACAAAGTCTTCGAAGCTGGCAAATCTAGTGGCGCGGATGTCGTCATCACCGAAATTGGCGGCACCGTGGGTGATATCGAAAGCCAACCATTTATCGAAGCACTGCGCCAAATCCAATATGAACTTGGCCAAAAGAATACTTTCTTCGTGCATTGCACTCTCGTTCCCCTCATTTTCGGTTCCGGTGAATTAAAAACCAAACCAACCCAGAACAGCGTCAAAGACCTAAGAAATATGGGCATTACGCCGAACGCTCTCGTGATTAGAGTCCCGTACAAAACCGAAGAGAAACTCAAAGAAAAACTTTCCCTTTTCTGCTCAGTGCCAAAGGAAAACATCATCGATTCTGTCGACGTCGATAATATCTACCGTATTCCAATTAACTATCATGAACAACATATCGATGAAATCATTTTGAAACAATTTGGTCTTCCAGTTAAAAGAGCCAATCTTAAATACTGGACCGATTTGATTGATACAGTTGATAATCTAAAAGACGAAGTTACTATCGCCCTAGTCGGTAAATACATTGAGCTTCACGACGCCTACCTTTCGGTGCACGAAGCCTTAACTCACGCCGGTTACGTCTTTAAGAAAAAAGTAAACATCGATTGGGTGGATTCCGAATCGCTCGAAAAAGACAATGTGGATGTGAAGGAAAGGCTAAAAAAAGCCGACGGCATTCTTGTGCCGGGTGGATTTGGTAGCCGTGGCATTGAAGGCAAAATTAAAGCGATTAACTATGCGAGAACCAATAATGTGCCGTTCCTTGGTATTTGCCTAGGCATGCAACTCGCAGTAATTGAGTTTGCAAGGAACGTCTGTTGCCTAAAAGACGCTAACTCAACTGAGTTTAATTCCCTGACCAAAAACCCGATTATCGACTTAATGGCCGACCAAAAATCCATCGTTAATAAAGGTGGTACGCTTCGTCTTGGTAACTACGAATGCACCTTGAAGAAAGGCACGCTCGCCTACGAAGATTACAAACAAGATAAGATTCTGGAGCGCCATCGCCATCGCTATGAATTTAACAATAAATATAAAGAACTGCTCGAACTAAATGGCATGGTCTTCTCCGGCATTAACGAAGCGGCTGATCTTGTCGAAATCATCGAACTGCCAAAGCATCCGCATTTTATTGCTAGCCAATTCCATCCAGAATTTAAGTCCCGTCCAACCCATGCTCACCCACTATTTTTATCGTTTGTGAAAGCTAGTATCGAAAATAAGAAGAAATAAAAAAATGGCAGGGGCGGCAAGACTTGTTCGCGAAGCGCAAGTCGTACGGAAACCTCTGCTACAAAAATGGCAGGGGCGGCAAGACTTGAACTCGCGACACCTGGTTTTGGAGACCAGTGCTCTACCAACTGAGCTACACCCCTACAAAAGTATATGTAATATTTTATCATATTTTTAATAAAAAATCATCAAAAAATTAGCACAAATGTTTTAATTCGTGGTAAAATTAATATGATGAAAATACTTATGTTAGGTTGGGAATTACCACCTCACAATAGTGGAGGTCTTGGTGTCGCCTGTTTGAACATGGCGAGAGCTCTTGCTCGCCAGGGCGTTGACATTGATTTTGTAGTGCCGTATGCAGCCGAACATCCTGACATTAAGTTTATGAAAGTGCTTTCTGCCACCCATCTCGATCCGATTTACCGCTATGGTGGCGGCGCCTACGAATCGCTGAGGCTTCTCGATAAAATCATTCCGTTAAATGGCGACAAGCCAGATATGGTTTCGATTCGCGATGTCCAAAAATCCTACTGTGAGTTTGTCGACAAATATCTCGTTGAGCACAAACCAGAAGTCGTGCACGCTCACGACTGGCTAACCTACGAAGCGGGTATGATTGCAAAAAAGAATTATGATATTCCGATGATTGCCCACGTCCACGCGACCGAATTTGATCGCGCCGGCATGCACTCCGGCAATCCAATCATCCATGAGATTGAATATGAAGGTTTAATGATGGCGGACCGCATTATCGCCGTTTCTGAAGCCACCAAGCGCATCGTTCACCAAAAGTACAATATCCCACTCAACAAAATCGATGTTGTTTATAATTCCCTCGACGAAAATTACGAGAATTCGGATTATCAATTCCAGGAACAAACCTACAAATTCCTACTTAAGCAAAAAGAAAATGGTTGCACAATCGTTTCGACGGTTGGACGTTTTACGGTTCAAAAAGGTTTACACAATCTCATGGAAGCAGCCGCTCTTGCCGTATCTAAGAATCCGAAACTGATCTTTGTCTTTGCTGGTGATGGTGAAGAAAGAAATGAATTAATCGAAATGGCGGCTGATCTCGGCATTTCGAAGAACGTTATCTTTACCGGATTCATTCGCGGTCGCAGACTTCGCGACATTTATGCTGTTTCTGACATTTTCGTGATGAGCTCAATCTCTGAGCCGTTTGGATTAACTGCACTGGAAGCCGCTCACCACGGCGATGCATTAATCCTGACTAAACAATCTGGCGTTGCCGAAGTAATTTGGTCCGCCATGACCTACGATTTCTGGGATGAGCGAAAGCTCGCCGACGAGATTGTTTCAATCTCAAAGAACCCAGAACTTCGCGAGGCATTGCAAACCAACGTCAAGCACGAATACAACAAAATATCGTGGAATGATGTTGCAAAAAAATGTATCAAGGTTTACAATAATACAATAAAACATAAGAGGAAATAGGGTGCGAGCAGTTTGTTTATACCTACACATTCACCAGCCAATCCGCTACCGCGAGTACTCGATTTTTGACGTTGGCAATAACTCCAATTATTTCTATGATAATTACAGCGGTCGTCAATCAAACGAACGGATTTTCCGCAAAGTAGCCGACAAAAGCTACTATCCAATGCTGAATTTGCTCTACAAAAACATGGTTGAGCATCCAGAATTCAAGGTTTCCTTCTCAATTACTGGTACTTGGCTTGAGCAGGCAGAGAAATGGGCGCCAGATCTTATTAATATCATTCGTGATATGGTAAATCGTGGCCAAGCCGAAATTGTTGGCGAAACCTATTATCACTCACTGGCTTATTTCTATAATCTCGACGAATTCAATGACCAAGTCAAAATGCACGCCGGTATGATTGAAAGATTATTTGGTGTCACACCAAAGGTCTTCCGTAATACCGAGTTCGCCTACAACGACTCGCTCGCTCACTGGGCCGAATCACAGGGCTACAAGGCTATCCTAGCTGAGGGTTGGGATAAAGTCCTCGGTTGGCGCAGCCCAAATCATGTCTATCGTCCGGCTGGCTGTAAAGAACTTCGATTATTGCTCAAGAATTATCGCCTATCTGATGATATTGCTTTCCGTTTTTCAAACCGCGCCTGGGCAGAATGGCCACTCACGGTACCAAAATACCAACGCTGGATTAATGATGACTGTCTTCGTGGCAATCTTATCAATCTTTTCATGGATTTTGAGACCTTCGGTGAACACCAATGGAAAGATACCGGCATCTTTGATTTCATGGATACCTTTATCGATTCCTGGCTCAATGAATACGAGAATAAATTCGTGACTGTATCTGAAGCTGCCGACCTAGAAGAACCAGCCGGTGAAATCTCAATGCCAGAAACCGTGACTTGGGCTGATACTGAACGCGATTTGTCCGCATGGCTATCTAACTCAATGCAATCATCCGCCATGAGTCAAATCTTTGGCATGCGCGAGCAAATCTTGTCGACTCAGGATGGCCAACTCATTGCCGACTGGCGCTATATGACGACTTCCGACCACCCATACTCAATGTGTACCAAATACTGGAACGACGGCGACGTCCACGCCTACTTCTCGGCTTACGCCTCACCATACGAAAGCTTCATGTATTACATGAACGTGCTTCGTGATATTGAATACCGTGTCAATAACATCCTCGGATACTAATATATAATATATAGTAAAAAAATCCCCTCCGAAGAGGGGCTTTTTAAACTTATTTAGCGCTTCTTTTCCTTGACTTCGTTACGACCGAGGTTTTTCTTGGTTTCAGTAAAGACAACGTGCTTGCGAAGAACTGGATCATACTTTTTAAGGCTTAGCTTATCAGGAGTATTCATCGTATTCTTCTTGGTATAGTAAGCACGAACACCAGACTCCTCAGAAACGAGGCCTACGAGTTTACGCTTAGTGTTATTCTTTTTTGCCATGATTCTTTACATTTTACCATACTCTATAAAAAATGGCAAGAACTAAGTCTTGCCATGGGTGGTATTACGGCCTTTTCAGACCGCTTCCGTTGCAATGCGGGCATTTCGCCCCGTAATAGGTTACTCCAGTGCCGTCGCAATGGCGACATTTTGAGAGAGGATAAGTATATCCGCACTGCATTTGGTGACGATCGCGCTCTCTTTCGGTCAGAAAAGGCTTTCCACACCTTTCGCATTGCCAGGTCAATCATTTCACCCACCTTTCTTAAAGTGCTTTCCGTATTCTAATACTACTTTGCACTTTTTGCAAGCAAAAGCTCAATGAACTTCATGATGTCCTTAATACCAAGCTCGGTATTTGGCTCGACAAATAGCTCTGGGTCATCAATAAAGTCGAGCGACATTACCTGTTTGTAGACGGCTTGCATGAGGGCATGCAACTCAGCCTCATCGTCATCGTTAAAGATATATTCCTTATCGTAGACTAAACCATCATTATCTGGAATTACGAATAAGATGTGGGCTTTCTCAATCTTGTACTTAGAATATCTCGGCGAATTCTTCAGAAGTAATTTATAGAATTCGAGCTGCAACATGTATTTATAGAGAGTATTATGCGAGCGCCACTTATTACTATGATATTGGCTAGTCTTAAAGTCATAAATCTCGATTGTTTTGTTCTCTTCGTCAATCGTAATGTGGTCAACCTTACCTGTGACCGGAATACCATCGACTACGAGCTTATCTGGACCAAGATTGACTTCGGCCTCCCCATTTTTCAGAATATCACCGAATTCATTAAGAGCAACGAGCAAGTATTCTGGGCCTTTTTCGCGGATCTTTTGCTTAATCTGGCTCTCGACATCATATTTATCGAGCTCCTCTAGGAACAATTGAATTGCTTCATCGTTTGAAATGCCTTTATTCGTCACTGCTTCAAACACCGAGTGCATCAAAGTGCCCGTCACGAGCGACTCGGTCTCTGGCTCGCGTGGAGTATTCAACACGTAGCTCTTAAAGAAACTCTGAGGTCCAGCATAGACGATATCAATAAATGAAGTGAGTGCCGATGCCGACATCTTCCAGTTCTTAATACGTTCCTTATAGAGTAGTCTGACATCTGGTGTCTTATCAACATACGATGAAACCCAGTTCTTAACACTCTTTTCACGCACTTCGACGGAAGGAATCGCGTATCTCGTCTCGCCAAATCCAGACGGTAGATATGGCGATGCTAGTTTCTCTTCGCCATCGACTTTCACAATATTCTCGGCAAAATATTCAAGACGATCTTGTTCCTTATTATTGTAATCATGGAGCGCATTGGTAATATAAATCGTATGTTTTGCTCTAGTCAATGCTACATAGAGAATACGGATTCTCTCGCCATCAGTCATACCGGTATGACGAATTTGCGTCAGGTTATTTGGCAAGAGCAAAAGATTGTTATTGCCTTTGCCAGAGCCCCAGGCCGAATGATCAGCGGTCAAGATGAAGACATACTCAAACTCGAGCCCTTTGGCTTTATGTGCAGTCAGAATCTGGACGGCCTCATCGGCGTCTCGGTATGGGCTAGTGACCGTTAGCGGCATATTTGCACTTGTGTAATCATCCACAAGTTCAACCAAATCACTGGCCTTTAGTTGTTTTTCACCGAAGTGCCTAGCGATTTTACCCTTGAGCGAAGCCAGGTTGTCGTAGAATATAAACCGTTCGTAAGCATCTAGACTATCGATATCCATCTTCTTTACAATTGCATCAATGATGATATCAAGTGGTTCGGTAAACGTTTTAGCGACCAAATCAGCCAGAAATGCCATTGCGTCGGCTACGGCTTCGTCTTCGGATTTCGCGAGATAATCAAAGGCTGACTCGTGGGCGACTCTTGCTTGCCCAATCAAACGAATTACCTCGACCATCGGTACCTTAAAGAATGGATATGACAAAATCTCCATAATTTGTACAGATGGCACTTTTTGTCTCGCCATCTCATCGATATATCTTATAATCGAGATAATCTGGTGAATCTTGTCATCCAGGAATAAATCATCACGTTTTTCGTAAGCAATCTTGATTTCTTCATGTTCCTTTAGGTAAGGTAAAAGTGGCTCGAAGTATTTAGTCTTGTAGGAAATCACCGCAATCTCATTTTGTTTGACGCCAGATTTCACGAGCTCCGAAATCTTATCAGCAACAAAGCCGTATTCCTGATCGGAAGAAAGGAATTCAATCCGATGTAAGCCGGACTTAGTGAGCGGCTCCTTATGCGCAATCAATTCCTTATCCGCAAACCGATCCGGCGCCTGATTAATAATCTTACGGGCGAAATCGAGCACTTCCTGTGTGCTACGATAGTTCTCGACTAGTGGAATTACCTCCGCACTATAATACTTCTGATAGTCGGATAAATTCGAAGAGAGTGCGCCCTGGAATTCGAAAATTGCCTGGTCGTCATCACCTACTGCCATGATGTTTGGCTTTTCGTAGTCAGTAATTGCCTTCACAATTGCAAACTGTGACGGGTTTGTATCCTGGAACTCATCGAGTAAGATGAATTGATATCTCTCTTCAAGAGTCAGCTTGAAGCCGGTATTGGTGTTAAGAATCCGGACCGCCTCTTCAATCATATCGTTAAAATCGAATAGGCCATTCTCATTCAGATAATCCTGATATTGTTTCATTACATTCGCAACCGAGAGTAACTTCTTATTGCGAATTCGGTCCTTCAAGCGATAATTCCCTTTTTCATCCTTCTCGAAATAATCATCTTTCCATTTTGAAAGTGCTCCAACGCTACCCTTGTCTAAGGCTGTCGCCATCGCTTCATTCAGTTCTCTAGCCATTGCTGCAATCGAACGTTCAATATTCTTGGTAATCGGCTTCAAGTCCGAATAATCCTTTAGAAGTTCATGAATCGGTTTATACGCACCCTCAAGTGATTCTTTGAACTTATACGGAACTACATTGAGGAGGAGTGGTGAAATCGCATTACTTAAAATCTCGGAATCCTCCATGTTTTTCTTGGCTATCTTCACTAGATCATCTTCGGTGAGTCCAGCCTTTTTCGCTTCCGAAATCACCCCCATAATATCTTTAACTTTATCGCCACGCAGAATATCGTTGCCTGGGAGATTATCCTGGATTTCCTTAATAATCTTAAACTCGGTAATTTCGTCAATTGGCGAATCGAGCTGGCGATTATAATCCTCAGAATAATTCTTGTATTGAGCAAGAATCTCAGAGCCAAACGCATGGTAGGTGCCGATATTTACTTTTAAAGCGTCCTGACCAATCACAGTTTTTAGGCGCTCGCGCATATTCATGGCACCAGCATCGGTAAAAGTGAGACAGAGGATGTTCTCTGGATTAGTATCGGTATGTTTCAAAATATAAGCAACTTTTTCAGAGAGGAGTTGAGTCTTACCAGTACCAGGACCGGCTAAAACTAGCAAAGGTCCATCTAGATATTCAACTGCTTTTTTCTGGTTCTCATTTAAAGGCATTTATTCTCCAATCACATTCATGTTAATAATTTCTTTTAAGATAGAAGCTTCAAGTGGCACCTCAATCTCGCCTGCCACAATCCGAGCGAGTGTCGCCAGTCCTTCAACGGTCTTTTCCGGCTGATAATCCGGGTTTTCACGTTTCTTCATGCCAAACTCATAGTTTCTGGAAGGAAGATTGCAAGTGAGCTTAAGATCATCGACGCCGCAATAATGGTAGACCGTATCGCGCATGGCGCCATTCGCAAGTAGTATTAATTCCATTTCTTTCGCGACATCGGTAATGTACTGTTGATGCTCGGCAGTGCCAGATATTAAGCCAAGGTAACCGGCCCGAATCGCATAGACATTCTTGAGAGCTCCACACATTAAAACACCACGTAGGTCCTTGGTATGGTCAAACGAAATATAGTCTGTGTCGAATAGTTTGACTAATCTATCGTCAGTCACTGTTAAAAACGTTTCTTTCTTAGCTTTCATGTCGTCAGCATAGCTCGGCCCCGAAAGCGCCATAACTTCATGGAAATCAGCGAAAATATCATCCTTCAAAATGCCCTTAGTGGCGATAATCAGTGGCGTATGGACATCAAGCTGGGGGAGTAGTTCTGGCACGGCCGTCGAAGGCGCAACGAGGAGTACCATCTCAGCGTCCCAAACTAAATCATGGACAAATTTGTCCGTAATCGCCGGATCATAATATACAGTTTCGTAGCCCTTTTCCTCTAAGATGCCACCTAGTGCCGTTCCGTAAGCTCCAGCCCCAATAATCCCAATTTTCATGTTGCTCCTTAATCTTTAAACATCTGTTTTCGACGACGATGCTTTTTAATTGATTTAAAAATTGAATAAATAATCGTGAGAATCGTAAGCCCGAGTAAAACCATGAACCAGATTGGACATGCAATCACAGTCCTCTCGACTACAGACACTTCATCGAGATAAGTCACGGTCTGTTTAATCGTATAAATCCCGAGTGGCGAAAAACCATCAAGATCGCGAGAAATATGCCGCGTCGTTTCCGGCATAATCGTCTCTTCAATCGTATTGTTCTCGTAGCTTTTAGGATAAATTGGCTCGGCTGAAAAGACACTTCTGACTTCTACAGAGACACGAGCAATATCGTGGACATTGCCCTCATTCGTGACCGAAGCGTCCACTCTAATCGGTAGTTCCGTTACAAAACCCGGTATGCTATTTTCGATAACCTTGCCACCGTGTTCGGTCTCGCCGGCAACCTTAGCAAAGATGATACTCGCCATCTCAAAGACATTCTTTACAGCAATGCCGTCAATGGCGTCAGTATCAGAATCAGAAGTAACCAGAAGCGCCGCATATTGTCCGCCGGCCGGAGCATTATCCGGGACGGTAATAGTGTAGTTAATCTTGGCGGTCTCGTTTGGCTTTAACGTGCCAGAATCTTTATCGAATGTAATCCAATTTGTAATCAAGGTTCTGTCGTTCTCGGTCAAAAAATCTACGCTATAATCATCGCCGGTTACATTATAGGCTGACACCGAAACCTTATACTTAAAATCATTAGTTGCGTCTGCAGGGTTAGAAACAGAAAGCGTGCCGTGATAAACTTCACCGGCAGTTAATTCAATTCGCTTCGTCATCGGCGAGATGACAAATGAGCTATCAGAATTCACCGAACCTCCATGATTAATATACTGTATATATTATATCACGATTATTCGATAGAGAGTATCTTACCAGTGCCGTATTCCAGATGGAGCAACCTTTGATTCTTCGAGCCACGATAGCGCAGGCTCAGATCCTTTAAACCAATAATAAATGGACCGTCAATAATGGCATCTAGAGATTTGAGGAATTCCCAGGCGTCACCGCCGGCCATTTTTATTTGTTCGTAGGTAAAACCAGAGAAGCTCCAAACATTCCAGCCGAGCTCTTTACGGACCCAGTCAGCTAGTTCCTTACAGGCGGCCGGCTGCACGAATGGCTCGCCTCCACAGAAAGTGAGACCAGCCTGACCACGATATTTCTTCAGCTCCTCTTTAAGTTCGTCAATCGGCACGAGTTTGCCGGCATTAAAATCCCAAGTCTCCGGATTCTGACATTCCTTACAGTGATTCGGACAACCTTGTGTCCAGACTACCGCCCTTAAACCGTCACCATTCACGATATTATCGTGTTCGCATGGACCAGATAGCCGAATTAATCCCTTAGGAGGCTGTGGAGCGGACAGAATCCGCTCAACAGCCATTTTATCCCAATCTATTTTCTGGGCAGTCATTATTTGCCCTTTGCACAGTTACAGACTTTTTCGAAAGGCACATCACCCTCGAGACGGCCACAGTGTGGGCACCTCTCGCCCTTGATGATACCGGAGTAGCCACAAACTGGATCGCGGTCTACAGGGTGGTTAACGGAACCATAGCCGATGCCACAATCATGCATCTTGCGAATTACGGCTTCGAAAGCAGCGATGTTTTGTGATGGGTCGCCATCAAGCTCGATATAGGTAATGTGACCAGCGTTACAGAGGTTGTGATAAGGCGCCTCAATCTCAATCTTATCGAAGGCGGAAATTGGATAGTAGACTGGCACGTGGAAGGAGTTAGTATAGAAATCCCTATCCGTGACACCCTTAATCTTACCAAATTCCTTGCGGTCAATCTTAGTGAATCTACCAGCGATACCTTCAGCCGGGGTAGCGAGAAGCGAGAAGTTCAGTTTGTACTTCTTGCAATAGCTATCGCATTTTTCACGCATGTGGGTGACGATGTCGAGGCCAAGGTCACGGGCGTCCTCATCTTCACCGTGATGTTTGCCAGTCATGGCAACAAGCGTCTCAGCAAGGCCGATAAAGCCGATTGAAAGCGTACCATGCTTAATCACATCACGGAGTGTATCGTTTGGACCAAGCTTCTCAGAGCCAAACCAGTTCCCTTGTCCCATGAGGAATGGGAAGTTGCGGACATGCTGGTTAGCCTGGAATTCGAAGCGCTCAAGGAGCTCATCCTTCACGAGATCGAGTTTTTCGTCAAGTTCATGATAGAAACCATCCCAGTCGGCTTCTTTGCGCTCACCTAGGCAAATACCGTGCTTAATACCGATTCTAACAATGTTAATTGTCGTAAAAGACAAATTGCCACGGCCAGTCACAATGCCATCGGATTCTGGGAAGACGGAAGCAAACACACGCGTACGGCAACCCATGGTCGCAATCTCGGTGCGGTAATCGCCCTTCTTGTAGTATTTCAAATTGTATGGAGCATCAATAAAACAGAAGTTCGGGAATAGTCTTTTAGCAGATACTTCCATCGAACGCTTAAAGATATCGTAATTCGGATCCTTTGGATTGTAGTTGATGCCTTCTTTGACTTTAAGAATCGAAATTGGGAAGATTGGCGTCTCGCCTTTACCAAGGCCATTCTCAGTAGCCTGAAGAAGATCAAGCGATACTAAACGACCGGCTGGAGTGGTATCAGTACCAAAGTTAATTGAAGTAAATGGTACCTGCGCACCAGCACGTGAATGCATCGTGTTAAGGTTGTGCACGAAGCCTTCCATGGCTTGGAGAGTTTCTCTCTCGACATCCTCATTCGAAGCATCAATTACTTCTTGTGGCCATTTCTCTTTAGAGAGTTTCTTATCATCACCGTATTCATAGCTGTCTTTGACATTCAATTCGAGTTTCTTACCAGTAAACTTGTTGTACTTCTCAAGATTGCGCTTCAGGGCCTTGCGGAATGATTTATTCACGCCTGGAGCCATCGCATAGTCGAAGTTAGGAATGGATTGACCACCGTGTTGCTCATTCTGGTTAGCTTGAAGCAAAATCGCAGCCAGTGCACCATAAGAGCTAATCGAATTTGGAGTGCGCAGATGACCGTGGCCAGTGTTGAAGCCGCCATTTTCAAACATCACGAAAGGATCAGACTGGCAACAAGTAAGGGTACCGGTAGCATAGAAATCAAGGTCGTGAATATGAATCTCGCCGGCATCATGGGCGGCTGCGATATCTGGGCGAAGGAGTAAGGATTTAGCAAAAACCTTAGAACCTTCAGCGCCGAATTGGAGCATCTTGCCCATGGCGGAGTTACCATCGACGTTGGCATTTGAACGCTTCACGTCTGAATCTTCGAATGCATCAGCGTGCGAAATCGTGCGATAAATCATCATAAGGTCGGATTTAGCCGTGCGGATTCTAGAACGTTCCTGACGATAGCGGATATAAGCCCTAGCGGTCTTCTTAAATGAAGACTCCATCAAAACTTCTTCTACGATATCCTGAATCTGCTCAACATTCGGAGTGCGCGCAGTAATCTTCTCTTCAGCTCTTTCTACAACCTTTTCCGCGAGTGCTCTAGCGCGGTCTGCCTTGAATTCTTCGGTCGCAAGCCCAGCCTTCGCGATGGCATCCACGATTTTCTCGGGATCGAATTTTACAATCTTCCCATCCCGCTTAATAATTCTTTTGAACATGAAATATACCTCCTTAAATGTATTCCATTTGGTTCGTTAATTTATATATGACCTGCCGGGCGACTACTGTGGTAATGCTGATTTGCAGTAACCCTACATTTAGTGTCTTGTTTCTATAATACACCACTATATATAGTAATTCAAGACTTTTATGCTAAATTTGTAAAAAATACAACAAATAGTCTTATTTTAGGAATCCATTAATGATTTTTGATTCGGCTTCGGCGCGAGTAAGGCCAAGTGACATCAACTTGGTTATCTGTTCGCCAGCAATTTTGCCAATCGCGGCCTCATGAATCAGCTCGGCGTCGAGCGAATTTGCCGTTAGTGATGGCAAGGCCGTGACCCTGGCGTGGTCCATGATAATCGCATCGCATTCTGAATGGCCACGACATTTCCCTTCACCGATAATGTTGGACGAGAAGTTCTGAATTGAATAATCTTGCGCTACCGCCCTCGAAGAAATATCTACGGTTGAATCCTTGCCAATTAGTACGGCCTTAATTTTACTCTCGGCCGTCTGACGGCCATGTGTAAAGAGACGCTCTTTAATGATAAGCTTTGCATTATCTTTAAGTTCGGCGCTAGTGATGCGAATAGTCGAAGAGACACCTTTAAGCTGCTCGAGTTCCATTTCGACTAAACTATCTGGCTCAGCAAAGACCTCAGTTGTTGGATTAATGTCTTTCTTGCTAAGTCTTTCTCCGAAGCCGAAATGCTTCTCTACATATTTCACATGCGCGCCCTTCTCGACATACAGCCTATGGATTCCGTCGTGCCTAGAGGATTCGCCACCACAGTTATAAATGCCACATCCGGCAATAATTAATACTTCAGCGCCCTTGCCAATGTAAAAATCATTCTCGACCACCTCCTTCATGCCGCTGGCCGAGATAACTACTGGAATATGGACACTTTCGTTCTTTACGCCTGGTTTAACACGAATTTCGAGACCTCTACCATTTGGTTTTAGAGTTACGTCAATGTTCGCAGTCGACTTTCTAGCGACAGACTTACCATTAATGCGAAAGTTATAGGCACCTTCTGGAATCTCATAAAAATCAATCGTTTCCTTTAGAATCCGTTTTTCAATCTCTGAAAACTCAACCATTGATCTCTCCATTCTCTAAGACGATTAACTTGTTACCCGCATTAATGATCCTCTCTTGATGAGAAATCACAATTTGAGTTTTCCCCTTTAACTGCTGCTTCTTTAAAACTTTTAGCAAATCCGAAAAGCTCCACAAATCAATTCCAGCTTCTGGTTCATCAAATACGGTCAGATCGGCATTCCTAGCGAGCACCGAAGCAATCTCAATCCGTTTTTTCTCGCCACCAGATAACGAATTGTCGAGTTCGCGATCTAAGTACTCATCAGGATTCAGCCCGACCGCTTTTAAATATTTGCCAGCCGAAGCATCTCCAATCGGAGCGCCGACAGCAGCTTCAATTAAGTCGCACGCGCGAAGGCCCTTAATATTCACTGGTTGTTGGAAAGCATAACTAATGCCAAGTTTGGCTCTCTCAGTCACGTCTAGATTAGTAATATCCTTGCCATTATAAAGAATCCTACCAGTAGTCGGCTTAATAATGCCCATAATAATCTTAGCGAGCGTCGATTTGCCACTCCCATTTGGGCCAGTGATAATCAAAAAATCAGCATCCGAAACTTCCAAGGAAATATTATTTAAGATCGTCTTATTCCCTACTTTGTATGAAATATCTCTTAAGACTAACATGAATGCCCTATATAATATATAGGACTAATTATACCATATAATATTATTATTTCTGCGTCAAAGTATAAGTGGCAGTGCCAGTATATGTACCATAAGGCACGTCAGAAGCCGTGGAACACTTATAGTAGATCTCTTGCGAAGTGCCAGTGCTGTCATCCGCTTCAGAAGTATCAATGATATTACCGCCGGAAGTCACACGAGTCGTACTGGAAGAACCACCGAGATAAGCCGAGTATCTATTATAACCCTTAGAAGGAGATGAATAGGCAAATGTTGCGGAACCACTACCACCGGAAAGAGTAGTAAAAGTAGCTGCTACAGAATAGCCACTGCCAGCATTACAAATCGCAGTAAAAGTGCTACCGCCCATGCCAGTCGCGCCCTTGTTTGCAGTCATAGCCTTAGAAATCGAACCTGTGCCAGAAGTGCGTGAGAACGTACAGATTTCTTCAACAGTTACATTGAGAGTATCAACTACGGCAGCCGGATCTGAAGCGGCCAATACGTTCCCAGAAAGCATTAAAATAGAGAGCGATACAACCGAAACACCCAATATTTTTTTACTCACAAACTCCTCCACTTTTGATTTTTATAACCTTAAAATAATATTAACAAAACGCTAATGTGATGTCAATACGATTCTATTTCAAAACGCAACGGACATGAACGCCGGCAAATCTACCATAACCGACTGGCGTAGTAAGCGCCCCACCCCAGTAGACTAGATAGTAGCGGTAAAGTGCATCACTGGCCGTTGAGGACCACCAATAACCTGCTGAACCAGAGTTAACTATTTGTTTTGAGAGCCACTCTCCGCCGGCAACAGGCGAATAGTAGGCAGTATATCCGGTCATAGCATTAAACTGAGCTTGTGAAGGAAGAGTCCATCCCTTCGGACAAATATTGTACACATCCTCCGTCGTATTGCTAGTGCCAGTAACGGTTCCAGCCGATGCCGCTGCATAGTTGTACCATGCTCCATAAGTGGAGTCGCAAGCCATACAGGCTGTGTCGTAACTGGCACAGGTAGAAAGATCTGTTGTCGGAGTAGAAAACGAAGTCGAAACATTAGAATAGGTGCTCGTCAAACTCTTAGAACTCATGCTTGAACCATAAGTAGAAGCACTGCCATTGCAACCAATAGCGAGATTTCTCGTCATCCACGCGTTCCCATTGATTTTTGTAATGGTGTAAGTTTGGTTATCACGCCTGTCTGGTAAGGTATAATTAGTCCCAAAAGTCATCGAGTCAATCACGCTTGTTTTATCATCCGCTGACAAATCTGCAAAATCCTGAAGGTAGTTCATATCGGCGATAGTTAGCGGTTCAGTTATTCCCTTAACAATGCAGCGAATGGAACGACCACTAGTACGCTGGCCATCGTTAGAAATATAACCATAGGTCGAGCCCAAACGGAAGTAGTACATATAAGTATCATTTCCACCGTAGGTGCTAGACCAGTAGTAGCCACCAGTACCAAGCTCCTCTACGGAGCTTGAATAGAATCTACCGGCAAAGGCGAACGCGGCACCACCATTTGTGATAGGAGCACGTAATAGTTCAGGAGTATCGTACTTGGCATTCTTTAGCTGTGTAAACTCACCAGTTGAGCCGCCAGTCGGGAGTCTCCAACCGGCCGGACAGATGTCGTAACGCGCATCGCTGCTGTTTGTACTGCCAGAAATCGTGCCGGCAGATGCGGCGTAGTAGTTATAAAGAGTACCATAAGCGTTCAATGAAGTTGAATCAGTGCCAGTGAGTAACATAAACTTACCAGTCGTATTAGTTTCAACGCCGGTTGTAGTCTTCCAACCATTAAACGTAGAAGCTGTAATAGTAGTAGAGAGATTTGTATTGGAGCTGGTGAGATTAGTTGAGAGTGTAGTACGACCAAGATCCAGGCTTTGCGCCATCCAGATGTTGCCATCTTCAAGTGCAGCAATGGAATACTGTTTATTGTCACGGTTATCGGTCAAAGTATAGATCGTGCTATCTGACATCGAAGCAAAGACGGCAGAGATATCATCATCTGTTAGGTTTCTGAAGTCTTGCATGTATGTTAGTTCCGAAATCGAATTAACTGTGTTGTTCTTTCTGACGCAACGGACGGATTGCTTATAGAAACGAGTCCTAGCCGAAGAAGCGGTTACTGCCGAAGAAGTAAAGTAAATCGAATACATCGAGCCGGCAGCGCTCCTAGTCGAAGACCAATAGTAGCCATAACTGCCAGAAAGGGTCGTAGAGCCAGTATATATATAGCCAGCCAAAGCAAAGGCAGCGCCACTGCTGGCCACCGGTGCACGCATCTTGGCATATGTATTATATGAAGAATTGGCGTACAAAGTTTCAAATTCACCGCCTGTGCCACCAGTTGGTAGTCTCCAACCGGCTGGACAAATATCATATTGTGCATTTGAGGCATAGGACGTACCAGATACGGTGCCAGCAGATGCAGCATAGAAATTATAAAGCACGCCATATTTATTAAGTGATGTTGCGTCGGTGCCAGGAGAGTTTATGAACTCACCGACAGTGTAGGAGCTAGTGCCAGAAGTTACTCTCCAACTATTAAAGGTGCTGGCAGGAATTGTTGTGACGAGATTCGTATTCTGTTTGGTAAGGTTAGTGGAGATATCCGTTGCGCCCAGATTTAAGTTCTCCATCATCCAACAATTACCATCGGCAAGACGCTGGATACGGTAAACCTGCCCATCGCGAGTATCCCTAGCATAGGACGCTGTCGAGGTGCAGCTAGATTGCGCAATGTTTTGGATTGTAGTACTTACATAAGTGCCGGCAGCCGTAAGTGTAGCATTGTTGTTGCCAATTGCATAATATGACGAACCGACCGTTGAATCGGCCACAGTGCCAGATGTGGCGGTCCAGCTAGTAAACACGTATCCTGAAGCCATGGTTGCCTCAATCGAAGCGTTGACGCCACGTTCAAGTGCAATTGTACCGCCGTTAGAGACGGTAGTGCCATTGACTTTGACGGACGAGACTGAAGCACCGTAGGAAACCGTCAGTGTCGAGGTCGGTTTCTTTGCAATACACCTAATCGAAGAACCCGTACTACGTGCCGCATTATTCGTGACATTGGCGGAAGAACCAGTGAATAAACGATACATGCTCGTGTTGGACTTAGCCGTAGAAGTCCACAAGTAACCAGTTTGTCCTTGATAGGTCGGAGTAGAATTGGTGAAATAACCACCGAGCGCAATCGAAGCGCCACCACTAGCGACTGGCGTACGTAGCGTAGCGGCCATGCTATTATAGGCAGTCAAAAGACCATTGACCTCGCCATATGAGCTACCAGTCGGGAGTCTCCATCCCGCAGGACAGATATCGTAATGCGCATCACCGTCGTATGTCGCACCGGTAACAGTGCCAGCAGAGGCAACGTGGTAGTTGTAGAGAGTGCCATAAGCTGTATTTGAATTCGAATCGGTTCCGTCAAGATTAATGAATTCGCCGGTCGTATAACTACTAGTACCAGTATCGGTCTTCCAACCATTAAATGTGGCTGCCGTAACCGTAGTGGCGACATTAGTGTTAGTTGAGGTGAGATCAGTAGTAAGAGTGGTGCGCCCAAGATCAAGGTTCTCAGCCATCCAGATGCTACCATCAGCGAGCTTGGCAATCGCATAAGATTTATTGTCGCGATTATCGGTTAAATTATATGTAGTGTTGCTTGCCATTGAATTAAGAACCGAACTATACTCAGTCTCGGAGAGATCCTTGAAGTCTTGGAGGTAGGTTAGTTTGGCGATGGTCTTTGGCTCCTTCAGAACGCATCGTATAGAGAGCCCGAAGCTGCGATAGTTGTTATTGGCCGGATTGACATCAGACGTATCGATGCTTTGGTAGTACATATTAGTGTTATTGTAAACCGTAGAAGACCAGTAGAAGCCGATGCTACCCAAAGAGTCTGGAGCCATACCCCAGAAAAAGCCAGCTAGAGCGAATGCGGCTCCACCATTCTCGACTGAGGCTCTCATAAGGGCGCTGGAATTATATTGTGCATAGAGAGCCTGAAATTCTCCGGAGCTACCGCCGGTTGGGAGGCGCCATCCGGCTGGACAAATGTCATATTCGGAATCATTGCTATTATTCTCTCCGCTAATTGTTCCGGCAGAAGCAGCATAAAAGTTATAGAGAGTGCCATATGAAGTGCCAGAAGTGGCATCGATGCCAGAGACACTAACAAATTCGCCAGCAATGTATGTCCGTGAACCAGAGGTTTTCTTCCATCCATTAAAAGTGGAAGCAGTAACAGTCGTAGATAGATTGGTGTTTGCACTAGTAAGGTCCGTGGTGAGGGTAGTACGCCCAAGATCAAGGTTTTCCATTATCCAACAATTGCCATCATTGAGTCTTTGAATTGTATAAACGCGATTATCACGAGTATCGATTGCCTGAGAGGCGGTTGATGTACAGGACGAACTTGTTAGATTCTGAATATTCGGACCGCTGAACGACGCATTGGCAGTAAGAGTGGCATTAGATGAACCAATGGCGTAAGCCGTAGTCTTTGTGCTAGTCGAACCAACGATGCCAGACGTTGCCGACCAACTACTAAAGGCATATCCTGTCGTCGGCGTCATATCAATCGCGTAAGATACACCTTCTTCAAGTGTCAGAGTTCCACCATTTTGGATAGTAATATTATTAACCTTTACACTTGATACACCAGTGCCGTATGCAACCGTCAACGTATGCGTTGAGCGCTTTAATATACATCTGATTGAATAGCCAGTGTAACGATCGGCGCTACTGTCTGCACCCACCATAGAATAAAGGAAGGCGAGACGAGACATCGAGGTAGTATTATATACTGTGCCGGACCAATAACCAGCTTCATCACCTTGCCCAGAAGGGACATCATCCGTAAAGCGACCAGGAACCGCAAAGGCGGCACCACTATTTGCGATAGGCGCAGTCATCTTAGCAAATGTGTTGTATGATGAGTTATTATAGAGAGTCTTAAACTCACCAGCTACGCCACCAGAAGGAAGCCTCCACCCGGCTGGACAAATATCATAAAGTGCGTTACTCGAATTTGAAGCGCCGGCTACCGTTCCGGCTGAAGCGGCATAATAATTATATAGTACGCCGTTTAAGGACCCAGAAGTCGAATCAGTACCTGAAACAGGGATGAATTCTCCAGCGGTGCGTGTCTCGGTTCCAGCCGTTTTGAGCCAACCATTGAACGTTGAAGCAGAAACAGTGGCAGAAATGTTCGTGTTGGAGCTTGTCAAATCATTCGTGAGAGACGTAGCGCCAAGATTTAGATTGTCCATCATCCAGCAGTTGCCATCATCGAGGCGCTGGATAGTGTAGAGCTGATTATCGCGAGTGTCGATTGCCTGAGAAGCAGTTGACGTACAGGAGGAGCTCGCTAGATTCTGAATATTAGGACCACTAAACGAAGCATTTGCGATAAGAGTGGCATTGGACGAACCAATTGCGTAAATCGTTTCTTTGGTACTAGTTGAACCAACGACGCCAGAAGTTGCAGACCAACTACTAAAGGCATATCCGGTAGCTGACGTCATATCAATCGTATATGGAAAACCTTCTTCAAGAATCAAGGTACCACCATTTTGTACGGTAATATTATTAACAGTAACGCTAGAAACGCCCGTGCCATACGAAACAGTGAGCGTGTGCGTCGGGCGTTTCAATATACAGCGTATAGAAATCCCATCAATGCGATCATGCCTATCAGAAGGATTAACGTCCGAGGCGGTGACAGATATATTTTCCATTCTTGTGTTATCATTTCTAGTCGACGACCAATAATAACCATATACATTTTGAAAATCTGGAGTACCATAATGGAAGGCGCCAGCACGGGCAAAAGCGGCACCACCATTGCCAATAGGAGACAACATGAGAGAAGGCGAGTTGTATTCTGAATAAAGTCCTTGAAATTCACCATAGCTGCCACCGGCTGGGAGGCGCCATCCAGCTGGGCAAATATCAAAAGAAGCATTATTCCTATTAGAACTGCCCGAGATAGTACCAGCAGAGGCAGCAAAATAGTTATAAAGAGTTCCAAATGGAGTACCAGACGTAGAATCTACGCCGGAGATATTGATAAACTCACCACCAGTGACATTAGCAGTACTAGTAGTCTTTTTCCAATCATTGAAAGTTGTCGCTGTAATAGTCGTGACAAGGTTAGTGTTGGCGGAAGTAAGATCTGTCGTGAGGGTTGTACGCCCGAGATCAAGGTTTTCCATCATCCAACAATTACCATCAGCGAGACGTTGAATAGCATAAATATGCCCATCTCTAACATCCTTCGCTGTAGACGCTGTTGTAGTACACAAAGAAGTATTAAGATTCTGAATATCAGGTCCGTTAAAGGTATAAGTATATTGCGCATAGAGCTGGTTTGCTGTTGCGGTTGCAGAATTACTTGTACCTGTCTTTACCCATCGTCCAGAGGAGTCAGACCAGCCAGATACAGCTGTACCGGTCAGTGAGAAATCGGCGTTCATAACCTTGCTACCACCCTCGGCTGCCGTATACCATCCGTCTAGCGTGTAGCCAGATGGCGGGGTCACGGTTGGGAGGGTATAAGCAGCGTCGGTAGTTCTAGAAGAATACTTTGTGCTGTCCTGATAAGAAACATAGAAATATGTCGTACCAATCAATGCACCGTTGCCAGTGTTTAATTGTACCCTGGAATTAACTAGCACCAAGCCTGCCCTTACGGAAGTTCCGGTACCAGAAGTGCATGTGGCAGTAAGCGAACTGTCATCCACACTAGTCGCAACTATAGTAACACCATAATATCTTGTTCCACGATAAGCATTTTTCTCGATAGAAATCGTATTACTAGCTTGTGGTTCACCAAAGTTGCCAAGAGTGGCAGAAGAAGAAGATGCATAACCGAATGAATATGTTAGATTTACGCTATTGCTTTCATATAGACTAGACTGATTGGTAGCCGTTAACGTGGTTGCTGTTCGATTATATACCTTAGTGGTGCCACCCTTTACTACGCAAGTCGGTGTAGCGAGAGTTGTTGCTTTGATTGTGATATTGCCGTTCCCCGCTCCGACGGTATAAGTAGTAGTGCTGAGTGAACCGTATGAATCATTCACAACATACGCAGATCCGCTATGGCCGGTTTTATACGTTGGGGTAAAGGTGGAAATATCGATGGTATCACCAATATGGAAGGTCTTTGTAAGCATCCCGGTACCAGTACCAGTCCAACCAGACAAAGCGAGCGTACTAATACCGGCACCCGCATTAACGGTTACGGTATAATCAATAGCGGTACAGACGCCATAAAGTGTATAGTTTCTGCCAGGTGTCAAAGGATCACCAGATTGATAAGTAATTGAAGTTGCGCCGCTTTCCGTTTCTGTCCAACCGCAGTCATAGCCAGGTTTAGTGATAGTAGGAAGTGTCTTTTGTTGTGGTGTCCAACCAGCATAAAGCGTTACCTCTCCATCATAAGTCCACTCACTCGCCGAGTTGGTATAGTCAGTGCTCGTAACGAGCGCCGGTATATTAGAATCAGAAGCGATTTTATGAGTTGTGGCGGCTTCTTTATACCAACCCGTTAGAGTATAAGAGCTGGTGATAGTAGAAGTGCTTGAAACGTCAGCATCAGCGGCATTATTATTGGTGGTAGTGAACCCAGAAATCGTGTAATTGATTTGCGGTTTAGTAATGGTCGCCAGTGTGGTAGATTTGTATGTAACCGTAGTAGTAGGAGAACCTGCTGTTGTAGCACCATTATCATTGAGAGTAATCGTATAGGTTTTTGGCGAACCATTGGCTGTGAGAGTGGCATTGCTAGAACCAATTGCGTAGGTCGTAGTTTGTGTACCGGTAGAGCCAACTGTACCGGATGTCGCTGACCAACTGCCGAAGTTATACCCAGTCGCCGGCGTCATCGTAATTTCGTATGGTATACCCTGCTCAATCGTCATGGTGCCACCATTTTGTACAGTTATATTATTTACCTTCACACTGGATACACCAGTACCATACGAAACGGTAAGAGTATAAGACGGTCTTTTTAGAATACATCTAATCGAATAGCCATTGGCACGAGAATTAGGGCTATTAACATTGACGATTGCAGTTGTTAAGAAAAGTTTATGCATTTCTGTGTTGCTAGACACCGTGGAAGACCAGTAATGACCGCCAGAAGCTTGTGAAGTAGGATAGCTCGAAGCAAAATGGCCAGCAAGAGCAAACGCTGCGCCGCCATTTGCTTCAGACGCCCTCATTTTCGCCAATGTGTTGTAAGAGCTGTTAGAATTCAACGTCTTAAATTCACCAGTGTCAGGATTGCCAATCGGCAACCTCCACCCGGCAGGACAAATGTCCGAAACTGCATTATTGCTATTTGAGCTTCCTGTAATTGTGCCGGCCGAAGCAGCATAATAATTATATAACGTGCCATAGGCATTTCCAGAAGTAGAATCAGAACCCGAAACGCTTATAAACTCACCGGCATTATAGGTTACCGACCCAGAAGTCTTTTTCCAACTATTAAAGGTGTTGGCGGTTACGGTGGTAGTCAAATTCGTATTGGCAGAAGTTAAATCTACGGTTAGTTCTGTTCGTCCGAGATCGAGGTTTTCCATCATCCAGCAGTTACCATCATTAAGACGTTTAACCGTATACATACGACCATCACGAACATCACCAAATGTTGCCGCCGTAGTTGTACAACTAGAAGATGGCAGATTCTGGATCGCTGGGATACAAACGCCAAATAGCGTATAATTTTGATCCGGAGTAAGCTTGGACCCTGATGGATATGTGATACTGGTTGCGCCAGAGCTTGATTCGGTCCAACCACAAGCGTAGCCAGACCTTGTGATGGTAGGAAGCGTAATCTCCTGCGGTGTCCAACCGGCATAGAGTGTCGCTACGCCGTCATTATTCCACTGCCCAGAAGCATCTGTGTAAGTTGTACTTGCCTGGAGAACCGGAGTTGTATCATTCGATGCAACCAGATTTGTCGTACTTGATTCTTCATACCAACCGCTAAAGGTATAAGAGCTAGTCACGGTAGACGAGCTAGAAACCGAAGCCCCGGAAGCATTATTGGAAGAAGGCAAAGTGAAGCCAGAAACTGTGTAAGACCTGAATGGTTTTGTAATAGAAGATAGCGTCGTAGAACCATAAGTAGCGGTGGTGGAAGGTGAACCAGCCGTTGTGGCGCCATTGCCGTTGAGAGTAACAGTATAGGTTTTTGGCGCATACTGTGCATAAAGGAAATTGATTGTTTCGTTGGAGATGTTAGCACTAGTCTTCACCCATTGGCTGTCTGCATTGGACCAACCCGAAACCGCAATACCGGTTAACTGGTTGCTCGAATTAAGCACTTTGCTACCACCGGTTTGCTCGGTATACCAACCATCAAAAGTATAACCAGTAGGTGGAACGGCCGTTGGGATTGCTGCTGTAGTGGAATTGGTGCGTGAAGTATAAGTGGCAGTGCCGAGGTAGCTAACATAGAGTGGCGTCGTTCCACTTAAGGTACCACCATTAGAAGTAGCATCGAAGCGAATAATCGAGTTGACACGACCGACCGTTGTTCTGGCCGCCACCGTTGAGCCAGTGCCAGTCCCAGTACCGGAAGTGCATGTCGCCGTAATAGTGTTATCAGTCTTATCTGTAACAACAACTTTAACGCCATAATACCGAGTACCCTTATAAGCATTTCTAGCGATTGTATAAGTATTACCCGACTGTGCACTACTGAAATTGCCTAGCGTGTTACTCGAACTAGATCCATAACCAAACGAATAAGTAATATTTACGCTACTTGAATCGTAATTAGAAGCGTTGGAAGTGGCGGTGATGGTTGTATCGACATAGTTATGAACGATATTGCCACTACCGCCGGAAACAGTACAAACTGGGGTATCAAGTGCAGAGGCGCCAATAGTAATGTCGCCATTCCCAGCGCCAACAGTGTAAGTAGATTCACTTAATGATCCGTAAGAATCATTCTTAGTAATCTTGCTGCCATTATAGCCAGTTTTATAAGTCAAAGTTGCATCCGACAAATCAATCGTGTCACCGATGTGATAAGTCTTCGTCAAAGTTCCAGTGCCGGTACCGGTCCAGCCGGTAAGATTAACTGCCGTTGCTCCGTTCCCAACATGGATTGTGATTGTATAATCAATCGGGACGCAAACGCCATAGAGCGTATAATTTTTATCTGGTGTTAGAGGATCGCCGGACTGATAAGTAATCGTAGTTGCATTGGTCGCTGTTTCCGTCCAACCACATTCATAGCCATCTCTCGTGATGGTTGGAAGCGTCTTTTCCTGCGCTGTCCAACCAGCGTAAAGTGTTCTCGCTCCATTATAAGTCCAACCGGCACTCGCATTAGTGTAAGAAGTGTTAGCCATTAAGACTGGCGTCGCAGCATTGTTAGCAATTTTATTGGTAGCACCAGATTCTTTATACCAACCATTAAAAGTATATGTGCTCGTAAGAGTAGATGTACTAGAAACCGAAGCGCTGGAAGCATTATTTGAAGCCGGCAGAGTAAAACCAGAGATTGCATAAGCCCTTTCTGGTCTAGTAATCGCGGCTAAGGTCGAAGAATTATAAGTAGCAGTCGTCGAAGACGAGCCTGGCGTTGTCGCTCCATTGCCGTTAAGCGTAATAGTATAAGTCTTCGGTGTTGTGCTCGGCGTGATAATACTATCGCCACCGCCAACCGTGTAAGTCGTAGAGGCAGAAGAAGTGCTGGCAACCGAGCCATTAGTACCAGCATTCCAGCTCGTGAAATTATAGCCAGTCGCGAGCGTCGCTACGAGCGTGTATGATTCGCCTTCTGTGAGGCCAGAAACCACACAACCAGAAGTGCTTGTACATTCTACACCATTCAAAGTGACTTTAGAAACGCCAGTCACAGTTTTGATAGTGATATTGTAAACCATCGTAGCAGTCAAAGTGTATTTGACCTTACCGACATAAGTACCGGCAGTCTGGTAATCTGATGATTTTGCCCTATAAGTAGTCGTAATCGAAGAGCCGGTCGAACTGTCGGTGGCACCTGTGTAGGAAGAAACCTGAGTAGCAGAGCTTGGCACTACGTGATATGAGCCGAAGCTGTTGGTGATAGTAAGATTACTCGGCTCATAAGAGTTTGTATCCTTAGCAACTTTCATCGCCCAGTTCGAGACATTGCCACTTGTAGCAGTACCGGTCGCGATTGTCTCATTATTAGCAGAATTAATCAGATTGGTATTACCATCCGTGTCATTGGAATAGCCAATCGCATAAACCTGGTGATCCGTAGAATTAACACATTTAGTGGTAATCTTCGTAGTGCCGATATCGCTTTGAGTCGTGCCTGGAGTTACTGTCTTTGTATGCGCAGAAGAGACAGTGGAAGTAAAAGTACAACCTTCCGAATCGCCAGACACTACCTCTAAATCAGTAATCGAATGAATCTCATGCGATTTCTCAAAATAAAGACCCATGAAAAAGGTAGTAAGAACAAGAATAAACAACAAAATCTTGTCTAATTGAAGATAAGATATCTTAGACAAACTAAGATTTCTCGTTCTCTTTTTGCCTCCACGTAAAAACATAACTCTTACGTTATTAATTGTAGCTTTTTTTGACTAAAAACACAAGCAAAAAGCATCAAAAAAGACATCTGTTACGATGCCATATTTTCAACAATTATTTGGTGGATCTTACTGGGCTCGAACCAGTGACCTTACGAATGTGAATCGTACGCTCTAGCCAACTGAGCTAAAGATCCAAAAACATGCTATAATTATAACACGTTAATTCTTTACATGATACATCAGTATCACTATTTTTTTACTTTAATCAACGTGTTGTTAAGGAGTCTGGAACGCTTTCGTTCTTACTACCTCTATATTATCACAACCGCATTAAAAAGTCAAGTCAC
>JAFRJX010000004.1 GCA_017432025.1 Candidatus Saccharimonadota bacterium
GAGTAGCTCAGTTGGTTAGAGCTCCTGATTGTGGTCCAGGCGGTCGAGGGTTCAAGTCCCTTCTCCTACCCCACAAGACGATTTGTGGTGAGATAAATAGGGCAAAGGATTGTGGTCCAGAAGGTCGTCGGTTCGATCCCGATATCCCACCCCATTAACAAGCGGGTATAGTACAGTGGTTAGTATGCAAGTTTTCCAAACTTGAGATGAGAGTTCGATTCTCTCTACCCGCACCAAAGAATGAAAAAATGAGAGCTTGCTCTTATTTTTTTATTCTTGGGAGTGGGGCCGAGAGAAACCTTGTTCTCTCTACCCGCACCTCTACCATTTTCTTTTTACCTAAAAATGTAGTAAAATATATCTTATAAACAAGATTTTTATTAGAGATGGCGAAAAAACTAATCACAATTATTATTCCAGCTTACAACGAGGAAGAAGCACTCCCAAAGTGCCTTCAGCGCATCACTAAGCTGATTGACAAGCAAACTAGTCACGATTTTGAGGTTCTCTTAGTCGACGATGGCTCAAAAGATAAAACCGTCGAAATCATCAAGAAAAAGCGCCAAGAAGACAAGCGCTTCAGCTACGTTACTTTCTCACGCAACTTCGGTAAAGAAATCGCCATCATGGCCGGTCTCGATTATGCCAAAGGCGATGCGGTGATTTTTATCGACGCCGATCTCCAAGATCCACCAGAAGTTATCCCAGAATTAATTAAGTATTGGGAACAAGGCTACGACGATGTCTACGCCAAGCGTCGCTCGCGCAAGGGCGAATCTTGGCTAAAGAAGTGGACTTCCAAGATGTACTACCGCGTCCTCCAAAAGATGTCCAGCGTCGAGATTCAAAAAGACACCGGCGACTTTCGTTTGCTAGACCGCCGTTGCGTCAACGCTTTAAAACAGATGCGCGAAACGTCTCGCAACTCCAAATCGATGTTCAGCTGGATTGGTTACAAGAAAAAAGAAGTTCTCTATGACCGTGACCCACGCGTCGCCGGGAAAACTAAATGGAGATATGGTCGCCTCATCGACCTCGCCATCGACGGTATCACTTCCTTTACTACTTCACCTCTTAAAGTTGCGACCTATATTGCCATTCCAACTACCATCATGTTTGTCGGTTACTTCATTTATGCCATCGCTAAGGCTATTATTACCCAGATTCCGGTTCAAGCCTACCAGGCTATTATTCTGCTCATCCTCTTCTTTGCCGCTGTAAACATCATGCTCTTTGGTATTGTCGGCGAGTATCTCGGTCGCATCTTCAAAGAGTCCAAATCACGCCCACTTTATTTCGTCGATGAATATAACGGCAAGAAAGAAACCAACGAAAAAGAGAGTAAATAATATGGAAAGCATCAAATCTCAGCTTGAACAAACTATCAAAGAACTATATAACCTTGATTTTGATGTCGATTTAACTCCTGCGCCAGAGAACATTCCAGCCGATTATTCCACGAACGCTCCGTTAAAACTTGCTAAAGACTTGCATAAAGCTCCAATGGTCATCGCCGAAGAGTTAAAAGGGAAGTTCGATAACGCCGAAGTTTCAGCTCCAGGCTTTCTCAATTTCACTATCATGGGCTCCGAATTAGCCGAGAGAATTAACGCTTTAGGTCATGATTTTAGCGCCCACGTTTCCTCCGGTGAATACGCCGGGAAAACCGTGATTTGTGAGTTTAGCGATCCGAATCCGTTTAAAGTTTTGCATGTTGGGCACCTCTATACTTCGATCGTTGGCGACGCGATTTCGCGCCTCTTTGAAAACGCTGGCGCCAAGGTCATTCGCGCCAATTTCGGTGGCGATGTTGGTCTTCACGTCGCGAAAACGATGTATGTTTTAAAGCAAAAATCCCTCGAAGAACTCACCATCGACGATATTGCGAGATGCTATGTTGAAGGCACTGCCGTTTATGACGAAGACGAAGCCGCTCATGCCGAAATCACCAATCTAAACAAAGAAATTTATAAGATTAACGCCGAAGATCTTCACGATACCGACACCGCCAAACTCTACTGGCGCGGTCGTGAACTCTCCTATGATTATTTCAACGATTTCTATAATAAAATCGGCGTCAAATTCGACCGCTATTACCCAGAATCCACCGTCGCCGGCCTCGGCCTAAGGACTGTGAAAGAACAACTTGAAAAAGGCGTCTATGAATTAAGTGATGGCGCCACTATCTTTAACGGCGAAAAATTTGGTCTTCACACCCGTGTCTTTATTAATAAAGAAGGCGTCCCAACCTACGAAGCCAAAGATGTCGGCCTCATCCTCACTAAGTGGCAAGACTATCATTTTGATAAATCTGTCGTGATTACCGGTAGCGAACAACTCGATTACATGAAAGTCGTTCTTAAATCTATCGAACAATTCGAACCAGAGCTTGTTGCAAAAACTAGCCACCTGACTCATGGTCTCGTCAAACTCCCGGGCAACGTCAAAATGTCCTCGAGGAAAGGGAACTTCTTAAAGGCTGTCGACGTTCTCGACATGATTAAAGACGAACTAAAAACCGAATATAATTCCGAAGACGAAAACGTTATCCTAGCCGCCACAAAATACGCCTTCCTGAAGTATAAAATGGGTGGCGACATCATCTTCGATCCAAAAGAATCCGTCAAAATGACCGGAAACTCCGGCCCATATCTCCTCTATTCAGCCGTCCGCGCCAAGAAGATTCTGAACAAATCTTCTAGCAAAATTACCCCAATCGAGTCAACCGATTTTGAGCCAGCCGAAAAGAAGCTCATCAAGAAAATCCTTGAATACAAATCCATCCTAGCCGAAGCTACTGCCGAAATGGCTCCGCACAAAGTCGCGAATTACTTATACGAACTCGCCCAAGACTTCTCTCGTTTCTACGAAAATTGCCAAGTGAACGGTTGCGAGAAAGAGTCCGAGCGTCTCACGCTCGTCCGTGTCTACCTCGCTACGATGACGCATGGTCTAAACATTCTTGGCATTAACATCCCGGAGGAAATGTAATGAAAAAAGCGAAACTATTATGGATTGATCTTGAAATGACCGGCCTCGAGCCAGAAAAAGATAAGATTTTAGAAGTCGCCGCTATCGCGACTGACCTCGAACTAAACGAAATCGCAAATCTCGAAGCAGTTGTTAAAGTCGATGAAGACCTTATGAAATCTCGCATGGTTGGCGAATTTTGGGAAAAGAATAAAACGAGTTACGACGCGCTCTTCGCTCAGAACGCTTCTGGCGAACCAGTTAAGGCAGTAGAGAAGAAACTCCTAGATTTCCTCGACCAGAACTTCGGCACCGAAATCTACCTTGCCGGCAACTCCATTCACCAAGATCGCAAATTCATCGAGCGCGAAATGCCAGAATTAAATAAGAGGCTCCATTACCGCATGCTCGACGTTTCCGCCTGGAAGATTTATTTTGAAAACGCTCTTGATAAGAAATTCACTAAAGCCGATCATCATCGCGCTCTTGACGACATCAAAGGCTCCATTGAAGAATTTAAATGGTATTTATCATTCATCAAGAAGTAGGGAACATGGATATTAAAAACGTCACCGGCATTGGCCCATATGAACAAAAAACTGAAGAACATCGCGAACTCTATTTAAAAGATGACAAAGTTTTTCTTGTGAAAAACAAGAATACCATCGAAGTCCGCACCGACCGCGAACTCGCCAAACTCCTCGAAGAGAAGTATGAATCTGTTATGGAATCGCGTTACTTTGGCCGTGGCGGCATTGAAATCGTCCTCGCCGGCCAACTCGACGAAAAAGAACTCGAAGATCTTGTTCGCCTGAGCTATAACCTTAGCTAATTCTAAACAATCCAATCTCTTGCCACTGGTATTTTGTGGATTATTGCGGAAACTGAAACCGAAATCATAAAGATAATTACGGCAATTACTGGTATTGCAATAAACGGATTGAATGAGAAAGAATTAAAGTGTAGGAAGATATCAAATGCATAAAGAACAAACAAATGCACGAGATATGCCCCGAAACTATACTTCGAAATATTCGCAATTAAATGCCCAACCTTTTCACTTTTAGCTGGTTTGTTCACATGTTTTTTGAAAAATACAAACACGCTGATGCTTTGGAGTAGCACGTTAATTGTAAACGTATCATAGAAAATCGGCACCGGAGTATTGCGTTTTATTGAAACAAAAGCGGTCGCAATCATCGTGAATAAAACTGAAGCCGCCCCCAGAATATATAACCACTTTTCTTTTTTACAATCAATCTTTGCAGTATGTAAGAGATGACCCAGCACAAACAGACCGCTATACGACAGCACAAAATCCAATTTTAAAGCATCTCGCATTGCTTGGAGAATCGAGCTGATTCCCGGCGATACTAATCCAATCACCTTGATTATTTCCGGTATCAAAAATGCAAAAGCGATCGATAGGGTTACAAAATAAATCGCTAGCTTTCGGTCCTCGACTAATTTCTGGAGCATTGGGCTAATCATATATAGACCTATAATCATATATACAAACCACAGGTGAACGTGACCAACCAACACCTCCTTCAGAAAAGCAATATTACTGTCAAAGGCGTGTGCGATATATTTTTGCCATAATGCATAGAGAATCGACCAGAAGAACATTGCAACTAGTAGTCTCAGGATATTTTTCTGATAGATTCTTTTAATCGGGCGTTTCTTTCCTAGAAACAAAGCGCCACTAATCATCACAAAAATTGGTACACCAAAACGTGCCAAGCTATCGTAAATATTGCAAGCCTGCCATTCTGCCGTATTGGTCGGCGTAGTATACCAAAACTGTGAAGCCACGTGTAGCAACATCACCGCAAACATTGCGAGAATTCTAAGATAATCAAAATACAGAATTCGAGGCTGCTGCGCTTCCTTCACGACTTACTTCTTTTCTTCTTTAGTTTCTTCTTTAGCGGCTTTCGCATCACGGCGACGGTTCAAACGGTTCATCGCCTTCACAATCATGAAGATTACCCATGCAACGATGAGGAATTGAATCACATTTTGTAAGAAGTTGCCATATTTAATCACGGCTGCATCGCCCGTGCCAAAGAAATTTGGAATGGTGATTGCAAGGTTAGTAAAATCAACGCCACCGGCAATTAACCCTACAATTGGCATCACGATGTCATTGACCAGGGAATTAACAATTGCAGTAAATGCACCACCTACGGCGACACCTACAGCGAGATCGACGACTGAACCACGGTTGATGAATTCAATAAACTCTTTTTTGAAGCCGGAACTTTTCTCGTGAACTTCGTGCAATTTTTCTTTTGCCTTTTCAGATTTCTTTTCTGCCATTTTGGCTCCTTTCTACTTTGCCTCTGAATAATTATTAAATAAATCGTAAAGATTTCCCAAACTCTCGTACGGCGAGCCCAGTATCTCCTTCAGATTATTGTCTGAAGAAGCCTTGTCGATGGCTACCATCTCGGCCTGAATTAAGGAAATCTCGTACGCCATTTTATGAGCAAAAATATCATCGAGTAGTCCGCTGATTTTTGCTTCAAATAACTCATCATGCAAAGTTTGTTGTGCCTTCTCGGCCTTGGTCTTTGCTTTCTTTGCTTCGGAACCTTTCTTGTAAGAATATTTAGTCGTAATGTAGTCGACCAAGCTAGTATCAAAATTCGAAAGCACGGTGTTAAGCGATGCTGCGTTTGCTCTTAAGCTCGAATTCTTGATATATGGCTGGAAATTCTTAATCTCCGCCGTCGTGCCATCAGTATGTAGCTTCAAAGCTACAGCCATATCCTTCACACTCTTCTTGTTGCCAGAGATTACCGCACCAAAAATTGCAATACCGATAATGGCCGCCACTACAATCAGGCCATATTTGAAAATCGCAGAAGAAAAGAAACTTGGTTTTGGTGCTTTTGGTGGCCTAACATTATTAGAGATTTGCGAGAGATACTCTTGTTGGTTCATGCTATAATTATACCATGAACGATGCGAAGGAGGAAATTAAATCTCGGCTTAGCATTGAAGATGTGGTTGGGCGCTATGTGGAGCTGAAACGGGCCGGCCGGAACTTAAAAGGCCATTCACCTTGGGGAGTAGATAAGACTCCAAGCTTTATGGTTTCACCAGAAAAAGGCATTTGGCATGATTTTTCCGCCAACAAAGGTGGTGATATTTTTACCTTCGTCATGGAAGTCGAAGGCATCAGTTTTAAAGAGGCCATGGAGAAACTCGCCGCTGAGGCCGGTGTTGATTTATCCAAATATCGTGGCGGCGACCCGAACGTCACCAAGCGTAAAGTCCGCGCAAAAGAAGCCCTTGTCCTCGCTACTCGTTTCTACCAAGCCTGCCTAGCTCGCAATCGTGAAGTCTGCGAATACGTTTTTTATAAACGAAACTTGAACCGCAACACCGTGAAAGAATTTAAAATCGGCTACTCGCCTGCAAGTGGCAAAGCCCTCTACGACGCTCTAAAAAAGCGTGGCTTCACCGACCAAGAATTAAAAGATGCCGGCCTTCTCAATCAATACGGTAAAGACATGTTTAGAGATCGCATGATGATCCCATTTATCGACACCACCGGCAACATCATTGGCTTCACTGCTCGCATCGTCGGCAAAGGCGAACCAAAATATTTGAACACTCAGGATACCATCCTCTTTAATAAATCCCGCTTCATCTTTGGTCTTTCTAACGCCAAAGAAGCTATTCGCCACAGTGGTTTTGTCGTCATTGTTGAAGGCAACATGGACGTGATTTCGTCACACCAAGCCGGCGTCAAAGAAGCCGTTGCGACTTCCGGTACCGCCATGACCGAGCAACAATTAAAAGCCCTTTCAAACCTTACCTCTGATATCCGTCTCGCCTACGACGGTGATGAAGCTGGTGTGAAAGCCACCGAGCGCGCCATCATGATTGCTGGTGACCTCGGCATCGACCTCACTGTAATTTCAAACTACCACGGCGCCAAAGATCCAGACGAACTCATCCAAAAGGACCCAACCCTCTGGCAAAATGCCGTCGAAGAACGCGTCCCAGCCGTCGATTGGCTCCTGAGCAAATATGAAGAAAACCTAAACCTCCGTCTTGCCCCGGACAAGAAGAAGTATTCTGATATCGCTCTGAAACTCTTAAGCTACATCAAAGACGAAATCGAGCGCGCCACTTACGAAGAAAAAGTTGCCAAAAAACTCGGCGTTGAAGTCACCATTCTTCGTGAAAAAGGGAAGCGCCTCGACGATAAATTAAATCAAACTACTAAATATTTGAAGAAGCCAAAAACCACTGTCGTCCCAGACTACATCAAAAAGCTCGAAGATAGTCTTCTCGCTCTGAAGCTATTCGGTGGCATCACGAAAATCAAAATTCCGCTCGATGTCCCTGAGGACGAAACCAGAATCAGTGAACTTGAACTTATTTTTAACGCCAGCCACGAAAACGTCAAATCCCCAAATTACGAGCAAGAAGCCGCTGATTTAATGGCGCGCTACAACGCCGAAATCAGGAAAGATCGCATCAAAGAACTGAACGAAAAACTGGCCGGATTAGACGATTCTTCCGATGAATATTTGAAGGTCCTGCAAGAGATTACTGACTTGCAAAAATCATCAAACTAGTCTATACTTTATTCAATGAATTCTAATAGTGATGATATTTTGAATCCGAGTGATTTAGCACTCGACTTTGACGAGCCCGAAACTTCTGACCTTGAAGGTGAAGAAGAGTTTTCTGACGAAGACCTCGCCATTACCGCTGAAAACGTCGACGCTTTTGCCGACGACTCGGTGCGTCTTTATCTACGTGAGATTGGTAAAATCCCACTTCTCACTCCTGAAGAGGAAGCCGATCTTGCTCAGCGCATCGTCAAAGGTGATAAAAAAGCCAAAGACAAAATGGTCGAATCCAACATGCGCCTTGTCGTTTCCATCGCCAAGCGTTATGGTGGCCGTGGCCTCGACTTTCTCGATTTAATCCAAGAGGGAAACACTGGCTTACTCCGCGCCGTCGAAAAATTCGATCCAGAAAAAGGTTTCAAATTCTCAACCTACGCCACTTGGTGGGTGCGTCAAGCTATCACGCGCGCTATCGCCGACCAAGCCCGTACTATTCGTATTCCAGTTCACATGGTTGAAACTATTAACAAAGTTCTGCGCACTACCCGTAAGCTTACCTCCGAATTAAACCGCGAACCGACTAACGAAGAAATTGCTAAAGAGCTCGACATGGAGCCAGAGAAAGTCGACTACGTCATGCGCATTAAGCAGGACATCGCTTCACTTGATGCTTCCGTTGGTCGTGAGGGCGATGATGAAGATTCCGTTCTCGGTGATTTCGTCGAAGACGAAGAACGCGATTCGCCAGAAGATTCTGCTGCTAATCAAATTTTGAAAGAACAACTTTCCGAAATCATTGCTACCCTCACCGATCGTGAGCAAAAGATTATCCGTCTCCGTTTTGGCATTGGCGGTGGTCGTCCACACACTCTCGAAGAAGTTGGCAATGAGTTTGATGTCACCCGTGAGCGTATTCGTCAAATCGAAGCTAAAGCTTTGTCTAAACTTCGCAAGAATAAAGACACCAAAAAACTACACGAATATTTAAAATAGGAGGTATATGATTAGAAAAATTGCTCTAGCTCTCACCGCACTCGTACTCGGAGTTGCGACTATTGCTACGCCGGCTCCAGCCATGGCTAGCGATGGCCCTAGCCAGCACAGCCAGACGACTCACACCACTAGTTCTACCGCCAAAACTGCAATTCTAAAATCTTGCGCCAATGATAATGGCAGCGGTAGTGGCATCATGTGTCTCTTAAAACAAGGTCTTGAGATTCTTTCTTGGGTAATTGGTGCACTTGGCTTTGCTGCTTTAGTCTTTGTTGGTTTCCAATATCTCACTGCCGGTGATAATGAAGAGCAGGTCAGAAAATCCAAACGTCGCATCGTTGAAATTGTCGTCGGCGTTGCACTCTTTCTCCTCGCCAATGTCATTGTCCAATGGCTTACCGGTGATGACCCAACGCAATATTATAATGATCAAGGTAACTCATCTCAGCAAAATAATAACGGTGCAAATAGATAATGCGCCGTCTCCTCGTTGTCTATAATCCAAACTCCTCGAATTATGTTCGAGTTAAGAATGAGGTCCTAGAAAAACTCCCGAGTATAAGTGGCTTTATGATTGGTAAATTTATCATTGAAAAAGCCCCCTTTGAGGACAACGTCAAGCGCCTTAAAAAGGTGCTAGAAGACGGCGACGTCGTCTTATCTGCCGGCGGCGATGCCACGGCTGCCGTTTCTGCCAACGCTATTTTAGAAAGTGGCAAGGATGTCACCCTTTCCGTTCTTCCATACGGCAACTTCAACGATCTCGCCCGCACGCTCAGAACCTTTAAGTTCGACGACATTTTGAACTCTGGCTTCAAATCCACCAACTTCTATCCGCTTGATGTCATTGTCGATGGCAAACATTGGCGCTACGCCTGTTGCTACGTCACGATTGGCATGACCGCCGAGGCCGTCGAACTCTTCGACAACCAAAAGATTCGTAAAAAACTCCAAAAAGGACACAAGAGTTCCTGGCGTTCCTATATTTATCTCGTCACCTGGTACTTCAAGAACCGTCGCAAAAAAGTTTTTATTCCAGAATTCAAATTGAACGGTGAACTCCAACACAAGAAAACTTCCGACTACGCCGCCGTGAACGGCCGCTCGATGTCCCGCGTTATGAAAGGTGGTGACGATTTCTTAAAACCAGAAATCTTCCGAAGCGAAACTGATCGCCTCGCCACCAATTTCTGGCGTCTTACTAAACTCATGACTAAATCGGTCCTGTCGCGCGTTCCAGGCAAAGACACTAAAGGCGACACTCTCGAATTTGTAAAACCTGCTACTGTCTCACTTCAAGCCGAAGGCGAGTATAAAACCTTCGAAAATGCCAATAAAATTGAAATTAGGAAACCATCCAAATGCCTGAAAGTCATTCTAAACTAGAACAAATTGTTGCTTACATGAAGTCTCACTGGCCAAGCCAGGTAAAAGAAGAGTGGCAAGTTTCAATCGAAGAATACCCAAAAATCCTCCCACAAGTTTTAAAAGACCTCACCGAAGGCAAAACCAAAGGTAAAAATCTAATTCGTATTGCCGGCCTTTCTGGCTCTGGTAAAACCACCCAGCTTCTTCCGGCTACCGAAGCATTTTTTGAGAATAGGGAATTAAAGCCGGTTCTCGTCGCCGCTCGCGTCTTTGTTGAATATCATCCGCATCACGACGAAATCAAGGAATTCTATGGCGAAGAAAACCTTCGTAAAATGACCGACGAGTTCTCGACCATTATGTTGTTCCTAGCCATTACCGAACTGATTAAAAACGGCTACGACATTATCTTAGATGTTACTCTTCTCGACCCAGCCATGGAACACATCCTTCAAGAAATGCTCACCGCCGCCGGCTACAACCAAATCATCTTAATGATTGCAATTTCGCCAACTGTAACCGAGAAGTTCTTAAGTGGCCGTGCTTGGCGCCACACCAAAGAAACCGAAGCCGAATTTATCCGCGCTACCAAAAAATCCATCGTTTATTATGCCGAAAACCATCCGGACACTCACATTATTCTCTGGAGCGTTTACGATAAACCGCCAATCTTTGACGGCAAGATTAAAGACTGTCTCGATATCTTCGAAGATTATTCGAATCGCACCGAACTCCCGAAAAAAGACGACGACGAACGTCGCGAAGCTAAGATCAATTATCTAAAATCTCTATAATTCCGGCAAATTGATTTCCGGGAAATTTGTGCGGATATGATCCGCATATCCGGCATCGATATTTTTCCATGCCTCTTTCATCCGGTCGATATCTGACGTATCAGCAAACTGCGCAAGGAATGCTTCTTCAAATTCTTTTGGTACCGGTCTCGACAAGATTCTGGCCTCATCCATCTGTGGGTTACCAGTCCCGGCAAAACAGAAATCAATCACACCAATCACCCTGTCGTTTTCATCAAGTAAAATATTACCGAGGTTCAAATCGCCATGCACTAGTTTATCCTGTTCGGTCAACTTGATGAACTCATGATCCTTATCAATGTGTTCCTTATAGTGTTCATAATCGAGCTCCTTCAAAAACTCCGAAAGCGGGAACTGCACCTCCTTTGGTGCACCTCTTAAATCAATTCCTGAAAGTTCCTTAATAAACTTAGCCACATCGTAAGCCGCCCCCGTGAGTGCCGTATGTGACAAGTGATAAATCCTATCCCCCAGTGTATACCCTTCAATCTTCTCATGTACTGAATACGGACGATGCTTTTTGTCGTAATAAAGCTTCATCTGTGGTGTGTAAAAACTAGTCTTTCCATCGACAAAATTACAGACCGCTGCATCTTTTACAATCATCCTCGACCAAAACGGATTTCTCGGGAACCTAAAAAAATACGACCCTTCATTCGTCGTGACCTCAATTACTATATTTGTCCATCCAGTCAAGATATGTTCGGTTTGCAGGATTTCTTTCTCTGGAAAAGTCTCCGAAATAATCTTATCTAATGGATCCTTGGTAGTAAAAAAACTCACCATATATATATTATATCATGTTATACTTTAGATATGGAAAATGTGAAAATTCTTGCTATCGTGGGCATGAGTGGCAGCGGGAAGTCCGTCGTTGTTGATTATCTGACCGGAAAAGGTTATCCAAAAGTCTATTTTGGTGGCATGATTTACAAAGAAATGGAAAAACGTGGCATTGAACGCACTGAAGATGGTGAATCTGAGAAAAATTTCCGCGAAATGATCCGCGAAACCGAAGGTAAAGACTGGGTCGTGCGTCAAGTGATTGCCGAGACCAAAGATCTAATCACTGCCGGTCAAAAGCGCATCGTCCTCGATGGCGTCTACTCTTGGACTGAATACAAGACTTTAAAGCATGAATTCCCACAATGTCTTACTTTTATCGCCATTGTTGTCGATAAAAAGATTCGTTACAAGCGCGTCGCTGCCCGTCCAGACCGTTCCTTTGACACCGCCGCTATTCGTGAGCGCGACCGCTCTGAAATCGAAAATCTCGAAAAAGGTGGCCCAATTGCCGCTGCCGACTATTATATTTTAAACAATGGTTCCGTCGCCGACGTCGAAAAACGCATGGATGAAATCTTAAAGGAGATTGAGTTTTGAGCGATATCGAAAAATTATCAAATGTAGCCTATAAAAAAGGAAACTGGCTCCGCTATTCATTTTGGGGCATCGCTGCCGCCTGTATTGTCATCTTGTTTTGTTTCTTCTTTAACACTATGATGAGTGGTGAAATCTCCGCTGCCGTGCCAGAAGGTTATCGCTTTGCCGTGACTGATAATTACGCCGAAGGCAGTAGTATTCGCACCACTTATTATGTCTACAAAGACCACATCATCACCGAAGACGAGAGCTTTAACGACGGCGAAGTGAGCCGCTCGCTTTTAATTTATGACAACATCTCCACTGCTACACTTAAATACGACGAAAATGATACTACTGAAATCTGCGAACTTGGCGCCTGTTATCAGCGTCCTAAAGTTCTCGCAGTGATAAAAAGATTAATTTCGCGTAGGGTTGGCCGCGAGTATATAGGATTATAACTATGAAAAGACTAGTTCTAATCGATGGAAAATCGGTTTTCTATCGAGGTTATTTCGCAATGGGCGCCCTCAGCCTTTCTGATGGCACGCCAACCGGTGGCATTTATGGTTTTGCCGCCATCGCTATGGAAATTGTTAAAAAATTGCACCCTGACAAAGTTGTCGTGGCTTGGGATTCTAAAACTTCTGTCTCGAAGCGCCGCGCTATCTATCCAGATTACAAAGCTGGCCGCGTCAAACCGGGCGACGATTTTTATGCCCAAATCCCTTATCTAAAAGAATTGATTCTTAATCTCGGCTGGAACTTCGTCGAAATCGATGATTACGAAGCTGATGATATCATCGGTACTCTTAGCCTTCATGCCGACAACGCTGGTGACTGGGAAACCTACATCATCTCTTCCGATCTTGATATGCTTCAAATTGTCGATGAAAACACCCATATGTGGCGCATTCTAAAAGGATTCTCAAACATCGAACAGATTAATGTAAAGGAAGTCGAAGAGAAATACGGCATCAAAAAATCCCAGTTCCTAGATCTTAAATCTCTTAAGGGTGATTCCTCTGACAATATCCCAGGCGTCCCTGGTATTGGCGAAAAAACCGCTGTCAAACTCTTAAATGACTACGGCTCGCTTGATGGCGTCTATGAGAATCTAGACAAGATTTCTGGCTCTCTGAAAGAAAAGTTAAGCGCCGGGCGTGACTCCGCCTATATGTCTAAAAAACTTGCCGAAATCATGTTTGACGCCCCTGTTACACTAGAAGATATCGACGATTTTGTCTTCAATAAAGAAAAAGTCGTCGCCGGCCTCAAGAAACTTCAATTTAACTCTCTGATTCGCAAAATTGAAAAGGAACATCCATCTGCACCAACTCCAGAAGCGCCAAAAGCTGCCCCAGTCTTCCCGGAATCCCCAGTTAAACCAGTCGAAGTTCCAAAGGACCTTCCGTTCCTAAGTTACGATATTAAAGGAGAAATGCATCAGTCAAAAGATGCTGCAAAGAGAATTCTAAGTGGCGAGAAATTCTGGGATTTATCCCAAGCGGCCTTCCTCATTAATCCACTCGCTCGTCCGGAGGAAGAAGAGCGAAATCCTAATCTTGTCGCTGAATATCAAACTCAACTCGAATTCTTCAAAAAGACGCCGAAACTATATAACGTTTTAACCGAGCTCGATTTGCCACTCATTCCAGTCCTCTACAAGATGGAAGATAAGGGCATGCTCATCGATCGTGCCTACTTCGATAATCTAAAAACCGAGTACGAAGCCGAGGTAAAGAAGCTTGAACAAGAAGTTTATTCACTCGCTGGCAAAGAATTTAATGTCAATTCACCGATCCAGCTCTCCGAGGTCCTCTTTGACTTTCTCCAACTTCCGACCAAGGGTATTAAAAAGACTTCGCGTGGCTACTCCACCGGTGCTAAAGAACTCGAAAAACTAAAAAATCTCCATCCAGTCATCGCTAAAATCACCGAGTATCGCGAGGCCGCCAAACTCCTTTCGACCTACATCATTCCAATTCCGGAGCTCGCTGATAAGAACGACCGCATCCATACGACCTTTACCCAAAATGTGACCGCCACCGGGCGTCTCTCCAGCTTAAATCCGAATCTCCAAAACATCCCAGTTCGTACCGAAGAAGGGAAGCGCATCCGTACCGGCTTTGTCGCACCAGCGGGTAAAGTCCTTGTCTCTGCCGATTACTCTCAGTTCGAGCTTCGTCTTGCCGCCATTCTCTCTGGCGACACCAAACTAATTGACGATTTCAATTCCGGTATCGACATCCACACTAAGACTGCTTCCGAAGCCTTCCACGTGCCATTTGGTGAGGTTACCAAGAACCAACGCCGCGCTGCCAAGGTCATTAATTTCGGCATCATTTACGGTATGAGTGTGAAGGGTCTCTCTGATGCTACCGGCATGCCAATTGGCGAAGCCAAACAGTTCATCGACGATTATTTCAAACTCCGTGCTCCAATCAAGCAAAAGCTTGAAGCCATCCTGACCCAGGCGAGAGAGGCCGGCTATGTCGAAACCTTCTACGGTCGCCGTCGCCCAACTCCGGATGTGAAATCTAGCAACTGGGTGATCCGCCAAGCCGCTGAGCGCGCTGCCGCCAACATGCCAATCCAGGGCACCGAAGCCGATCTCATGAAACGGGCCATGATTCATGTCGATAAAGCCCTGCCAGAAACCGCCAAACTCGTTATGCAAGTCCACGACTCACTCATCGTCGAATGCGACGAAAACGAAGCCGAAAATGTCGCGAAAATCTTACAGCAGGAAATGGAATCCGTCGCGCCGGAACTTGCGATTAAACTAGCCGTTGAAGTCACTATCGGGAAGAATTGGGGCGAGCTCTAGTTGTGGAAAAACTCCACATTTAGTGTTAAAAAGTCCTTGACACCACTATATATAGTGTATATAATGGATTTCAGGTAATGCTTATAACAAATTAAAAGTCTAAACGACAGAAAGAAAACCATGAAGAAAATCATCTACCGAAATCCGAATGATGCCTGCACTTTCGACATCAAGCGTTTCGTGAAATCGCTCGAAAGGTATGCCAAAGTCAGCGAAAAAGAAGTTGCTACTGCACTCGAAGATTTCGAACAATATGAAACCATGCATGTCTCCTGCCTTGTTGAGGTTGGCATGAGACTCATCGCCGAGAAAAAAGGCGAAGCCGCCGCTAAAGAGTATTTCAAAGAATACGCCGAATACTTCGATGAAGGCAAATTTGAGCGCCTTCGCCGCATCACTGGCTATCTCGTCGGTACACTTGATCGTTGGAACGATGCTAAAAAAGCCGAAGAGTCTGCTCGTGTGAAGCACTCTGTTAACTCCGCCATCGATGATGCCGAGCGCCTTGCTGCCCTCGAAACTCAAGCGATGGAACAGAACATCGCCTACGCTCACTGAGGTGTGATATAATACGGGTATGCCAGAGCTTCCCGAGGTTGAGACAATTAAACGTGGTCTAAGTAAGTTTATCATTAATAAGAAGCTTACGAGGACCACGATTTTGTGTGCTAAATCTTTTGTCGGTACCCCTGTTACTGGTACCGTGAAAGCCATTCGTCGCTTCGGTAAAGCCCTGATTATCGACTTAGATAACGGTAAATCTCTGATGATCCACCTCCGCATGACCGGACAATTGATTTACGACGGCAAGGAACGCTTCGCTGCCGGTCACCCGAGCGATAATTTCATCGATAAACTCCCGAACAGGCAGACCCGCGTTGTCCTTGAATTCGACTCCGGCTCGCTCTTCTTTAACGACCAGCGCAAATTCGGCTTCATAAAAGTTATCGACACTAATCAGGTTGAGCAGGACGCTTTCATCAAAAAACTCGCCAAAGAGCCTTGGCAAATGTCTGGCGATGAATTCTACGAAAAACTGCAAAAGCACAAAAACTCTCCAATTAAAGCGGTCTTGCTAGATCAAACTATCATCTGTGGTCTTGGCAACATCTATGCCGATGAAAGCTTGTTTATGTCTGGTATCCATCCCGCCACGAAGGCCGGGTCTCTCACCAAAAAGGAAGCGACAGTTCTTCTTAATATGGCAGATAGAGCCATGAATATCTCCATTGCTTCAGGCGGCTCGACTATGAAAGATTATGTTAAAGCTGACGGCACTAAAGGTGATTACCTCGACAAATTTGCTCAAATCTTTAATCGGACCGGGAAACCGTGCTTAGTTTGCGGCACCACCGTCGAAAAGATTCGTGTCGCCGGCCGTGGCACCCATATTTGTCCAAATTGCCAGAGGAGGAAAGATGATTAGAATCTTCTATGGCGACGACCGCGTGAAAGCTAATGCCAAGATTAAAAGCCTCCTCGGCGAGAATTACGAGATTGTCGATGGCGAAAACCTCGAACTCACTGACCTACCGAACATATTTCTAGGCGCCTCGCTCCTCTCCGGCACGAGAAGCATCTTAATTCGCGACCTTGCTCTTAATAAACCCGCCTTCGAGCAGCTCCCAAGCTATTTAAACACTCCGCATAACATCATTTTGCTTGAATCTAAACTCGACACCCGTACCGCCGCTTTTAAGGAGTTAAAAGAGAAAGTCGAAGTCACCAAATTCGAACTCCCAGAAGATCCAAACTTTCGCCTCGTTTTTGATGTTTATAAAACCGCCAAAAGAGACGGCAAAAAAGCCATCTCGATGCTCGGCAAAATCAAACAAGATGAGGATCCAATCATGTTTTTTGGTCTTCTCGCCTCTCAGGCCATCAAAGACTTTAGCATTAACCAGGGAACAAAGGAAAAACAAGTTCTAAAAGAACTCGCGAAACTTGATCTCGATATGAAATCAGCCAAGGTTGAACCTTGGCTGCTTATCGAATCTTTTTTGCTGAGGCTTTCGTCTTTAAGCTAATTTCACGCCAGCTTTTTTAGCGAATTCATGAAGGTTGGCTTTGCGACGTGCAGCAGTATTCTTCTTGAGAAGATCTTTCTTGACGGCTTTATCATATTCAGATTGAGCAGCAGCAAGAGTCTTAGCGCTTGGCTTAGCTTTGAAAGCCTTCACCGCGGCCTTGATATCCTTCTTGATTTCTACATTATGCTCAGTACGCTTATCAGCTTGACGAGCAGCCTTCTTGGCAGATTTAATAATCGGCATTTTTTTCCTATATAGATTAAAAATTAATTGCTTCTCCACATTATAACTCTTTTCTCTCTAAAAGTAAAGAGTAGAAAATTTGACAAAAATCTTAAAACGCTTGCACTTAAGTCAAGCTTATGGTAATATGATGATTAGAAAGGTAAAAATGCCTGATCAGGATAACACAAAAACACAGCCAGTTGACTCGCCGACTCCTGTAAGCGACCCAGGAGCTGATAATCCGACTCCAATCATCCCGAGTGATGCTATTTCTGATGACGCCGTCAAAAACGATGCGGCAGATGGTGCTGTTAAAGATGGAGAAGAAAAGAAAGAAGAGACCGTCGACAACTCCGAAACTGTTGCTGCCGTTGCTTCTAAAATTGGTGAATCGCACAATATCTTAGTTGCGTTATCTTCTGATCCCTCAATTGACGAACTCTCCGCTGCTATTGGCCTTTCACTTTATCTAGATCGTATTGGCAAGCGCGTTACTGCCATTTATTCTGGCAACACTCCAAACGTCCTGAAATTCTTAAAGCCAGAAGAAACCTTTGAATCATCCGCCGATATCCTTCAAGATTTCGTAATCGCCTTAAATAAGGAAAAAGCCGATCATCTTCGCTATAAACTCGATGGTGACTACGTCAAGATTTTCATTACTCCATATCGTTCCCGTATTACCGCCGACGACCTTGAGTTTTCTTATGGCGATTTCAACGTCGACCTTGTGCTCGCGCTCGATGTTGCCAATGGCGTCGACCTCGATGACGCGCTCCGCGAACACGGCCGCATTATGCACGATGCCGTGGTTGTTAATGTTACTACCGGTAAACCTGGCAAACTTGGCGAAATCGAATGGAGCGACAAAACCGCCAGCTCCGTTTCCGAAATGCTCGCCGAGCTCCTTTATGGACTTGGCAAGGAAGGCCTCCAAAAAGAAGAAGCTACTGCCTTCCTCGCTGGTATTGTCGCCTCCACCAATCGTTTTGCCACTGCCTCTACTACCTCTCGTACGATGAAATTATCTGCCCGCCTCATTGACTCGGGCGCCAATCAGCAGCTCGTCTCTAAGAACATCACCTCTGATGTCGACAACCAATTATTTGGCTTTGGCGGTATGGGCTTCGAAAAGTCCGACCGTGACCAAACCAAACTCGATATTCAGCACGGCAACGAAGAAGACGTCGACGAAACTGTCGAAATCGATGCTTCTGTTAACGAAAAAGAATCTACGCTTCTAAATGACCTTAAAGCCGCTGAAGCCAGCCTTTCTGGTGCTGCCGCCGAAGTCACACCGGATGATAGCAACAAACCAGTTGACCTCGACAAAACCAATGAGCCAAAGAAAGCCGAAACCCCGGCCCCAGAAGCACCGGCCGCCGAAGCCACAGAAGCTCCTGAAGCCCCGGAAATCAAATCTGAATCTCAAACCCCAGTCGAAGAGCCAACTGCAACCGGTACCGAATATGCTGCTAGAACCTCTGATGTTCCAGAACACGAGCAAAGCGCTGAAGAACAAGCCGCCGTTAATAACTTCGAAGCCGCCGTTAAACCAGAAAAAGTTATTGGCGTCCCAACTGATTTCACTCCGGAAACCCTCGGAGAGGGAACTAATAAATACGGTCGCATGCTTGAAGATGCGCTTGCCGAAGCCCAAGCCGAGCTCTCTGATCCAAACGCAATTATTGCGAGCCCATCTGATTATCCAAATCCAGCCGCTAGCGCCGCCCCATTTGCCGCTTCCGCCCCAGAGATTAATGGTGTGCCAGATATTAATTATATGCCACTTCCAGGTGACGAAGTCTTACCGCCACCACCAACCCCACCGATTGATATGAATGCTGGTCCAGCTCCAACTCCGCTTGGTCCAAATCCAGCTATGCAAGACCAAATCTATGGTGCCCAGGCCTCTAATCCGGGTGCTTTCCAGATCCCAGGCATGTAAAACTTGCAATTTAGTTAAAAGTACGCTATAATAACGAATACAGTGGAATCGTAGCTCAGTTGGTTAGAGCGCTGCCCTGTCACGGCAGAGGTCGCGAGTTCGAGTCTCGTCGGTTCCGCCATTTTTTATGCCAAATCTCATCTCTTGCTATTCTCTATACTCTGTGCTATAATAGCTAGCGATATGGCTATTAAAGTTACTAGAAAAGATCAGGGTGAGGCGAACGAGAATATTATTCGTCGTTTCAACCGCAAGGTTCTTCAGAGTGGAGTTATGCCTCTTAAGAAGTCGCAGATGCGTTTTAGCAAGCCAATTTCTAAGCGCGAACGCCGCCTCAAGGCTATCATCCGCGAAGCTCGGAAGGCCGAAAAGACCGAACGTATTAAGTTAGGGCTTAAATAAAGAGATACCCCCAGTTATCGGGGGTATTTTTGTGCTATAATATATATAAAGGAGAATTATGATCATTTTATTTGGTTTAGCAGGGTCGGGCAAAGGTACCCAAGGTAAAGCTCTTTCCGAGATCTTTGGTTGGCGTTCACTTTCGGTCGGTCAAGCTATTCGTGACACCGGTGGCTACACAGAAGCCACCAATAAAGGGGAACTAATCCCAGACGAAGACGTGATTAACCTCATGAATCGTCAAATCGAAAAAGCCGAGGCTGAAGGGTTCGACGTGATTTTAGACGGCTATCCACGCACTGCTGCCCAAGCTGAATACATTGTGAACAACATGGCCGAAAAAATCGACGGCGCCATTATTTTGGAAGTTCCAAAAGAAGAATTATTTAACCGCCTGGAACTCCGTGGCCGTGACGACGATAAAGAAAAATCTAGCATTGAACGTCGTTTTGAAATCTTTGAACAAAATATTTGTTCAATTCTACCTCTGTTAAATCAGGTCAATATTCCAGTTGAGCGCGTCAATGGCGTTGGTAAAATCGAAGAAGTCACCAATCGTTTAGTCGACGTGATTAAAAAATTTAACCCATCTGCCGTTGAACAAATTAATGATGTAAACGGCGAGGAGCTTGAAAAAAGCTATGGTGAATAAAGACAACGCGACTCCAGCTGAGCTCCAAGAAAAGATCACTGCCATGCGTGAAGGCGGTAAAATTCTCGGTAATCTCCTAAGAGACCTCAAGAATTACGTGAAACCAGGTATGACCGGTAAAGAGGTCGATGCTTGGGTACGCAAGGAAATCGTCGCGCGTGGCGCCAAAGTCGCCTACGACATGCTCGACGAAGACTTTCCGGGTGCCATTTGTATCTCTGTTAACGACGAACTCGTCCACGGCGCACCAAAAGATGAACCCTTCGGGGTTGGTGACAAGGTCTCCTTTGACCTCGACATCTATTACAAGGGTTATTTCACCGATTCTGCTTTTACGATGCTCATCGGTGGCGAAGGTTCTCCGGCCATCAAAAAGATGATTTCCGTTACCGAATCCTCGATGTGGGAGGGAATTGAACAGGTAAAGCCTGGCGTCCACATCGGTACGATTGGCCACGCCGTTGAGCAAGTCCTTCGTAAAGGTCACCTTGGCGTGATTGAGAATTACGTCGGTCACGGCATCGATAAAGAGATGCACTCCGCTCCCGAAGTCCCAAATTATGGCAAAAAAGGCCACGGCTACGTCCTTGTGGAAGGTGACACTATCTGTATCGAACCAATGTCTTGTCTCGGTAAGCCAGCCAATCATATCGAAGGCGACGACAACTGGACCGTCAAAATGAACGACGGCTCCATTGGTTGCCACTGTGAGCACACCGTCCTCGTAACTAAAGATGGCTACGAAGTTTTGACACTACCTGATTAATTGTGTTACAATAAGCTTATGGATGAAACGAAACGCTTTGTTACAGGCTTAGACGTCGGCACTGAAAACGTCCGCGCTGTAATCGCTTCCATTAACCGAAACGGGGAACTTGCCGTTGTTGGCTACAATGAAAGCAAAACTGCTGGTATGCGTAAAGGTGTCCCAGCCAATCTTACTGGTCCAGCCGAGTCAATCGATCGCATGCTTGGCGAAGCTGAACGCATGGGCGGCTACGAAGTCCGTGATGCCTATGTCTCAATTAACGGTTCTCAGATTCTCTCCACCAAAGTTGAGGGAATGATTGCTATCGGTACAGCCGAGCACGAAGTTAACGGCACTGATCTTGATCGTGTTGAAAGTGTCGCTGTCACCGGACGCATCCCAAATAACCGCGATGTCTTAAGTGTTGTCCCACTCGAGTATGCTCTCGATGGTCAAGCCGGCATCAAAGACCCAATCGGTATGGCTGGTGCCCGTCTCGAAATGCGTGCCAATGTCGTTTCAGCCCTTACCCCAAACTGTGAAAATTTGAAAAAAGCTACTCTTACCGCTGACGTTCGTGCCGAACGTCTCATCCCAGCCGTAGTAGCTGCCGCTAGAGCCGTTTTATCCGAACGCCAAAAAGAAAATGGCGTCGCTGTAGTTGATTTAGGTGCCGCTACAACCTCCGTTGCCGTCTACGAAGAAGGCGATCTCCAATATGTTGGCGTGGTCCCAGCCGGCTCGAACAACATCACAAATGACCTTGCCATTGTTCTTGCTATCGACCCAGAAATGGCCGAAGAAATTAAAACTCGTTTCATTACCGGTAATTTTGGTTCCGATAAGGGCGATCTTATCCGCATCGGCAAAGAAGGGAAAGGCGAACGCGTCTTTGAACGTAAAGAAGTTGAAGAAGTTGTAAAAGCTCGTCTCGAAGAAATCTTTGGCGAAATCCGCAAGAAACTGAAAGCCGCTAAATATGATCAGCGCCTCCCAGAGGGAATCGTCCTGACTGGTGGCGGTGCTAAGCTCCGCGACATCGACGTTTTTGCAAAAAAAGCGCTTGAAGCATCCATTAAAATTGGTGTCCCTGGCGGTCTTGGTGGCGTCTCTGAAGCCATCGAAACACCGGAGTATGCCACTGCGGTCGGACTTGCTCTCCTTGCTGCCGAAGATTACCAGCACGACATGCCTGTTTCCAAGAAGTCCGGCAAATCGTTCAAACTTGGTCGTAAAGGCCCAGGCCTATTTAAGAAGATTTTCTCCAAATTCTAATCTTATTTCACTCTTGATTTTAAGATTAGAATGGAGTATATTAAAGATAAATAAAGCGAGGATATAAAATGCCAGAAATTAAACCGACAGAGGTGGAAAGCAAAGCAAGTATTAAAGTTGTAGGCGTCGGCGGTGCCGGTGGTTCCGCAGTTGAACGCATGAAAGAAGTAGGCCTTACCGGTGTTGAATTTGTTGCAATTAACACCGATGCTCAAGCTCTTCATCATTCATCAGCCGATGTCAAAGTTCACATTGGCAAAGGTTTAGGCGCTGGTGGTGATCCAGAAAAAGGCCGTGAAGCTGCTGAAGAGTCCCGTGAAGCTATCGATAACGCTCTCGAAGGTGCTGATATGGTCTTCATTACCCTCGGTGCTGGTGGTGGTACTGGTTCTGGTGCCGGCCCAATCGTTGCCGAAGAGTCACGTAAAAAAGATATTCTTACCGTTGGTGTCGCTACGAAGCCATTCACTTTCGAAGGTGCTCGTCGCCGTGCTAACGCCGAAATTGCTATCGATAAGCTTGCTCGCCAAGTTGATGCAATTATCACTATTCCAAACGATCGTCTTTTGCAGACTATCGATCCTCGCACTCCGCTTCTCGAAACCTTCAAGATTGCCGACGATGTACTTCGTCAAGGCGTCCAGGGTATTTCTGAGCTCATTACTGAGCACTCGCTCATCAACCTCGACTTCGCCGATGTTAAATCCATTATGAAAAACGCCGGCTCTGCTCTTATGGGTATCGGTCGTGCCTCTGGTGAGAATCGTGCTGTCATTGCTGCTCAACAAGCCGTTGAATCTCCATTAATTGAGGTTAAAATCGAAGGCGCCCGTGGTGTACTCTTCTCAGTGGCTGGTGGATACGACATGTCAATGTCTGAAGTCCAAGAAGCTGCCGAGGTTATCACCGGCTCCGTCTCTCCAGATGCGAACATCATCTTTGGTGCTTCCATTCGTCCAGAGCTCGAAGACGAAATCGTCGTCACCGTGGTTGCTACTGGCTTTGATTCCGAATACTTTAATGCGCAAGCCGCTGCTACTGCTACTGCCGAACCAGAAACCAAAGAGTCAGCCCCAGCCTTTACTCCAGAAGCTCCGGCTGCTGATACTAAAGAATTTGCCGCCGAACCACGCTCCAACATGTGGGATTCTATCAAGAACGAACCGGAACCAGAACCAGCTGCTACTGACGACGAAATGGATGTGCCACCATCCTTGCGTGACCGCTTGAGGAGCAAAAAGAATAAGAAATAATAGGAGTAAGACATGGACCACAAATTCCGTATTGGAGACAGCAAAGTTCTTGAAAGTCGAGAAACGGTAGATGGCACCATGATTCGTCGCCGCCGTGAAACGCCGGATGGTCGGCGTTTTACTACTTACGAGCGTATTGAAATGCCACCACTTACTGTCTTAAAACGTAGTGGCAACAAAGAAATCTTTGATCGTGATAAGCTTCTTCTTGCCGTTAAGCGCAGCGTTGGTAAATTCTTCAATTCCGAACTTGAAATCGAAGAAGTCATCAACCGTGTTACCGACATCCTCTATTCTTATGGCACCGAGCAGATCACTTCAAAACAAATTGGCGAAGCCGTCCTCGATGTCCTCGCCGATGTTAACGAAGTCGCTTACGTCCGTTTCGCTAGCGTCTTCCGCGAATTTAAAACTCTCGAAGATTTTGAAAACATATTGAAGGAACAAAAAGGGAAGAAATAAATGCGGGTGGTTTGTGTATACCGTGACAACGAGGATTATACTCGCAGCGTCACTGAATGGATTGAGAATATGCGCCGTCAAACTGGCTATGAAATCGAAGAAATGAGCCCAGATGAGGATCCTGGGTTTTGCGAAGCCTACGACATCGTCGAGTACCCAACGATTATCGCCATCGACGACAACGGCGCCGTCCGTAACGCTTGGCGTGGCCGCACATTGCCACTTTTAAACGAGGTCCTCTACTACCTAATCTAAGGAAACTATGGATAACATTGCTCAAGATATTTTCGAAAACGTCTGGTTTAAGCGGATTTTTTGGTCGCTCATCGTCATTATTGTGAACACTTTGTTTTATAGCATTGTGTCACATCTTATTTCTCGTCGTGAGAAAAAGAATTCTCGTGTCTTTTCGAACAAAAAGAACCGCACCTATCTCAAGATGCTAAAAAGTATCATCCGCTACGCTCTCATTATCGCTTCCGTTCTTGCTATTATGCGCATTTTTGGCATTGATATCAGTTCGATGCTCGCCGGCGTCGGCATTGTTGGTGTCGTGATTGGTTTTGCCGTCCAAGACGCATTAAAAGACATTATCAAAGGCTTTGATATCATCTCGGACAATTACTATGCCGTTGGCGACATTATTAAGTTTAACGGCCAAACCGGCAAAGTCCTTTCTGTCGGTCTAAAAACCACTAAAATCCAAGACGTCCTTTCTGGTAACATCGTCAGTATCGCTAACCGCAACATCGAACTCGTCGAAGTGATTTCTGGCGACATCTTGATTGATATTCCACTTCCGTATGAGCTCAGTGTCAAAAAAGCCGAAGCCGTTTTGAAAGAAATCGTCACTAAAGTTGAGAAGGATCCAGCCATTACGTCAACTCAGATTCTTGGCCTTACCACGCTCGGCGAATCGGCTCTGATTTACAAAATTAAACTCGCCTCCACCCCTGAACAAAAAGGCCAAGCCCGCCGCGACGCACTTAAAACTATCGTCGAAACTCTCGAAGCCCACAAGATCTCGATCCCATACAACCAGCTCGACGTTCATCAAAAATAATATAAGCATTTTCTTTTCTGTTAAAAATATGCTAAACTAAATCTATTAAAGCGTTTTTAGCAGCTATCAACTGCGAGCTGACGGAAGAAAGGGAAACTGATTAGAACCGTTCGTGAATCCGCGTGAGTGATTAATTAAGTGCCGAATTATCGGAAATTGGATGGTACCGCTCTAAGGAGTTCCAATGCGAAAGCATTGGATTTTTTAATAATAAGGAGTCAATATGAAATATAAAGCAGGTGAACGTCGGAAAGCCACCGTTTACGAAAAAGCCGTCTGCGAATGGTGGAAGAAGAACAAAACCTTCGAAAAATCCGTTGAAAGCCGGTCAGTCGACAAATCTTACGTCTTTTATGACGGCCCTCCGTTTATTACTGGCAACCCACACCACGGTACGCTTCTTAGCTCCATCGTGAAAGATGCCGTGCCACGTTTCTGGACCATGAATGGCTACCGCGTTGAACGTAGGTGGGGTTGGGACTGCCACGGTCTTCCAGCCGAAAACTTCGTTGAGAAGCAACTTGGCATCACCGATCGTCGTGATATCGGCACCAAATGGTCACTTGAAGACTATATTATCAAGGCTCGCGAATCCATGGTCGCGAATTCTGAAACTTGGCGCTCTACCATCGACCGCATTGGCCGTTGGGTGGATTTCGACAATGCTTACCGCACGATGAACAAGGACTTCATGGAATCGGTCTGGTGGGCCTTTAAACAGCTCTACGAGGCCGGTAAAATCTATGAAGGGCGAAAAGTATTAATGTATGATACAAAGTTCGCTACGCCGGTTTCTAAGGCCGAAGTCACGATGGACAACGACGCCTACCAAACTGTCACTGACCCATCTGCCTACGTCAAATTCAAAGTTAAAGATAGTGATGAATACTTCCTCGCTTGGACCACGACTCCTTGGACCTTGCCTGGCAATCTCTATCTCGCTATCAATCCTGATCTAGATTATGGCGTTTATGAAGTAAATGGCGAGAAACTGATCGTCGCTCTTGAGCGTGGTAAAATCCTCTTCGAAGGACAGAAGCCATTAAAAGCTATGAAGGGTAAAGCCCTCGTTGGCAAAGCTTACGAACCGATTATTAAAGTTGCTGACGGCCTCTTCGATTTAGGTCTCCGTGGCGACAAGGGAACCGTGGCAAGGAAAGATACCTACACCGTCCTCCCAGGCGACTTTGTTTCCGCCGAAGATGGTACCGGCATTGTCCACTGTGCGCCTGCCTATGGTGAAGACGACTTTGCTCTCGCCAATAAGCACGAAGTCGATTTCGTCGACTGTCTTGATGAAAATGGCTACTACTTACCAGAAATGGCCACCGAACTCCATAAACTTGGCGTTCGCGATACCGATGAACACGGCATCCAAGCCTGGGCCGGCAACAAATTCATCGCAAAATGCCTCGAAGACAAGGGAATCATCTGGAAAATCGAATACATTCAGCACGAATATCCATTTAACCCTCGCTCGAAGGAGCGCATCATGTACCGCGCCTTCCCATCTTGGTTCTTTGATGTTGAAGGCCAAAAGACCATGATGCTTGCCGAGAACGAGAACATCAACTGGTTCCCAGAGCACTTAAAGCACGGCCGCTTCGCCAAGAACATCGAGCAAGCTCCAGATTGGAATCTCTCGCGTGATCGCTTCTGGGCCACCGCTATGCCGGTCTGGAAGGGCGACAAGGGAAGCATCCGGGTTGTCGGCTCCTACAAAGAGCTCGAAGAACTCTCTGGCAAGACCTTAAATGATTATCACCGCCCATGGGTTGATGAAATCACCTTCGATATCGACGGTGAGCACTTCACTCGTATCGAAAAGGTTCTCGACTGTTGGTTTGAATCTGGCTCTATGCCGTTTGCCCAGATGCATTATCCGTTCGAAAATAAGAAGAAATTTGAAGCCAACTATCCAGCCGACTTCATCGTCGAATACGTCGGTCAGGTCCGCGCTTGGTTCTACTATGTCCACACTGTAAACACCGCTCTTGCGGAGATTGGTGCCTTCGGCGACAAGGCTAAAAACGGTGCGAAAAACGCCTACAAGAACGTCATTACCACTGGTACACTTGCAGGCAACGATGGCCGTAAGATGAGTAAATCTCTCGGTAACTTCACCGATCCAAACGTCTTAATGGATCAATTCTCAGCCGATTCGCTCCGCTTCTTACTTCTTTCGAGCCCGGTTCTCTCTGGCGAAGACTTCGCTCTGCTTGATAAAGACGTCTCCGACGTCAACCGCAAGCTCGCGATGCTCTGGAATGTCTATGACTTCTTCACGACTTACGCTGCCGTCGACGGCATCGATAGTGACGATTTGAAGCTCGACCCGAAGCATCCGCTCGACCTCTGGATCCTCTCCCGTATGTACCAACTCCGCGGCGAAATCACCACTGGTATGGAAGAGTACAACATTCCAAAGGCTTTGGAGGGTGTCCTTCCATTTATCGACGACCTCTCAAACTGGTATGTCCGCCGCTCTCGCCGTCGTTTCTCTAAGAACGACGATGAGTCCGATAAAATGCAAGCCTACGCAACTCTTCACTACGTTTTAATCTATACTTCGAAGATTCTTGCTCCGTTTATCCCGTTCTTAACCGAAGAGCTCTATCAAAAGATGACCGGCAAAAACGAATCCGTCCACCTCTTAGACTGGCCGGAAGCTGGCGTCATTGATACCGCCATCCTCGATGAAATGGCCCACACTCGCGCCATCATCACCGATGCACTCGCTCTTCGCATGCAGAAGTCCGATACCGAGGAGCAAATCAAGGTCCGCCAGCCACTCGCCTCACTTACTTATACCGGCGATAAGCTCGACGATTTCTATGAACAAATCATTATGGACGAAGTCAACGTTAAAAAAGTTGAATGCGGTAAAGAATTTGTGCTCGACAAGACCTTAACCGACGATTTGAAGAGGGAAGGGCTCGCCCGCGACATCATCCGCGCCGTCCAGTCCGCCCGTAAAAACGCTGGCCTCAGTGTCGACGACCACATTAAGCTCTCTATCTCGGTCAATCCACCAGAGGGATTCGCGGATCTCATCCGCACCGAAGTCCTCGCCGATGATATCAAACAAGGTGAGAACTACGCCTACGACGAAGTCGCGAAGATTGCTGGCGAAAACGTCACCATTTCGCTCGAAAAAGTCGCCTAAAAAGCCTAAGCGAAATCGAAATAGCCCCCACTCGGGGCTATTTTTTACATGAGTTTTTGCCATTTTTACCCCTGTAAATTTGACAAACCCACAAAAAATAAGCATAAACACTATTGACTTTTTTAGCAAAGTGTGCTACAATGAATTTAAGTTAGAAAATAAAATAAACATTCTAACAAATAACAAAAATAAACAACAAAAAAAGGAAAAATCATGGCGGAAACATTAAAATTACCAAACGCAGTCGTTGACTCAGACTGGAAAGATGATGTCGACGTAGACTACGCCATCTATGGCGGCAACGAAAAACAAGAACGCGAATACGTCTCGCAGGAACAACTCAGTAAAGAAAAGATCGATAGAATTAAAAAACGCAAAATTGGTATGGTTGCTCTCTTTAGTAGCCAAAATACAGCGTAAAGGAAAAACTTCCGATGTAATATTATAAATTTCAAGCCATAAATTACAAAAACCGAACACTTTGTTCGGTTTTTTCTTTACCACAAATATGAAAAAAGTCGAAAAAATGTCAATATTTATTTGCTAAAAATAAAAGCTTATGCTAAGATGAAATACAGAAAGGTCATCATTAATCAAACAAACTCTATGCAACAATATTTTATTGAGCGCGATACCTTGGAAAAGTTCGTCAATCCAATGATCGCCGAGAAATACCCAGACGGAACGCCTGAAAATATCGATACGATTCGGGATACAGCCGTCGAACAATTAGACGACAAAATCCTAGACGCCCTGTTCGGTAAACTTACCAAATCGCAGGTTGCAGAAGTCAACATTATGTTTGACCAAGAAGAAGACAATCCGGATGCTTTCCGTGATTTCTTTAAAAAAGTCGGCATCGACGTTGAAGCCGAGATAACCGAAGCCGTAAAACAATTTGGCTTAGAATTTATAGGAGGTCAAAATGCCTAGTCCAGAAAGCTTCCCAAGCGGGGAACCAGCCGACGAAAAAGCTCCAGTCGAAGCTCCAGCAGCTACCGCCGAAACCGGAACCGACGAATCCGAAGTGATTGGCGAAAAAGAGCGCAAGACTTATGAGGAACGTGGCGAAAAAGCCTTAGAAGCCGATAAAGCGACTGCTGCTGAAAAATCCACCAGAGCTGAGCTCGAAAAAGAGCGCGAAAAGCTCATGGAAGAGATTAAAATGTTAAAAATGCGCCGTGAACTCCTGATTAAGTACGGTGCCACACCAAAAGCTGAAAGAGTTAGTGATGACAAACCGGAAGAGACCACTTCCGAATCTGATTCAGCCGCCGCTACCGCTGCTGCCGCTGCTATAGCCGGAGCTGCAGCTGCCGCCGGAGCCGAAAAGCCAACCAGCGAATCTAAACCAGAGGGAACTGCCGAAGACGAACCGGCTTCCCCAGAAGACATTAAAGAAGTTAAAAAGCGCGCCAAAAAGAACAGCGCTGCTCGTAAATACGCCGCCGGCGTTTGTGCGCTCATCGCTGCTGCCGGTATCGGTCTTGGTATTTGGGGTGCCGCTAAAGGTAACAGAGCCGATGATGCATCTTTGAACGGCACACCTGCTGTTATCACCGTTGCTAACGAGACTGGCGAAAGAGAAAAAGGCATTTACGATGGCTATGGCGAAAAGGGTATGTACCTCTCCGAGCATAAGACCAGCGCAGTTGCCTTTGCCAATGCTACCGAAGTTGCCGAAGTCTGCAATGCCGACGAAGTCGACATGATCCTTTACACCGCTCACAACCAAGTTGAAAGCTTTGCCGACTATCTCGCCAACCTTCCTGAAGAACTTCAACCAGATGGCTTCAAGGGCTTAAGCCTCACCGAGACCGAAGCGAAGCTCGAATCGCTTAGCGACGAAGACTTCACTGCCCTCGAAGGTACCTTCGCCACTATTATGAATAACGCGTTGACTAGAAGAGTCACCCTTAATGGTCGTTACGATAACGCTTACATGCGTGTTAAGAACCCAGGTCAAGATATTGTTCACGAAAACATGGAACTCGTCCGCTGTACAACTAACGAAAACAATCTCGAAGTCACCCAGTTCTACTGGACTGATGCTAGCGGTAGAGAAATTGGTACTATGACCGTTAAGATGACGCCAATCCGTGACGAAAAAGGCGTAATCTCGAGCTTCAAGGGCTGCGAACAGGTCGTCAACCCAGAAGGCTCCAGCACAATCTATACCGGTATGCCTACTATCCCGGATCCAGAGCCTCAGCCGGATCCAGACCCTGATCCTCAGCCAGATCCGGATCCACAGCCAGACCCTGATCCACAGCCTGAACCAGAACCAGAGCTTACTCCAAAGAATCCTGATGAAGAAATTGAACACGCTAGCCCGGATGTCGACCCACGTATCCTCGACGAAACCGTCACTCCACCAACGACCCTGGAACAAGACCAAGCTAACTTCTCTGCGATTGAACAACAAAGGCAAGAAGATGCCGCTCGCGCCGCCGAAGCTGAACGCGTCGCCGCTCAGCAAGCCGAAAACGAACGTCAAGCTGCCGTTCAAGCCGAAGCTAGACGTCAAGCTGAAGCTGAAGCTGCCGCTCAACGTTCAGCTCAGGAAGCAGCCGCTGAAGCTGCTCGCCAAGCCGAAGCTAATCGTGCTGCTGAAGCCGCCGCTCAGGCCGCCGCTCAGGAGCAACAAGCCCGCGCCGCTCAAGAAGCAGCCGCTGCCCAAGAAGCTGCTCAGCGCCAAGAAGCTCAAAACCAAGCTGACGCCGCCGCTCCAGCCGCTGCCCAAGAAGCCGCTGCTCAGCAAGCTGCTCAAAATCAAGCTTCTCAAGCTGGACAATCGATGGGCGACTTCAACGCTGACATAATAAACAATGGTGATTTTTAGGAATAACTAGAAAGGAGAAAAATGAGCCACAAAAATATCAACTCTAAACACAGCAAGCTAAGGCTAGCTTTAGCTTCCATTCTTGCTGTATTTCTAGCCATTCTTGGCTTGGGTGGGGCAAAAGCTTCGGCCTGGGGACCGACACGTACAACCTACACCAACGAAAGCCCAGCACCATATGCGACTTTCAACTCCATCACCAACAACGCTGCGGTTGGCGATGAGCGTAACTTCGTTCGTGTTCGTGAACTTGGCAACAATAGCAAGTACTCTGATCAGGTTGAAGTCACTCCAGGCAAAGAATATGAAGTCTATATTTACTATCATAACAATGCTGCCACTAACACCAACGCTAGTGGTCTTGGCTTGGCGACCGCTGCTAAAGTATCATCAGCCTACCCAACCATCCTAAAGACCAGCGAGCGGGGAATGATTAGCGGTATCATCACTTGGGATTACATCGAAAAGACTACTGACACCACTAAGAAAAATGGCAAAGTTTGGGACGAAGCCTATCTCACTACCAAAACCGATGGTGTTGTCATGCGCTACAAGACCGGCACTGCCACTATTCATAATGGTGGTACTACTAACGGCTCGGTGCTTCCTTCTAATCTCTTTACTGAAGGTGGTACTTACCTTGGCTACAACAAACTCATTGGTAACTTACCAGGTTGTGCCGAATACTCCGGCTACATCACCTACACCCTCGTAGCTGAAAAAACCTCTGCCACTCTCGAAAAGAAAGTATCTCTCGACGGCACAACTTGGGCTGACACAGTAAACGCCAAACCGGGCGATTATGTCACCTATAGAGTAAAGTTTGAAAATACTGGTAACACCAACCTTACGAACGTCATCTTCAAAGACGTTCATGATAATGGCCTCACCCTTCGTACTGGTAGCACCAAGATCTTTAACTTAGCCAACCAAAACGGCAAGCAAATCGATGACATCATCGACATCAGCGGTTATAATACTGGCGACCTCGCCGCTGGCGCTCTTGTCCAGGTCATTTACCAGGCTCAGGTATCGACCGACAAGACCTACTGCAAGAAGACTCTTAAAAACACCATTACTGCTAGTTACAATTCCAATCAAAACCAAAAGGATAGTGCTAACGTAGTCGTAGTCTGCGAAGAAGATCCAACTCCAGCCGAGACTTGTGAAACCAATCCAAATCTCCCAGAGTGTAAGAAGGATTGTACGACCAATCCAGAACTTCCAGAGTGCCAAGAGGAAGAAACCTGTAAGACTAATCCGAATCTCCCAGGATGCCAAGAAATCCCATCCACTGGTCCAGTCGAAATCGTGCTGGCCTCCGTTGTGGCAGCCGGTATCTTAGGTGGCGGTCTTTACCTCTATAAGACTCGTAAGACTTTGAAGTCCGTCGAAAGCGCCGTTAAGGGTGAAGACAAGGGTAAAGAGAAATAACTCTTGTAAATAACCCCTGAATGTGATAAAATATTCAGAGTAACTTAAAGGATTAATATGAAGAAAGCAGTTATCCTCGTTGGCGGGAAGCAATATCTCGTTGAGGAAAAAGAGACCCTACGGGTGGACCTCCTCCCGGAAGGAACTAAAGAGCTCGAAACTGATGCTTTACTCGTAATTGATGGCGACAAGACTACTGTCGGCACACCTACAGTAAAAGGCGTAAAAGTTTCAGCCAAGGTGAAAGCCGCAGAAGTTAAAGGTGACAAAGTCCGCGTGATCCGCTACCACAGCAAGAAGCGCGTCCACACCGAAACCGGCCATCGCCAAAAGTATTCCGAAATTGAAATCACCAAAATCGGTTAACAAAATAAGCCCTACCAAGGGCTTATTTTTGTGTTATAATAATAAGCAGTATGAGTGTGAAGGTAATATGTGTTACTAACCAAAAAGGCGGCGTAGGGAAGACTACGACGGCCGTCAACCTTTGCTATTACCTCGCTAGAGATAAATTCCGCACTCTGCTCGTTGATTTCGATCCTCAGGGCAATGCCACCTCTGGCTTAGGCATTGATAAGAACAACGAAGCTTTAAAGACTACGATGACCGAAGTCATCCTTGGCACCGCTAGTCTATCCGAGGCTATTATTAAGACCAACTACAAGAATTTTGATTTAGCTCCGGCCACACCAGAACTCGCCAATGCTGAAGTCGAGATTACCTCGATGGCCAAAAAGTTTGTCCGCCTCCGTGACGCCATCCGTCAGGTCGCCGAAAACTACGATTACATCGTGATTGATCTTCCGCCATCCTTATCACTTCTCACCGTCAACGGCATGATTGCTTCAGATTATTTATTGTTACCAGTTCAGACCGAATTTTACGCTCTAGAAGGCGTTGCACAGCTTCTGGAGTCCATGAAGCTCGTCATGAAGCAGGCCAACCCGAAACTCCGCTTGCTCGGCGTCGTCGCAACGATGTACGACAAGCGCACTTCGCTTTCTGCCCAGGTCCTGGCTGAAATCAAGAAATACTTCAAAAACCTTACCTTTAAGACTACCATCCCACGTAACGTTCGCTTAGCTGAGGCTCCAAGCCACGGCGTGCCGGTCGGTGCGTATGATAAATTTAGCAAAGGCGCCAAAGCCTATAAAGAATTTACTAGAGAAGTAGAGGAGAGAACCAAATGAGCATGAAAGGTCTTGGCCGTGGATTTGAATCCCTCATTCCAACCGATTTAGTTGATGATGAATTTGATCCAACTGCCACCGAAGATAAGAAATCGAGTGATTTAAAAGAATTAAAACTCGAAGATATTATTCGCGATGAAGAACAGCCGCGTCGTGATTTTGATGAAGAAGCGATTAACGCTTTAGCTGCTTCCATTAAAGAACATGGCGTGCTCCAACCAATCGTTGTCACGAAGGAAGACGGCAAATATAAGATTGTCGCTGGCGAACGTCGTTGGCGCGCTTCGAAAGTCGCTGGACTTAAAACTATTCCAGCCATCGTCCGTACGCTTGATTCCCAGAATCGCCTTGAGCTTTCCATCATCGAGAACGCTCAGCGTGAAGATTTGAACGCCATTGAACTCGCGACTGCTTACGCCAAACTCAAGAATCAATTCAACCTCTCGACCGAAGACATCGCCGCCAAGGTTGGTAAAAGCGAAACCACCGTGCTTGGCACCATGCGTCTCTTAAATCTTCCAGACGATGTTAAGAAAATCATGGTCAAAGAAAAACTTACCGAAGGCGTCATGCGTCCGCTCGTTTCCGCTGACGAAAAAACTATTAATAAGATTCTGCCAAAGATTATTAGCGAAGGCTGGACCGCGCGTAAAGTCGAGCGTTTCATGGCTACCAACAAGCCGCATTCCTCAACTGTTTTAACTAAAGCTCATCAATATCACAAAGAAGAAGATGCTCTCGAAAAGAAATACGGCTCGGTTGCCAAAGTTACCGGCCGCACCCTTACCTTTAAGTGCAAGAATGACGAAGAATTGAAGAAACTGATCAAATCTCTGTTATAATAGAATTATGAAAGAGAAAGATTCCGCGAGGGTTGAACGCGCGGTAGAGGTCGCCAAAAAGGCCCATGAAGGCCAATTTCGTAAAACTGGCGAACCATATATTATTCATCCGCTAGCTGTCAAAAAAATTCTCGAAGAGTGGGGTATGGATGAAGATACAATTATTGCTGGCATCCTTCATGATACGATTGAAGACACTGATTTAACGCTTGACGATATCCGTAATGAATTTGGTGAATCCGTCGCCTTTCTCGTGGATGGCGTCACGAAGCTTTCTACGGCCCGTACCGGCATGCGTGACATCGACACCTATCTTCCGGAGACCAAAGACAACTTCCTCCGCCTGATGATTGCGCTTGGTGATGATATTCGAGTCCTGATTATTAAGCTCGCTGATCGTCTCCATAATCTTCGCACTCTTTCCGCTCTTCCACCGGAGAAACAAAAGAAGATTGCTAAAGAATCGCTCGAAGTTTTCGCGCCCCTCGCCGACCGTCTCAATATGGGGCGCCTCCGCGTCGAGATGGCTGACCTCGCCTTTAAATACGTCGACCCGAAACGCTTTGAAGAACTCAGTAACATCATTGAAAAATACAATAAATCCGCCGAGCGGTCTTTGAAACAAATCGAAAAGGAAATTGGCGATGCTCTGAAAAAAGAGAAGATTAAATTCGAAATCTCCGGCCGCGTTAAATCCGTTTATTCATTACATAAGAAACTCGCGAAGCACAATCAAAACATCAACGAGATTTACGATCTCACCGCCCTTCGCATCATTGTGGACGACGTCACCGACTGTTATCTAACTCTCGGTATCATTCATTCGCTCTATCGCCCGATGGCTGGTCGTATTAAAGACTACATTGCCACACCAAAGCAGAATGGTTATCAATCCATCCACACGACCGTTATCACCAAAGACAAGCATGTCGTCGAATTTCAGATTCGCACGCGCGAAATGCATGAATACGCCGAACGTGGTCTTGCCGCCAGCTTCTATTACAACGAGCAGAAACTTACTGAGAATTACAAAAAAGGGAAGATCGAACATCTCCCGACCAATCTTCTTTGGATTACCGAACTTCAAATGACCGCCGCCCGTCTCCGCGAAGGTAAAAAAGTCGATTTGAAAAAACTAAAACTCAACTTATTTGCTGATAAGATTTTCGTTTACACGCCAAAAGGTGACATTATTGATTTACCAAAAGGCGCCCTCCCGCTCGATTTTGCTTATCGCTTGCATTCCGAAATCGGCGATCACGTTGTTGGTGTAAAAATCAATGGCAAAATGAGTAATCTGAACAAAAAACTTGAGCAGGGTGATATCGTAGAAATTCTCACGTCCAAAAACCAAACGCCAAAAGTCTCTTGGCTTGAAAAGATTTTTACCCCTCATGCTCGTCATAAACTACTCCATACTTTGAACGATAATTCTCGGAATAGTACACCGGAACGCCCAATTCCACCAACTAGAAAAAAATAATTGTTCGTTTTCAAAACATTTGTGCTATAATTATTTTTAGCAAAAGGAGGTATTTTGTGAAGTCAAAGTATAAGAACATTTTCTTTGTCCTAAGCCTGATTGCTAGTCTGGCCGTTAGCGCATTGATCCCTGTTGCTTGTACATTTGCAGAAGATGTCGTTGGTACTGAAAAAATCAGTAGTGCAAATTACAGTATGCTAATTGCGTCTGTTATTCTACTGACTTCCATCATTCTTACCACAGCGACGATTCGCCGTTTTCTGCATAAATAAAAAGATAGCCCCTCGGGGCTGTTTTTTTGTTCGTAAAAAATGGAGCCGATGGCAGGGATCGAACCTGTGACCTGCTCGTTACGAATGAGCTGCTCTACCAACTGAGCTACATCGGCACTTTTCATATTATATCACAAATGTGCTATAATAAATACAATTAAGGAGAGAAACATGTCTAAGGTGGATATTATTAAGCGTCCGGTCGAACAGGCTGGCAGTAATATCAAAAGAAGGGCCTGGTCAGCAATTATTGAATCGGCCGTTATTCTTATTATTGGTATTCTCTTCGTTTTCTGGCCAGATGAGATGAAGAAACTTCTTGCTTATCTCGTTGGTGCGTTCTGTATTATTAGAGGTGGCGTCCAAATTATCAGCTACTATATGGTCGAAAAAGGCCAAAATGATTTCTTCAATAATAATCTTTTATATGGTGTTGTCACGGTCGTCGTTGGTATTGCCGCACTTTGTATCGGTGAAAAAGTTGCCGATATTTTCCGTATTGTGATTGGTATCATCATTATTTACGAATCACTTGTTCGTATTGATGCGGCCGTTAAACTCCACAATGCCAAAATCAAAGCCTGGCAAGTCTTACTCGTCATTGCTCTTGCTATGCTCGTGATGGGTATTTTTGTCACCTTCTACTCCGGTGCAATTATGCAACTATTTGGTTGGATGATGGTCTTAACTGGTCTTGTTGGTATTATCGGCGATGTCGTATTTATCAAACATGTAAATATTATTATCGATAAAATCACCGGCCAGGCTAAAGCTCACGAAGCAAAAGAAAAATACGCCGACGTTGAGGAAGCTGAAATTAAAGAAGACTAAAATGAAATACCTCGCGGAAGACATCAAAAAGATTTATCTGCATGAACGCTTCATGTTGGTTTTGATGATCATTAATCTGCTTGGTTCAATTGTTTTATTCATTTATAACATCCTGCATCTCCACACTGAAAGCGCCATCGTCAAAGTTGGTTATGGCGACATTGGTGGCTACCGCAGCGGTTCCTGGACGGATATGCTGACGTTCCTAATCCTTGCCGTTATCCTTGGCATTTTCCATAATATCATCGCCCTCCGCATCTATCATAAACGCGGTGCGGGCATGACTAAGTTCTTTTTGTTAACCACTAGCCTACTCATTATCGGCGCCTTCATCGTCCTTGCTCGTTTGACGGGAGAAGGTTAATGCGTAGGAATCTTGAGATTCCGCAAGGTAAGCGCACCCGCTCTTATCGCTTTTTCGAAATTTTGCCAGGCTTTTGTTCCTACGGCGCCATCATCCTATTATTTCTCTTGTCCTGGCTCTCGCCAGTGATTGGTGCAATTTATTTGTTCACGCTCATTGCGACCACATTAGTCAAAGCTATCAGCGTCGCCTATCGCGCCGTGCAAGGTTATAACACTATTAAAACTGCCGAAAAAGTGGACTGGCGTAAACGCGTTGAAGATCTTGCGAATCCGCACGAAGCTTTTGAACGCCTTAGAAATAGCGATTCAAAGAGCTATAAACTCGACGAACATATCGAAAATCTCAAACTCATGGCGGCCATGGCCAAAGAATATCCAAATCCAGAAAAAATCTATCACGCCGTGATTGTTACTGCCTACGACGAAGGATATGAAATCATTCAACCGTCCATTATGGCCATTTCCAAAAACACTTTTCCGAACGAACGCATCATTGTGGTCCTAGCTTACGAAGAACGTGGCGGGGAAGCAATTGAACAAACTGCGAAAAGACTCCGTGCCGAATTTAAGACTACCTTTAAGGATTTTCTCATCGTTAAACACCCAGACGGCTTACCAGGCGAAATCGTTGGTAAAGGTCCAAACTTAACTTATGCCGGCGAACGCCTCGCTGAATATGTCAAGAACAAACATCTCCCAGTCGAGAATGTCATTGTAACTTCACTCGATAGTGATAATCAAATGGGCGAGAAATACCTCGATGCCGTCGCCTATGAATTTATTGTTCATCCAAATCGTCAACGCTTAAGCTACCAACCGGTCTCGCTCTTCATGAATAATATTTGGGATGCTCCGGCACCAACTCGTGTCGTCGCCGTGTCGAACTCCTTCTTTAATGTGATTACTACTATGCGCCCGCACGTGCTCCGTAACTTTGCTTCGCACTCGCAACCACTCCAAGCCCTCGAAGCCATGCATTTTTGGAGCAAACGCACTATTGTTGAAGACGGCCACCAATATTGGCGCAGTCTTTTCTTCTTTAGTGGTGACTACACAGTATTACCGATTCGTATTCCGATTTACCAAGATGCCGTCGTCGATGAAACCTTCCTAAAAACCGTCAAAGCCCAATTCATCCAGGTTCGTCGTTGGTATTATGGCGCTTCGGACGTCGCCTACGTCGGCACCAAACTCTTTACGAAAAGAGAACATCGCATCATGCCATTCTGGCAACTCTTCCCGAAATTCTGGCGTTTACTCGATAGCCACATCACCCTTGCTATCCTCGCTCCTATCGTCGCCTTTGGTGGTTGGGTTCCGATGATTATGAATATTTCCTCTCACGATATGGTTGCCTATAACCTCCCGAACATCGTCAGTATCGTTGAAACCTTCGCCTCAATTGGTCTTATTGTTACCGTCCTCATTTCTCTTAAGATGCTTCCAAAACGTCCCGAAAAGTATCGAAAAAGTAAGAGTATCTCGATGCTTCTGCAGTGGATCTTGATGCCAGTCACCTCCATCATTTATCAGTCGCTTGCCGCTTTTTACGCTCAGACGCGGCTGATGCTTGGCAAATACATGGAAAAGTTTGATGTTACTAAAAAAGTTAAAAAGTAAGGAGAAATATGGCGAAAGTCTTTTACGTCAAAAAGATCACCCCCGAAAATCTCATCAAGGTTTATGAAGCTCTCGGCGTCAAACTTCCTGGTAAAGTCGGCATCAAGGTTTCTACCGGCGAAGACGGTGCCAAAGGATACCTAAAAGCCGACCTCATCGCCCCATTCGTAAAAAGTTTGAACGGCACAATTGTTGAATGTAACACTGCCTACGGTGGTGCTCGTAACACTGTTAAAGACCATATGAAAGTCGCTGAGGCCCACGGCTTTACTAGCTTCGCCCCAGTAGATATTTTGGATGCTGATGGCGATAAAAAAATTCCAGTAAAAAACGGTAAATACCTAAAATATGATTTAATTGGTACTCACTTCGATAATTACGATTCATTCGTCAATCTCGCCCATGGTAAAGGTCACATGATGGGAGGTTTCGGTGCTAACCTCAAGAATCAATCCATCGGTTTCGCCTCTAGAAAAGGGAAGGCTTACATTCATTCCTGCGGCAAAACCACCAGTCCACGTCTTTGTTGGGTTTCTAAACACGAACAAATTGATTTCATTCATTCCATGGCTGAAGCTGCTACTGCTGTAGCCGATTATTTAAAAGAACAGGGAAAACCAATCGTCTACATTACTGTTATGAATGCAATTTCATTAAGTTGTGACTGCGACTCCGAGCAAGATGATCCAGTTATGAGCGACCTTGGCATCGTAGCATCTCTGGACCCAGTTGCAAATGACCAAGCTTTCATTGATATGGTCTGGGCATCTAAAGAACCGGGTGCTGCCGACTTAAGAGAGCGCATCGATTCTCGCCTTGGCCGTGAAATATTGCCATACGCCGAAGAACTCGGTCTTGGTTCTAGAGAATACGAACTTGTCGAGCTTCAATAGATATGGTATAATCATCTGAGTGGGTGATTAGCTCAGTTGGCTAGAGCGTCTCGTTTACACCGAGAAGGTCGGGGGTTCGAGCCCCTCATCACCCACCAGATATAAAAAGAAAGACCCAGCGGGTCTTTATTTTTATATCTGCTAAGATATGGCTCGCCTCGCAAGGGGGTTCGCGCGAAGCAAGGCTTTGCCTCTGGCAAAGCCGCTGCCCCTCATCACCATTCCAAATCTAGTCTATTGTGGAGTATAATTATAATCAATGCGGATATTTAAAGAAAGGAATAATGTGGGTGACGACTCTAGAGAGCGATACTTCATCATTAATAAGATGTATGCCGGAAGCTACTTAGCCGAAAATGATTTTCAAAACATCGGTCACGAAGTAGTAAATCTTTTTAGCGATGATAATGGCGACAATTATATTTATATTAATCCTACTGGGACCATACCATCCAAATATGATGACAAAATCGAGTATGTTATTTTAACTAAGCAATATAGCAAAGGCTGCCAAGAGGTATTGGGCATCGCTAAAGTGGGCGAACAATTAATTAAAAAATCAGAAAACAAGGAAGGTATACCAAAACAAGCGAAGAAATACAAAAACCAAATAAAGTATAGAAAACAGACCCTCGCAAAAATATTCAAGGATAATATATATAATGGCGGAGAAGACAGCTATTCTGAAAACCCAGTCATAACATTTAAATCGAAAGAGTTTTACTTACCAAGCAGGCGGATACTAATAGCCGAAAAAGGTTCTCCAATCCAAGAAGATGGGGTAACCATCTGTGAATTAGACGACTATAAATTCGGGCACCAATCTCTAAGGTTTTATTTTTCCAATAAAGATAAAAAAACAAAAAACGCATTTAAGTCCCTTGAGAAACTTATAGATAATAAGTCCTTATTTGACGACAAGAAAAAGCTCAACATGATTACAAAGGCCGACATAGACCGATACGGAAAAGAAGCAACCAGCTATCTAGAAATAATGGGGAAAATAAATAGTGAAAACATTTATTCAAACCTATTACACTATTTCTTAAAAACTGACCGTGAATTATTGGCGAAATTTTGCAAAAAGATTTGCGGTGTTGATATTCAGAAAAACAAAGCTAAGGTTGAAAGAGAGAAGCACGGACGAACCGATATCTGGATTGAAGATGATAAAAATGTAATAGTGATTGAGAATAAAATTGATGCCGGGTTGAGCGGGCCTAAACAACTTAAAAACTACAGTAAAAAAGCCCACGAAGAAGCCAAGGAAAGAAAGAAAAAAGTCACACTACGCCTAATCGCCCCGAACCACTACAGTAAAATAAAACTAGATGAGAATAATGAGTGCGACGGTTTTAAGATGAAAAGATATAGCGAAATACATGAAGTTCTTAAAGATTACCAAACTATCAAAATCAAAGGTGAAGATAAAGAATATGTAGAGAGAATAAACTTGTATTACTCAGATTTCTTGAGAGCTTTGAGTATTCATGGACAAAGTGAAAAAACTGCCGATCAAGAATCCGCCGAGCGATTGTTCTTTAAAAAGATTTACCTATTATCTAAAAATGATAAGCTTTAATCCATATAAAACTAGTGATATAGAGAAAGGAACTGAAAAAAATATGGCAAAAGATTGGAAAGAATTAGTGGGAGAAAGAACTAATAGGTATTTTGTTAAAGACGGTATTGTAGTGATGAGCGATTATGCTCGCTATGATTACAGGGCAGACGGATGGAAATATTCTCCAGACAGCTTTTTTGCTGACGTAATAAATTCTAACGATGCCGACGAAGTTTCGAAAGACGAAGCACGGAAAATTGTAGAAAAGAATGGCGGCACCAACTTTGACAGCCAAGATAAACTGATAACAGAATAAAGGAAAGAATCTTTATTCTGGCGCCTAATAAACAGTCTTTTTGTTCAAAATTTTTATTTTTTACTACATTTGTAGTAAAACTCTAAAAATCGCCAAAATTCCGGTTTAGATCAGTGATAAAATCGTGCGTACGGAGGAGAAAGGATTTTAATGTTAAAAGTTGTGGTGTTTGATAGTGGGTATGGTGGGGAATTGTTTGCAGATTACCTGAGCGAAGAAGTCGGAACGCTCGAAGTAATCCGCGTAATCGATTGGCGAAATGCCGAGGACTTGCAAAAGAGTGCTCGCCTCGCCCGTAAAATCGCCGAAAACACGCTTCGGCCATATCTAAACCAGGTTGATCTCATCGTGTTTGCGAATTATCTTCTTTCCACTACTAGCTTGAACTATTTTCGCCGGAAGTATAAAAAGCAGAAATTCGCTGGCCTCACACTCCCGAAGCTGGAATCAGCAAAACGCCCAGCCGTTTTAACTACTGCCGCCCTTAGCAGATCAAAATCCTTTCGCTATTACTCCGCGAGAAACCATCTTAAATCATTTATCCTGGATGATTGGCCGATTTTAATCGACGATGGGGAATTAGGCAACGCCAAATTTCGCCGTGATTTAAAACACGTGAAAACCTTTAGTCCTACCACCATTGTCCTCGCTTGCAGTCAATTCTCGGATCTCCTACCAGAACTGAGACGTTTTTTCGGCCACAATCTTAAGATTATCGATGGTTTCGAGGATACTCTACGTGAAACCGAGCAAATTCTAGGTCTTCGTGGCATCCTGAAAAAGAAGGACTAGTTATTTATAGAGCTTTTTCATGTAGAGTGTTTTCGGAATCATTCTCATCGCATCTACCGTTGCGCTCGAATCCATTTTCACTTTGCAGATTACAGCATACATTTCTTTGCCGAACTTCCCGACGTAGGCGAGCCCGTCTTCACTACTTGCTTCCAGCCAGCTAAACCCATTTACGGTATAGCTTTGGTTGGTGATTGATAAGCTATTGTCTTTTTTCTTGAGATATTTATCTGGCGTCAAGCTAGACTTCTCAACGTAAACAATCACTTCGGCCTGGCTTTCAACCTCATCCAGGATAAAATGGTACACCCCATTACCTTTATCGCCATTCTTGAAAGCATATGGCAAGTAGAATTCCAGATTCTCAACTTCAATTAGATTGCCATTCGCTGAAACTCTAATATAAGGGTTTTCAACGAGCTCTTTACCATCATCCTCGCTGGTGCCTGGTTCATCGCCGCCACCGAGCTTAATTACGCCGGTACCAACTAGAACTGCCACACCGGCTACTAAAACCACAAGCAAGGAAACAATCACAATAAAGAATACGTTGGTTGGACTAACTCCGCTGCGCACTGTTCTTTTCATTTTTACCTCTCCTTTTTAAGAATTATACCAAACTTTACATAAAAAATCCCCCATCTTGTGGGGGAATGGTGGTGGGTTACTCCAGATTGACATTGTGGTATCTCGCCAGCAAAGTCAGCGTTCTTTTGAGCGCAGTTCGAATCGTGTGCAACATGTCCGAGAGTTCCGGATAGGCATATTTTGCCTCTTTTAGAACCGGCATTAGCAACACATGTGTCTCGACAATATTCTTCACAATCGCATCTTCCGTCAAAGCCCCCTCGGCATCGTTTAGATTAGCATTGCGATCAAACGCTTTACAAACAATCGCTTCTTTACTTTCTAAGAGCTTGCCGAAGTATAAACGTTTAATCGCGGGCTTATCGTCTTTCGGAACTTCCGGTACTGTCATTAGCTCGACACCACGCTTCACTACCGCATTGACCGGCAAAGCCGACAAGGGAATACCACAATCCTCACACACATCGTGGAGCAAAATCGTAGCAATAATCTCGTCAGTTGCCCCTCTACATGCAATCGCATCACATGCCATCGACAGGGGATGAATGATGTACGGTCTACCATCTTTCCGTTCTTGATCCTTATGTGCCTTCCGAGCAAATTGTAAGGCTTTCTGGCTCTGTTCAAATCCTGGACCATCTAACCTACCGCGTAGGTAAGTATACATTACTAGTTCGTCCAGTTCGTATGGGGTCATTAAGACCACCTCCTCTATAAATTAAAGAGCCCCCACCAATTCTTAAATTATGCCACACTTTCACCAAAAAGTCAATCTGTTAAACCTGTTAAAATAGCGAAAAATATGATAAAATAAGCATATGCAGATTGAACTCAGCGTATTTTATGCACGACTCGGTGCGATTGCGTTGATTTTGATTCTTGGCTTCATTCTTGGCAAATGTAAACTCATCTCTGAAAAAGCGAACAGGGAACTCACTAACCTTCTACTTACTGTCTTCATGCCGGCCTCGCTCTTTATGGCCTTCCCAGAATCCTACGACGAATCCGCCGCTAACCTCTTCTATTCCGGTTTTATGGCCGGTGTAATTATCATGCTGGTCCTCATTCTGCTCGCTCGCATCATCTTCAACAAAAAGTGGATGAAAAAAGGTCTCTCGCTTGAATCACAGTTTGCCCTCATTTTTAATAATGCAACTTTTCTAGGCTACCCAATCGTCGCCAACACATTTGGTGGTACTGGCATTTTAGCCTACTGTGGTTTCATCATCGCGTTTAATATCGCGCTCTTTTCGTATGGCGTTTGGTTGTTTGAACAAAAAGTTACCATCCGCCTGTTCCACAAAATTATATTTAATCCGAACATCATTGCCGTCGTACTTGGCATGATCTTCTTCCTCGTCGGCATTAAAATCCCTGGTTTTGTCTCGGATGCCATCGGTTACGTTGGTGGTGCCACTACGCCACTTTCGATTATTTGTATTGGCGTGATGTTATCTCAAGCGAAAATAAAAAAAGTGTTCAAAAAATGGAAGCTCATGCTCACGGCGCTCATCCAACTCACCGTCGGCCCGCTCGTCACATGGGGCTTGCTCACATTAATGCAATTTCCAGTCGAAGTCATTCAAGTTTGCACATTAATCCAGACTCTTCCAACCGCCACTTCGCTCGGGCTTTTTGCCGTGAAATATGGTGGCAACGCCGAGGAGTCATCCGAGCTCGTCACTATCTCGACGCTCTTTTCCGTTGTGACAATGCCTCTCATGGTAATGTTATTAATAGTGTAATAATAAACCGCTTATGGTAAAATTAAAGAAGTAAAAAGGAGTAACAATGGAACCAACTAAAACCCCAGCACCAGCACCAAATCCTGCACCAACGCCGGCACCGGCTCCTACATCTGCGCCTGTCACTCCTCCAGCTCCAACTCCAGTAACGCCTACTTCAACCCCGGTCATTCAACCGGCTCCAGTAAAAATGTCGACACCATCTGGTCAAAGCACTACAGCGAATCACCAAGGCACTACGATTGCTCGTCCAGTTGCCCCAGCTCCTGCACCGGCCCCGCAACCAACTCCTACTCCGGTCACTCCACAACCACAGCAGCCAGCTCCGACGCCTACTCCTACCCCAGCTCCAGTACCGGCTCCTGCGCCTGAACCTGCACCAGTTCCGGAACCACCAGTAGAAGAAACCGCTTCTGTCGCTGACGATCTTGAAAAAGCCCTGAATGAAGAAACCACCGAAATCGAAACCACGGTTACTCAAATTGAAGCTCCAACTGAGCCAATTACCCCGAAGAAACGTAGGGGTCAGCTCCCGCTTCTTATCGGCATTATTATCTTAGTAGCTGCCTCTATCTTTGGCGTCCTTTATGCACTCGGAATTATTAGCTTTGGGAGTCCAGCCCCAGAGCCACCAAAAGAGGCCACTGGCCCGACCGCGACCATTTTTCAAGATGTTTGTTCTACTCGTAATATGCGTTACGAAGAAGTTAGCGAAGGGAACAGCCTCTACGCATCCTATAAGGCCATTTTCGGCGACGATACGGCCAGCATTCATCATTGTATTACTACCGAGGAGACTATTGGCGATGAACCAAGTGAAGATAGCGTCGAAGAGTTTATCACGATTTTCTTCAACGGTAACTACAGCGAGTATAACGAGGAAAAAAGAGCTAATATTATTGGCAGCTATGTCGATGCCTACACCAAAGGGAGCGGCAACATCACCATTCTCGAAAATGGCACTGATTTCTTTAAAGAAATTACCGTGGCTGGCCCGACCTATACTTATGTCGCCGTCTACAAAGGCTCTTATACTTATATGAAAATCAACCAGATCGATGCCGCTGAAAGCATCTTAAAGGATCTTGAATATCCAAATCGTAGCAACGCTTCGATTGAAAAGATCGAGCAAACTGCCGCTAACGCCGAAGCCGATGCTACGATTCTAAACGCCTTAATTACTTTTGACAACAATTTCCTAAACTATATTTCCATTAACCAGAAACTCCCGAACATCACTGGCGAATCACAACTTAATATCAGCGAAACTGGCACCACTGATCTCGACGCCTTTTATCGCGACTATTTGTTTAACATCAAGAATCAAGCCGGCGAACATTATGCTTTCCAAGCTTCCGCTAAAGCCGACGAAACTCTTGCTATGAGTAAAGCCGTTACTGTCCACTATAAATCCAAATGTAATGCCGATAGCGGTAAACTCGAAGCCTTTGAATCAGATACCGCCTACGCCCTTACCTACATCGCTGCGGACGGCAATCATTATCTTTGCGTATCAAATAAATAAGGAGAATTATGGAGCGTAAATTCCCAAAACTAGAACCACTGCCAAAGGAAGAAACACCGGCTCCACTTATCATTCCAAAGCGCGAAAAGCCAGTTGAAAAACCAGAGGAGACAACCGAGAAACCGGAGGAAACCCCGGCGGTCGAAACTTCCGCTGAAAAAATTACCGAACCCGTCGCCGAAACTAGCCCTGCCGAAGAAAAAGCCAGCGCCGAAGCACGTGCGGAAGCTCTTATCATGTCTCATACGGCCAAGATTAAGCCAAACACCAAGTCGAAAGCCCCACTCACCATCATCGGTATCCTTGCTGGTCTCGCTATCGCTGTGGGCATTCTCTTCGCTTCTGGTGTTATTAATTTCGAACTTCCAAATAATCCGTCCGGAGGAGAATCCAAAATTCCAAATACGACAACTGCTAAGCTTTTCTGCGAAAATGAAGGCCATAAATTCGGTCATCTATACGACGACGAAGATGCCGCTCCGTTCATTGGTGGCGAGGAATTAAAGGAATACGTCAGCGGGCAATACTCTTGCTCTATGGCCGAATACACTGAAGATAGCGCGGAGCCAACCTTCGATTTCGTCTACATGGCTCTAGGAGATGAATACGAAAACATCGAAGCCCTTAAAGAAGTACTTACTTTGCTAGGCAAATATCAAAATGTTAAGAAAAACACCGACAAGTATTTCTTGTCTGTTGCCGAAAGCACTTCGCCATACATTTATCTCGCTGCCTATGGACGGGCCGTCGTTGAAATCTACGCCGATGACGAAGAAACCGCCGAGACTGTTCTTAGGGAATTAAACTTCCCAAACTATAAGTAGTTTTTCTCTCTAATCCTTTTCTTGTGTTATAATTAAAAGATATAAATAAAGGGAAAGGATAAAGAATGAAAGATTCCGACAATCTAGAAAAAATGCGTCACACGCTGAGCCACATTCTTGCGGCCGCAGTTCAGGAGCTTTATCCAACAGCCACATTTGGCATTGGCCCTGCTATTGATACCGGTTTCTACTATGATATCGACTTTGGTAAGACCAAAATTTCTGATGCCGACCTTGAGAAAATCGAGAAAAAGATGCGCGGCATCGTTTCTCGTAAACTCCCAATGGAAAAGCGCGTTGTACCTAAGATGGAAGCACTTAACTGGGCTCGTGATCACAAGCAAAAATACAAAATTGAGTTGATTGAAGACCTCCCAGAAGGCTCTGAAATCTCTTTCTATGACATGGGCGACCTCTTTACTGATCTTTGTAAAGGCCCACATGTCAAAGACACTGGCGAAGTTGGTGCCTTTAAGCTCATCCGCGTCGCTGGTGCTTACTGGCGTGGCGATGAGAAGAGGGAAATGCTTACCCGCATCTACGGTGTCGCTTTCGCTACCGAAGCCGAACTCGATGAATATTTGAAGCGCCAAGAAGAAGCTAAAGCGCGTGACCACCGTAAACTCGGTAAAGAACTCGATCTCTTCTGCTTCTCCGACCTCGTTGGTGCCGGTCTTCCACTCTTTACCCCACGTGGTACTGAGCTTCGTGAACTCATGGCTAACTATTCACTTAGCCTCCGCGGTCGTGAAGGCTTTAAGAAGGTTTGGACTCCACATATTACTAAGACCGACCTCTATAAGACTTCCGGTCACTATGCTAAATTCGGCGATGAGCTCTTCATGGTTCACTCCCAAGTAAACGGCGAAGATTTCGCTATGAAGCCAATGAACTGTCCTCACCACGCGCAGATTTTCGCTTCACGTCCACGCACCTATAAAGAGATGCCAGTCCGCTACATGGAAGCAACTACCGACTATCGCGACGAAAAGACCGGTGAACTTGGTGGTCTCTCTCGCGTTCGTTCACTCACTCAGGATGATTCACACGTCTTCTGTCGTAACGACCAGATTAAGGATGAAGTGAAGCGCCTTGTTGCTATCGTGAAGGAACTCTATAGCACCATGGGCATGCAAAAACTTCGTGCTCGCCTCAGCTATCGCTCAGATGAAGATAAATACCTTGGCGACAAAGCCCTTTGGGAAATGGCACAAAGCCAAATCAAACAAGCCGCTATCGATAATGGCCTTGATTACTTCGAACAAGAAGGCGAAGCTGCCTTCTATGGTCCAAAGATCGACTTCATGGCTGAAGATGCCATTGGTCGTGAGCACCAACTTGCTACGATTCAACTCGATTTCGTCCAACCAGAGCGCTTTGGCCTCGAATTCACCAATGCTAAAGGCGAAAAAGAACGTCCAGTCATGATTCACCACGCTACGCTTGGTTCGATTGAACGCTTCCTCTCGGTCTTTATTGAGCATACTGGTGGCTGGTTCCCATTCTGGTGCGCCCCAGAACAAGTTCGTATCGTCACGGTTAATAATACGGTTTCAAAGTACGTTGATGAGATTAAAGAGATTCTAGACAGTGTCGTCCTCGACAAACCATTAAAGTACAACGAACTTCGCTATACGATTGATGATTCGTCTGATTCGCTAGGGAAGAAGATTAAACGTGCCACTGACTTCAAGATTCCAGCTGTTCTCGTCGTCGGTCCAAAGGATGTCGAAGAAAAAGTCGTTTCCATCCGCCTCCGCGACAAAGAAGAAAAAGTAAAACTATCAAAGCTCGCCACCTTCCTTAAGGGCTTGAAATAATATGATGACGCCGGCGGGTGGCCGAAAAACCTTTTTCGAAGGGCCTAAGACTCGGCCGAGCGGCCCGGAGCGGCCCGAGAAAGAGGCTTTCGGCCAGGACCCGCCCACCATTGTCATTCTTGGTCCTACAGGCTCGGGCAAAACTGGTGTTAGTATCAAAATCGCGAAAGCCATCGGCGGCGAGATTATCTCCGCCGATTCTCGCGCGATTTATAAAGGTATGGACATCGGCACCGCCAAACCAACTAGGGAAGAGATGGACGGTGTTCCGCATTTTGGTCTTGATCTCGTAAATCCCGACGAACGCTTCACGGTCGCCGATTGGAAGGCCTATGCTGAGGCTAAAATCAAAGAAATTCGTGCCCGAAATCACATTCCAATGGTTGTTGGTGGCACTGGATTATACATTGACGCCCTCATTTACGACTATCATTTCAAAGGCCCAACCGGCCAGAAAATCGGTGACTTTGAACAAAAAACTTGTTCAGACAGAACAGAGGTGAAAGGCAATTTTCTCATTATTGGCATTAAATGGCCAACAGAGGTACTGCGCGAAAGACTAAAACTACGCATCGACCAAATGTTTTCCGAAGATCTCTACCATGAAACCAGGGAATTAGTCGAAAAATATGGGTTTAACTGTGGTGCGATGAAGAGTGATATCTATGAATACGCCTGGAAATATCTGAGCGGCGAACTCACACTCGAAAAGGCCAAAGAACTATGTTTTTATGAAGACTACCATTTGGCCAAACGCCAACTCACGTGGTTTAAACGAAATGAAAACATCAAGTGGTTAGAACTTGAACACATTTATCCTTTTGTGCTAAAATATATTGTAGGATGAGTAAAGAAAATAACACGCCAATAGAAAAATTATTTGGTTCGAAGACTCGTGCCAAACTTTTAAAGCTCTTTTTCGAGAATCCAGAGAAATCATTTTACGTTCGCGAGATGACTCGTGTCATCGAAGAACAGATTAATTCCGTCCGTCGCGAGCTCCTAAACCTCGAAAGTATCGGCATTATCAAAAATGAAACTTTTGATAATAAAGTTTATTATTCTGCTAACAGCAAGCACCCATTCTATCGCCCACTCATCGACATTTTCGCGAAAAAAATTGATACAACGCGCGAAAAAGATGTACACGCTACCACGTGGGAAGAGTACTGCCGTCCAGTTAAGAACTATTTGAAAGGCCTTATTGTCACGAATCGCCTGCCGGGCCAGGACGGTGTCGACCTGCTTATTATTGGCAATGACAAAACCAAAAAGCTCACCCGCTGGGCCGAAGTCGTTGAAAAGAAGCAGGGCAAACCAATTAACTATGTTATTATGTCGCTCGAAGACTTCACCTATCGTCGCAGCGTTCGCGACCGTTTCTTAGACGATGTCTTTGAAATGGAAATCTCAGAAATTTACGATCCAGAAAAAATCATAAAATAAAAGGAGCTATATGTTCGATATCGAAAGCAAATCCCAGGACGACATCATCCTCACGACCAAAAAGACTACTATTAAAATCAATATCGCCGAATCCGTCATCGACGCTAACCTATCAGTTGGTAAAATCGCTGGTCCAGGCGAATTCGAAATTGGTGACGCCACGATTCGTGGCATTGCGACTCCAAGTGGCAAAACGATTTACGATGTCGAAATCGGTGGTGTCCATGTTGGTATCACTGGCGGCATCGAAGAATGTCTTGACGATATCGTCGCTGACGTCCTCTGTACTTCATCCATCCGCGCCATTCGCGAAATCGAACCAAAGCTTGTCGTCTCGATGGGCAACATCGATGCGATGGTCTCCGAACTAAAACTATCTGCTCGTTCTGAAAAGAAACTAAAAATCAAATCTCTCGACTCGCTCCCAACCACTAAAGAAGTAGTGGTGCTAAGCTAATGGAATTCGACTTTCTCGGCTTAGTTATTGTTATAGCCGTAGTCGTGATTTCGATTTCTCTTCACGAACTCGCTCACGGGCTTGTTGCTTATTGGTTAGGTGATAACACTGCAAAAGACGCTGGCCGCCTCACCTTAAACCCCATTAAAAATATCGATCCATACATGTCGATTATCGTACCAGTCATCTTGTATTTATTAAAAGCTCCGGTCTTTGGTGGCGCCAAACCCGTGCCGGTTAACTCTGCCAATCTCAAATGGCGCGAGTGGGGAATGGCACTGGTGGCTCTAGCTGGTCCGTTCACGAATTTCTTACTCGCTTTCATCTTCTTCCTAATCGGCCATTTTACCGGTTGGGTTTATGGCACTGGTGGCGAAGTCGTCGCGATAATCTTTACTCAATTCATTTTCACCAATCTCGGCTTTATGATTTTTAATCTTATTCCAATTCCACCGCTGGATGGTTCGCGCGTGCTTTATGCTATTGCACCAGATAGCATTCGTCGCCTCATGATGAATCTAGAGGGAACCACTGGTATTATGATTGTCTATCTCCTAATCTTTCTCTTTGGTCAATTCTTCTCTCAACTGATGGTTGACGGCATGAACGCTGTCCTTCAGTTCTTCTATTTTGTGATTGGGATGTAATATGCTATAATTAGATTAGCCCTACCGGCAGCATGATTTTCCTGAATAATCATGTTTTAGGGATTTCGTGGCTTACACCCGTGGGTGTATCGCATAAGATTTTACCCACCTTGTATATATTACGGGGAAAACAGGCCGGTGGGGTTTTAAGACAAACGGTGGGACATGAAACAAAGAATTCGCGTTGTTGGTATTATCAGAAGTGAGGATGGCATCCTCATCTTGAAACGAAACCTGGGCAGAAGTGACGCCCCGGTTTTTTGGGAACTTCCCACTGGTAAGATTAAATTTGGCGAGCAACCTGAAGAAGCCATCGTCCGCTCACTCGAAGAATATACCGGGCTCAAGGTCTCTTCCGTTAAGATTAAAGACGTCATTACTTTTCTCGCTCTTGAAGACTCTAGTCGCATGAGTAACTTATATATTATATATGACGTAAATATCGTGGGCGACCTTAAACCAGTTCCACGCGATCGTTACGTTGCTTACAAATTTATTAAAGATTTTTCATCCGCTGGCGTAAGACTCAACGAAGCGAGCACTTCTGTTTTCGAGATTATTGAAGGCCGCATTACTTCAGATCGTATCTCTGCTCGCGACACAGCGAGTTCTGTCGCTATCTACGTTGATGGTGCCTCGCGTGGCAACCCTGGTCCAGCCGGTACCGGTTATCGGGTAGTTGGCATCGATGGCCATACGGTTGAACAGGGCGGGGAGTTCATTGGTTTCGCCACTTCTCGCGTCGCCGAATACTTTGCTATGAAAGACGGTATCGAAAAAGCGATCGAAAAAGGTTACAAAAGTGTTCGTTTCTTCTCGGATAGTTTGATGGTTGTAAATCAATTGAACGGTATTTTTACAATTAAGAATCCAGACATCATTCCAATCTACAACGACATCCAAAAATTACTCGAGAATTTTGATAGTGTTTCCTTTACGCATATTCCGCGCTCCGAAAACACCATTGCTGATGGCGAAGCGAACCGCGCCATCGACAATCTGATTAAACACTAGTATTTTTTAGAGATATGTGATATAATACAGTGGAGCCTGAAAGATGGTCGCTTTTTATTAAGAGGAAAGTCCGGGCAACATAGAGCAAGGTAGTCGCTAACAGCGACCGTCCGCAAGGATAGGGAAAGTACCACAGAAACTGATACCGCCCGCAAGGGTAAGGGTGAAAAGAGTGAGGTAAGAGCTCACAACGTGTCGTAGCGATATGTCACGGAGGCAAACCCTACCTGTTGCAAGGAGTGCTACAAAACCCCTGCTCGGGGATGTACGTTTACCGCTAGAGCGTTATAGCAATGTAACGCCAAGATAGATGACCATCGACTATATATTATATATAGTTACAGAACCCGGCTTATCGACGGCTCAAATCATCAAAAAACCACCCCTTAAGGGTGGCTTTTTGTAGGCGCGATTGAAAAACATAGTCGGTTTGGTATAATAAAACATAGAGAAAAGCACTGGCGCCCACATATACAATAACTATGATAAGATTAATAAACTTAACTAAAAAATACGGCGATAAGCTTATAATAAACAAAGCCAATATCTTTATTGCGGATGCTTCATTTGCTATTCTATGGGGGAAGAGTGGCTCTGGGAAAACTACGGTTTTAAATTTGATTGGCGGTCTAGAAAAACCAACCGAAGGTGAAATTGTGGTGAATAAAAAGAATATCGATAAACTATCTGAAAAAGAGCTCGTACAATATAGGCGCGAATCGGTTGGTATAATTTTTCAAAACGCATATCTTCAGCCACAATTGTCAATTTCGGATAATATTATGTTGCCTGGGATTTTCAGTGGGCTTCCCAGAGAAAAACGTATAAAAAGGATGTCTATTTTGGCTGAAAAATTTGGTATAACTAATGAACTTAATTCTTTGCCAAAAGAAGTCTCTGGCGGGCAAGCAGAGCGTGCTTGTATAATAAGAGCAATTTTTCTTGGGCCGAATATTATTCTTGCAGATGAGCCAACCAATAATCTTGATGACAGTAATTCAAAAATAGTTCTAGACACACTTGATACTCTCAGAAAACAGATGGGCATTACAATTGTTATGTCAACGCACGATAAAAATGCCATAAGATATGCCACCCAGATATTTGATATATCGGAGGGCGTCATAAATGAAATTCCGAATGAAAAGATCGCTACTTTTCGTAATCCAGGAGAAAACGATGGGAGTTAGGGAACTAGTAAAGTTATCCCATACTAATATATCAGCTCACCGTAGTAAGACTATATCGGCCATATTAACCATTAGTATAATCATTTGCATACCAATCACCATAGCATTTGTTAATGCTGGCAGTCAAAACGTAACTATCAAATATTCTGATGATGAAAATAACGGTCAGATATATATAGCATGCTTATACGAAGATGGACAAGATGTCGTGATTAAACGTGCCGATAAGTATCATGGCGAAATTGTTTCATATAAAAAAGAGCGCTATGAAACAAATAAACACTTAAATTTCGAACCAAGTTCATTGGTAATATTTGATAATTTTGATGAGGCGATTGGTTTTTATCTTAAAAACGATGTAGATGAGTTTGAATACAATCCGAAAAAATTTCACATCGCAGAAATAATTAGTGATCGTATAGGCATTTATGAAGAATATAAAAAAAGAGACGCAGAATTAATCCGGCCTGCCATTATTATTTCCTTGATAACATCATCATTGATTGCGGCGTTTACGCTTGCCCATATTATTTCTCAAGATTCTAAGCTCTTTACATTATACAAAACGCTTGGCGCAACAAATGGTCAAATTGTATTAATTTATTTTCTCTACATCTTAGAATTATATGTTTGTATAATAATTATATCGACTGCGCTATCCATACTATTGTCATTAATAATATCAGCAATTGAATGGAACAATATGTCAAATATATTAAGTAACGCATACCCAAATTCTGACAAATATCCACCGATACTGATTGGAGTTAATTATTGGTATCCGACAATAGTGGGCCTCACATTATTATCGGCACCAGTATCATTTTTACTATGTATTGACCAGTTTAGCTCAAAAAAAATCGCTTTGAGGTTGAAAGGGGAATAAGTGAAAACTTTCGATTTGTTAAAAATCGCGATAGGAAAAATTGAGACCCATAGAAAAAAGTCTATATATTTACTACTGTCAGTTAGCATCATATTTATTTTGTCCTTCTGTATCAATTATCTTTTTCTAGGCTATAAACAAAAATATATACAATATGCAGAGTTAGCAACTGATGGCGAAGTAATCATACTTGCCGAGTATTGCCTGGAGGACTGCGGGAATAATCTAGAATATGTAAAAAATGATATCGCCAAATATAACGGAAGATTTATAAACACTAGCCTCCCGGCGGGATACATCTCGCTGCCCCAAGAGCTAATCAAGAAAATAGCAAATGATAAAAGTAATATATCAATACATGAAGACGAGACACCAATGCTAGTCTCGACTGCTTGGGCGGAATACAAATTTGGGATTAGTGTTCCTGTAAAGTTTAGGAATATTGAAGAGAGAATGACCTCATACACAAACTATAGAAATAACATAATTGGAAAACACTTTATTGATGATGACGGAAAAAAATATGTAATTGTTGGTCTTTCGCCGGCCGGGTATCATTTATCTAATTTGTCATTTAAAGAGCTATCTAGTAGTAATGCTGGATTATTGGATCCAATCTTGGAAGCGGTACAACTATCTAGTGGTGTAACTATGGTTGCTAGTAGTGATGCACAAAATGGTTCAGACAGTAATAATGTGCCAAACGAGATAGGAACAGGAATTGCGATTTTTACATTTTCAAATAAAACAGATGCGTTAGCCTATCTAAATGGCGGTGAAGGAAAGTTTTCTAATGTCGGATTAAGTAATAAAGAATATGCTGTCAGCACTATCGCTGGGCCAAACCCAGAAGCACTGTACACGCTAGATTGTCTTGAAGCTATAGTTGATGCTATATGTACTGTCTTATCCATCATGGGCGCGATAATTGTCATTCTTACGTCGCTTCGTATTATCGAGCAAGAGATGCCGACTATTGAACTGTACCGTAGCGTTGGTGCATCAAAAAAACAAATTCGGTTGATTTATCTAGTTTATTTTACCACCATTGCACTATGTTCATTATTTTTATCACTAATCGCTGCATTTATAATAGCCATCATTTATTCCGTATCCAATCAAGAAATATTAGAAGCTTTATTTATCACAGCATTCAGTTTAGAAGAAACGGGTTTTGTATTGATTGCCGGAATAAACCATATGACCGTCGTTATCGCTATTATACTTCTATCTTCCGCACCGCTCTGCGTTACGATTAATAGAAAACGTTTACATTAAAAAAGATTCGACCATCGCAGACGAATCTTTTTTATTACATTATTTGCTAGCTTTAGCTTTTGGGGCTTCGACTAAACCTTTTTTCTTCAAAGTACGAAGAGCAGAGGTTGAAACATTACATTTGATCTTTTGGCCGTTAATTACAAGCGTACGCTTCGAGACATTTGGTTTAAATACCTTACGAGTGTGCCTCTGGGAGAACGAAACATTATGGCCGTACATCTTACCTTTGCCGGTGACTTCACAAATTGCCATCTTATTTCTCCTTTACAGTATTAACGATTGCTTTGAATGCATCAGGATTGTTAACAGCAAGATCAGCGAGCACTTTGCGATCAAGGTTAATGTTCTTAGCTTTCATACCAGCAATGAGTTGCGAGTAGGAAATACCAAGTTCTCTTGAAGCATTATTGATACGAGTAATCCAGATTGCTCTTAAATCGCGCTTGCGATTACGACGATCGCGATAGCTATAGCGAAGAGCCTTGATTACACCTTGTTTGCCTAAGCGGTAGCTGCGAGTGCGAGCATGTTGCATGCCCTTAGCAGCTTTCAAAATTTTCTTATGCTTGGCCATTGCGGCCACACCACGTTTTACTCTCATGATTAAACTCCTAATGCAGTCTTAACGTTTTTCTTGATTTTGCCGTTAATTGCAGCAGAGGTTTTCATGTTGCGCTTTCTGGCTTTGGATTTCTTAGCGAGAATGTGATTCCCGAATGCACGCTCACGCGTAATCTTACCAGAACCGGTAATCTTGATGCGCTTTGCGGTGCCTTTATGCGTTTTTAACTTTGGCATAGGTTTTCCTTTAGTTTATAGTTAGTATTATTTGCAGAAAAAAATCTGCTGAATGTGCGACCAGGGAACCGTGAAAGTAGGAAATTACTTCTTCCGTATTCCGACTGATAGGTTACGTCCGTTAAATTGTGCTTTACCTTCGATTACGATGTCGTCACCGATGAGCCCGAGAATTTTATCAAGTAAATCTTGACCAATTTCTTTGTGAGCCATCTCACGACCACGGAATATGACCATGATTTTGACGCGATCACCGTCATCTAAGAATTCACGCATTTTGCGGACCTTGATGTTAAGATCGTTTTCTGAAATCTTGAGGCCAATCTTCATTTGCTTCAGTTCGGATTGTTTTTCACGAGCCTTCTTACGATTCTTGGCTTCTTCTTTCATCTTTTGATATTGGAATTTACCCCAATCAATGATTTTAACGACCGGAGGGTTGGCATTAGCAGCGATTTCTACTAAATCCACTCCCTGTTCCTTCGCGAGAAGTTGCGCTTCACGACTAGACATAATGCCCAGTTGTTCGCCACTTGAACCAATGACACGGACCTCAGGATAACGAATCTCTCCGTTGAGGCGGGTGTGCGAATTGTTTTTGATAATAGTCCTTTCTTCTCTGAATTAACCTGATACATATTATATCAAAAACCCCCTTGAATTACAAGGGGGAATTATGATTTTTTCAGAGAGAATTATTTGTCGTCTTTTTTAGCTTCTTTTTTCTCTTCTTTTTTGGCTTCCTTTTTCTCAGCCTTAGCTGGAGCTTTGCCAATGGTTTGCTCAAGCTTGACGAAGTTGAGTACGAGCATTGCTACACCAAAGATAAGGTAAAGCCATGCGCCAACACCTGGATGAGCAAACCCCGAGCCCTTAGCGAAACAGACAATCATACCAACAACACCAAAGAATACTACAACACTTGGTACGGCGATGTTGATAATCTTTTCAACCTTGGCAGCCAGTTTAAGTTTCAAGATACCAAGACCTCTCAAGATGCCAAGTACATACCATGCTAGTGCCGCAAGCACAGAAAGCAATGTAAACACGCCTAGTACCGGTTCGCCGAAAATATTAGCCGAATATGATCCAAAGAGACCTAGCGAAACAGCAAACCATGGCAAAAATAGCATGATAAATGCCAAAAAGCTACATCCAGCTTGAATTAACGTTTTTAGTTTCATATAACTCCTTTTATTAATTAACTTAATTTTAGTATTTTTTTAAGGAAAATTCAAGCATAATTATTACCGTTTTCGAAACGAAAGTGCTTCCGCAATGTGACTACTCTTTATAATATCCGAGCCGTCCAAATCGGCAATTGTTTGTGCGACTTTGATCGTTTTAAAGTATGACCGAGCTGACAAATTCATCGTCCTAGAAGCCGACTGTAGCAGCTTTTCGGCGGCCGGCTCTAGCTTCAATATCGTCGCAACTTGGTAGGACGAAAGCGCACTATTATAGACGCCTGCCTGCCCATATCTCGCCGTCTGACGTGATATTGCCTCTGTTATAGTATTTTTTACAACAATATGTTCACCCGTTTCGAGCCTGTCTCGCGCCATTAGGTCCTGGTTCTCGACCCGCTCGACCGTGATATTCATGTCGATTCGATCAAGTAGCGGCCCGGACAGTTTCTTGTGATAATTTTGAATTTGCTGTTCCGAGCATTTGCATTCATGCGTTTTGTCGCCGAGATACCCACACGGGCAGGGATTCATCGTAGCAATTAGCATAAAATCTGCTGGGTAAACGCACTTACTGCCGGCCCTAGAAATCGTAATTACTTTATCCTCGAGTGGCTGCCGGAGCGTTTCGAGAATCGAACGGGGAAATTCTGGCAGTTCATCTAAGAACAACACGCCCTTATGCGCCAGCGAAATCTCTCCCGGCATCGCATTCGCCCCACCACCCACGATCGACACCGCGCTAGCCGTGTGATGCGGGCTCCGAAACGGCCGCTTCATCATAATCTTGCTACTATTTAACCCCGCAATCGAATAAATCTTCGTGACTTCAAGCATCTCCTCCGGCTTCAGTTCCGGCAGCAGGTTCGCCGCGACCTTCGCGAGCATCGTTTTGCCGGCACCTGGCGGTCCGGAGATCAGTAAATTATGGTGTCCAGCTACGGCAATTTCGATCGCTCTTTTCGCGAGCTCCTGCCCACGCACGTGGTCCAGAATCTCACTATCCACCCCATCAGACTCTGTTTTTGTAATTTTTACATCTAAATTTGTCGGGAAATTTTGCTGACTCGTCACGAGGGAAACAAAGAGTTCCTTAAGCGTCGTCACGCCATAAACCGTGACATCTCTTACTAGTGCCGCCTGCGACAGGTTCTTTATCGGCACATAAACCTCCCTAATTCCGGCTAGTTTCGCCGTTTCGACGATATTTATGATACCTTTTACTGGCCGAAGCGTCCCATCCAGCGATAATTCGCCCACAAATAACTTGTTTTTCGTGTCAGCAAGCAGCAACTGCCGAGAAAGCACCAAAATTGTGAGTGCAATTGGCAGATCCAAATACGATCCGTCCTTCAAAATGTCGGCCGGGGCTAAATTTATCGTGATTTTTTTGTCCGGAAATGAAAAGCCAGAATTTATAATTGCACTTTTTACGCGTTCTTTGGCTTCGTTGATGGTTTTGTTTGCCATGCCCACAATATTTAGTGCCGGCAGGCCACGATTTATGTCGCCCTCCACGTCCACGAGCTTGCCATCAAAGCCGCATGGCACGACTGAATGTATTTTACTAATCATGTTTTTGGCTTTTATTACAACACAAAAAACATTGCAACCCCCCACCAAATTTTTAAGCCTAGGCTTTTTAAAAAATACATTATTTATGCAGGTTGGGCCTGTGGAAAACTCTGCAAAAAAAAGTACAAAAATTGTTCAGAAAATCTATTGACATAAGCTTTTTTTCGCGATATTATAGAGGTAGCTTCTGAATAATAAATTTATTCAGAAGGTAAAAACAAAAATTTAGCCAAAATAACTCCACACTCTACACGAAGGCCGGTTTTCCTCGCAGTTACCGGCCTTTCTCTTTGCCTTGAAAAAAGCTTATCCCTGTGATATAATGTAAATAGTTGGGGCTGACAAAGCTTAGACGGATCATTAACAGACATCAAGCGCGCCGATTAAATACCGTAAGTATTAATAAGTGCTAAAAACACGAAAACTGCGCATGTTATGTACATGCCAGCTTATGCCTAATATATTCTAGGCTGGTTTCGGGCGGAGGTTCCGTAAGTCCGGAATTATCATACGACGGAAATAAGGCTGTTTAAGTAGCGAAAAATAGTTCGAAAATTTAGCTATGGCGTTCGTCAGTTTTGTTTTCTGCAGCTCACGATTTATGCCAAGACGAAACAGGAAACTATGCACGTAGAATGATGTCCACGTGGTGACTCGGACCCGGAGGCAGTATCCGGCAGCTCCACCAACTTGAAATTTGCCCGCCAAAATCGGCGGCTTTTTTGTGCGAAAAAATTGCCAAAAATAAAAAATCGTACACGAACCACGCACGATCCATGCTTAGAAATGCGACGAAAAATCGACCAAAAAAATCACACACATTTGTTCATGCAAAATCGCTCACTTTTAACAACATGTAATTATTACAACACACGCCTCGCATCACAAATCCATTAAATCGTTGTAAATAACACAACAATAATAAATTATTTATACAACAGGGGAATTATAGAGTATATGTTGTGAATAAAACAACACTAAAACTGAATAAATATCTTGCATTTTTCATGGATCTGTGCTACCATGAAAACAGTCGAGATGACTAAAATAAAAACTAAAAATAAAAGGAAAAAATCATGAAGAGAACACGCGCAAAACCTAAATCACCATAGCATTTGGCGGGCGAAAAGGTAATTTCTAGCCATAAATTACAACATAGGAATTACCTAGAGCTCCGCCAAAGGCGTCGAGCGCGCAGTCAAATCTTTCATTAGTACATTAGAAAAACATAAACAAGAGTGAAAGAAAACGGCAGCAAGGACAATGCTTCACTATACGTGAAGCGGTCAAAGGGAATAAGCGGATCAGGGTTGTGGCCAATAGTTGTGATTTAAGCGCCAGATAACCCCCCGCTTTCCCCCATATTAAAGGATAGGGAAAAACTCTTGGGGGATGAACTAGTAAGTGATATAATAAGAATCATGAAGCATAAACGTGTTGTCATGATTGTTAGCATTGTAGGACTCGCAGCTTTAATTGCAATACTAACACTAACTACGCCGACGGACACAGGTCCTCTCGGTGTTTTATTATTTTTTACAACACTTTATATCTCTGTATTTGGTATTACGTCTTTAATCATGCAAGCCTTCTATAGGCTTGCTTTTAAACGTGATAATTTCAGAAACAAAGACTACCTTTACGCGGCAGTCTTTTCGTTTGGCCCGATCATGCTCCTCATGGCCCGTTCTTTTGGCGCTATTAGTATCTGGACCGTCGCTTTGATCATTTTTTTCATATTTTTAGCCGAATTTTTAGTGGCGAAACGCATCTAAGTATGCTAAAATAAGCATATGGACTATGGTCAGACCAAAAAACCTAGTGATAGCCAATCCTTTTTTACGGCTGGCGTCGGTGATTTACCTGAGGATCAGAATTCTTTTGAAGCCGAAAACAATCTGAATCTCGACAATACCGGTACATCTTGGGCTCCTACTCGCGACCCGCGCAACATCGGTAGTCGCGCTATTTTCTCCGCTCCGGAACCGGTCCCATCTCTAGATAATCAGGAAATTGTGAGCGTCGAACCAGAAATGACACTCGTCGAAAAACCGAATCTTCCGACCGACGTTGAACTCGCTCCGCCGGAGGTAGGTGGTCTCCCAGAAATGCCAAATTTCACACCTGAAGGTGCCCCAGCTTTAAATCCGGTAAAAGAAGTGCCATTCAATGAAAAAGTCATCAAAACTGAGGGCGATCACGTCAGTCATGCTACTATTGCTGAGATTGAAAAAACCATTAGTAAGCTAAATCACACCGGCAATGTAGCCGATTTCTACGCCGCCATCAGAGGTGATGACGCCCATCCAGGCATGGTTAGAAACAATCTCAAGAATTCATTCGGGAGAGATGTCGCATGAGTGAACAGTGGGTGGGAATTGCTATTTTCGTCGCTATTGTAGTACTTGTTGCTACGGTCATCTCTGTTTCTCGCATCTCTAAACTCCGCAAAGCCAAGAAATACGAGCGTGGTATCAAGATGGTTTCTCTCTTGATTCACCTCCCGCCATCCACCGATGATATCGATGCTGGTGGTCGCGATAAGCGCGACATCGCGGACGAAGCTATCTCTAAAGCCCAGGTGATGTACTCCATCCTATCATCGACAATTACCAAGGGAATCAAGACTAAACTTTACGGTCAGCGCCATTTCTCGATGGAAATTATCGCGAAAGACGGTATTATCCGCTATTATGCCATCGTTCCGGCCGTACTAACAGAGACGGTTAAGCAAGCCGTCCAGTCGGCCTATCCAACCGCTAGAATCGAAGAAAAGGGTGAAGAAAACATTTTCGCCCCTGATGGACGCGTCGACAATATCGCTGGCGCCGAGCTGACACTCCAAAAAGAAGCCTATCTCCCGATTGCAACCTATGAAGACATCAAGCGCGACGCTTCGATGGCGATTCTAAACGCCCTCTCTAGCGTGAGTAAAGATGAAGGTGCTGCCGTACAAGTTTTGTTCCGCCCTGCACAAAAAAATTGGTTTGAAACCGGCAAAACCTACATCGAAAACGTACAAAAGGGCAAAAAGGTCAAAACTGGCGGTGCGATTCTAAGCGATTACGTCACCGATATTATCCGCGCCCCTTGGGAAGTCCCAGGAATGCATGAACAGGCTAAAGAAGAAGTCATCTTAACTAATGTCAAAAAAGAAGAAATCGACGCTATCACTAATAAAATGCGCTACCCAGGTTTCGAGACCTTGATTCGTATCATTGCTTGCTCTGCCACAAAACCGCGTTCAGAAGCGATTGTGGGGGGCATTGTGTCAGCCTTTTCACAGTTTGACAACCCAGAATACAACGGTTTCAAAGTTAATACCTTCAAGGATTCCAAGAAACTCGCAATCGATTACACCTTCCGTTTCTTCCCGCTGAAAAGCACCGAAAACATCCTAAATTCTATCGAACTCGCCTCGATTTTTCATCTACCAGAGCAAAATGCTATCCCGAACTCCCAGGTCGAACGCCAGCTTACTAAACAAGTTGACGGCCCGGCCAAGCTCGCTACCGATGGCGTCTTCCTTGGTACGAACGAATTTAGAGGGAACAAGAAAGCGATTTACCTAAATGATGACGATCGCCGCCGCCACATGTACGTCATTGGTCAAACTGGTATGGGTAAATCCGTCTTCCTCGAGAATATTGCCTTCCAAGATATGTGCGATGGTCGTGGCTTTGCCTTTATCGACCCACATGGTGACGCCGTAGAAGCACTATTAAAGCGCGTTCCAGAAGAGAGAATTGACGATGTAATTTACTTCGATCCGGCCGATATTGAGCATCCGGTCGGTATGAATATGTTCGAATTCACCTCTGAAGACCAGAAAGATTTCATTGTTCAAGAGGGAATTAGTATGCTCCAATCACTCTTTGACCCGTCTAACCAGGGTTTCTTCGGTCCGCGTGGTCAGCACATGTTTAGAAATGCCGCCCTTCTCTTGATGGCAGACCCAGCCGGTGCCACCTTCATCGATATTCCACAGTGTTTCACGGACCCGGAATTCGTGAAATCTAAGCTGAAATATGTCACTGATAAAGCCGTTTACGATTACTGGACTAAAGAATTCCCAGCCTCGCAAAAGTCGAACGACGCCGGTGAAGTCATCACTTGGTTTGCCTCAAAATGGGGCCCGTTCCTCTCTAACACTATTATGCGAAACACGCTCGGCCAGGTGAAATCCGGCTTTAACATCCGTGAAATCATGGATAATAAGAAGATTTTCCTCGTCAATCTCTCAAAAGGTCGCCTTGGTGAGATTAATGCCAATCTCCTTGGTATGATCTTTGTGATGAAGTTCCAACAGGCTGCCATGAGCCGCCAGGATATCCCAGAAGACCAGCGCCAAGACTTCTGCCTCTATGTGGATGAGTTCCAGAACTTCGCCACTGATAGCTTCGAATCTATCCTTTCGGAAGCTCGTAAATATCGCTTGAATCTGATTGTCGCTAACCAGTTCATGACTCAGCTCACTGACAAGATTAGGGAAGCCCTCCTTGGTAACGTCGGTACGATTATCTGTGGCCGTGTTGGTGTAACCGATGCCGATCTGATGGTGAAGGCCTTTACGCCGACCTTTACCGCCGAAGATCTCACCAAGACGCCAAACCACGCCGCTGTCTGTAAAGTGATGATGTTTGGCATGCCATCAGCCGCCTTTACCATGAATCTCCCACCTCCGATGGGCGAGCCAAACGATGAATTGATGCGCAACCTCAAGATGTACTCGGCTACCCGCTTCGCGAAGACCCGTGCCGAGGTTGAAAAGGAAATCAATGACCGCTGGAGCGTCGCTGAGAAGGCTAAAACCGCCGAAGAACCTAAACCAGCCACCCCACCAGCTCCGGCCGAAAAACCGGCTGACTCGGCGAAAGAAGAGCCGGAAAAGGGCTTTCTAGATGACTGGCTAGCGAATAATCCGGCCCCTAAGGCGGTCGAAAGCACCGAACCCGAGTCTGAGTCATCTCCAGCCGAAGAGGCGCCTTCTGAGCCCTCTGAAGCGGCCACAGAGCCTATTCCGGAACCTGAACCAACCCCAGCACCAAAAAAGCCTGACGAAATGGTCTTTAAAGTCCGCTAACCCCTGTAAATTCAACATTATTTCTCTGTTTTTTCTCTTGAATTTTTTGTGCTGTCGGTGTATAATAGATAGGTATTATTAAGAAGAGGTATAAAAATGGCCGAAAAAGCTGAAGCTTACGATTCGTCCGAAATTCGGGTACTAGAGGGGCTTGAGCCGGTGCGACTTCGCCCGGGCATGTATATCGGTTCGACTGGTTATGATGGTCTCCACCATCTCATCAAAGAGATTGCCGATAACTCAATCGATGAAGCGATTGCTGGTTTTGCCAACAAAATCGACATCACGATTCAAAACGATGGTGGCGTCCGTGTAGACGATAACGGACGTGGTATCCCTGTAGATATCCACCCAAAAACTAAAAAATCCACACTTGAAACGGTCTTAACCGTCCTCCACGCCGGTGGTAAATTCGGCGATGGTGGTTACAAGGTTTCGTCCGGCCTTCACGGTGTGGGCTCATCTGTTGTGAACGCTCTGTCCACGCGGATGGTGGCAGAAGTTTACCGCGAAGGGAAGACCCACCATATCGAGTTCGACACCGGTAAACCAACCATGGATTTGCAAGTAACCAAGGGTTCGCCAAGAGAACACGGCACTTCGATTACTTTCTATCCAGATCCAGCCATCTTTAAAGAGACCACAACCTTTGATTACAACTGGGTTTCGAGCTATGCTCGCCACCAAGCTTATCTAACCAAGGGTATCTTAATTACGGTCACCGATGAGCGTAACGGCGCCAAAGAAGCCTTCTACTTCGAAGGTGGTATCAAGAGCTACGTTAAGCGCCTAAATAACGGCAAGGAACTCCTAACGGATGACATTTTCTACGTTGAAAAACAGATTAACGACACCGGCGTAGAAATCGCACTCCAATATAATGATACTTTCGCCGAAATCATGAAACCATTCGCCAACAACGTGCTCACCCCTGATGGTGGTATGCATGTAGTTGGTTTCCGTACTGGTCTTAACCGTGTCATTAACGATTATGCCCGTAAAAATGGTCTCCTCAAAGAGAAGGAAGACAACTTAACTGGTGACGATATCAAGGAAGGTCTCACCGCTGTTATCTTGGTTAAACTCCCAGATCCACAATTCGAAGGCCAGACCAAGAACAAACTTGGCAATCCAGAGGTCCGTGGTTATGTCGACAAGGTCATGACCGAATACTTCGGTTACTATCTGGAAGAAAACCCAGCCATTGCGAAGAAAATCGTTGGTAAAGCTACCTTGGCTGCCCGCGCTCGTAAAGCTGCCCGTGCCGCTCGTGACAACGTTATCAGAAAAGGCGCCTTCGAAGGATTAAACCTTCCATCGAAGCTCGCCGACTGTTCCTCGAGAAACGCCGAAGAGTGTGAGCTCTTCATCGTTGAGGGTAACTCCGCTGCCGGTTCCGCTAAGGAAGGCCGCGACTCCCGCATCCAAGCGATTTTACCACTCCGTGGTAAGGTTCTTAACACCGAGCGTGCCCGTCTCGATAAAATGCTCGCAAATGCCGAGCTAGTCTCTCTGATTAAAGGCCTTGGCGTCGGTATCGGCGACCAATTTAACATCGACGGTCTCCGTTATCATAAAATCGTCTTTATGACCGATGCCGATGTTGATGGTTCACACATTTCTACTCTTCTTCTTACATTCTTCTTTAGATACATGCCAGATATTATCAAAGCTGGACATGTTTACCTCGCTAAACCACCTCTATTTGGTCTCATCAAAGGCACCGGAAACGGTCGTAAAATTGATTATATCTATGATGAGCAAGCCCTTGAGGACACCTTAACTAAGAAAATCGCCGAGCGTAAAGCCGCCGGCACCAAGATTGACGAAGATACCGAGCGCTTCAAACAAGCTGGTTACACTGCTCAGCAGCGCTTCAAAGGTCTTGGTGAAATGGACGCTTCTCAACTCTGGGAAACGACCATGAATCCAGAGAATCGTATCCTTGTCCGTGTCAACATCGAAGATGCCGAAAAAGCCGATGCCATCTTCTCGAAACTGATGGGTGACCAAGCTGAACTTCGTAAAAACTTTATCCAGGCAAGAGCGGCCTCCGTCGATCTTGATGACTTGGACTTTTAAGGAGGAACCATGGAAGACGACAAAGATATGAAATTAAACAATATACCTGAGGGTGATGGTCCAGAGGAATTAACGCCTGAGGACCATAAGCTTGGCCGAGCGGCCTCGAGCGTGTCCGAAGGCGATAATTCCGATGGACAAGCGACTGTAGAGTCTGGCATTGAGCTCCGTACCGTCGAAAACACGATGGAAGACTACTTCCTTCGCTATTCGCTCTCTGTGATCGTAGATCGCGCCCTCCCGGATGTCCGTGATGGTTTGAAACCAGTCAACCGCCGTATATTATATGCAATGAATAAAAACGGCTGGAAAGCGCCACATGCTACCGTAAAATCCGCTCGTATCGTCGGTGAAGTGATGGGTAAATACCACCCACACGGCGACTCTTCGATTTATGATGCAATGGTGAATCTCGCTCAGCCGTGGAAGATGCGCTACACCCTCGTTGAAGGTCAAGGTAACTTCGGTTCGATGGATGGTGATGAGCCAGCCGCTTCCCGTTACACCGAGGCTCGTCTCGACAAAGTCGGTGCTGAGCTTCTCGCTGATATTGAGAAGGAAACCGTTGATTTCCGTGATAACTTCGATGGTACCGAAAAAGAGCCAGCCGTGCTCCCATCCGCTGTGCCAAACATTCTCTTGAATGGCCAGATGGGTATCGCCGTCGGTATGGCGACGAACATCCCACCACATAACCTCGGTGAACTCGTTGACGCTACTGTCGCCCAGATTGACGACCCAGAGATCAGCCTTGAAGGCTTGATGAAGTACGTCAAAGGTCCGGATTTCCCAACTGGCGCTGAAGTTTATGGTGGTGCACCAATGAAACAAGCCTATGCCACTGGTAAAGGCTCGGTCGTTATTCGTGCGGTTGCGAACATTGAAGAGCGCAAAAATGGTCGTTTCAACATCGTAATCACCGAAGTTCCATACGGTATGAGTAAGGAAGACTTCATCGACAAGGTCCGTGACCTCGTTCTCGCAAAGAAACTTGATCATATCGCTGATGCCCGTGATGAGTCCGCCCGTGGTAAAGTCCGCGTGGTCGTTGAGCTGAAAAAAGACGCTTTCCCGAAGAAAATCTTGAACCAACTCTATAAACTCACTCCACTTCAGACTTCGTTCCATTATAATATGCTCGCTCTCGTCGATGGTATTCAACCAAGAATCCTTGGTCTTAAAGAGATTTTGGCTGAGTTTATCAAGCACCGCCAAAAAGTCATCCGTCGCCGTACCGAATTTGACCTTAGAAAGGCTAAAGAGCGTGCCCACATCTTGGAAGGTTTGAAGATTGCTCTCGACAACATCGACGAAGTGATTAAAGTCATTCGCGCCTCTTATGATGACGCCGATAAGCAACTCATGAATCGCTTCGGCCTCTCTGAAATCCAGGCTAACGCCATCCTTCAGATGCAACTCCGCCGTCTCCAAGGACTCGAACGCGACAAGATTGAAGAAGAGTTGAAACAACTCCACGAACTCATCAAGAAACTCGAAGCTATCCTCGCTGACGAAAAAGAAGTTCTTCGCGTCGTGAAAGAGGAACTCATCGCTATCAAAGAGAAATACGATGATCCACGCCGCTCCAAGATTATCAATCATGAAGTTGGCAAATTCTCCGAAGAAGAGCTCATTCCAGAGGAAGAGAGCGTCATCCTTCTTACTACCGAGAATTACATCAAGCGTTGTTCACAGAACGATTTCCGTCGCCAGAACAGAGGTGGTAAGGGCAAACGTGGCATGACTACGAAAGAAGAAGATGTGATTGCCCAGATTATGCCGGCCAATTCACACGACTACCTCTTATTCTTCACGAACCAAGGTCGTCTCTTCCGTATGAAAGCTTACGAAGTACCTCAAGCGACACTCGCCGCTAAGGGTACCGCCGCCGTCAACCTTCTCAATATGCATCCAGAAGAGAAGATTACCGCCATCATCAAGCAAGGTGATGCTGGTGCCGATGGCTACCTCTTTATGGCTACCAAGAAGGGCACCATCAAGAAATCTGCGATTAAAGACTTCTATAACGTCCGAAGCAACGGTCTCATCGCCATCAAACTCGATGCCGGTGATGAGCTCCGCTGGGTCAAAGAGACTACTGGTGATCACGATATCGTCATCTCAACCTCAGCCGGCCAAGCTACCAGATTTAACGAGAAAGAAGTCCGCGTCATGGGCCGCTCCGCTATGGGTGTCCGTGGTATGCGCCTCCGTCCGAAAGATGAAATCGTCGGTATGGATGTGATTACCGACCCAGGCCAAAAGCTCCTTGCCGTCTCTGCTAACGGCTATGGTAAAGTTACAGCCGTCTCAAACTTCCCACCGCACAAACGTGGTGGTGTCGGCATCAAAGTTGCTGCTGTTACCGAGAAAACTGGCCCAATCGCCGCTGTTCACTCCGTCGATCCACTCGCAAAAGAAGTCATCATGATGTCTACCAAGGGCCAAGCCATCCGCGTTGCGACCAAAGAAATCCCAACTCTCGGCCGTGCCACCCAGGGTGTCCGCATCATGCGTTTGAACGAAGGTGACACCATCGCTTCTATCGGCATCATCCCACCAGAAGAAGAAGGTGATGAAGAAGCTCCTGCCGAACCAGAGGCAGAAGCTCCAAAAGAAGCCGAAAAACCAGCCGAAAAATAAGCCTAGGCGGAATTAAAAATTAGGTGGGGGGTTGCCAAAAAATGGGGAATCATCTATTACTCCTTCCAGATAAAAACTGAAAGGAGTATATGAAGAAAGCCCCATTTTTATTAACTCTAATTATTTTGCTCGGTTTAACCTCTAAACCAGTAAATGCCACGAGCACTACACTTCTACCCAGCGATGAAATCTGGTGGAGCGTTAAAGAACTCGCTGCCTACTACAATCAGAGAAATGCCGAAAGAGAAAACCGCTGTTTTGACGATGTCGTTTGTCACGATGAGGCGATTAACAGCGACCTCATGGACGCTGAATACGTCGCCGGGCGCACCATTTTCTATAAAAAACGCTTCGCCATTGCCTCAATTAACCGCGAAACCAGCGATATGGAAGTCTATTATAATAATGACGATCTCGAAGTCTCAAAATACAACCCCGGTTGGCGCGATTCCGACCTGAAAAAACTCTATGTTGGTTGGTTTGAAGAAGACCCTAATCAACTATTTAACCTCTCTTATACCGACACTGCCACTGCCGGTACCGGGCAACACACTTTAATCGACCAAACCAACTCCAGTGGCCTTTTCCCGTCACAAGCCTTTATCTCGATTGCTTTTAATAACGACCTCGCCGAGAATCATACTGGTCTCATTGGTTATGCCGTCGGCTCAACTTTTTTCAGAGGTCGTGAGCTACTCGACTTCTCGACTTGCCTAGACAATCCGAACTGGACAAGCTGTGATTTGTACGTCTCGTCCTCTGGTGAAGCCAGGTATTTTGCCACGGTCGACCTTGAAGAACCCGGTCCAGACGTCGAGGAACCGGACCCAAATCTCCCGCCAGAAATTGATGAGCCAACTGTCGAAGAACCGACCATTGAACCGGACCCAGAGCCATCCCACCTAGAAATTAACCAAATTACTGCGCCGAGCGAAGCTCTGGCTGAAGTTATAGCCACGACTACCGCTGGAACTACAATCGAAACAACCACCGAACCTACCGTGGAATCCACCAAAAAAGGGAACGAAACCAGTTCTGTTGACATCCCTTTGACCAGCAACGTAGTCACAAATACTGCTAAAAAATGCGCCAAATCCGAGTTTCCATGGTGGTTTATTGTGCTCGTTTTAGCTGGCGACGCCATTATTGTATGGTTCTTCATGCCAAAACCACGAAAAACCCGCTAAATTGCAAAAAATCTTCAAAAAAACTCTTGACATAATTAAAGGGATTTGATAAGATGATACTAGTCTAAAGCTGCGAGATGTATTTTAGGAGTCTTTAGAATTAGTTTAACAATTTAGTTGTGCAATTTAGTTCTTTTAATTTATTAAAAGAGCAATCATCGTCAGTTTTTACTTTATGAACTATGTTCAAACACTTTAATGGAGAGTTTGATCCTGGCTCAGGA
>JAFRJX010000005.1 GCA_017432025.1 Candidatus Saccharimonadota bacterium
ATTTCGCTCGCCACTACTTTCGGAATCATTATTTATTCTTTTTTCCTGGGCCTACTAAGATGATTCAGTTCGGTCCGTTCCCGTTTTCTACCCTATGTGTTCAGGTAGCAACAATACGACATGACTCGTATTAGGTTACCCCATTCGGCAATCCCCGGATCAATTCTCGTTGTCAGATCCCCGAGGCTTATCGCAGACTCCTACGGCCTTCTTCGGTATTGATTGTCAAGGCATCCACTATCAGTGCCCTTATTTACCTTTTTATGCATTGACTTAACTAGCAATCGAAGTTCGACTGCTTGCCGTCAATTAAAATCTTTTCATCGTTAATCCAAATTGTTAATAGAAAGTTTGTAAGAATATTTGAAGTGCATTTTAGGCGGCCTCAAGTATACCTCGCTTTTCATATCTTTTTGTAGAGGTCGGAAATGCCGACTTGCTTAAACTTTCTCCATTATATCGCATATAGAAATATATGTCAACACTTTTTTTTGGGATTTTTTGAAACTATTTTGAAGAAGAGTAAGACTCGGGCTAGCGCCCCGGAGCGCTCTTCTGAAAAATATGTTTCAAAAAAGACCACCGAGTGGTGGCCTTTTTCTATATATTATATATTAGCGTTTGCGTGCCTTAATGCGAAGTCCGATATAGATAATCGCGGCGATAATCGCAAAGAGAATCGAGAAGAGCATCCAGATTGGACACTTAATCACCATTTTCTTAACTTCGGTCTTGGTACCTTCAAATTCTACCGTATATACTACATTGTAAATACCAAATGACGGAGTATTTTTGAAAGCCGTCTCGTAGTAAAGAGTACGATCTGGGAGAATCGTTTGTTCATCTGGCTTTTCCTCGTTCGTAAAGATTTCCTCGCTCGAGAATAGCGGGAAGACCTGGAGCTTGTAAACTGCCTTGCCGTGCACGTTACCAGTGTTCTTTACCTTTGAAGAAGCGGTAAGATCACCTGAGAAGATAAAGCTTGGTACTGACACTTCGGTCACTTCACCCTTTTTCACGGTTTCGCCAGCGATTTCGGCGAAAATGGTGTGGGCAATCGCAATTTGCTCACGAATACCAGTACTACCTTCGCTCGTCTCATCGGTATTATTAGATGAAACCGTAATAGCAGCGTACTGGCCACCAGCCGGTGCGTCCTCTGGAACATTAATGATAAACTCAATCTCGTTTGATTCGTTCGGGGCAATCCTTCCCTCGGTTGGGCTTACAATCGTCACCCACTTTGAAATCATCGTCCTGTCCGAATCTTCATCGAAGACTGCTGTATATTCTTCGTCATCTTTCACATAGAAAGGCGATACAGTCACCAAATAAGAAAAATCATTCTCTGAAGATGCCGGGTTCGACACCGTAAAGGTACCGCGATACGAGTCGCCAGGGTTTAATACGATGTTTTGTTTCATCGGCGAAACGGAGAAGCCAATCTCGCCAGCCGCCTTTGCCACCCTGTCGCCTACCAACGCACACGCACCAGCAAACATCAAGACGAGTGCCGCTATTAGGACTTTCTTAAATTTAGTAAACTGTTTTTTCATTAACCTCCTTATTATTTATTTATTTTACCACAATTAATCCTTAACTTCGCAAGTAAATCCGGCATTGCGATAGGTCTGACGCACTTTATCAAGCGTAAAGTTGCCCTCCAAATCTTCTAATAGGAAATACTTCGCACCACTATCACCAATCTGATCAGCGTAAGCTGTCATCGAAGTCGAAAGCAACATATTCTCTGTATCAGATACTAATTGTTTGTAAATTGCACCAAATGCATCCGGTTGAAGCCCAGACTTCGAGAAACTAATATTCATCGCCGCATGGTTATACGCTTCACTATGTACGATTTCTTCCTTCGAATTATAGTAAAGATCGTAGATGAACGAAATCACATGAAGTTTGTCATCGTTAAAAGTTGCCCGCATCGTCGTTTCCTTCTTTTTCGAGCCGTCCACGGTAAAGAATTTATACTCATAATCCTTCGATGTACAGCTGAGTGACTTCGTCGTTTCCGGATCCGGGAAACCGCCACTCGTCGTCGTATTCCCCATCATCTTTAAAATACAAATTGTAACCACAATAGTGACCACCAGCACAATTGCCACAATCGGCGCATACTTTTTCAGCTTATGGGTCTCTTTTATCTCCATTTTCCTCCTTTATATCAAGATTATACCATAAGCAAAGGCAAATCACCAAAAATCCCCCCATTTCTGGGGGGATCGGTCGATAATCTTCGCTAATTAAGCACCAGTCTTTTGGACGAGGGTGTAGGTAGCAGTACCAGTGTAGGTACCAGAAGCCTGATCATCGTGGGTGCTTACCGTGTAGTTAACGGTATAACTCGTACCACCGGCTGGGTCTTGCGTACCTTTCGTGCCAAGCTTGCCTTGGGTAGCAGCAATATTCGAACCAGAAACAGTAGCAGTCCAAGTACCAGAGCCAGCCGTTGGAGTAGTTGCAGAGTAGGCGATAGCAGTACCGTTACCAGCCGTGTGAGCAAGGCTCGTAAAGACAGCGTTAATATCGTAACCCAAACCATTGTTACAGGCAGACTTGAAGACACTTTCACCGAAGGCTGTATCAAGAGCACCAGCAGCCATCGACTTGGTGAATGAACCGCTGTTACCAGTATCGTGTTCAAAAGTACAAGATTCGTTCACAGTCACCGTAAGTGTATCAACCACGGCAGCTGGGTTTGCTGCAAATACACCGACTACAGGCATAGCTGCAAGAACTAAAGATGCTGCACCAGCAACGATTGATTTTTTCATTTTTGTTTTCTCCTTCCATCAAAATGGAAATTATTTTTGTTGTTTATATTTATTGTTATTTTTATATTGTTTTGAATTTTTTGTATTGGTGTATGAAACCTTTTACAAATCTAATTATACATGAGCTTTATGAAATGTCAATAACATTTTTTAATAATTTTTTAAGCTGACTTTTCCACAAGCCTAACAGATAAAAAAGGACCCCCTTAGAGCCAGGAGATCCTTTCAAAAAGTTTTATTGGGTGTGTATTATTTTTGCGTCAAAGTGTACGTTGCAGTACCGGTATAAGTACCTTGTGCAATGTCATTTTGCGTCGATACTTTGTAGGTTACTTGCTGAGAAGTACCAGACGAAGTATCTGGGCCAGACTTATCGATTAACTTAGCGTTAGAAGCCGCAAGGTTTTGAGTTGAAGACGATCCACCCTTTGCTGCCGTCCAAGTACCGGAACCAGCCGTTGGAGTCGTTGCAGAATAGGTGATGCTTCCAGAAACGCTACCCGCGAGCGCCGTGAAGGCTGCTGCTACCGAATAACCACTACCGGCGTTACAAACCGCCTTAAAGGTATTCGTACCGAAGTTTGAGTTAAGCGCTCCAGCAGTCATAGAATTGGAGATAGTTGCGCCACTACCGCCAGAATTACGCGTAAAGGTACAGATCTCATCAACCGTCACCGTAAGTGTATCTTGGACAGCAGATGGATTAGCAGCAAACACGCCAAATACTGGTGCAGCTGCGAATACGAGCGATGATGCTCCGATAATCAATGATTTTTTCATAATGTTTTTGTCTCCGTTTTTTTATTAGCTAGCCATTGCAAGTTGATATGATGCAGTACCAGTGTAAGTACCCTTTGGTTGGTTATTTAATAGACCAACTTTGTAATTAATCGTATAGGTACGACCTGCTGAAGGGTCTTGGCTTGACTGAGTTGCAAGCGCTGTACCACTCGTAAGGTTCGACGTTGCAGTACCAAGCGTTGCCGTCCAAGTACCGGAACCGGCCGTTGGCGTAGTCGTACTATAGGTGATCGGGCTAGTAGCACCAGAGAACGTCAAGTTCGTAAAAGTTGGCGTAATGGTATAACCAGTACCATTGTTGCACTTCGAGGTGAACGTACTAGAACCAAACTCTGTATCAAGTTGGTTTGCCGTCATCGTCTTGCTATACGTACCTTCACCGGTAGTACGCGTAAAAGTACACGATACAGCGACGGTAACCGTCAAAGTATCGGTGAGCGCTGCCGGGTTGGTAGCGAACACGCCAAAAACTGGCGTGGCGGCGAATGCGAGTGATGCCGCACCTGCGATTAGTGTTTTTTTCATAAAATTTTTGTCTCCCTCCCATTTCCTCAACAAGAAACGGAAAATTTTATTTTATTTTATTTTCGTTAATTGTGTATGAACCCTATTAACACTTCTTATTTTACATACGCGCAAATTCATTGTCAAGCATAATTTTTATGTTTATTTTAAGCAAGTTTTCCACAGGTTCTAATCTATTTCTGTGTCAAAGTATAAGTCGCAGTGCCAGTATAAGTACCGGCCGAAAGGCCATTCCCAGTTGAAACTTTGTAGCTCACTTCTTGCACAGTGCCCTCTGACGTATCCGGACCATCCGTATCCATCAATTTTGCACCGCTAGTTGCCATATAATCCGTACTGGAACTCGGACCAAGCACGGCCGTCCATCTCTTTGTGCTAGTCGTAGGTTTACCTTTGTAATAAGGAATGCTACCATTCACACTACCGGTGAGTGCCGTAAACGCTGCTACCACTTGATAGCCACTAGGTGAGTTACAAACCGCCGTAAATTCACTGGTGCCAAGCGTCATATTGGTCTTATTTGGTTGCATTGACGCCGTGTAAGTACCAGCACCAGCAGTACGCGTAAAAGTACAAACCTCGTCCACAGTCACCGTGAGAGTATCTACCACCGCTGCTGGATCTGAAGCCGCAAAAGAACTGTTAGCCCAAAATAAACCGACTAACATTAAAACAGCAACAACTCCAAAAAACTTCGTTTTCAAAACACCTCCTTACGACACTTTCTAACTCTAATTATAGCAAACCATAAACAAAATACAAGCCCCCACAAAAAAAAGAACTCCCTATCGGGAGTTCTCTTTTGCAGTATCTTGATTAGCTCTTCTGGGTTAGAGTATAGGTAGCAGTACCACGGTATGTACCTTGAGCCTGATCGTCGTTCAAGCTAACCTTGTAGATAACGGTCACAGACGTACCTTCAGAAGGGTCTTGGGTTGACGTGTTGAGAAGGACACCGTTCGTTGCAGCGATGTTAGCGCCACCGTCGATTTGTGCAGTCCAAGTACCGGAACCGGCCGTTGGAGTTGTTGCAGAGTAGGTGATAGCATCGCCAGCATTATCGAGGTGCTCGAGGCTGGTGAACACTGCGCTTACGGTGTAACCTAAACCGTTGTTACACATAGCTTTGAATGAGCTAGTTGCGAATGCCGTGTCAAGTGCACCTGGTTCCATCGCTTTGGTGTAAGCACCACCCGTGCCATCATGGTCGAACGTACAAGATTCGTTCACGGTGACAGTAAGTGTATCCACCACATCGGCTGGATCGGTTGCAAAAGCACCGACTACTGGCATAGCAGCAAGAGCCAAAGATGCTGCGCCCGCAATTATTTGTTTTTTCATTTTGTAACTCCTTCCACTCTCCGTGGATTTTTTATTTTTTTGTTTGTTTTAGGTGTATAACCCTTAACAATTCTAATTATACATAAGCTTTAAAAAATGTCAAGACTTTTTTAAGACTTTTTTAAACTATTGAGAGAAATATGCTGATTTACCCAGTCAATGAAGCTACCATACTGGTTAAATGCGCCCGCATCTTCATCTGAATCAGCTCTAAGAAACGCTCTCACATTCCCTTTTCTAATCACCACAATTGATGGATAATACTTTACTTTTTCATGTAATGTGGTTTCCTTTAGGTCTTCGAACATCATTCTATAGACCTTAACACCACTTTCCGGGAAATAATCATTCGAAAACTTCCTTAGCCGATCCGCACCGTCGCAACCATTCTGATCCACAAAAATCACAAATGATTTCTTTTTCTTGATTAGGTCTTCGTATTCGTCTTTACCAAGCTCCGTAAAATCACCCTCGCAGGTGCCTTCGCAATAGTACTCGGCATCCAGCTCGGTTTCCGCTGGGTCGAACGCCCCACTAACTGCCAGCGCAAAGAGTATGCTACCAGTGACAATCATTAGTAGTCCAAGAATTAAATATAAAATACGTTTCTTCGGCATTATTTCTCCGTTAGTGAACTAAAATCAATATTATGATAAGGAACCTTGTAAAAGTCGTAAACAGCTTTTCCTTCTGAATTTAATCTCTTTACTTCGATATTATTCTTGCCTTCGTAATACCAGTAACCACCGACGTTGTAGATTCTGTCTTCGTCCCAACCGAGCGCCACAAGGAGTGCTTTCGTCATCCCCGCGTAGCCACCGCCACCGCACATCAGGAAGATAATCTTATCTTTCGGGAAAAGTGCCTCGAGGATCTCCATTGATTCTTTATAATTCACTTTATACTCATTGGCTTTCATCGTAAAGAGAGTCTTACCAGTATAAGTTTCGCCGACTTCTTCCGGAAGGCCACTCACGTTTACAATATATGGTAGTGGCACCACTTCAAAGCCTTTTACAAAACCAGATAGATTTGAATCACCGCCAATCGCCTCATAATTTCCAGGATCCTTCAACATGCGCATATCACGGTAAACCGCATCCGGTCGGTTCAAATAATCATCGATGTTCTCTTCGTTGATGTTCTTATCAATGCCAAGTTCACCTCTTTGGCCTTCCGACTTCTCTGGCTTCGGCAAAGGTGCTAGGCCCGTATTTGGAAAAGCAAATCTTCCTAATAAAAATGCGCCCATCACTAAAAGCGCCACCCCGGTCACAATTCCCCAGATAAATCTTTTCATATTACCTCCACTATATATTATTTATATTATACACCAATTGCCGGCTCACTCGGGCAGTTTTTTAAAACTCCCTTGATGGCGTTTTTCTCCGCCTCCGTCACCCAGAGGCTGTATTTGTATTTCACCGACACCTGTCTCGCCACGTATTCACAGCGGAACTTCTTGTTTGGTGGGAGCCACGTCGCCGCATCACCATCCGATTTATTTTCATTCGCCGGACCGTCCACCGCTAAAAGATTGAGCGGATCCGTCGCAATCTTGTATCGTGTTTCGTAAGATAAGTACTGTGCGCCCTTTTGCCACGCATCTGAGAGCGCCACCACGTGGTCAATCTGAATCGCATTCGAAATCTGCGACTTATCTGTAAACACCATGTGCTTACCGGCATACGGCTCGTCAAATTCACCTGCGATTACATTGCAGCCCTTTAGTTTTGCCGTATCACCGAGCTCACGCTTAATAATCCTTTGCCTTAGCGAGCATCCGTCCACCAGTGGCCAGCCATCATAGAATTGCTCTCTAGCGTAGCCGGTCTTTGGCGCCCGACCTTTTACTTCTAATTTTTCCAGAATTTCACTCGCCAGTGGCGCCCCGTCACTTCTTGGCACCGCCACCACATCATTATTGTCTTCGACCTTGGTAAAGAATTGTTCATAACTTTCCGGATTCAAAATCAGCCACGCCCCCACTCCTATAAACGCTAGAACCGTCAGTAGAATTCTCCGGTGTTTTATCTTCATGTAAATATCATATCACGGGTGGTCAAAATAAAAACCGCTTACGCTGGACTATTACAGAGAAAAATCATATAATTATATATGTATGGAAGGTCAAAAACTCACAGAGACAATTTTTAATAAAATTCTTAAAAAATCCGTCATTTATGCCGAGATTTCCGATCGTAACGCCATGGGGCAACCCGGCATCGCCAGGATTTACACTATTACCGGTAGTAAGCTAAATCTGTATTATTTAGACATCGCCGATGCCAAAAATCGAGCCGACATCGAACTCTTTAATAAGGTTTATGATGCCCTTATTTCCCTTTCTAAGGATTATACCCTTATTTACGATAATGCCGGCTATGGCACTCACGCTTGGAAAAAAGTCGGTACTCATTTTAAACGTTGCGATGAGGATAACAGCTTCATCTATAAAATCGGTAAAAAATCTTTCAAAATCGAGTCTCTAAATGCCGGTCTTTATCAGAATGTCGCTACTCGTTTTGCCGACCGCGACCTTGATTATTCCATCCTTCAAGATTTCATTAAGAAAAACCACGGCAAATTTAAAACTGCCGACGACCTTGCACTAATAAATATGTATACTGAGGTAATCAAGGAGGCTGACGCCGATCTTCCTCAGTATAAGATGGATGTTGATGATTACTGGGTCACCATTAATTATCTACGCTGGAAAAATTACGAAGACTTTAATATTGCGAATAATGATCGCATTGATGGCATCGAGAATGTCGCAAGATACCGTCTATTCTTTATGGTTAATCAAATCGGCTGGCGTAAAGTCGACGAAATTTTCGTCCATCTCATTAAAGACAACAACGCTGAAATCATCAAAGAATTCGATAAATATCTCTTCGAGCCAATCGAAAACTTCTTTAAAGAAGTCGGCTACACCGACACCAAGATTACTGACCCTTTTGGTACCGGCCCTGGCTCCATTATGCACTATAGTAGGTATCCTCTCCTGATAAATATTGACCCGAAAGTCCAACTCGATATTATAAGCCAAATTGCCAAGATGAACAGCGCTGAGCTAGAAGAAAATGCTCTTCCAATTGAGTTCTTCCTTGCCAATTTCGTCCTCGGCGAACAGCGCATCCCTTACACGATTATTCTTCCAGCCGCTTTTCATATCGTTGAGACTATGCCTTTTTTGGGCGACGAAGAAAAACGCCTCGATTATCTCTTTTGGCTGGCCTGTGAAGTTATTGATAAAGCCTGGCGCTACCTCGAAGAAAAAGACGAGGCCCAAACCAAATTTAAAGACCAAATCTATAAATCCTTCTGGCCAAGGTTTGGTTCGATCTGGCCAATCAAGAATTATACTCACTTCAAATTTGAATCTAAAACCGAGCAAAATATCTACAATGAATTACTTAGCTGGATTATGTGCCTAAACGACATTGATGCCAGAAATCACGAAATCCGCGACTACTTTACGGATATTCTCAAAAATAACATCGAAGTTCCGACTTGCGTCTTTAATCGTGCCGTTACTATCACCTTTAGGGATTACTCACCAAAAGAAAAATTCGAAAAACTCCTAAACCTCTATAATCCAGATTATTACCCCCGCGTTTTCTCCTATCCAGAGAACATCGAAGAAGCCAAAGTACTTCTAGAGGAATTATTCAATCCAAATGGACGTATCATCGGCATTAACCGCATCGCCACCTTCGAACAACTCTTTATTAATCCAAACTCTATCGGTGTTGGCGAATACCTCTTAACCTATATCAAAGACCATTTTGATAAATTCATCGAGGTCATGGCCACCGACTCTGTCAACGCAAAAGAAGACACTAAAGATGTTGTTACCAGCATCGTCACCGCGATTGCTAAGGGTATTTCCGAAGAAAACGAGCTCTCGCCTTATAAATCTATCTGTAAGAAAGCGCTCGATTTTGGCGTTGACGGCAAAATCCTCGAAGCCGCCTCGGCACATGCCAAAAGTCGTCGTAAGGATTATCTCTTCCAACGCTCTGCTCTCCAGAAGTTTTTCTAAAAAAATCCCCCATTTCGGGGGATTAAGGTGCTAGATTAGAGATGACAACTCACGGCGTTTTTGACGCCACGATAAAGTTTGACGGGAATTTTCGGATCAAATGCCCACTTTAAAGTGGAAATCTCAATTCCGTTTCTTCCGACGCCAACCTTGTCGACTACGGCAATGTCGTAGAGCGTACGGTCGAGTTCTTTCAACTGCTCCACAGCATCTTCGTCTACCACATAGTGGTAAACAACCTTCGGGTTCTTCCCGTTATAGGGAATTATCGGAATAGCTTCCGCACTCGGAGGAAAGTTGAAAATCGTGCCATTCAGTTCGTCATACATGCTAATCTGCTTGCCAGTCAGGTTGATTACGCTGTCAGTCAATCTTACATGACTTAAATCACGCATTCCCATTTTTACACCCCCCAAAAAATATGGCAATACTTATATTATAGCACACTTTGCTAAAATAGTCAAGGTTATTCTGCAACTTTTTTCACTTCTACCATGTTCATATCTTTAGCGAACCAGTAGTTAAAACAGTACTCATTATCCGTATCATCTGAAAGGCAGAAGTTATACCTTTCTCCCTTAAAGCCACGAATTTTATAGTTGAATTCGTTTTCGCCCATTTTGATCACTTCGACATTACCAGTCATACCTGTTGTCGCCCATGACGAAACATACGGTTCTCCTACAAAAGTAATACCGTTCTCTGTCACAAAATCGTTTCGATAGACCTCGTACTCCTCTTTTCCGACATTTGTTATTAGTAGAGCAACCAGCATTGCCAGAGAAGCTAGCGCCGTTATTATCCTCGGCACCTTGTCCTTAAATATCGTGAAAATAAACACCGGAATAATTCCAAAACAATAAATCGTGCTTAAAAGATGATTTGGAAAGCTAGCCAGGCATTGCTTGGCATAACCTACGCCAAGCGACACGAGGAGTACTGTCGCAACCGACAGAATCACCCCAGAATACCACTTGTCTTTTTTTATAAACCAAGCTACATATGCTCCTGGGAAAGTCGCTAGCGTAACCATGAACCAATATTTGTAATAGCCAAATAGGCCCCAGCCCATCGAATTAAATGGTACCTGTATTAGATAAACTAAAGGTTGCGAGATTAAGAAGAAAACAAAAGTCTTGAGTGCAGCATCAAGTGGAGTTTTACAGTTTACGATGATTAGAATCGCTAGTAAAACCCAAGCCTCCGGTAAAACGGCAATATCGTGAAATGAATTGCCATCCGGGACTAGCATTGCCATTAATGCTGTATAAACGCCAGCGATGATGGCGAAAATGATTACCTGCTTCCAGGTTATTTCGATTCCGCCAAAAATCTTCTTTAGAAACTTCCTCGCTTTGAATTTCATAATACCTCCATTATATCTCTACATTTGCTTTACGACAATTGCAAAACGCTTATCTAAATCACCGCTGGAATTTGACGGATAATTATCATCCTTCGCAACATCAATCTGCTCATCGATGATATTCTCTGGGAGAATTCCAGCTTTTTTGAACTGTTCCATGGCCGCCTCTTCCATCGTCATATTCAGTGCTGTAATATGATAACTCATTGCGTACGGTGAACAGTAAATCTTTAAATCTTCCGGTCTAGAACCATAGTTCTCTTTTAAAAACTGAATGTATTTATATGGTCCGTTCTGCTCGATATTATGTCGACCAGCATGGAGAATCCCAATAATCTTCTGCTTTTCATCAAATACCACCGCACCAAGGCAATCCGCCAGTGGGAGCAGAATCCCCACATTCTTACATTTCGTCACCAAACCATCCGTCACCGGGATATCTTTCTCTGAATTTAAGATACTGTATTCTTTGAGATTTTCTTCGGTGATTTCTCTGTAATCCGTATATTCGCTTCTCGTATCGTAAGTCGTCCGGACTCTCGCAACTGCTTCCCCGTTTAGTTCAATCAATTCACCGAGTTTAGTTTGGTTTGTGATAATTTCCTGCTCATCACCACCAAAGAATCGCATCTTGCCGTCATTGACATCCGACACGCCAAAACTAACCTGGTCTTCAAATAAAAGCTGTTTCTTCATTCTATTATTATACTATCTTCCTCGTGTTATAATAAGCGTAAGAATAATAAGAAATATCAGCAAACAAAATGAATAACGACAACGCCTTCAATAATAATCCAGAAACCTTTCCTAATTCTAATCCTGATCAAAATTCCAATCCAAATCCAAGCTATAATCCAAATCTCAACCAGAATTACCCCAGGAACCCCTACCAACGAAACAACCCATATATAGCAAACCAACCCGTTTCACAGTATCCTCAATCAAATCTTTCAATGCCATTTGGCTATTATGCAGAACCTGCGCCAACCATGGGAAAACCCAAAAGCCACGGACTTGCTATCGTCATCGTAGCGTTAGCGATAATCGTAACTGCTGGAATTAGTATTGCAATCTGGTTTATGCGCCCAACCAGCGATCCTGGCGGTAGTCAGGGCCAGAACGAGGGTGGCAGTTCAAATAATAATACTGGCATCACCAAATTTGAAGATTTAACCAAAGAAGAAGCCATTGCATATTTAAAGACCCCAATAGTTGGTAAAGGTAGAACGCCAAAAGATTACGTCCCAAAAGAACTCACCGACGCGATCATCACTGAACCCAATCCTCTTTCAATACATATAATTAGCGATCTAGAACTAGTCTATTCATACGATACGCTAGATGATTTAAAATCAATCGCCGACGATGAATATCGACCTTACAGCTGGAGTAAATCAGACGAATCGGAAATACCGACCTATACTATTAAAGAATACGGCTACTATGCAATCGTAACACCAGATCGCATTAAAGAAGACTCCACCCAGTGCGACCATGGCTATAACAGAGATTGTGATTCCCTACTTTCTTTTAAGCGTGATTATCTAGATTACCATCAAGAAGTCACCAATAATGACTTTGGTGGCAAATCATATAACGACGTAGTTCTTATGAAAACCACCGACAAAGAAACCATTAGTCAAATTCTCCGAATCTATACACTTTTTTCCAGCGTTGGTCTTTCCACCGGTCCAGGGACCGTCTATAGTTATGATTTCGAAGAAAACGACGACCAATATATTCTCACCGTCAATAATATCGGCGTAGGATACAATAGTGAAATGATGAAAAATCCCGAAGCTTACTCACAATACACAGATGAAGAAGATTGGCTTGCACTCAATCTATACCGAAGGTATTTTGTCGCCGAAAAAGAAACGGGCAAAGTCCACGTCAAAAAGAATGATTCTGACGGCGTCATGTTTAACTATAAATCTATCCAATTAACTAAAGAAGAATATCTAAGTTTAATGTATGGGGATGAAGACTAGTCCTGTTTAGTTCCACATTCGCTACAGAATTTAGCGTCCGCATCAATCTCTTTTTTGCAAGCTGGGCAAATCTTCTTTTCGTTCTCTAGGCCTTCTTTAATGCCACTAGCCGCTGCTTCGTAATGAACTTTCGTCCCAGCCGCACTGAGCTCTTCCTTCTTCTTGTTTAGTCGTTCGATCTGCTCACCTCTTTCGTTATAAAGCTCTTCTTGCATATCGAGCATTCTCTTTTGCATTTCTTTTGCTCTTTCAATATTTTCTTCCATCATTCTATCCATTAAAGACATTTTGCCTCCAGTCATTAGTGTTCTTATTTAAAATTATAGCAAAGATGTATAATAACAGATACATCCGAATCGACAACTATTTATACCGTGTATTTTCTAATAATGAGCTCACCTCGCTGTCACTCAATGGAATGTTCCTATCAACTTTTGCGCCAAACACGCAATTCTCACAGTCACGTACCCAATCGGCCTTCTTCGTTGAGGCATCATATCTATATTTTTGGGTAATAAACTGCAAAGTTTGAGACAAAGTACCAGCTTTTTTCTGCTGCTCATATGCCTCTAAATCGCTATAGTCAGTATCATATCCTAAACCAATAGAATGTATATTTAGGGTAATATTGTCCTCTTCTTCCTCAAAGTCATAACTATATACCATATCAAGTCGAGCAATCTCACCGCTAGAAGTAGCAAGAACCGGCAATGCAACTTTTATAAAATCTGTAGAGGTATTAACAAAAACACCCGATAAAAAGTCTTCTTCCGAATAATCATAGTATTTCGCATTAAAAGAAAACATCCTCATACACCCTGAAGCAACTCCGTCTTCAGCCCATGCCGCACTATAATCAAACGGAACAGAAAAAGCTACGGCATAATAATCTTTGACAAACTCAGCTTTTTGGAATTCCCGTATATTAGCAATCTGGTCATTTTCGTATATTTCCTTTATTTCATCCTCCTTTTCATAAGAGTAGATTAACCCATTCAAAGGAACGCATCCATCTGATGGAATTACAGCCTTATCAATATATCCGCTCGGTATATAGTTTGGTTTCTGCATCTCCCTAAACGCAGCCATCGCCTCTTCTTTTGTAAGATCCATATAATTCTTTTTTTGTACAACTATATCATCGTTTGAAACAACGGTTTCATTATTATCCTTATTATTCGAGGGTTCTCGCGGTTTTAACCATAAATAAACATCTGCTACACCAAGAACGACTATTAAAACCGTCAAAATGCCAAGCACGATATAGTATAAACGAGTATTTTTATCTCGACTATTATCCATAAGCACATTATATCACGATTATTTTTACAGAATTAACATCCCCGAAAAATATGTTATAATAACAGATATGAATTTAAAGATTGGAATTGTCGGATTACCGAATGTTGGTAAATCCACTTTGTTTAATGCCCTGACCAACGCTGGCGCACTCGCTGCCAACTATCCTTTTGCAACAATCGAGCCAAATGTTGGCATTGTCCCTGTCCCAGATGAACGCCTAGACGTGCTTGCAAAGATGTATGACACTTTAAAAGTTGTCCCGGCTACCGTTGAATTCGTTGATATTGCTGGCCTTGTTGCTGGCGCCTCAAAAGGCGAAGGTCTTGGCAACAAATTCCTAGCTCACATCCGTGAATGCCAAGCTGTCTGTCATGTCGTCCGCGCCTTCGTCAATAACGATATCGTCCGCGCCGACAATAAAATCGAGTCCGACATCGTCGCCCAAGCCAAAGAAGATATTGATATTATCAATCTTGAGCTCCAGCTCGCCGATGAAGAAACCAAGGCCAAAATCGCCGCTAAGCGCAAGAAAGACCCAACCGACGAAAACGTTCCTTATCTTACCGACAAACCAGTTATTTATATGTTTAATGTCGACGAATCCGGCCTTACTGATAAAGATCTTCAGGAAAAGCTAAAAGCACTTGTCGCTCCAGCCGAAGCCATCTTTGTAAACGCCAAACTCGAAGAAGAAATGTCCGGCATGGACCGTAACGAACGTAAAGAATTCTTAGAGAGCTACGGCGTCAAAGAAGACGCCCTCGGCGAGCTCATTAAAGCCGCCTACAAGACACTTGGGCTTCAATCCTTCCTGACCGCCGGCAAGAAAGAATGCCGTGCCTGGACTATCAAAAAAGGCGCCACTGCCCCAGAAGCCGCCGGCACCATCCACACCGATTTCGAGCGTGGCTTCATCGCCGCTCAAATCTGTAATTATAACGATTTGAAAGAGCTCGGCTCCGAACAAGCCGTCAAAGCCGCCGGCAAACTCCGCACCGAAGGCAAAACCTACGTCATGCAAGACGGAGATGTAGTAGAATTTAGATTTAATGTATAACAAACCAGTCTTTAACTACGTAGTTTTCTTGGACATCCGACACGGCAAGGAGCGGTTGCAATCCCTTGAATTTTGGATAGTACTTTAAATATATCTCCGCGCCAATCCTCATCTTCTCTAGCTTCGCCGGCGTAATCGCCGCAAGTCCTCCTCCAAAATCCGCATTCTTTCGGTATTTCACTTCCGTAAAATAAATCTTGTCATCTTTAACTGAGATTACATCAATCTCGGCATATTTCGTCTTGAAGTTTCGCCCCACAATTCGGTGGCCATTGTTTCTCAAGTATTCCACCACCACCTCCTCGCCACGATTCCCTACGGCTGTCGTATTCTTAGCCATCGTCTCTCTCTTAAACCCAGAAATGCTCTTGCACGGTTCAAACGAAAGTCGATGCTCTGGTGTGAGCCCAAGTTGGTTAATCGCGTCGATGTGTGCCTTCGTGCCGTAACCCATGTGTTTCTCAAATCCATAGCCTGGATACGTCTCGCCCAGTTCAATCATGTAATTATCTCTCGTCACCTTCGCAATGATCGAAGCGGCTGAGATTTCTTTTATCAGCGCATCACCCTTAATCAGCGTTGTTGTAATACTCTCTAGTTTCGTCCCTGCAAGGAAATTAATATTCCCATCAATAATAATCTTTGAGCATTTCGTTGATGACCCTTGTATCTCTTCAATCGCTCGCCTCGTCGCAAGTTTCAAGGCTGCTACCATTCCAAGTTCGTCTAATTCAAATGGTGACACAAACCCTAATCCCGTCGCCACCGCCTCGTTCAAAATTACTTCGCTCAGCTTCGCTCGCTTCTTAAAGGTGAGTTTCTTTGAGTCTTTTAGTTCTTCTACCCAATCCGGCAGTTCCTCCGGCAAGATTACCGCACCAACAACAAGCGGACCCGCTAGGGGTCCGCGTCCAACTTCATCGATACCGAGAATGGCCATTAGGCTTCGGTTTTCTCTTCAGTTTTTTCTTCTGCTTTTTCAGCAGGTTCTTCGGTCTTAGCTTCTTCTGGAGCTTCTACGACTTCAACTTCTGGAACAGTTACGTCATTCACAGCCGTGCGATCGAAATCCTTAGCTGAGAGACGTGCTGACTTACCAGAACGTTCACGTAGGTAGCTAAGATTGTTGCGACGAACTTTCGAGCGCTTGGTTACTTCAATCTTCTCTACGAGTGGTGAGTGGATGAGATAAGACTTCTCCACGCCAACACCAGAGGTAACCTTACGTACGACGATACGAGCCGTGTGGGATTCTTTGCGATCAACGCGAATCACTACACCTTCGAACGTCTGAAGACGGAACTTGTTACCTTCCTTAATCTTTTGGGTGACTTTTACGGTATCACCGGAACGAACATCAACAACAGCCTTCTTTTTCTGGGCGTCACCGATTTGCTTTAGAATAGAAAAACTCATATTATACCTTTATATTAGACAATTACCTGTTATTTTAACACACTTGTTTTATTTTTTCAAGGCTAATTTGATTCTTTCCTCAGTTGGAAGCGACTTGTCTACCTTTTCGAGCGCCAGCGACGCTTCTTTTAATGAAAAACCGAGTGCCATTAACGCATCGAGTGCCTCATCATTCGCATCCGCCGCCGCCAAATACTTCGTTGCAGTCGCACCATAATGCGATGGAATCCCCACTTTATCTCTTAAATCGACAATTACGCGCTCCGCCGACTTCTTACCGACACCCGAGGCCTTTGAGATGAATGCCGTGTCGGCATTGGCAATCGCATTTCGGACTTCTTCCGGCTCTGCGAGTGACAAAATCGCAATTCCGGCCTTCGGTCCCACTCCTTGCACCGAAATCAAAAGCTCAAACAACTTCTTCGCCATCAAACTCGAGAAGCCGTACAGTTCCTCCGCATTTTCCCTAATCGAATGATAAGTGAAAAATTTCTTTTCCTCATCCAGCATCACCGCATCAAAATCTGGTGTCGGTACGGTAATCTCATAGCCAACCCCCGCCACATCAATAATCAACGAGTTTCCAAATTTTTCTGTAATTTTACCTCTAATATGTGCAATCATATATCTATTATACCATCATGTTCAGAGAGTGCGTAATCGCCGCCGCTAGCGCATCTGCCGCATCGTCCGGCTTTGGTTTATCCTTCAATCCTAAATGTACCCGCACCATCTCCTGAATCTGGCCTTTCTTCGCCGAACCATAGCCTGTCAGAGTCTTCTTAATCTCATTCGGCGTATATTCAAAGATTTGGAGCCCTTTTTGCTCAGCCACGAGTAGTACTAAGCCTCTCGCCTCTGCCACCGCAATGCCAGTTGTAATATTCTTCGAAAAGAATAGTTTTTCTACCGACACCACATCCGGCTTCGTCGTATCAAAAACTTCCTGCAAAGATTCATATAGCTCCTTTAACCTAGATGGGAGTGGCGCTCGCACCTTCGTCGTAATGATACCATAATCCAGCGCCTTCGCACTTGCCCGTGAAGTCGTTTCAATCAATCCAAACCCACAAATACCGATACCTGGATCAATGCCTAGAATTTTCATTTCACATATTTAATTAAGGTTTCACGTAGGTCCTTTGCGGGAATCACAAATTTATCATGTACCGTCGCCGGTCCAATCGCATGCAAGAACCCGAGTTTTTTCGCCTCAGCAATTCTCTGGTCCGATCTAAACGCTGAACGAATCTCGCCACCGAGTCCTACTTCGCCAAATACTACGTATTCTTCACCGAGTTTCCTACCCGCCACTGCCGAAGCAATCGCCATACATACTGCGAGATCAGCTGCCGAATCATTTAACTTCATTCCGCCAACCACATTAATAAATATATCTTTGTCGGATAATTTCAATTTCGTGCGTCTTTCAATCACAGCAATTAATAAATTCAAACGATTAATATCAAAACCAGAAGCTGTGCGCTTTGGATAACCAAAATTCGACGGCGTTGCGAGCGCCTGAATCTCAACTAAGATTGGACGATTCCCTTCGAGTGTCGCTAAGATTATTGAACCATCCGTATTTGTACGTTCCGCGAGCAGCGCCGCTGACGGATTTTGCACTTCCTTTAGCCCCGTCTCGCCCATTTCAAAAATCGCGACTTCATTAGTTGAGCCAAAGCGGTTTTTCACCGCTCTAACTGTCTTAAACCCACCATAGCGATCGCCTTCAAAGTTTAGCACTACATCTACTAAGTGCTCCAAAACTTTCGGCCCGGCCAGTGTTCCTTCCTTTGTCACATGACCAACAATTATTACCGCTGTATCAGTCGCTTTGGCTGCCCGAATAATCAAATTACCACAATTTGTAACTTGCGATACCGTTCCTGGCGCCGACGAAATCTCATCCATCGCAAGCGTCTGAATCGAATCCACAATCACTAAATCAAATTCGCCAGATTCAATCGTTTTGGCGATATCATTACCAGAAGTCGAAGAAGCAAAATTAAGTCTCTCCGAATTTGCACCCAGTCTTTCAGCACGGAGTTTCACTTGCCCTGCCGATTCCTCGCCGGATATATATAATACATCGTGTTTTTTCGCGACTTCTGCACAAATCTGCATCAAAATTGTCGACTTGCCAATGCCCGGTTGCCCCGCAAGGAGCGATACCGACCCCATCAAAATGCCACCACCAAGCACGACATTTAAATCTGGAAATTCTGTTAAGAGTCTCGCCTTTTTATCAGACGGCACTATAGTTTTTAGCTTCACAAATTCCAACTTTTTGCCGGATTGTTTACCTTTTTCAATGGCCGATTTTTTGCCAATTTCCGGTTCAACTACCTGTTCAACCAAAGAATTCCAAGCCTGGCAGTTATTACACTGCCCAACCCACTTATTATAAGTCGCACCACATTGCTGGCAGACGAACTGACTCCTCACTTTCATATCTATAATTATAGCACACTAGTATCTTGGAGCAATTTCGTGCTGGTAAACGGCCGTCAGGTTCTTGTGTTCATTGCCCGGATCAGATTTTGCCCGACCCCACAGCACCGTTGAGACATCATAATTCACAATTTCCGCCGCCACCTTCGAATTCACACCCGTTGCCGCACCATAAGTACGGTTAAAGTATAATTCATTCGCGATAATCGCGCCTGTCACCGTTAACCGATTAGAATTCGGCTTTGCATTGATATCAGTATACGGACAAGTGTCCATAACATTCTCAGCAATGAGAATTGCTTTAACTACCGAAACGCCACAAGCAATGTTAATATTATTGCCATAGATAATCACCTTCGGAATATCCGACATATTATTATACTGTCCGCCTTGATAATCAATATTTCCACTAATTGTTACATTGCCAGTAGTCTTAATAATATGTGTTTTACCCTTATTTGCCGAGCTAGCACCAAGCGTAATATCACTATTCGAATTATAACGAATCACGGTTTTATCACCAGCATTGTTTAGTCCAATTGTAACTGGAGCCGAATAAGTATAAACCTGAGAATCTTCATTTGGGAGCGTTCCAACCAGTGATTGCTTATTCGTAATCACCGCCGAAATACCAGACATACCAGTGATACTCTGGTTCGTGCATAAATTAAACGCTTGGCTCGCATAGTTTGCAATACTTAGTGGCACACGGTTATTACAATAATTTTCACTAGCACGCTCAAGGGTACCACCACCCGCTACGTTATTTGCCCGACCCGTCGCTGCACCCGATGCAATACCATTTGCCGCACCTTGTGCATTCACAATTTGTTCTGCCCACGACGAGAACACCATCACGCCGTTCTCAATGTTGCCGATACCTTTCAAATTATTCTTCATCATTACAGAGGTCTTAATCGTGCCACCGGAATAAACACCGCCACCCCAGATTTCAAATAATGGTTTCTTCGCGACCGTAAAGCAACGCGACTTTGAAATGCGCCATTTATGACTACCTTCCGGATCATTCCAGTTAGTAGCAGCGCCACTATTCGAAGGATAGCTCGCTACCGCCACACAAAGCTGCAAACCAGCTTTAATATCAGGTACTTGCATCTTTAGTTGCAAGTTATGCTGATCGCCATTCAAATTACCAGACGGATTCAAAGTCTCAGTTTTTTCATTAGCATAGAAACAAGTTGACTCGCTATGGACAACACCAAAGTAATTGCATAGTTCATCCGTTTTGCCGCTACCCCAACCATCACTTGGACCTTTTTCGGCACCTCTATAAATAATCACCTTCGAAATCGCATCACGCATTATTGTGGCATACTTTTGCTCATCCGAACCATCCGTTGTTTCTGGATTGGTTTTTGGAATCACGTCGATTTCATATTTAATCTCTTTTTCTTCACCAGCATAAATCACATCCTGCACAACATCGGCCGGCTTTTCTTCGATCGAGAGTTTCGTATCGTAATTATATGGCACATAAGCATTAGCTTGGCTTGAGCGATTCGCCGTATAAACATTACCTACGTTATTATTGCTTCCGTCCGCCGTGAACGTAATCTGTCCTGGCGTCGTCTGTGTATTGCTATTTAGATTCGTCTCAGCCGTTTCGGAAAGATTTCGTCCCACTTCCGAAGTAACGACGCGGTGTTGGTTTGTCGTTATGCGCTTATCAGTCTTACCATTTGGATAGTTGAAATTCTGGAAATACGGGCTCGCAAAACTATCAGTATCACTTTTTACAGTAAATGAGTTATTCCAGTTCCCGTAAGCACTGCCCTTATAAGTATTATATAAAGTTCCAAGCGTGCTACTAGAATTGACGTAATTCGTCGGATAAATCGTCCCCGAACCGTTCAAACGGAACTTCTGTGAAATCACACTGTAGGCATATTGGAGCAAAGGATTATAAGTTGCTCGATAGCTCAAAGTTTGTCCTGGTTTTGCATAGACATTCTTTTGATATTTACGATACTTATTTGGACCTTCCGGATTCTTCACGCGCATATCGAGGAATGCGTCACTATAGCTATCATCATTCATCGTCGCCGGGTCACGCGGATCATCTGGTTGCGCATTACCGAGTGCCGAAGCACAAACTTTGATTTGCGCATTCGATGCCACATTTACCACATCATTATTTGGTTTAAATGACAGTATTTCGCAAACCACCTGTCCAGGTACCAATGTGATTGACTCACTGTATTCCTGTTTGCCAGTACCATTTGCAATGCCACTAAAGGTCTCCGTTTCGTTCTTTAAAGTCGCGTTTCCAGTTTTCGATGTGTAGTTTGACGTTCTTGTAATCGTGTACGGTGTCGACCCGATGCCGGATACTCTCCTCAAATTATGCTCAAACGTCACTGTACATCCGGACAGTTTACAGCCACTTACATTCTGTGTATCCGACGCACTCGAATCACGCCAGCCGAGCGTCTTGGCACCGGACGGAGTTGTTACTTTGGCCAAACCTTCAAATTTAGATGGGTTTGCATGAGCGCAAGCCTCAACCTTCGCCGTAGTAGTGTTTGAATATGAACCGAGTGGATAAAAATTCACCGAATAACAAACTGTCTGTCCCGGTAACAACGTTTCTGTAAAGGCGCTTTCATATCTACCATTCCGATATATCTGAATATTCGTTCCACCCATTGCTGGATAATATAATGGATACGTTGATTGTGTAACATTGCTACCGCCATTTTGTGAACGATAAACCGTATAAGAAACCGCCGCCGAGCCACGCACTGTTTTTAGCATTAAATCAAAAGTTGCCTTACACCCAGAGTTGAGACAATTCATGTTTAATGTCTGTGTATTATTCGATTGAACAAACCCAGTATCTTTATAGGTTGTTCCCGAAGTACTATCACCCTCAAAAACTCGTGCTCGCCCCGAGAATTCATGCCGTTCATAAACCGCATAAATCACCTCATCGTTATATAAATACTCACCATAAGTCATACCAATATCAGACCACCAAGTATTACTAGAGGTGCTCGTTCCCCACCATTTCTTTGTATAGCCAGTGAGCGAACTTGCCGTGAGCGATGCGTATTCGCCATTTATTACGGTCGCAGTCTTATCCGCTACGAGACGCGACAAAGAATTACCGTCTTGATCAATTGCTTTCATCGTCAAAGTCTTTTGGTCGAGTTTATAAACTGCATAGATTGTTAAATCTTCATCTAGCACTCTACCGTAAGTTAAATCGGTATCATCCCACCAATAACCAGACCATGTACTCCAACCCCATTTTACCTTCCTATAACCATAAGAAATCAAATTAGAAGCTGTGAGTGATGCGTAAGTCCCCGACTTTACCGTTACTGTTTTGTCCGGCATTAAATAAGACAAGGAAGCGCCATTCGTATCGATTGCTTTCATCCTTAGCGTTCTATTAGCTTCGCGCATCACAAGCGTAACGTCGGACTCCTGCCAAGCACAGCTAGTTCGATCTTCCGCATTGCAACGATGAATGTTTACATTGCGAGTATAGTGCTTTTCACTACCATAAGTAGTAGGAGTGAGGCCACTAATAAACTGACTCACGTTAATTGTCGTACTAGAACTACGCGGATACCCCCAACTACCACGTGGTGCATAATCAGTCCCAGCAATCGAACCGTTGTCCCCTTCAACATAAACATTAACCGCAGCAGTATCATGATCACCAGTACACATACCCCAATAAGTCGCATAAGCAGTAGCCTGCCCCTCATCAACATAAACCGTAGTATCTGTGCCAGTAGAAGAGCCAATCCAAAGACAGCAGGCATAATTCACCGCCACCTCGCACGCCCATTGCACCGAAGAAATGTGACCTCTTCCACCGCTAGAATTAATACAGTTATAATATGCCTGACCAGTATAAGCGCTAACTTGTTGACCACAACAAGTTAGCGAGAACATAAAACCAAACGCCATGATTATGCCAAGCAACCACTTGTTTTTCAATAAATGTCTCATTTCTAACCCTGACCTCCCTCTGAATCAATACCAAGTTCGAATTCGCGTTCTTTCTTAATCTTCAAATATTGTTCTGCAAGTTCTGTTTTTCCAATCGAATAAGCCATTACAATTACTTCGTCAGCCGATGCCGGCGTCTTCAAAACTTCATCCGCTTTTATCGTATCCGCCAAAATATCTTCCATGTGTTCAGAGCTCTTTTCTAATTTCAGAAGCATCTGGTTTCTGACAAATATTAACGCAGCTGCCGAAGCATCGTCATTGACAGCCAAAGTGAAAGAGTCAAAAATCTTCACAATATAATCATATTTATCAACCGGTTGATCGGCCTCAATCCTCTTCGTGATTGCCTTTGCATATTCATTACAGACACCAGTACAATCACCCATACCGGCTTTTTCATTCTCAGCCGAATATTCATAACTCTCTCTTACACATTGAGCAATCTCGGTAATTTCGCTGTAATCAGAACACAAAAATGAGGTCGACTCACCGCCAGGATTCTCCCCACCTTTCCCAACAACTCGAACCACAATAATAGCAACCGTTAACCCGAATACTAAAGCACAAAGCATGCAAAAAACCACACCCAGAATTTTTGTGCTATCTATTTTTTTGGTAGGATTTGTATTTGCACCTTCCACCATGCCTAAATTATAACATAAGCACTATAATGTCGCAACGTTTTTTCGAAGCCAACCGTCTGCCGGACCAGCCGTCATTAAGAGAATTAAATACCCTTCATCGCGAGATTTTACGAGTTTTCTAAATAGCTCGTCATCAAGCTCGGCCGATTCCGCAACTTCCTTGTTTGACAAAATATTAATCAAATCTTCTGGCGTTAAAACCTCTAAATTCGGATCCTCGCGTGTCAGATAAGTCGGAATCCAATAAATCTTTTCGACGCCTCTAAACGCATCCTTATACAAATCCTTCACCTCGTGCTGTCTCGTGTTTTGGTGTGGTTGGTAAACTACCACTACACCTTTTTTGTCGCGGAGTCTCGCCTCATCTTTTGCTACATCGATCGTCGCTTCAATCTCTTCCGGGTGATGCGCATAGTCCGTATAAAATCCGTCCGCTAATCTTTCAAATCTACGACCGACACCAGGGAATTCATCGAGTACTGCCTTCACTTCTTCTGGTTTCAAATCCGGTTTCATGTTCAGAAGTGCCGTCATCGCAAGTTCGGCATCACGTCTTCTCGCTACCCCAGCCAGCTTAAAGTCAACATCACCATTGATTTCGTCAATTACGTTTTGGCACTGCGTCTTAAACTGCGAAAACGCTTCTTCATAGTCTTCCCTCGTCGGATAAATATCCGGATGATCATACGTTACACTTGGAAACACCGCGAGCCACGGATGGAACATCAAAAAATTACGGTCGTACTCATCTGCCTCGTAAATAAAGAATTCATCGCCTGGTTTATAACTACCACTCGGCGCAAATCCGAGCGTCGTACCAACAATGTAGGCTGCTTTAATCCCAAGTTTTAATGCACCAAAAGTAATCATAGAAGTCGTTGTCGTTTTGCCGTGCGTACCAGCCACTGCGACCATTTTCAGCCCCAGTTTTTCAATCAAATATTCCGTGAGTTCATCGCGTTTTGAAACTTTAATCCCGGCTTCTTTAGCTAATACTAGTTCCGGATGCTCCTTTGGTAATGCTGAAGTATGTACAAACCAATCGACGCCTTCATTAATCTTTTGTTTTAGGAATTCCCCGTCTTGTTCGCCGATTTTGACTTCAATTCCGGCTTTTTCAAGTTCCGGTAGAATCATGCCCGGATTCTTATCCGAACCATAAACTGTCATACCGGCCGCTTTCGCCATTAATGCTAGCGGTCCCATCCCTGTTCCAGAGATACCAGAAATATAGATTTTCATGTTATAATTATACAATGAAAATCACATCAGAACAAGAAATGCTCGACTTCGGCAAAGCCTTCGCCGAAAAAATTTCTGTTCCTCAAGTGATTGAACTCGTTGGCGATGTCGGCACCGGCAAGACCACTTTTACGCGTGGTTTAGCGGCAGGTTTAGGAGTAAATGAACCAGTTACGAGCCCAAGTTTCACAATTTCAAAAACCTATGCCTTTAAGAATGGCGAACTCATTCATTATGATTTTTACCGCTTGAAAGACCCTGGACTAATGGCTGAAGATCTAGATGAAAACCTAAATAACGATCATGCCGTCGTGGTAGTCGAATGGGCTGAAAGCGTCGAAAACTTCTTACCGGAAAACCGCACTAAAATTGAGATTAAACTAAACGATGATGGTACGCGTGAGGTCACTGTATTATGAAAATGTATCTAGATACATCCACCCCAACGACAATTCTAAAACTCGACGACCACGAGTATAAATGGGAATCCGGTCGTGATTTGGCCGAGAATTTATTAGTATTTATTCATGACAAATTAGTAGAGAACGGCAAGGATTTTAATGACCTAGAAGAAATCACCTTCATGTCTGGCCCAGGTTCTTTCACCGGACTTCGCATTGGCGCCGCTGTCGTGAACACACTGGCAAACGAATTAAACATTCCATTAAAAAATCACCACGGCGAAATCGTTAAAATCATTTTACCCGATTACGGCCGTGGTGCTAATATCTCAAAACCAGTTAAATAATTATTTAATGATTTCGTCGATGATGCCATAAGCTTTGGCTTCTTCGGCACTCATCCAGTTATCGCGGTCCATGTCTTTTTCAACTTGCGCAAGCGACTTGCCAGTATTTTTCGCAAAGATTTCCGCCAAGCGTTTCTTTAAGAAAATACCTTCCTTTAGCATGATTTCCTGGTCGGTGATTTTTCCTTCCGTACCAGACGATGGTTGATGAATCATGATGCGGGAATTTGGTAGGCAGAATCTTTTACCTTTCGCGCCACACGACAAAAGCATTGCACCCATCGAAGCCTGCAAACCAATACCAATCGTTTCGACATCCGGCTCAATGTAATTCATCGTATCGATAATTGCAAAACCATCATACACGGAACCGCCTGGGGAATTAATATAAAGTTTAATTGGCTTCTTTGGATCTTCGTGCGCAAGATAGAGTAGTTGTGCCACGACGAGATTGGCTGTGTGCGAATTTACATCTTCACCGAGGAAAATAATTCTATCATTTAAAAGTCTCGAATAAATATCGTAGGCTCTTTCGCCACGATTAGTTTCTTCAATAATCGTCGGCACTAAATAATCATTTGGTTTTTTCATATTACTCCTTTACTAGTTTTAACTTATTCTTTTCGAGCTTTAATACCGGAATATCGCCCTTCTTCAATTTTTCGGAAATTATTTCTTCCGAAAGGAGCGACTCGACTTCATCTTCAATTTTGCGACGAAGTGGCCTTGCGCCATTCTTTGGATCATAACCTTCTTTAATCAACCATTCTTTAGCCTTCTCATCAACTTTAAGTCCAATGCCTTTAGTTGCAAGACGCTTTCTTAAATCATTAATGAGATTATCAAAGATTTTCTCGACATCCTTCTTCGTGAGCGCATGGAATACTAAGATATTCTCCAGACGGTTAATGAGTTCTGGGCGCATCACTTTTTTGAGCGCCTTCATCGCGTAAGCCTTGTTTTCTTCAAATTCTTGCTCCAAAGCCTTCTTGTCTTTTGCGGTCTTTGCTGTAAAGCCAAGTTCGCTTTCGCGATACATATCCGCCGAGCCAAGGTTCGAAGTTAGAATCACAATCGTATTATTAAACTTAATTTTATTTCCCTGGCCATCCGTCAAAATTCCGTCTTCCAAAATCTGAAGTAGGAGATTAAACACATCCGGATGTGCCTTCTCGATTTCGTCAAAGAGAATCACGGAATATGGTTTTCTACGCACGGCTTCGGTGAGTTTACCACCATCATCATATCCAATATAGCCAGCCGGCGCACCAACGAGTCTCGACACATTGTGTTTTTCGCCAAATTCGGACATGTCGATTTTTACAAGTGCGTTTTCACCGCCAAACACTTCGCGTGCAATCACACGTGCGAGTTCCGTTTTACCAACGCCAGTCGGACCCATGAATAAGAACGAGCCAATCGGACGTCTGGAATCTGCAATACCGGAACGACCACGACGAATTGCCTTTGCAACCGACTTTATCGCTTCATCCTGCCCGATAATTGATTCTTTGAGATGATCTTCAAGTTCCATCAACATCTTCATTTCCGAACCATGCACTTTTGAAACTGGAATACCGGTTTTAAGCGAAACGGCAGTTGCCAAATTCTCTTCCGTAAGAGTTGGATTCTCCGTATCTTTCACGCCGGATTTCTCAAGCTTCTTAATTTCCTGTTCAAGTTTTGCCAGCTCCGTCTTATAATTCGCGGCCTTTTCGTAGTCTTCTTTTTCGGCCGACTCGTTAATCTTGTTCTCGAGCGTGGCTTTTTCGATTTTCATCTTCTTGTATTTGCCACCGCCTTTTTTATCGGCTGCCACTTTACAAATTGCTGAAGCTTCATCGATAATATCAATCACTTTATCCGGCATGAATCGATCATTAATATAGCGTTGGCTCATCGTAGTTGCCGTCTCCAAAATCTCATCCGGAATCACTACGCCATGATGTTTCTCGTAATGTTTCTTAATGCCTTTTAGAATTCTCAACGTCACCGTTGCTGATGGTTCCTCTACCATTACGGTCTGGAAACGACGAGACAATGCTTTGTCTTTTTCAATCGATTTGCGATATTCGTCGAGTGTCGTCGCGCCAATCAAATTAATTGAATTACGTGCGAGCGCCGGTTTCAAAATATTCGCTGCGTCCATCGAACCTTCAGACGAGCCTGCGCCGGAAAGCAAATGAATCTCATCGATAAATAGCAGAATTGAATCATCACCAGTAGCTTCGTCAATAATGCCTTTAATTCTTTCCTCAAATTCACCACGGAATTTTGTACCCGCAACCACCGACGACAGATCCACTTGATAAATATGCTTACCAATCAAATTGCCCGGCACTTCATTATTTACAATCCGAGCGGCCAAACCTTCCACAATCGCCGTCTTACCAACGCCAGCCTCACCAATTAAAACTGGGTTCGATTTAGTCCGGCGAGAGAGAATTGTAATTACTCTTTCAATCTCGCTCTCACGACCAATCACGGTGTCGAGTTTGCCAGCTCTGGCTTCTTCAGTCAAATCCTTGCCATAACGGTTCAGGAATTTTAGCGGGGAATTCTTTAAATATTTGGCCTTCTCCGCTTTTAGTTTTTCATCCTTCGTCTGCTCTTCTACTAAATCCTCAATCTCATCCATGATTTTATCAGTATTCACTTTAAGCTGGACTAAAATCAGGGAAGCTCTCGAATTCGGCTGGCTTAGAAGCGCATAAAGTAGATGTTCCGTACCAATCACCGTAAGGCCTTGTTCCTGCGTATAATTCTGTGCCATTCTGAGAGTCAGAATCACCGCCTCAGATAATGACATCATCGCCATATCGGCACCCGGCACTTCAACTGCTACCTTATTTAAGGACTTCTCAATCTCTTCAAGCGTGGCGCCATTTTCACGAATCATCTTTGCACCAGTCGAAGTATCAATCGCCATTATTCCAAGTAGCAAGTGTTCCGTGCTCATGTAGCCATTATTGTATCTCTTACTATAAAAATCGGCCTTTTGTAGCGCAAACCTTGCGTTTTCGCTGAGCCGATTCATAATTTCACTAAATTCTTCTTGCATACCCCTATTATACTAAATTAGCACTCATAATGCAAGAGTGCTAATTTAGATTTTTTAATCTGTTTTAAGCTAGGAGCCGCAGACTACATTGTTGGCATGGAGCCAGCCTTCAACTGAGCCACCATCGAGGTATTCACCAGTGGTAGGAGCCACACGCATAACACCACCTTCTTTGATGAACTCATCAATTGGGTCGGTTACCATGTATTCTTGATCCTTTGGACCAAAGTCGTGTTCATCTACATATTTACAAATCTTCTTCAAAAGCTCTGGAGCCATGATATACTTCGAAACGTTGATGAGATTTGATGGCGCTTCTTCTGGTTCTGGCTTTTCTACTACGCCAACGAGTCTGCCATCTTTTTCAGAAAGCACACCATATTTCTTTACCTTTTCGCGCGGGATTTCGACACCAAGAATCGCCGATTCTTCCTTAGAACCAGAAGCCTTGATGAGAGCCTCTGCTGCCGATTCCCCGCCTGGGTTCCAAATAAAGTCGTCGCCCATAAATACGAGCACTGGCTCATCAATCTTGTATTCCTTCACTACGAGCGCAATTGGCACAGCTGTACCATATTTACTGGCTGGATCCTGCACCGTGTAGTGAATCGTCACATCGTCCGGTAAAGTCTTAGCAAGTTTTAACCTATCTTCCTTACCACGCTCAATCAAATACTGATTAAGCGCCAAATTGTCTTTGTAGAATTCTTGTACTTGGCACGGCTCGGTATTTGAAATCACCATGTAGATGTCTTTCACACCGGCTTTGATAAGCTCTTGCACGGAATAATCCACGAGTGGACGATTTCCCACAGGAAGCATTGATTTTTCGATAATCTTAGTAATAGGAAGACGCCTAGTCCCCCATCCCGCAACCGGGATAATTGCTTTCGTAATCATAATATATATATTATAACACAATTAGCGGCTTATCCCAAGTGGAAGGATAGTCGTTCTGCCCCAGCATCAGAGCAATCGTCGAGGCAATATTCGAAAGCCCCGGCTCGTAAATCGGCACCAATTTATATTTGTCACGATTGTCGGTATTATCATAAATGATGCATGGAATCTTATTCAGCGTATGTGAAGTCTTCTTGTTGCCGTCTTTGTCTAGCAATTCTTCCGCATTACCATGGTCAGCGCAAATGATTAACACACCACCGAGTTCGTCGACTCTTTTTGCAATTCTGGCGAGTGATAAGTCAATTGACTCCATCGCCACAATCGTCGCTTCCATATCAGCCGTGTGACCAACCATATCACCACCAGGGAAATTCACACGTACGAAATCATACTTATCCAAATTCTCGACGACTTCATCCGTAATCTCTGCACACTTCATCCACGGGCGCGTCTCAAACGGTTCCGTGTAGGATTCAATTTCTTTAAACACTTCGCCATCGGCCGGATCATAACTATTACCATTGAAATAATAGGTGATGTGCCCAAACTTCACCGTTTCCGAAATTGCAAATTGTTTCAATTTCCTTCTCGACAGGAACTCATTCAAAGTATTATCAATATAGGTCGGCTCAAACAAACGATGCTCTGGCACATGTGTATCGGAATTATATTCTGTAAGGCCAGCGAAATAAACGTCGCTCGGCTTATAATCGCCACGATTATAATACGGGAAATCCCAATAGGTAAATGCCATTGCAATTTCAATTGCGCGGTCAGCTCGAAAATCGAAATAAACAAACGCATCACCCGGTTTAACTTTTCCTATCGGTTGGTCATTTTCATCCACAATCACAAATGGTGGTAAATTCTGATCCTGCACTTCTGGATTTAATCTTCTGAGTACCTGGATTGCTTCGTCGGCGGATTTGAAATAATAATCCGCTTCACCATTCACCATTGCATCCCAACCACGAGCCACGACCTGCCAATCATTTTCATAACGATCGGCGACAAACACCATTCTGCCACCACCAGTCGCAATGCGAATATCAGCGTCCGTAAATCTTTTCGCAAAATCTTCCAGTTTATCAATATAAACCGGCTCTGATTGTGGAGCAACATCTCTACCATCAAACACTGCATGAATACGCATCTTTCTCACACCATCACGATAAGCTTGTTCGATCATTCTTTCAAGATGGCCAATGTGACTATGTACACCACCATCCGAGAAAATACCCGAAAAATGTAACGTATGGTCGCCTTCCTTCTTAACTTGTTCGATCAATCCTTTCCAAGTTTCTGAATCGAAGACTTCACCATTATTAATTGCTTCGTTCGCTCTAGCAATTCCATGCTTAATTGCGCGACCTGCGCCAATCGTGTTGTGCCCAACTTCAGAGTTTCCCATTTGACCGGGCGTAAGGCCCACAGCTTCACCAGATGCATTTAGTGCAATATGATAGTATTCCCTTGCGGCTTTTCCGAGAAAAGTCGTCCTAGCTTTTGACACGGCATTACCGGGACCATCTGGTGCAAGTCCCACACCATCTAATATTGCGAGCACTACAGGCCCATCATACTGCAGTTTATCCATAAGCTTATTATAGCACAAAAAATCCGGCTCTTAAAACCGGATTTTTTATTAAGCATTACGCCTTTGGTACTTGCTGTGTGATACAGTGAATATCGCCACCACCTAATAAGATTTCGCGTGCGTAAACCGTTTCGATTACGCGATCTGGGAACAAACCTTGCAAAGTCCTAATTGCCTCTTCATCATGTGGGTCATTAAAGATTGGCAAGATAATTGCACCGTTACAGTTGTAATAATTAATATATGAAGCCGGTAAACGATCGCCTGGCACTCTTGGAAAAGTTCCATCCACCGAATCAATCCAAGCCGCTTCTTCTTCTGTAATATAAATCGGATTTGGCACGTGGATTTTAATTACTTCAAGTTGACGTCCCTTTGCATCCGTCACAGATTGTAAATATTCCAAATCTTTCACTGAGCGCTCATGCTGTGGATCGTCTGGATTATCTTCCCATGCTAAGACCACTTTACCTGGTGCTACGAATTGGCACACATTGTCGACGTGTCCTTCAGTGTCCTCATCACGATAAACACCATATGGTAGCCACAAAACTTTTTCACATCCAGTATATTCGCAAAGCGTTCTTTCAATTTCTTCACGCTTTAGATCTGGGTTGCGGTCTTCAGAAAGCAGCGTTTCTTCGGTTACGATTAGTGTCCCCTCACCATCAGTATGAATCGCGCCACCTTCCAAAATAAAGTTTTCTGGCACGTAACGATCAACATGTTCAATGTCAGCCATCTTTGCTGCTACATAATCATCAAAATCCCAAGGGAAATAAATGCCATCAACTGTCCCACCATATGCATTAAAGCCCCAGTCGACTGCCCGAATTCCGCCTTGACCATTAATCACCATCGTTGCACCTGAATCGCGAATCCAAGAGTCGTTATTCGACATTTCGACAATCGACACATTTGGCATATTCATGCCAAGTAAATGCAGATATTGTGATTGATTTGTGCCTACTACTACTGGTTCGTGCTTAGCGATTTTTTCAATCACTTCACGAAATGCTTTTTGGGCTGGTTTTGCACCCATGCGCCAGTTGTCTGGTCTTTCTGGCCAAAGAATATATGTACACTTGTGTGGTGCCAGCTCAGACGGCATAAAGTATCCGTCTTGTTTTGGGGTTGACTGTAATTTCATTTAATTCCTTTCCTTTATATTAATAATGGCAACTTAGTAGCTGGTTAACAGACCTACTAAGTTGCCACCCTATTTTTTGTTTTTTAGCGTTTTGCGACGGCTTTTTTTCTGCCAGAAGATAGTTTCTTATTTCTATCGTTAATTGACATTCTCGCTACCAAGATTTCACCGATTACAATACAGACAGCCGAGCTACCAATTAGCATCATATTGTCTTGAATTGCTTCGAGGCTGAATTCTGGAATGAATGTAAAGAACAATGAGATGAAGAGCAAAACTAATGGCACGATGCCCATAATCCAGCGAAGGACTGGACCAATCGAAAGCCAGTAGCCATTCTGAACCTGCTTACCGTTCTTGTGTAGTTTGATAAATGCCGCAAACATTGGAATGTATGACAAAAGTAGACATACGAGCGACACGTCGAAGAATGCCCAGAACATGTTCTGACCATCTTCCCATTCTGGGAAGCAGTACGCGAGAATGATACCAGCGACTGCTAGGACGATAGACACTAAACCAGTCCAAATGCCTACTACATAAGGCACACCGTCTTTGTTACGCTTTGTCCAAGACTTCGGGAACATACCATCTTCTGCAGCGAAGGAAATCACTGAGTAAACGCCAAAGTTCCATGAAGAAATGTTTGAAATCAAAGTTAAAATGAAGAGGCCACCGACCACAATCGTAATCGATTGAATCGCAGCTTCCGCAAAGCCTGCGTTAGCAAGCAATACTTGATAAGAATCTAGGAAACCAGTGTTGGTTTGAAGATCTTCGTATGGAATTGCTACACCCATACCAAAGGATGGCAAGATGTAGAAAATTGCAATGAGGATACCACCAAGAATGATTGCCTTTGGAATCTGTTTCTTTGGTTTATCCATATCATCATAGAATGTACCGACCACTTCAAAGCCAAGCATGTTGAAGATGATGAGTGCCACAAATGAGAGGCCAAACCAATCAACTCCACCTTCAGCTGAGGCTAGTGGAACTACATCGTGCCATGATTCAATTGGGTTCGCTGTACCTTTAGTAAAGAGTACATAGAAACCAAGCACACCAATTGCACCAAGTAGTACAATCTTAATGAGTGCACCGATATTTGATACGACATCGGATTGAGAAATGCGAAGCATACCAAGAATCGTTACGAGCACGATATAGAATACTTGAATCGCCAGCACCATCCACATCTCCATCTCGATGCCAAACATTTGCATTAGCATCGTAGTGATGAGGTCGGCGAGGGAAGCAATCCATAGTGGATAGTTAACCCAGTAGAACCATGCTACTCTTGAGGCCCACTTTTTACCAAAGGCCTTTTTAATCCAGGTATACATACCGCCTTCAGACGGGTATTGTGTACCGAGTTCTGCACTGATAAGTGCGTATGGCACGAAGAAACCGATCAGCATAATTGCCCACCAGATGTACATCGAATTACCGATGGCCGCGGTTGGCGCTACAGCATCTCCCACCAAGATTATACAGACTGTCGCGAGCACTGCCGAGAACAGCCTGAATTTATATTTCTTCTTTGGCATTAATTAGCCTCCTTTTGTTGTTTTATATAATCGAGTGTAGCTTGTGCTACTCCGGAAAAATACAATAGTAACCCCCTCTGCGCGGTCAGACGATTCTCTGCTTCATCCCAAGCTAGAGAATTTGGACCATCGAGAACTGAATCGGTAACTTCTTCATTACGACTAGCCGGCAAACAATGTAGGAATTTGCAATTTGGATTTCCAGTTGCTGCCATCATTTCGTCATTCACTTGATACTTCGGATAAAAGTCGGCCATATAAACTTCTTTTGGCGTTTCTTTATCATAAAGACCATACCAAACGTCAGTATAAATAAAGTCGGCACCCTTCAAACATTCTGGGTCATCAGACCAAGTCGCCGAACCACCATATTGCTCAGCATTTTTCTTGCCGATACCTAACCATTCATCGTCGATTTTGTGATTGTCTGGACCATAGTGGACAAAATTCATACCCATTTTAGTCGCCATATCACAAAGCGTATTACATACTTGTGTCGCATCGCCCACGAACACGACTTTGATATCTTTCATTTCCTTACCTTCCGGTAAATTGTCAAAAATCGTAATCATGTCGCCGATACCTTGAGTCGGATGACACCTATCGCTCATACCATTAATCACTGGTACGGTCGAAAATTCACCTAGCGCTTTAATCGTCTCGTGACGATCCACGCGCGACATAATAATGTCACACATTCTCGCCAAAACTTTGGCAGTATCATTAATTGTTTCGTGTTTGCCAAGCTGAATTGCACCCGGAGCGAGGTTTAAGGCATGTCCACCGAGTTGCTCCATCGCAACTTCAAATGAAACTCTAGTTCTCGTTGATTTCTGTTCGAAAATCATACCGAGAGATTTATGGTAAAGCGAATGTAGCCACCCACCACCTTTAATATAATCTCTCACAATGCGCGACACATTGATAATATCCTTAATTTCGGACTGATCAAAATCAGCCGTGTCGATAAAATCTTTGCGCGTAGGAGAAATATGCTTTAGCGTATAACCATCCATGCTATAAATTATAATTTAAGTTTATTTTAAGCGCAAGCATTTTGATAAAAAATTCGCCCCGGATTAACAGGGCGAATTTATTTTTTGTTTTATTTTTAACCGAGTGAGAATAGACAGAGAACAATAATGTTTACTACTGCAATACAGCCTACCACTCTGATGCCCCACTTGAACCAAGTTGCATAATCTACCTTAGCAAGTGCGAGGCCACCCATGATCGCACCACAGGTAGGAGTGATGAGATTCACGAGACCATTTGCTGCGACAATCGTCATTGCTGCAACGTCTGTACTGTACCCAAGGTTTTGTGCCACCGGCGCAATAATTGGTGTAGAAAGCGTTGCAAGACCAGATGATGATGGTACTAAGACCGAGAGCACCACATGGAGCAAATAGTTTAGAGGTACGAATGCCATTTCTGGAAGTGTTGCCAAGAAATTCGAAGCATTATAAACAATGTAATTATCGAGGCTGGTTTGTGCCATCAGCACCGATGCGCCACGAGCGACTGCAATCACGAGGACTACACCAATCATGTCATCTGCACCATCGATAAAGGTATCAACATAACCATGCTCACCTTGACGGTTGATGAGTGAGATTACGATTGACATGAGGAAGAACCACAATGCCGCTTCGTAGAACCACCAATCACCAAGTGCCGCACCTGTTAAGCCGCCTGCAAAGAAGCCGCCTAGTGCATCATGGAATTGTGCGAATATATTATTCTCAAAGAATTCACCCCATGGGATGAAGCTAATAATCATCACCACGAATGTAAATGCAAAGACGATAAGGGAAGCAATCTGTGTGCCAGTTAGCTTCAAAGCATCGTCTTTTGCCTCCAAGAATTTACTATATTTCTTCTCAGCGGCCGCTTGCTCACGTAGACTTAAGAACGTTGAGCCTTTATCGCGTTGCACCTTCTTTGCATATTTCACTACAAAGAATGCAGCAATTGCGAGAGTAGTTAGCCAAAGTACCACACCAATTAGAATCACAGTACCGTTATTAAATTCGATACCAGCATCCTTCATTGCGGATACTGCTACACCGGTTGCAAATGGGTTAATGGTTGAACCAAGCACACCAGAACCAGCACCGAGGAGAATCGTTGCGACACCTACGAGTGGATCCATGCCAGCAGCATACATCGTTGCGGCGATGAGCACATAGAAGCCCACGCTTTCTTCAAGGAAGCCATAGGTTGTACCAAGTACCGAGAAGATGAGCATGAGAAGGAGAATGAGTAGATACTCTTTTCCATGAAGCTTCTTCACGAGAATCTTGATTCCAGTCTCGAGCGCTTTAGTCTTTGCCATCACGGCAAGGAAGCCACCAAGCACCATCACGAAGATACAAACATCAATTGCGTCTTCAAAACCGAGAATTGGTGCAATTAGAATTTGATAAAGTTTTGCGCCTACTACACCAGAGCCATCAACGATTGCACAAGCACCTTCACCAAGGGCTTCTTCACAAGCCTCGAGGGAATCATACGTTGTTTCCTCTTCAGTAGTAGTTGCTGCTTCAGCACCATCAAGAGTGGTTTCCGTACCAGCATCTAGTGGAGTTACTGAATCATTGTTAGCGATGAGTTGACCTTCAGCACCTACGGCCGCTTCAAGTTCAAGAGTAGCATCATCTTCAACTTGGACCGTCTCATCTTCAACAGGTGCCTCGTGATACTTTGCCTTAGGCAACACGTGAGACAAAATACCAAGAAGCACAATCAAAATCATGATAATCGAGTATGCCGACAGCATCGCTCGACTAGTCTTCTTACGATTTTTCTTCTTAAACATTTTTTATCCTTTTAAGTTAATATTTCCCCCACCCCCTGTGCCTAAAAACTCGTCCTCTCCGCTAATCCTCCTCTCTCACTAATGCCATGCTCATACAGTGCGAACCACCGCGGCCACGCGATAATTCGGAACTCGGGATTTCAATCACTTTAATGCCATGACGGCGCAACGTCTGATTTGTGACAAAGTTACGATCATAAGCAATCACTACGCCTGGACGAATGCAAAGTAGGTTTACACCATCGCTCCATTGCTCACGCTCAGCATCAATTCGTTTACCATTACCACATTTGATAAGTTCAACCTTATTCAGATGGAGATATTTCTCTAATACCTTCTGCAAGCTCTGGTGGATTTCTACGATTTCAATTTCCCCGCCCCGTCCAGCAGATATTTCGTAGATTGTCGAAATATCCATAATTGCATCCTGTACGGCAAACTTATCGACATCAACCTGCGTCATCACCGTATCAAGGTGCATAAAGCTTCTTTCGTCTGGAATATCAATTGCAAGTACATACTTAAAGGAATTGTTTTTGTCTTTAAACAAATTCCTGGCAAAGTTCGCAATTGCATCTGGTTCGGTACGTTGTGAAATGCCAATCGCTACCACTTCTTTTGAAAGTACTTGAATATCGCCACCTTCAATTGAATATGGTTCGGTGCGATCATAATATAGTTTCACATCATCATAGAATGGATGATATTTGAAGACATATTCTGCGAAAATCGATTCGCGCGTACGTGTTACCGCCCACATTTTGTGAAGCGTCGCTGCATGACCAATCGTGGCCATCGGATCACGTTGGAAGAGAATATTCGGGATTGGATCGATAATCATTTTGCCAGTATCACGCGTCGCGTAAAAACCTGATACCTTGCCAAGCTTCTTTAACTCAGAAATATCAATACCAGCAATACACTTTCTTACCAAATCTCTTGTATTCTTGATGCTGTTTAGAAAATCAAAACAGTGCTTTTCAATTTTTGGCGACGTCACACCAGCTTCACGAATAAATTGGCGGATGAATTCTTTACGCACCTTTGCACCACCGGCCTCAATCGCCTCAGCTGCTAGATCGGTAATGTAAACAACTTCAACTCCCTCCGCGCGAAGTGCATTTGCGTATGCATCGTGCTCTTCCTGAGCAACCTTTAAATATGGAATATCGTCGAAGAGAAGTCTCTCGAGCGTATTTGGTGTGAGATTTAGGAATTCATCACCCGGGCGATGAACTAGCACCTTTTTAAGTGGCGCAATCTCACTAAAGTTGCTAATTGAGTTTTTCACTTTCCTCCTTTATTGATTATATTCATCAGTTAACGTTAAATACATCACTGCCTTAATCGTATGCAAACGATTCTCAGCTTCGTCAAACACTGCTGAGTGCTCAGACTCAAACACCTCGTTTGCAACTTCCATTTCTTCAATGCCAAATTTTTCGTGTACATCACGTGCCACGGAAGTATTTAAATCGTGGAATGATGGCAAGCAGTGAAGGAAAATACAACCTGGCTTGGCTTTATTAATCATTTCCATCGTCACACGATAACTTTGCAATTGGTCAATTCTTTCGCCCCATTTTTCTTTGTCTTCACCCATTGATAGCCAAATGTCAGTATAAATTGCATCCGCCGTATCATTGAGCGCATTAATATCGTCCGTAATGGTAATGGTCGCTCCGTTTTTCTCAGCAATCGGACGACAGGCATTCACGATGTCTTCAGAAGGGTGAAGCTCGTTTGGTCCACACGCAATAAAGTTCATGCCCATTTTGGCAGCCATTGCCATCAGGGAATTAGCCACATTGTTACGCGTATCGCCGACAAAGGCTAAAGTCTTACCGCTAAATCCACCAAGTTTTTCTTCAATCGTCATAAAATCTGCAAGCGCTTGAGTTGGATGGCAATAATCAGTTAAACCATTCCAGACCGGCACATCCGCATATTTAGCCAAATCATCCACAGTTTCCTGTTTAAAACCGCGGAATTCAATTCCGTCATAAAAACGTGCGAGCACTCTTGCCGTATCCGCTACGGATTCCTTGTGCCCCATTTGCGAACCCGTCGGGTCAAGATAAGTCACATTCATTCCGAGATCATATCCGGCCACCTCAAAAGCACATCGAGTTCTCGTCGACGTCTTCTCGAATAGCACCGCAATATTTTTCCCAGGGAAATATTTGTGATTCTCGCCGGCGTGTTTCATTTCCTTAAATCTTTTGGCGGCATCTAGCATAAAGCGAAGTTCTTCTTCACTAAAATCTAGAATTCGCAGAAAATCTCTTCCTTTGAAATTCATTTTTATCCCTTCTTACCTACCATATATTATATAGTAAATCGGATTTAAACACAAGCATTTTAAGGTTTAATTCAGCTTATGCTATAATGAAATTATGAAAAAGCGAGTAGTTTTAGCGTTAGGCGGTAACGCGTTACAAAAAAATGGCGAAGCATCTGCTGAAGCCCAGAAAAAAATCGCCGAATCCGTCGGTGAAGCTATTTCCGACTTAGCCGACAAATATGAAATTATTGTTGCGCACGGCAACGGTCCACAAGTTGGCAACATCTTGATTCACGAAGAGGCCGCCTCGACCGAAAAAGCTCCGGCCATGCCACTCGAAACTGCAGTCGCCATGAGCCAAGGTCAAATCGGCTACTGGCTAACTCAAGCCATCAATAATGCTTTTATCAAAAAAGGCAAACCAAGCAAGAAGATTGCAACCGTGATTTCGCAAGTCGTTGTCGATCGTAACGATCCAGCCTTTAAGAACCCAACCAAACCAATCGGCCAATTCTATTCCGAAAAAGAAGCTAAGGCCCTCGCAAAAGAGAAGGGCTGGACGGTCAAGGAAGATGCCGGCCGCGGTTGGCGCCGTGTCGTGGCTTCACCAAAGCCAATTGATATCGTTGAAAAGAAAACCATTTCCGAACTCGTTTCCGATGGCGTGATTGTAATTGCTGCCGGTGGTGGTGGCATTCCAGTCGTTCGCACCAAAGTCCTGAAACGTTTGAAGGGAATTGATGCCGTGATTGATAAAGATTACGCCGCCGAAAAACTCGCCGAACTCGTCAAAGCCGACGTCTTCATTTCTTGTACCGCCGTACCAAATGTCTATATTAATTATGGCTTACCGGAACAACAAAAGCTCGACCAGATTTCTGTCAAAGAAATCCAAGACCTCAAGAAATACGGCTACTTCAAAGCCGGCTCGATGCTTCCAAAAGTTGAAGCCGCTTCTGCCTTCGCAAAGCACGGTGGCACCGGCATCATCACCGACATCGACAACCTCCGCGATGCTTTAAACGGCAAAGCGGGAACTATTATTACGAATTAAAAAAATAGAAGTTTTCAAGGAATCCGGAGCGCGGCAGCGCGAGGACGAGCGCCGGTCACCCGTGGCGACGGGCTGACCGGACGCGGCCTTGAAAACTTTTATTTTTTTAGTTTGCGAGTAATTGTTTCAACTCTGTCTTATACGCTTCGACACCCGGTTGGTCAAATGGATTAACACCAAACATTTTCGCCGAAATCGCACACGCAAGTTCAAAGAAATACACTAATTCCCCAAATCCTTTTTCGTCAAAACTTGGTACCGTAATTGCAAGCACCGGGATATTGCCGGCCGTATGTGCCTTCATCACCGCCGCCACAACCTTTTGATTCATCTCATCAGTTGGAAAATTAATCACCGTTTCAAACAAATTTCTACGTCCATCTTGCATAAACTGACCCAGGGAATGCAGATCGGTCGAATAAACCACCGAGGCAGGGAAAATTCCTTGCTTGTTTTTTCCTTCGGATTCGCCAAATAATTGCTTCAGCCACTCATTAAAATAAAGTGTCGAAGGCTCAAAACTCGCAAACACTTCCGTGTCATATCCCCTGCTACCGAGTGTATAACGCATTGATGCATATTCTGATGCCGGCCCCGCCACCGTATCAAAGGCTTCCGAAGCGCCCTCAAGTAGCTTCTCAACATCCACGCCAGCTACCGCAAGTGGAAGCAACCCAACCGCCGTTAGTACTGAATATCTTCCGCCAATATTATCTGGCACCACAAATCTTGTATAACCATTTGCGACCGCTTCATCATGCAAAGTTCCCTTGTTCGCATCCGTCGTCGCATAGATTCTAGTTTTTGCATCCTCGGCACCGTATTTCTCTACTAGTTTCTTCTTGAACTCTTCAAATGCAATCGCCGGCTCCAAGGTCGTCCCTGATTTTGAAATCACATTTATCGAAAAATCGTGATCTCCTACCTTTTCTAGCGCCCGGTCGAGCTCGCGACGTGACAAAGAATTTCCGGCATAAATAATCTTTGTTTCACCCTTTGGACGAAGAGCTTCAATAATCGCGCGGTGCCCAAGATACGAGCCACCAATCCCAATACAAACTAAATATTCCGACTCATCATTGATCTTTTTGGCAGCTTCCTTAATCCGCACCAGTTCAGCCATATCCACACGTTTTGGCAAATCCAACCAGCCACCCATCGCATCGCTACGAATCTCAGCCAAAATCTGCGACAGCCTCGCTTCATCCACCTTAGAACTAAAATTAACAGTAATCATTTATGCCTCCGTTTCCTCTATTATATCAGATTTTAAGCGTTAAAGGTATTGCATTTTTTGCAAAAGTATGATATAATATAAGTAGATGCTGTTCCTAAGGGAGTAAATACTAAAATAGGGGGATTAACTAATGAATTACCAGGTTAGCGTCGCACTTAAAATCGAGGGTTCCAACAGACTTCGCAGTCTGATCAGAAAAAACGGCTTCAAACTCCATCTAAGAGACACCGTTCTCGCCAAGTTCAGCCCCATCGAGATGCTCGATGAGAAAGATTTGAGTAAGGAAGGCACCAGATGGTATGTTTACGGAGTGTACAACTCCGCCGTTTCGTTCCCTCCTCAGGAGGTTTTAAAAGAGCTCATGAGCTCCGAATGCCTTATGGACATCAAACTCCGTCACTTCGACGAAGTCGCCATTCTACCCTCCTAAACCCACGCCCCGACTTTCAGCCGGGGCAATTTTATGCTATAATTACAAAAGTTGCCCCTGTGGCGGAATTGGCAGACGCGCTAGCTTCAGGTGCTAGTGGCCGTAAGGCTGTGCAGGTTCAACCCCTGTCGGGGGCACCAATTACGAGCGAAAGCTCGTTTTTTATTGTCTCAAAATACATCTAACCGCTGCACCATTGCTCCTTGCCGCACTCGAAGCGCCAGCGTTATTTACACCATAACTAAAGATATAACCGTCCGTATCGTTTGCGGTATTGTACCAATAACCACCGCTAACACCAAACGCACTCTGATTTAATTCCCCGTTCAAAATCCCGCTTGAACGCATGTAATAAAGTGGTGAAGCAATCAACCCACTATCGCTATTCGAAGCTCCGTAATTATAAAATGTATTAATCGTATCGAATTCGTCATTGCTATAATCCGGGAGTCTCCAACCGGCCGGACAAATCGAATTTGCCACCGCTAAGTAGCTGCTATCACTCGAACCATACCCGGAATCCGCGTCCATCGCCGTAGCCGCTGCAAAGCTATAGTAATTGCCATAATTCCCATACCCGCCTTCTGAACCGATATTAAATGAACTTACATCATTTACACCACTACCCCAGCCTATCACCGTATTGCCACTTAGGCTCGTATATCCAACCGATGCATTCGTCGGCGTGAAGGTCGTAGATGAGCCTGGTTCATAACCAAGATCCGTATTATCATGTGTATAGAAATCCGCTGTCGTCACAATATCATGATCGAGATTCTCCACCATCCACACATTTCCGTCCGCGAGTTTCGCCACCGAATAGACCTTTTCATCACGGCTATCTTTAATCTCGTAAATCTCGCCTGTCGTCATCAAATCGATTACGTCTTGCTTTTCCTGGTTCGTTAAATTAACGAAATCTTGCATATATTCAAGGTCGCCAATCGAAGTATCATCCGTTACCTCACCAAGCACACAACGGACCGACAAGCCAATCGCCTTAATCGCCGCATTCTCGACCGATAAACTGCCGCTTGATGTAAAGCCTAAGTTAAAGGCCGAACCGGAGTTATTTACTGTGCTGGTCCAGTATGCGCCCGCCTCACCACGAAGCGTTGCGGAATTATTATCATAGTTACCGGAATACACAAAGTTATTTGGGAATGAACGGAATTTACTACCACTAGCGAGGCTACTTGCCGTCGCTTCCATTGAGTCTGCAAGATAATAGTAAGAACCAGACTTATTGTAAATCGCCCCGTTTGGCAAATGCCAACCCGAAGGACAAATCGAAGTAAAGCTCGAAATATGTTCATTGTAATTCACGTGATTTGTTGTATCCGCAATCGCTGCCGACCAAGTGTAATAAGTACCATATGAATATAAATTCGTGTTCGTCGCATAAATGCCGGCAAGATTCGTCACGTTATTGCTGTTCTGGCGCGGAATCCTGTACCAAGTATTTTCACTACCCACGCCCCAGCTCGTGTACTTACCATTACCAGACGTCGCCGAAGAGCTAAACTCTACATTCTCACTTGCAGCTAGACCGGTAAAGACACCGCCAAATCCTTGTGACTTTGTACTATCATCCGATCCAGTTACGCCAAGACGTAGATTCTCAATCATCCAACAGTTGCCATCCGCCAGTCTCGCCACGGCATAAACCTGACTATCACGCGTATCCATCAGCGCCGTAATGCTAGAGCTTCCAGCCGTCACCACACCGTTAATCGAATCATAGCTTGCCGCCGTGAGACTGTTGCATCCACCCCAATCCTGAAGTGTACCAGATGGACTTAACCACACCGCATAAAGTTTCAGACCATTCGTCGAAATATCGTTTGGTGCCGTAATCGTTTGGTTCGGACCATAATATGTACCCGTACCATCCACTTCCGTATTCCAGCCCGCAAACCCATAACCATTTCTACGATAATTCGAAGCAAGCAAAGTCACATCCTCTCCGTCCGATGCACTTTGATAACCAATGTTGCTCATCGTATCCAAATTATAATTACCATCATTCATCGTTCCGGCTACATCGTCATAAGCCGAACCGTAACAAATGTAGCCACCCGGACAATCAATCTCCACCATCTCGGCTCGCCAAATCGCATACAAATTCACCGTCGACGGCTCAGACATACCAATCACCATCACACCATCACCGTCATACGAAGTTCCGGTACCATCATCGCTCGTATTCCATTCCACGAAACTATAATGCTCCTTGTCAAATGGATTCTCGAGTTTTATCGCATCACCATTTTTTGCCACAATTGGATTTTTCGAACCACTCGTTGCGCCATTGCCGTTGAAATTCACCGTTACTGCGCCGCCGGCTCTTGCCACACAACGCACCGGTAGGCCATACGCTTTAATAATGTATTGTGCTACACCAAAACCAGTCGGATCAATTGTGTTCATAAAGACATTGCCAGAATTATATATAGTATTAGTTGAGAGTAATACGTCGTAAGATGTGTAAACTTCGTATCCATTCACAGCACCACTCGTCGCAAGATAAGTCGGTGCCAACTTCAAATTATCAAAACCATCCGTCTCATAGTTTAGCACACCCATTTGGTTTGAATAATCTGCCACCAAATTCTGAAGCACCAACATATTATTTAATTCATCATAAATGTATTCCGACGGACCATCCGGTAGTCTCCAACCGGCTGGGCAAACCGAATCCGACATCTTTGCATATTGATTATCGGCGCCCGTAATGTGTTCGGCTGACCTTGCCGCAAAGTTATAATAATTCCCTGCGTGATAATGTTTACAAGTTGATGCATTATTACAAGTCGTCGACACATCATCATTTGGTGCCGGATTCGCCACCGGATAATAATACTTCTCGCCCGCATCATACGACCTTGCCGTACCCCCGTCTGAAGACCAATCGCTAATAGTATCCGTTGTGTTGCGACTTGGTTGCCAAGTGCTACTTAGATTATTCGTCGTATAGCCAAGGTCAGTATTGTTGTGAGTATAAACTTTGCTAGAATTTAAATCAAAATCTAGATTCTGTGTCATCCAGACTTTACCATCGTTCAGTTTTGAAACGAAATAAGATTTACCATCGCGAAAATCAATTAACGAATACTGCGTTCCGACCGTCATCGAATTAATCACGGTTTCATTCATATCCTGCATACACACCGCATCCGTGCTTGTTACACCTCGACCAATCGTCTTAGCCGCCTTATTACAGGCATAATTCGAATGCCACATCGCATAAAGATTAATCGTGCTAGTATCCCTGGTGTAGTCTATTGTGTATTCCATCCCAGCATCATATTGTCTACTTTTACAACCATCCCCACCCGGCTCATCATGCGGCATAATCGTACACCAACCGATAAACGTATAGTGCTCACGTTCCGGAATCGTATCCGGTAATGAAATCGTCTCCGCCGAAACTGCCTCACCCGAAAACGACTGCGGGAGCCCCGTCACAATATCATCCGCCGTGCCAGAAAGGAAGTTCACTACATATGGCGCTGGGTTTGCAACATACTCGAGCACAAATGTTTCGTTCAAATACTCACCCGCCGGAAGTGAAGCATCTACTCTTAAGCCAAAGCCAATTTTATATTCCTTGATTGAAATATTAGCTGCCGTAGTCTGATCGAGCACCACCGACGCTGTCGAAGGAGCTTGAAATTCCGTATTATCAGACGAGTTATACTTGCTTGGCTTATATCCCCAACGGTTGTTCAACGTCGTGTTACTAGAAGCACCAAAATCCGCTGCCGATATCGCATTCGTAATTGCCAGAATGTTGCCACCCCGGTTTCCGTACATCGCCGAGTCAGTAGTCTTTGCCATCAAGGTATACCCGGTGTAGTTATCGGTGGCGATACCAAAACTAATATCTTCCGCCGAAGTACTCGACACAAAATTGCCATTTGGACTGGTCGGCGTTACCTCAAGAGTCACCGAATCCTGAATCGAATAAAAGTTCAGACTACTAGCCCCCCAAGTCGAACCAGCCGCCATCGTAACATTCGTTGAATTTGTGATTGGACTAACCGTCAGAATGAAAACTATAAATAAAATAACAGACGCAAAAACTGGAGCAATTCCGAGTAATCTCTGTTTTTTAATAAACGAGAGCTCCAAACCTTTGATTTTATATCTGTTTTTTAGCATTTTGTTTTTGTTTTATTTTGTTATTGCAAAATAGCTACTCCGAAAAAACTATCTTGCTCAAAGATTTAGCCATTAACATGGCCACACTACTTTTAGTGTATTATATTTATGCTTTTTTGTCAACCAAATTAACCGAGGATTTTAAAGACTTCTTCTCTGTCTTTTTCAATTAATGCGAGTCTCGCCAAAATCTCGTTCTTACCTATTATGATTGCACGCGCAAGCGCCGGATCGTTCTCTTTTGGCTCAAAGAATTTACAGTACTTTTCAAACTCTTCTTTCGTACGAATCGAAGCCGCCGTATATCTTGGATAATCATCGAGTGATTTATCACCCGAAATCTTGCGGACATAATCCCAGTTCTCTTCCATCCAATTAAAGACCTTCGCTTTTACTCTTGGATTACGGAATAGATACAGGAACAAATGGAAATGATCCTGCGGTTTCACCACTTCCGGCTTCTTCAGATAATCCATCATCTTCTCGAGCGTCTTTTCATCACGTGCAAGCGTCGTTGCAAATAACAAATCGAATTTGATTTCCGGATTTGCGATTTTTTGATAGTCCGCAACAAACTTCTCCGCCATTTCTGGCTTTAGCCAAATCGTCGCGTCTAAAATGTCGTTTCTAATTTCTGCATCAAGCTTCGCATAGTCTTCATCAAACATTTCAGCAAGTTTCTTGATGTTTTCTTCGTCATCCGCATAGTAATCAAGTGCCATCAAAATCGAGCGAAGTCGAAGCACATTTTCGTCATCGCCTTTTCGTGTGACTAAACCAACCTCGTTTAGTTTATCCTTTACTAAATCGAGGATAAACGCTTTGTATTTTTTCTCTTCTTTTGAATCGAAATCGAAGAAAATCTTCAAATTGCTCACAATCGAAAGAATAATTGTCCACACCGCCGCTGAGTTTTCGTGCTTAAACTTCAAGACCAATGGAACTAATGATGCCGAAGATGCGAGTTCTGTTTTTGAAATCAAATCGCGGTCGATTAAGAGTCGGAGTTTTTCTTCCAAATTTAAATCGTCAAATCTTTCGAGTCTTTCATTAAACTCTTTTTCAGACAAATTCAAAATATAATGCCCGGACATGTCTTCACTCACCACCGGAATTGGCCAATCAGACTTCTTCAATTCCCCGTTCAATAGAAATCTTTTTTGCATATAGCCATTCGCCGTTTTTGTGAGTACCGGATAGCCTGGCTTATCGATAAATGCGTGCATCATTTCGCCTACATCAAACTTTGCATGCGGATTAAGCGCCGCCCACAAATCATCACCGACCGTGTTACCATACTTATATTTCGCAAAGTATTCCCGAATGCCAGCACAGAATTTATCCCAACCCATCGCGCGAATCACCATCAGCATTAATCTTGCACCTTTGGCATAGACAATCGACGGATCAAATAGTGTCGCAATTTCTTCCGGATTATTTACATCTTGATGCACCGACTGTACACCGTCATACGCATCGCGCCTTAAAGCCGCAAGCGCATCATTCGTAAAGAATACTTCAAAAATCTTGTATTCTGGATGGATATGGTCAACTGCATAGTATTCCATCACAGAAGCAAACGATTCATTGAGCCATAAATCGTCCCACCATTCCATCGTCACCAAATCGCCGAACCATTGGTGTGACAGCTCGTGCGCAATCGTAAGTGCTACGCCTTTTTTCGTACCAATCGTCGCATTCTTATCTGCAATTAAAGCTGATTCGCGATAAGTCACTAGTCCCCAGTTTTCCATCGCACCAGCTTCAAAATCTGGCAATGCCACCTGATCGCATTTTGCCAACGGATATGGAATACCAAAATTATCGTCATAAAATTCCAAACTCTTTGCCGCGATTTCATTCGCAAAATCAACTGAATCAATGTCTTGGTTTAATGCCACATAAGTCGTAATTTCCACACCATGTGCATTCTTAATTGTCTTGCCGTGGAAATGTCCAATCACCCACGCAAGTAGATATGTACTCATGCGTGGTGTCGATTCAAATACATATTTATCACCGATTTTTTCTTTCACCGGCGTGTTCGCAAGCACTAAATCATCCGCACCTTTTGGCAGTTCAATGCTTAAATCAAATACAGCCTTCGCCGCCGGTTCATCAATACAAGGAAACGCTTCGCGTGCATAATGACTTTCAAACTGAGTCGCGACAATCGTCTCAGTCTTACCTTTAAATTGGTAAGTCGAAAGATACGCGCCCTGCATATTTTCATTCAACTTACCATCGTAATTAATGACGATTTCGTGCTTACCTTTTCCAACTTCAATTTCAAGTTCATCGTTAACTGTTGTAAACTTTACAACACTCCCATCAGCTTTGACATCTTTAACATTCAATCTAACGGCATGGAATTTGATCTTGTCGGCTTTTGCTTCACCAACAATCGTCACAACACCACCAATTATTTTCTTATTCTTATCAATTTTGAGATCCAGTGTGTACTTTTCTGGCTCAAAATATTTCAATAATCTATCCATCTTACCTCCACACTGTTAAATTTATTTGTGTAATTTTGCTACTTCTGGCAGTTTCGCATCTTTCAGAATCGGAGCGAGTTCAGCTTCCTCAAGCGTTTCATGCGCCAAGAGCTCAGCAGCTAGTTTATCGAGCACTTTCTTATTTGCTTTCAAAACGGCTTCCGCTCTCACAGCTGCTTCATCGGAAAGCTTCTTCACTTCAAGGTCAATTAATTCCGCCGTCTTTTCAGAATACGGCTTCTCGGTCGTAATTGTGTAGTATCCAGTGGCTTCGGATGGGAAGACGAGGTTACGTGTTGCGTCACCCATACCTTCTTCAATAATCATCGACTTTGAAAGCTCCGCCACATTCTTTAGATCTGACGATGCACCAGTCGTAATAGCATCCGCACCGAAGATTAATTTCTCCGCTACACGGCCGCCCATTGCACGGGCTAAGATATCCTTTAACTCATAAATGTTCTTGTAGCTACGGTCTTCTGGTGGCAAGAACCAAGTCACACCACCGGTTTGTCCACGCGGGATAATTGTAACTTTGTGTACTGGATCAGAATCTGGCAGTACATGACCAACCACCGCATGGCCAGCTTCGTGATAAGCCGTGATTTTGCGTTCTTTTTCATTCATTACTTTACTCTTGCGTTCCGGACCAATTGCCACGCGTTCAAACGCTTCGGTCAAATCCTTATTTGAAATGGCTTTGTGACCTTCACGCGCTGCCGTAATTGCCGCTTCATTTGCAATGTTTGCAAGATCCGCACCAGACGAACCAGCCGTTTTTTTCGCAAGTGATTCAAGATCAACATCCGCTTCAATTGGTTTACCCTTGAAGTGTACCTTCAAGATTTCAAGACGATCCTTTCGTTCTGGCAAAGTCACATTCACGTGACGGTCAAAACGACCTGGACGGAGTAATGCCTTGTCAAGCATGTCCACGCGGTTTGTGGCAGCAATCACAATCACGCCAGAGTCATTATCAAAACCATCCATCTCGACGAGAATCTGGTTTAAAGTCTGCTCATCTTCGCGACCGGCACCACCTCTTGCATCACGTTTGTGCGCCACTGCATCGATTTCATCAATAAAGATAATTGATGGCGCATTTTTCTTGGCCTTACCAAACAAATCACGTACTCTTGATGCACCCACACCCACGAACATTTCCGCAAATTCTGAACCGGAAATCGAGAAGAATGGTACGCTTGCTTCACCAGCCACTGCTCTTGCCATCAAGGTTTTACCTGTACCAGGATCACCGGCGAGGAGTACGCCACGTGGAATCTTCGCACCGAGTTTTTCATACTTCTTTGGGCTCTTTAAGAAATCTACAATTTCTGCCAAATCTTGTTTCGCGGCTTCATTACCTGCCACATCTTTAAAGGTAACTTTCTTTTTGTCTGGACCATAAAGTTGGGCTCTGGCTTTACCAAAGCTCATTGATTGACTATTGGCGGCGGAAGCTTGGCGCATCATGTACGAAAGGAACATTACGATGATTAAAATCGGCACGACCGTCATCGCAATATCAAGGATTATTCCCATTACATTGATGTCTTCTTTGTATTCAATCACTGGATAAGTTTCGTTGCACTTTACCAGTTCTTCACCTTCTAGTTTGTCGCAATAATTAATCAAACCCTGATCATAAAGCGTCCCCGACCCGTCCTTTCTGGAAGTCTCAGTTGGCACATCTTTATCCTTCAAAGTGATATCAAGATTGTTGCCAATTACTGTAATCCTAGCAATGTTTCCGTTTGGATCATTTGCTCTCTTAATGACATCAGAAATTGGGACTTCAGTTTTCTGAACTTGTCCACCTCTCTGGTTAGTAATTAAAAACATTGCAAAGCAAATAATTAGAATTGTAAAGACAATGCTTCTAATAGCATTAGACCGATTAGGCATCGGACGACCCATATTCTTTTTTGGGGTATTTTCCGCCACTTTTTTATCTCCTTAACTCTTTTATTCTACCATAAAATTCCCCCGTTTTAGATAAAATGTGCTATAATAAAAGTGCCGTCTGGGTGTAGCACAGTTGGTAGCGCGCGACTTTTGGGAAGTCGAGGTCGCAGGTTCAAGTCCTGTCACCCAGACCATTAGGACATGAGTAAAAAGAAAATGCTTGCATTTTCTTTTTTGAATGTCCGTAATGGTCTTTTGCTTTTGCGAAGCAAAAGCAAGACCATATCTCTATAATGTGTTATAATATACTTACACTTCAGGGTGTGGCGCAGTTGGTAGCGCGCAGCGTTCGGGACGCTGAGGCCGTCGGTTCAAGTCCGATCACCCTGACCATACGGCTTAGGCCGTTTTTTTATATTCCAAGCGCTTCGTCAGATAAAGCCGAGCTACCAAATGGCTTCTCGTATTCTTCGATATTCTGCATTACTTCGCCAAATTTCGCCGTATATTCTTTCAATACTTCTTCGGTAAATTCACCCGACTTATCAAAAGTGTATTCTTCAATCGGATCATCATCATCTTTTTCATCTTCATCCGGCAAAAAACCTGGCCTCGAACGGTCCAGATAAATGTCGCCAGAATTATGGTAAATCGCTAGTGAAATACCCGTCGTCGCGAGCGCAATTAATGCCGATGTGATACCTAGGATTATCAATTTTCTTCCACCCTTCGACATTATAGTTTCTCCCCAATTGTTTTCACTAAATCAAGATGGTCATTTGCTAACTTATAAATGCTCTTCGTATCAGATTCCACGATTTTTCTGAGTTCCCTTGTCTTCACCAAAACATCATAAAATTCCGCCGGACGATTCTTACAATCCGTCGCAATTAGTCTTTCAAGCATCTTCTGGTATTCAATAAAATCAATCATGAAATTCTCACGACCCTTATTGAAGTCATTTTGATTATTCACAAAACTATCATTCGATAGAGTATTTTCACTTAGTCTCACATTAAAAGGCGTAATAAACCTAAGCTGAATCACTTCGTAATATTTTCCAAGATAAACCCTCGTCTTCGAATCTTCGTGCTGTAATTCCTTCAAATTCTCAATAATCGTACTGCAATTCTTCGAAATTGATTCTTTCTTGGCATCAGAAACCGCTCCCACCGAAACCGGTGCCAAAGCCATCAACATCGAAACTAGCACTAAAGCAGTTCTCTTCATATCTAAATTATAGCACGAACTTAACTCTTGCTGATGTTATCTAAGACCAAATGCCCGTCAAAGTATGAAAACTTCATTTTATAAACAGGCACTTCATCGGTGAACTTTTCAATCAAAACCTTCACATTGTATTCATCCATTGATTCGGCAATTCCACTTCCAGACACCTCGATACAGTATTGTTCTTCTTTGTCTTCTTCTTCCTTGCTATCAGCCGCCGCTTCACATGTCGGCAACACGTCGTGATAGACTTCAACTACTAAACCATCATCCGTATAATCCGCCTTCTTGACCACCGTAAACATGCCCGAGCCCGCACCACCACCGTTGAATGGCTTCACTATATATTCATTACTACTTTCCGTATATTCAAAAGTATCACCGTGTGAAACCGCATAGTTTTGCTTTGGCACGCTCGTGCTAAGCTTAAACAATCTCTTGTAAGCCTCATCTAATCCGGAATAAGCCACCTTATAGCTAATTACACCTTGAGCCTCCGTGGTTGTAATACTGGTCGGACGTACATTCTGATATGCAATTTCAATCTTCGCTTCATCTGTCAAACCGTATTCAAACACCGTGTTTAAATAATTAAATGTCCCGATATACGGCTTAATAATTGAGCGTGCTACTTCCTTTGAAATTGTTTTAACTTCCTTCGTTTCCGTACAGCCGGTACCTTTAGCTTCTTCAACTGCCTTCGCGCATTCGGCTTTCGCCTCCTCAACTTCACTATTTCTCGCCATCATCTCGTAAACGCCAAAGATTACACCGGCAATTGCCGCGATGAATAACATTATTCCCATCGCAATTACTAAACCGAATTTATTCCCCTCTTTCTTCGGCCCACTATATCCGCGCATCATTATCTCTTCAGGTTGCATATCCCTCCTTAAAACCTTTCCTTAAAATAATTCTTACGTCTTCCAAAATAGATAATTATTCCAATCACACTAACGGCACCAGTTAATGAACTTGTCACTAGAACTACGCTTCCACCATCATTCGTGTAGCTACCCGTATCCGGTACAGCAATATCTTCTTCATCGTCATCATCACCTGGCTGTGGATCTGGATCGACTGGAGGGTTCGGGTCGACTGGAGGATCTGGATCTACTGGAGGGTTCGGGTCGACTGGAGGATCTGGATCTACTGGAGGGTCCGGGTCGACTGGTGCATCCGTAATTGTAAAGTTCGTTTCTACTGCAACACCATTATTATAATTCGCTCTTAAAGTATGTCCACCCGTCGAAAGATTCTTCAAATATGCATTCTTTAGCGAAATTATCGTGCTTCCAGTCGTTACAGTATAGTTGCTGGCGTTCAACGCACTTCCATCCACTAATACTTGTGTCAGTTCAAAGCGAGGGAAATTAATTCTCACCGTAATCACACCAGTCTCATCTTTTCTAAACGAATTCGAAGTCTGCCAATTCACCGCTCCATCTCTAAAGATTGGATAAAGCATTACCTCTGTTTCGCCCACCGTGAATGTGAAAGTACTACCCGGCATCGACGACGCAATCTCGGAACCTTCTTCTCTTGTATACCCAAAGAAATAGCTACCACTCTCGGTCGGCGCAACTGCTGGGATCGTCACCGAACAAGCAGTGCTTGCGCTAGTCGATTCGCAAATTTGAACTGGTTTAATATCGTTATAAAATCTTAGTGTATAAGTCTGGAGATATGATTCCTCCACCACGAATGTGTCACTCTTACTGTGTCCACCAGTAAACTCAAGTGTCAAAGTATGGTTGCCGTTTTCAAGTCCACGCACATAATCACTATTAATCGTGACCACAACCTGATTCGGAGCAATCGTATATTGTGAACTCGTTAGTTGGTTGCCATCAATCAATACTCTCTGGAAAATGCTCCGGTCAAAATGCATGGTTACTACTAAACTGCTAGCCTCGCTTTTGTCAAAATGATTGCCATAAGTCCAGCTCATTGTATTGTCAATAAAGATTGGGTAAAGCGTCACATTAACTACATCAACCTCAAAATCGAATGTATCCCCCGGTTGATAATCCGCTACGTTCGAGTCAGGAACTTCGGCATAACCAAAGAAATCGTGACCAGACTTAGTCGGTGCCGTTGACGGAATCGTCACCGAACAGGCTTCATTTTCATCGATGGATTGGCAGGTTTGCGTCGCTGCCACGCTTTCATCAAAGCTTAGTGTGTAAACTTGTATGTACGAATCAACAATCGTGAACGTCCCGCTTTTGCTGTGATTATCCGCAAATACAAGCGTCAAAGTATGTTCGCCATCACTCAGTGATTCTAGAAAATCATTATCAAGCGTCACAATTACATCTTCATCATCAATTAAGTATTCGGAAGCTGAAAGCTCAACATTATCTACCAATACTCTTTCAAATGTATCTCGATCAAAGTTCATGCTTACAGTTAAATTATCGCCGGACTCTCTTGTATATATATTATCTTCATCCCAAGTCATCGTATTATCAATGAAAATTGCGTATAGCATTTTACTTACCGTCTGAGTTGAAAATGCATATTCATCGCCCGGTTGGTAAGCTGCTACAGTCGAACCGGATTCTTCAGCATAACCAAAGAAATCGTAACCCGCTTTGGTTGGCGCCGTCGCCGGAATCATCACCGTACAAGCCTCGTATTGATTGACTGGCTGGCAAGTCTGTCTTGTAACCTCATCGCCACCATAAGTTTCAAAACCAAGATAATAAGTCGGAAGTACCATCACGGTATATTCAATACTTTGGCCATCCATATAATACGTTACCGTGGTCGAACCATAACCGACCGCCCTAATCGCACCACTACGATATTTTACGATGGTTTCGTCATCGATTGAAACATTCGTATCGGCCGACGTCAGCGTACCGCTTCTTTCTTCGCCGGAACGATAATGTAATACATATCCTAAATCAAGCGCATCATTAATACCGGCCACCAGACTAGTTTTACTAGAAGTAATGCTCGTCACATAATCCATCGAGTAAAAATACTTCCACCAGTTTTTAAGATAACCGTCACTCGTATAACCACTATCGTGTGGCATCATATAAGACCAAAAGCGCGTATAAAATCTATCTTCCTTACCACTCACATTAAACCCATCCACTGCATACGGCTCATTCATCCAAATCAAATAGTTCTCAGAAGTAGACTCGCCAGTCTGATCTTCGACACCATGGTCACGCCAATCCGTATAAGTCGTCTGTACCGCATTTGGATTACTATAATTGTACCCACTCGTCGCATTATAAGGATGATGAATCGTACCGATGCCATTTAATGTACCCGAGTTAGCATAATCATTTAATACAAATCTTTCCCACGGGTTCAAATTCAAATAATCGTCTGTCGTTGAAATACTGATTGAGTTTTCTGCGTATGGATCATAACCCTGTCCATAAACATTTTTCATAATGTTTTCTTGTGAATGCATCAAAGCATGGAATTGTGCATCGCGACGCGACATACTCACCGAAACAATCATGAAATTATCACAGTCTTTCGTAATAGGTGTGCCGTTAATCCAGTAAGCATTTCTACCCACCATCATCGTTTCAAAGGTCTTCGTTGGATCAGCTGCTACGACCCAAACTTGGTCAAAGTTACCACTGTTTTTTCGATTCACCAAATCAGTCGTTTCGATCAACCATTCGTAGTCAAAAGTATAATCTTGAATTGTAGTGCCATCAAACCAACCGCCATAATACATATTCCACCAAGAATAATTTCCGTTACCATCATCCGCTGCCGCCAAAAAGTTTTCCTCGTCGAATTGATTCGAAACGGTTCCGTCCGGTCTCTCAAAATTCACAGTATAGTGTGGGAAATCATCAACATAAAGCCAAGTCGTACTAATCTGGTTAATGTAGCCATGCGAAGATTCCATAATATCATTTGCCTGTTCTTCAACTACTGTCTCCTGAATTCCTTCACCAAAGAACAATTCCATCGCTTTTGGCGAACCAGTCACTGAATTTAGATGCGGATTAATCTCCACCACCAAAACTCTCATATTCTGATTTGCCTGGTAAGCCGGGTTAATCACACCGTTCACCGCATTCACATCAGTATTGCTACTAAATCGATCAACTGCGAACCAACCAAAAAACACCAGCACCAGAGCGCTCATCGTCAAAAAGACATACTTTTTGAAATGATTCACACGAAAGCCTTTAAAATATCTTTTCATGTTTGTATTTATGACCTTTATGCTTAAATCATAAACTACAAAAATGAAAATGTCAACTAATTTCGTTTCAACATTACAGTAAATGCTTCGGATGGGATATCAATTTTCCCAAAACGTTTCATTCTGGCCTTACCACGTTTCTGTTTTTCGAGGAGTTTAGCCTTACGATCACGGTCACCCGTGTGAATTTTTACCGTCACATCCTTGCGATATGCGCCAATCGTTTCGCGCGCAATGATTCTTGCACCAATCGCCGCCTGAAGCGCCACCTCAAAGTTCTGTCTTGGAATCACTTCCTTTAATTTTTTCGTTACTTCTCTACCAATTCCGTCCGCTTCACTTCGGTGCGCCATCACAGACAATGCATCCATTTTATTTCCAGCCACTAGAAAGTCTACGCGCACCAAATCTTCCGGACGATAACCATTGAGTTCATAATTAAATGAAGCATAGCCACTTGTCGCCGACTTTAACTGATCATAAAAATCTGTAAGCAGATTCGCCATCGGCGCTTCAAAATCAATCACGGCGCGTTCTTCAATATAAGACAAATTCGTTTGATGTCCGCGTTTTTCATTAATAAGATTGAGAACATTTCCAATCATATTTGCCGGCACAATGATTTCGCCCTTCACCCACGGCTCACGGATTTCTTTAATTTCCGATTGGTCCGGCAAATCTGCTGCCGACTTGATTTCAATGAGTTCACCACTATTTAGCACTACTTCATAATTCGTTGACGGATTCGTCACAATTAAATCAAGATTAAACTCGCGCTCTAACCTTTCTTTAATAATATCCATATGAAGGAGTCCTAGGAAACCAATGCGAAGGCCAAATCCTAAAACTGGCGAATTCTCCGGCTCATACCTTAAAGCCGAATCCGAAAGTGACAATTTTTCAATTGCTTCTTTCAAATCTTTATACTGGTCATTTGAAACCGGGAAGAATCCCGCATATACAAATGGCAAAACATTTTTATAACCAGGTAACGGTTTAGTTGCTGGCACCTTAGCTAATGTTACCGTATCACCCACTTTTGCCTCACGCGTGGTTTTGAGGTTCGTCACGATATAGCCAATTTCGCCATTTGATAATTTCTCGCGCGGGGTCATTTTTGGCGTCAAAATCCCAACTTCCAGTGCCAAGCCTTTCGTGCCCGCTGCCATCATCAAGATTTCCGCATTTTTCGGAATTTCGCCTTCAAAAATTCGGACATATAACACTACGCCACGATAATCGTCAAAGTAAGAGTCAAAAATGAGTGCTCTTGTTTCCATAAAAAATATTATAACACAAAAATGGGCCTAGCGCTATGGCTCGGCCCTTCTGTTTAGAGGATCAAATAATTGTTTCGTATACTTCGCAGTTTTTCAGTAGATGCAGATCGTCGTGATAGCTGCCGGACTTTGGACGTCCTTTCAGCACCACATAAAAGGCCATGCCGAAGCATCCGTGCGAAAAGATTAGCACGTTTTCGCCATCATGTTTTTCCTTCAGCGTGTCGATAAAATCTTTGGCTCGCTCTTCAAGCGCCGGGAGTGTTTCCACTCCATCTTCTTCCGAACGGCCAGAATCATACCGGAAAAGTTCTCGGTAATGTTCATCCGAAGCAGTCTTGCCGATTAGGCCGTCGAACTTACGTTCTTCAATCCGTTTATCAATGATTACGGATTTCTCGTCGATGCCCATTTGTTCAAGCACCAGACGGCAAGTCTCCCTTGCTCTTTCGTAAGTCGAACAGTAAATCGCGTCGAACTTAATTCCGGACTCTTTCAGTTTTCTTCCAGCCTCTCTGGCTTGTTCACAACCAAGCGGAGTCAGCGGAGCATCCTCGTCATTATAAAAATAATTCTGGAGGTTAGCCACCGACTGACCGTGCCGCATAAAAAACACTTTTACAGACATCATTCGTCCTCCTCTCAAAAAGAACTTTCTATCGCCCCCAAACAGAATAATAATATTATAATACTATTATCTATATCTGTCAAATTAGGCTACAGTTCTTGGCGCTGGACCTTTTTCGATAATCTCGTCTAAGACCTTCTCAACGTTCATACCAGTCTTAGCCGAAACGCCAATGATATCTTCGCGTTTACAACCCAGTAAATTCATGATTTGAGCGGCAGTTTTTTCAACTTCGGCTGCTGGCAAATCTACTTTATTAATCACTGGAATAATCGTAAGGTCTTGTTCAATCGCAAGATAGACATTCGCAAGTGTCTGGGCTTGAATTCCCTGCGTCGCATCTACGACCAGGATTGCCGATTCCACTGCCTGCAAACTTCTCGAAACTTCATACGAAAAATCCACATGTCCTGGAGTATCAATGAGATTTAAAGTGTATCCTTTCCATTTCATCGTAACCGGCGTGAGTTTAATCGTAATCCCCTTTTCACGTTCAAGCTCCATCGAATCGAGTAGCTGCGATTTCATCTCGCGCTTCTCGACCGTTCCGGTTAGCTCCATCATGCGATCGGCCAAGGTCGATTTACCATGGTCGATGTGTGCAATGATGCAGAAATTCCGTATTTTATCCATTAGAGACCAATCATCGTGAGGCTGAGTCTACCCTTATCATCGATGGCAATCAAACGAACCTTGATGACATCACCTTCGTGCAGGACCTCAGTCACTTTGTTTAGACGCTTCTTATCCGTAATTTGTGAAATGTGGAGCATACCATCAATGCCTGGCATGATGTTTACAAATGCACCAAAGTCCTTAATTGAAACGACTGTACCTTCATAAATCTTACCAACTTCTGGCTCTTCGGTTAATCCACGAATCCAATCCAAAGCCTTCTTGATTTTTTCTGGATCCGTACCAGAAACCGTGACAAGACCAGAATCTTCAATATTCACCTCAGCACCGGTTTCGGCAGTAATCTTATTGATGGTTTCGCCACCCTTACCAATCACAGCACCGATTTTGTCTGGATTAATCATGAGCTTCTCGATACGCGGTGCATACTTCGAGATTTCTTTTCTTGGTTCTGGAATCACTTCAAGAATGTGCTTCAAGATGAACATTCTACCTTCATGCGATTGCTTGATAGCTTTCTCCATGATTTCAACTGGAAGACCATGAACTTTCATGTCCATCTGAAGAGCCGTAATACCTTCAGTTGTACCAGTCACCTTGAAATCCATATCACCAGCAAAGTCTTCCGCATCCATAAGATCGGTTAAGACATAGGCCTTGTCGATATCGGAAGCTTCAATCGGTTGGCCTTTTGGTACATCTACCATGAGACCCATCGCCACGCCAGAAACTGGGCGTTTGAGTGGCACGCCAGCATCCATGAGGGCCATACATGAAGAACAAGTTGCAGCCATTGAAGTCGAACCGTTTTGGGACATGATTTCAGTCACGGAACGAATGGCGTATGGGAAATCTTCTTCGGAAGGAAGTACTGGAAGCAATGCTCTCTCAGCAAGATAACCGTGGCCAATCTCACGACGTCCTGGCGAACCGATTCTACCTGGCTCACCCACCGTATAAGAAGGCGCATTATAATGATGCATGTAGCGACGCTTACCTTCCGTCACTTCCATCGTATCAACATCTTGCGCATACGAAAGTGGCGCGAGTGTCACGATGTTCATCGCCTGTGTCACACCACGCGTAAAGAGTGATGAGCCATGCGTGCGCGGCAAAATGCCAACTTGTGACGAAAGTGGACGGACTTCGTTTAGTTTACGACCATCCGGACGGACACCTTCTTCTACAATGCTACGGCGAACTTCCTTATGCACTGCCAGTTCAAATGCTTGATCATAAACATCGCGTAGATTTTCGTCGTACCATTCGACTTTCTCATTGTCGGTTTCACCCTGGCCTTTCGAAAGTGCGAATTCATCATGCATTGCATACTTGATGTCATCAAGAATTTGAGTGCGCTCCATCACGTTGCCACGAACTTTGCTACCGAATTTACCCTTGGTCCAGTCCTCAACTTCTTTTAGAATCGCTTCATCTGGAAGCACTAATTCGTATTCTTGTTCTTTGGCTGCCACTTTTTCAGCGAGTTCACGCTGAAGGTCAAGTGCTGGTTGAACATTCTTTACTGCCCAGTGCATCGCCTCGATAATAGTATCTTCTGGAACTTCCTTCGCACCGGCTTCCACCATCATCACCTTGCCATCTTTACAAGCCACGACGAGATCAAGTGGAGATTGCTCACGTTCTTCGGCGCTTAAGAAGCCCTTAAATTCACCACCAATTCTACCGATACGAATACCAGCCACTGGACCGTCAAATGGCACGCCAGCGTTCATAAGCGCCGCGGAAGCCGCAACCATTGCAACACAGTCCGGGCGGAATGCTGGGTCCATTGAAAGCACCGTACAAACTACTTGCACTTCCTGACGATAGCCCTTCGGGAAGAGTGGACGAATCGGGCGATCAATTAAACGACCAACGAGAATTGCTTCATCGGCTGGTTTACCTTCACGCTTAATAAACTTTGAACCGGAGATTTTACCGGCGGCATAAAATTTCTCTTCGTAATCAATTGATAACGGGAAGAAATCTTGTATTACTGGTTTAGTACCGACTACTACCGAGCCGAGCACCACGGTATCACCATAGGTCACGAGCACTGAAGAAGTCGTGCGAAAGCCGACGCGGTTTACTTCAAGCGTCAATTTTCGGCCCAACCAATCAGTGGAAACCTGCATGGTTTTCTTACCATTAGGATTTATAATATCCATGAAAAAATTTTCCTTTCTGGGAAAACATCAGATATTGGACAAGAACTGTCAGTTCTATATGCAGTATCTGCCGTCTTCCCATTTTTAATATTCTATATATATTATAACACAAATTAGAAGCCAGTTCTATCGATTTCCCACTGCGGTCTCGCGAGACACCGAACCGACATGCCCGTACCACGTCCGTAACTAAACTCCGGGCCACCCTGTGCATAGTTACCCCACCAATACCAGTCGTACACAGCCGTATCCATATAACCAGAAATAATATAAGAAGTCGCGCTCCAGTAGCCTGAACCCAACGTACCAGCGGATTCTAGCACTCCATAATCATAGGTCGTATAAGTGTTCGGATCCGTGTACTTGCCAATCTGACCTGCTCTTGGGAAGTAAAACGGTGCACCCGTAAGATACATATCTACATCACTATTAGTTCCGTCTGGTTGGTTGCCGTGTCCATAGTATTCGTCCCAAATTGACTGTACAGCCTGATCAAGCTCCGTGTAATCCGATGAGCCACTCGGACTTAGAGATGCATTATATTTCGGAAGTCGCCATCCGGCCGGACAAATCGAATTCGGTGCATTCTGAAGATGACTATACTGAGACGCATTGTTTGTTGCAACTGCCGCCGCCCAGCTATAATAATTACCAACATGTCCATGCGTTCCATTCGAAGCATAAGGCGACATATTAAACATACCACCAGTCTGCCCCTTCAAATAGTTATAGCCATCGTAATTCCCCGAGCTCCACTGCCCAGAATCCCAATACCAGTTCGTCGATGCCGAAGTCCCTGGGTTTAGCGATATCGGATAATTACTATTATTAAAATTCCATGCCGTAATATAATTACCAGAATAATTGTAAACATTCGAGGTCGCATATTGTGGATACCATGATGTACTCGAATCTTCATAACCGATATCCGTATCAGCGTGATAATAATACTTTCTAGCAATATCAAGATCGAGATTTTGACTCATCCAAATGTTGCCATCACCAAGCTTCGTCACCCAATATGTCTTATTATCACGGGAGTCTTTGAGCTGGAATTGTGCCCATTCTCTCATCGAGTTCCAAACCCCAGCATAATCTACATCATTTAGCGTCGCAAAATCTTGCATATAAGTTAAGTCAGTAATCTGTTTAGCTGCAGGGCGTAAACATCTAATCGTGTAACCGCCCTGAGAAGTCATCGTCGTACCAGTCGTAATGGTACGATCATTTATATTGCCATTATACATGAGAAATTCATATGCCCACATACCGCCACTTCCAGTACTATTTGCTGTGTTAGATGAATACATACCGGTATTACCCCGACCAATATAGGCACCATAAATGTACCCACCATAAACGAAGTTATTCGGGAAGCTCATTAATCGATTCACTACTGCTACATTATCAATGTAACCATAACCGCCACCGTATTGTTTCGAAAGGTAACCAATCGTATCAAATTCATCACCCGTATCATAAGGAAGATCCCAACCTTTTGGACAAATCGAACCATCCGCCACTGCATTATTGGTGTAATAATGCGATATTCTACCCGCCGTCGCACCATACCAGTTGTAATAATTACCATACGCAATCACATTCCCAGATGTACTATATGTCGACGCAGTTTTACCCATCACCGTGTTGTCCGTATTGAATAACAAACGTTCCGTACAAGATTGTGTACCATCAGTACACCACTGAGCCGGTGTCGTCGAAGTTGAATACGAAGAAGTCGTCATTTGTATACTCGTACCAGGGTAATAATACGTCATTGGCACAGCCGGATTATTAGTGTAATTTTCATCAAGTGTCACATTATTGCCACCAAAACGGAAGTTCTCAATAATCCAACAATTATCATCCGCTAATCTCGCCACCGCATAAGTTTGGTTGTCACGGATATCCGTGAGCGCCGTCACACTAGCAAGTGTAGCGACAATTGCACCAGTTCCAGAATTATAGGAAACCGGCGTCAAGTTACCACAACCTTGCCAGTTATGGAAATACCCAGCCGAGGCCACCCAAGTCGCATAAAGCGTCAAACCCTCAGACGAATTTGTTGGTACCGTAATTGCCTGGTTCGGCCCGTAAAGCGTACCCGTGCCATCGGCTGCCGTATTCCAGCCAGCAAAACCATAACCTTGCAAATAGTAGTTTGGTGCCTGAAGCACCACCGTGCTACCACCCGTTGCCACCTGATACCCCTTATTGCTGCTCGTATCATTTGTATAAGTTCCTGGATTCATCGTCCCGACCACATTGGCATTCACTGGATCATAGCAAATGTACCCCGGTAAACAATCTGGGAGCGGTTCCGCCGCCACAATTGAATACTTCACCTTACCAATGTAAGAATCCGGTAATTGTGAGCTCGAAATCCTAGCTGCGTAAGTCGTAAAAATTGAAGCACCAACCGTCGTGTCGGTGTTTGTACCATAAGTTGCAATGAGAGTCGTCGAGCCTGGTACTACATGGTAGCTGCCAAAGCTGTTCTCAATCGTCATTTGGGCAGGAAGATACGAAGACGTATCCTTCGAAATCTGCATCGACCAGTTCGAAACGTCACCCGTCCCGGTACCGGTGTTAATGTTCCCACCACCATTCTGCCCAATCAGTCTCGTATTGCCGGTCGAATTATTCGAATAACCAACTGCATAAATCTCAAAACTCGGCGCATCGGCACACTTGGTTGTTAGTCTCGTCTGACCAATACCGGTGCTGTAAGAGCTATTCGTCACTGTCTTCGAGTGGGTTTGTGTCACTGTCGAAGTAAATGTACAAGCATTATCTCCATAAATATCTAAAGAATCGTCGTGAATTGCTTTTACTGCTCTGTATTCATAAGAACCGAGTGCAACAAATGCCACCGCTGTTAAAGCAACCAAAAACATTGCAACATGTGCACAAATGTACCTAGCAATTTTCATTACTTTTTTATCGCTTTGTTTTAACACTTTTTACCTTTATTGCACACCTAAAAAGTATACATTACCATTATAAAACGCTTATCTTATTTTGTCCATGTTTTTGAAGCATTTTTTATGCTTGCTTTAACCATATTCATATTGACTTTTTTAGCATTTTGTGCTATAATAGAAGTATCTGTTATTCCAATCGAGTTTAGGAGGTATAAAAACATGATGGATAACATGAGTTGGGGTGAAAACCCCGAATATGGCCCTCAGGCCATGGTCGCACATTTCGATCGAGACGACAATATCAGCCTGGATTTCCAGTACGAAGCCAGAAGGATCGGCAAAAAAGTCATTGTTAAACAATGCGCCGGCCGCTCTGGTCTCACAATTGTTGTCCCAAATGTTAGCTTTAAGGAGATGAATAGACTCATCGACCTCACCGAAAGGTAAGCTAATCATTCTATCAAAAAACCCGCCTGCTTCTAGCAGACGGGTTGATTTTTTTACTATTTCCTGAGGCCGAGCTTCTTCACAGTCTTCTTGTATAGCTCAAAATCGGTCGTCTCAAGGTACTTTAGAAGCTTCTTACGCTTCCCTACCATCTGCATTAAACCTCTTTTGGCCATAAAGTCATGTTTGTTATTCTTGACGTGCTCAGTCACTTCTTTGATGCGCTCCGTCAAAATCGAAACTTGAACTTCAGGAGAACCAACGTCAGCTTTGTTACGAGCGACCTTGGCAATAGCCTTGTCCTTATTCTCTTTTGTTATCATAGTTTTTTCATTATACCACACCAGAGAAAAAAAGTAAACCCTCGCCTGATGGCGAGGGTTTTCCTCATTCATAAACTTTTGCTCTTGGCGTAATTTTATCACCGGGTTTTCCACCACGACTAAATGATTCAATTTCCTTCCTAATAGGTTTGGTTCTGCCTTTACCTGTCCAATAGGTTCGATAATGTTTTGCTACATCGTGTGGCCTCGGAGATTTATGCGTCCCCTTTTGCATCACGATTTCGATCGGCCTCTCACAAGGTGGAATCAATCCTTCTGTTGATAATGCTGAACCAGGAGCCGAAATCCTATCTTCTATAGTAGTAGTTTGGATCACTTTTTCGCTTGAGACAAAATCACCAAATACATAGTCGGAAGGTTTCACTCTAGTGCCATTTTGTCCTTTAAGTATGATACGACTGACAGGAATTATCTCTGGCTCGCGATTATATATTGCTAGAAAAAGCACAATTTGCCACGCATATTTCATATAATCACGCTGTTTAGAATCCGGAATATAAATAGAGATGCGGTTATTAAGCCAACAGCCAAACGTTCCCGAATCGACTGGGTAGTAATACATCTCATTCCCTACAAAAGCTGTTACATCAAACCGGTTCTCTCTCTTACAGATTAGATAACCTATCTCTGATTCTTCTTGCTTAGGCCTATCCAAATTCAAAATCACAAATACCGCTGGAAACGGTAGACTAAGCGTCTTCATATCAGGCTTGTCAATTGGGTACGAACGAAGAAACTGCAGCAGCGTCGATTCCTTAATCGAATAGGTCATTTGATACCTTTTCCAAGCGAGAAGATTGTACACAGCATATCCAAAAGCTTCAATTTCCCAGGTTAATCTTACAGTCTTGCCCTGATCTCTCACACATTTTGCGATAAACTTGCTTATTGGCATTCCTGCTCTACTTTGCTCCAGGCTGCGGACGCTGTCCTCTTCATAGAGAAACATTTCGAGTAATTCATTACGAGAAATAAATTTCATCGCCATCGAATCTTTGTCCACAACGAATCCTTCAGTACTAATTACATCGGTCTTATTCAATAGAACCACTCCCTTTCAAAAGTTTACAAAGAATTAAAATACAAACCGCCTCCTAACGATTCATCTATAATTATAGCACACTTTTACCAAAAAGTCAAGAATAACCACTTTATTTTACAGAGGTTTTATGGTAAAATACCCCTAATGGAAGATCAAATCATTTTAGTCGATAAACCAGCCGGAATCTCCTCTTTTGGTGTCGTCGCGAAAATTCGCCGCGAATTAAAGGAAGAGTTCGGCCGCAAGATTAAAGTCGGTCACACCGGGACACTAGATCCCTTCGCCACCGGCCTTTTGATTTTGCTATCTGGTAAAATGACCAAAAAATCGAATGAATTCTTAAAACTCGATAAAATCTACGAAGCCGAACTAAAACTTGGTTTCGTCTCCTCTACCGGCGACCCTGAAGGAGAGATTCAACCGTTTCACATTGAGGACCTTTCGGAGGTTACGACCGAGAATGAGGGCGCGAGCCCCGTAACGACGGGCGCGAGCGACCCGTGTCCGAAACGTAAAACGGTTGAATCTGTGCTTCGTTCCTTCACCGGTAAAATCACCCAAACCCCACCTCGTTTCTCGGCTATTAAGATTAACGGCGAGCGCGCCTATAAACTCGCTCGTAAAGGCGCCGATTTTGAAATCCCGAGTCGCGAAGTCGAAATCTTTCGTCTTGAGATCCTTGATTATTCTTACCCAACTCTTAAAATCCGCTGCCACGTCAGCAGTGGCACCTACATCCGCACACTCGCCGAAGACATCGGCAAAAAACTTGGCACCGGTGCCTATCTCACCGCCCTTCGCCGCACCAAGATTGGTAACTACCGCATCGAAGACGCTAAAAAAGTTATGCTATAATGGAATTATGTTAGTTCAAGCTAGCCGCCTTCTCGGCACTAAAGTCTTAAGTATGCAATCAACGAGCGCTATCGGCTCCGTTTCAAAACCAATCGTTGATCCATCTGATTGCAAAATCATTGGTTTTTATCTATCTGGTCCTTTAGTCGACCGCGGAGCTAACATTCTAGACACCAAATCCATCCGCGAATACTCCCGTTATGGCATGGTTGTCGATTCTATTGACGAACTTGTGAATAAAGAAGATGTAATCAAAATTAGCAAAGTCATTGACCTAAATTTTAATCTCATCGGCCTAAGAGTCGAAACTAAAAAAGGCACCAAACTAGGCAAAGTTCTCGATTATACCGTCACAAGTGACGACTACATGGTCCAACAAATTATCGTAAAGCGTCCGATTATTAAAAGTTTTGTTGATCCTGATTTAACTATTCCACGCAGCGAAATTGTTGAAATTGACGACTACAAAATCATTGTGAAAGACGAAGAAAGCGTAATCAAGAAAAAAGCCGCGAACGAAGAGTTTATTCCGAATTTTGTGAATCCGTTCCGTAAGTCTGAACAAGATTTCGCACAGTCTCAAAGTGAAATCCCTGACGACAAAGATACTGAATAAGTTTTTCATTATCGTATTTGTTGCGTTTTTTTGCAATCATTTTCATAATTTCTTCTTCATCGTTTCGGCTCGTTACCTCTAAGACTTGCTCAATTATTTCGCGCGAAACGCCTTTTTTCATGAGCTCCATTTGTAGGCGTTTTTTGGAGATTCCTTTTTTCACAAAACGATTCTCAACGTAGTATTCGGCAAACTTTAAATCGTCCAAGTATCCTTTTTGAATGAGCCTTTCAATAATCGCATCCGAAAAGCCAGACATAGTTTCCTTGTTGGGAAAATCAGAATGCTCTTCCGAGGTAGTAAGACTCGGCCTAGCGGCCCGGAGCGCTACCGAGGAAGAGTTTCTGATTTTCCTATACAAGTAATCCTTAGTCTCCCGAATCGAATGTGGTCTGGTTAAAACCCATTCGAGCGTTCTTTGGTATATTTTTCCAAACTCAGACGCTCGTTTAAATTCTTTTAAATCACTTTCAGAAATCTCTTGCCCGACTTTAATTTTAAAATCCACTAATTGCGCAATGTCGAGTGAAAAAGAATACTTCCCATCCACATAAACATTCACGCGGTTTTCGTTTTTAACCGCCTGTTTGATATTAGTGATTTTGAAGGTAGCCATGAATCTTTAACCACTCGTGAATATTCGGAAAAGTGATGTTGTCAGTTTTTAGTGGGTCCTTGGCATATTTCAAACGGAATTCTTCCATCTCACTATATTTCACCCATTTCACTTCCGAAACTTCATTATCATCAAAATGAAATTCGTCCGGTCTTCCAGTCCAGTCTACACAGTAAACCCACGCAAAACGATTACAATTAAACGGTCGCATCGTCACGAATTCCAGATCCTCTGGCGTAATGTCGACACCAATTTCTTCCTTCGTTTCACGAATTGCACCTTGAATCAATGTCTCACCTAAATTAATGTGTCCGCCGGCCGAAAAATCCCACATACCTGGATAACGATCAACTTTTTCGGACCTTTTCTGCCATAAAAACTCTAATTCATGTTTGTCGTTAAAACGATAAAAAGCAATTACCGCCACCCCAACGATAGCTTTATTATTAGTTTTTTCTGGATTATCTTTTTTAGAATCCCAACCCTCTCCAGGAATTGGTTCACCGTTTTTTGCATAGACTTGCCAAATCTCATCCTGATGCATCAAGTCTCCTCCATTTAGTTTTTTATTCTTCGTTTGCTGCTCTTTCGCGAACTTGCTTTTCAATTTCTTCCATTAATTCTGGTTTTTCTTTGAAAAGTTTCTTCACGGCTTCGCGACCTTGTCCTAAAGTCTCACCATTGTATTTAAAGAATGCACCGGCCTTATCGATGATGCCATATTGCACGCCAAGATCCAGCACGTCACCGGTCTTTGAAATACCTTCGTTGTACATAATGTCGAACTCAGCCGTCCTAAATGGTGCCGCAATCTTGTTCTTCACCACTTTAATCTTCGTACGGTTACCGGAAATGTTTTCGCCTTCCTTAATCTGACCAATGCGACGAATATCAATGCGTACCGACGCATAGAACTTAAGCGCATTACCACCAGTCGTGGTTTCTGGATTACCAAACATCACACCAATCTTCATACGAATCTGGTTAATGAAAATTACTGTTGCACGCGACTTCGAAATAATGCCAGTGAGCTTGCGCATTGCCTGAGACATCAATCTCGCTTGAAGACCCATCTGAGCATCGCCCATATCGCCATCAATTTCCGCTTGTGGGACCAATGCTGCGACCGAGTCCACCACAATCAAATCTACTGCATTTGAGCGCACCAAAGTTTCACAAATCTCGAGTGCCTGCTCGCCATTATCCGGTTGCGAAATTAGTAAATTCGCCGTATCTACACCAATCTTCTTGGCATAGGCTGGATCGAGCGCATGCTCAGCATCGATAAATGCTGCCTGTCCGCCTTGCTTCTGAATCTCCGCAATTGCATGAAGTGCCAAAGTCGTCTTACCCGAAGATTCTGGACCATAAATCTCAATAATACGCCCTTTTGGATAACCACCACCGAGCGCTAAATCTAGCGACAAAGAGCCCGAAGGCAGAAGCTCAACATCCATCTTCGGAGTTTCACCAAGCTTCATAATTGAGCCATCACCAAATTGCTTCGTAATTTGTGCAATTGCCAGCTTCAAGGCCTCGGACTTTCCGTCACCCTTATCGTTTTTATTGTCTGCCACCACATCCTTTTTTGCCATAGTATTACCTTTCTTCTTATTTATTATATACTAAAACCCGGATTTTTATCTGATTTCCGCAGTTTCTATACTATAGCCATCTAGACTTGTAAACCCCCTACCTAAAAATAGAAAGCGCCTAGGCTTATTCTGTTATAATAAAAGTATGCACGAAAACGTCCCCAGTATGGGTGAACAGCCAGGTATTGCCGAAGAGAAAAAACTTCTAGCCGGCGTTGCTTCCCCACTCGATCTTGAAGGTAAAGACAAAGTTTTTGAAACCATTGATTCCGGCATCGAGAGTTCTTTGCTTGCCTGGATGAATGGTCGTGGTACTGGCGGTTCCAATCCTGACGACATTGAAAATCTTTTAAAAGCTTGCCCAACTCCATTCGAATTACAACCTTTGGAGGATGCGCTTATTAAAGGTCTCGAAAAAGCCAATAACGAAGAAACCTTAAATCAATGCAAGGCATCCCTCGATTCCCTAAAAAAGAAATTATACGGTCGCCGTCTCGAACTCTACGAAGAGTTTAATAAACCAGTTGAAGAAGGCTACAACGGCTGGAGCACGATTACCGAGGAAGTAGGAGCGCCGAGCGAAGCTCCGGTCACTACTCCGGAATCCGTCGAAAAGCACTCCATTTTTGAAAACCTCGAAAGCCCGCTCGACGACCCAGCTAAATTCGACGAAATCATCGACGCATACGCTAAACCGGTTGGTCAATTCTACAACAATCTCCAATATGCTCACAAAGGCGAGAAAAAAGCTTCGCCCGAAAACACTGCTGACCGCGAGGAATTTCGCCTCAAAATGTTTGAGCGCTGGAAAAAATCTTTTCTCGATGTCAACCGTGCCAACGCTTCTCCGGAGCAAAAATACATCAAAAATTTCCTTGAAAGTTGTCCAGATGTTAGCAGCGTCTATGAATTAAAACAAATCGCCAAGAATTCTTACGACGAGCAAACCTATAAACAAATCGAAAAAGTCCTAGACGATAACGATTGGGAACACGAAGAAAACGGTTGGACACACATTCTGTCTGAACGTGGCAAAACTGGCACCGAGCCGGCTGACGAAACTAAGCACCGTTTGTATCTGAACATCGCCGGCGAAGATATTTACAAAATAGCCAATCTCTTAATCGACGCTTTCGACGAAAAATCAATGCCGTTTTATTTCAAATTCGATAATGATGGCGGCAAACGCGACGACACTTTTGTTTTGTATTGTTCCGAAGAAGATCTCGAAAAAACCTACGACATTTTGAAAAAGATTAAAGAAGAAAACTCCGAAATGATTAACCGCACCGGCGCACCAGTCATGCTCGCCGGCAAAGTCGACGGCTGGATTGGTTACGGCGCTCATCCCGAAAAGCATCCAGGCGAGAAAAAATCTTCTTATAGTGAAGTCCGCGCCAAACTCCTTGAAGAATCTTTAGATCAAACCGCCGACACTTGGGCCGCTGAGCACCAAGACGCTTCCTATCTCGCCAGTATCCGCGAACAAGCCGCGAGAAACGTCTTAAAAGGCCGACAAGAAGTCTACGCCATCTGGCAAAACAAAGGTAAAACCGACGCCGAAATTCGCGAAGGTCTTGGTTATGGCAAAGATGACTTAACCGAAGCTTCCCTTTCTAAAATCGAGCTAACGAGCAAAGACATGCGAAAAGCCATCGCTGAAGCCGAGAAACATAACCCAGATTTTGTCGCCCGCGCGAAGCAAAACATCAAGGCGAATAGTCCGAAATACCACGTCGACGCCGACAACTTCTGCGCCAACAAATAACCCCGTCTTTGTGATATAATATATCTATCATGAGAGTACGTGAAAATGTTCCAATTTCATCCTTAACTACAATGCGCCTCGGCGGTCCAGCGCGATTTCTAATTGAAGTCGAAACCAAAGCCGACGTCGCTTCTGCTTACGCTTTTGCGCGTTCGCAAAATTTACCAGCTGTACCAATCGGAACTGGCGCAAACACTCTGGGACATGATGAAGGATTTAATGGTGTACTCATCAAAAACGTCATGACTGGCATTACAGAAGATCCGGACAATCCAGGCGTTATTACTGCCATGGGTGGCACCGTCTGGGATGACGTTGTTGAATTTGCTTGCAAAAAAGAATACACCGGCATCGAAGCCTTAAGTAAAATTCCAGGCCTCGCCTGTGCCGCACCGGTTCAAAATATTGGCGCCTACGGCCAAGACGTTTCACAGTGCTTCTATAACGCCGACGTTTACGATTCTGAAACTGGCGAATACAAGACTTTGTCCAAAGAAGACTTCCGTTTTTCTTATCGTAAAAGCATCATGAATACAACCGAAAAGAATCGCTACTTCATTATTGCAATTCGCCTTGAGATGCAAGTTGGTCGCATGAACCGTCCGTTCTATAATTCCATCGAAGAATACATCACTAAGCACAACGAAACCGTCTTTACGCCACTTAATGTCCGCAAAATGGTTTCAGCTATTCGTGCCGAAAAACTTCCAGATCCCGCTACCACTGCCAGTGCCGGTTCCTTCTTCAAAAACATTTACATCACTGAAGAAGAAGTCTATCAAATCACTAGCCGTGGTATTCCAATTCATCGTGGTAATGATGGTATCAAGATTAATGCCGGTTGGCTCATTGAACAATGCGGACTTTCTGGCCAACTCATTTATGGCATCCGTGTCAATCCCAAAGCTTCACTTGTCTTAATTAATGAATCTGCCAAGACTTTCAACGAACTGGCGGCTGCTCGTAATTTCATCATGAATACCGTCCTCGAAAAATATGGCTTTAAACTTCAACAGGAACCAGTCGAACTCGTATGAAAATTTTAGATGGTAAAGAATTAGCTGGTTTTATAAAAGAACGTCAACGTCATCAAGTTGCCGGTCTTTCTAAGAAACCGCATCTTTTAATCATCCGAAATAGCGACAGTCCAGTCATTGCTAAATACGTGAATCTCAAAATGGAATATGGCGACGATATCGGCGTGAAAGTTACGCTTTTTGACGCCAAGGATTCTGAAGAAATCAAGAACAAAATTCTCGAAGCGAATAATGATTCAGAGATTAACGGCATGATTCTGCAACTACCGATTGCTGAAAAAGAAAGAACCGACGAACTTACTGACCTCATCGCACCAAACAAAGATGTGGATGGTTTATCATCACACAGTGATTTCGATTCGGCTACCGCTACCGCCATTAATTGGCTACTAGCTGGTCACAGTATTGAGCTCGATCATAAAAAAATCGCTCTTGTCGGCCACGGCAAACTCGTTGGTGCTCCACTTGAACGTATTTTCAAAAACTCTGGCTATGACGTTACCGTTTTTCGTCGTGGTGACGATTTAAATGTCTTATCCGACTACGATGTGATTATATCCGCTACCGGCGTTCCGGGACTAATTAAGAATGATATGGTCCGTGCTGGTGCTGTTATTGTAGATGCTGGTACCACTTCTGAAGACGGTGTCATTGTTGGTGACGTTAGTGAAGAAGTTAGAAATCGCCAAGACCTCACTGCCCTCACGCCGAAAACCGGCGGCGTCGGCCCGCTCACCGTTACCTGCCTCTTCGACCACGTCATTCAATCCGCTCTAAAATAATTCAAGCAACAAAAATCGCACCCGTTAGGATGCGATATTCTTTAGTCTATAATTCCCGCGCCCGGATTGGCACCATTGCCACCGCCGGCACCACCAGCGCCACGAATCTGCCCACCACCACCATCCATAGTTGGATTATGCGATGGCGCAATCCGTGTAATTTCCTTTGTCGCCGGATTATAACTAAACTGACCGGAAATCTTACAAAGAGTTTCTGCCTTAGTATAATCCCAAGGCCCTTTATCGCGATTATTAATTGCATCAGTAGCCATTTGCCTTAACATCGCCTGGTCTTCCGCATTCATAGTACCACTTAGCATTGAATCATGAAATTCCTTAAGTGTACTTCCCTTAAGACCAACGAGCGATTTGCTATCAGTAACATACTTATCGAGCGCGTCATGCAAAACTCCAGCGTCTCTCCAGTTCGCATAATTCGTTTCGAGTGGCTCAGAAACACCAGGAATCGGTTGCCCGTTCGCATCGACTCTTTGAACATTCGCGTCCCTGTTATGCATAGCGGCAAATTCAAAGCCAAGAGGTGATGATTCTCTATATGCACCGCTACTTTCACCAGTCGCAATTTCCTTGGCAACGCCCTGGAAAATGCCACGTCTGTCATCTTCGTTAATTAAGCGTTGATTTTCAGCCAATGTTTCAACTCTATTATTGTAAGTTGCCAATCTCTTATTATACTCTGCCATTTTCGCAGCATCCGTTGGATCAGCCGGCCTTTCAGGTGGGGCAAGAGTTGCTCCAGTAATCTTCTCGCCAAGGAATCTCGCAGCCGTATCCTTACGTCTACCAGCAATTCTCGCAACAGCAACGGCCTTTGTCTTATTATTCTCTGCCATCGCCTCATCATACATTGCAAACAACGTATCCTCATCCTCGCCATTTCTTGTCTTGTCATTGACAAGCGTAATCCACTGGCCAAGCTCCTCTTTTTCAAACGCCTTCTTCTGATCGACTTGTGCGGCATCGAATCCAGTTCCATTCATTGAATCAGAGCGGAATCTGCTCGTTTGATCTTTTAAGAACTGTGCTCTCGCATCGGCAATGTTTCTCTCGCCACCACGTAGAATCTTCCCCATTCTGCCCATTTCCTTTGGCTTGCCATCAGTACCAATACCAGCAGTAATTCTCGTTCGGCGTTCCATGCCACGTCTTTGTGCTTCGCGATTAAGTGCACTATTTCTAGCAGCATTCTGCGCTCTGCCACCAATATTCTTTCCGATTCCAGAAATCTTCGTTCCAAGATCGCCCGCTGCAGCAAACGATTTCTTAATCACTGACGGAATAAAGAAGATCGGCACAATGCCGACAAGAAGCGCTACAAATGCGCCCACAAAGGCACCAATCTTACCAGTACCGCTAATTGTAATTCCGCCATTTAGAAGCAACTTCGACACGAAATTACCGGCACCAACCATAAGTCCACAAGTCGGATAAACTAGCAACATCGCCTCACCGATCTTCAACCACTTATCAAACGCTTTCTTCGTGTTCGGTAACATGTAGCAAACAAATGCAATTGGTGAAATAACGATTAGTACTACAATCACTGCTTCCCTTGCCGCGAGCAAAACCAGAAGTGTCAATAACGAAATCACAAGGCCAATTGCCGAAATGAGCAACCCAAGCAAAATCGCCGGATTCAAAGCTATTGCAACACCACCACCGACTAAAGCCGCAAGAATTGGCACTGCAGTCACTGCCGTTACCGCACCGGCACTCACTTCCACGCTCGTATAATCCGTCGGCAAAGCCGGGCCTAAACCATTCAGTAAGTTTTGGATGCTATTACCAACAATGTTTGATACATCCGCGGCAATGATGCAAAGCCAGTACGAAACATTCACAAGCACGGCTGCCACAATTAATTTCGGCAAAATTTTCTTAATACCATAATTATTAATACCAACGCCAGTAATTTGCGAAATCACCACCACCATGAATAGAATCACAAACGCCACGTTCGCAAATTGTTGGAACATTTGCCAGGCTTTAAATAAATCCGCGCTTTGGTTAAACGAATCAGAAGAAACGCTGAGCATTGGCTCAATTGCATCATATAAATCCGTCGATGTATCCGCTAGAAACACCATTATCGGACAAACAATCCAACCAAGCGAACCTGCTGCGCCGGAAGAAATACATTTTTCCTTAACGCTCTTTTTATCTTCATCACTAGGCGGATCGTCGTTCGCGGCAACTATCGGGGCTTGTGCATTCCCTGGTACAGTATCACCAATCTGCTGTTGGTTTACTGAAGCATCGGTCATTGAGGTATAGCCCTCGCCGGTCGGCTGTGAATAACTTACATCATAAGTACCATCACCATCTTCATCCTCGGCAATCACCCAGGCACGTTTTTCTAGACCGCCACTCACTGAAATTGGCGTTCCGCTCGCCACCGTTCCACCATCCTGCCACAATTCCAACCGATAATTAAAATCGGCACTCGCAAAACTAGAAGAATTATTCGACGTAATTCGATCCGGACTAATGTTATCAACCGTACCGAGTACTTGGCCGGTCAGATTGTTTTCAATCGTAATTGAATATCTTCCATTCCCGGATGCATTGACTCTTGCCACATAATTCCCGCCATCACCAATATCGCTTCCAAGCGAAATGGTTTTAAGAATACCGCCATCCGCCATCCTCACTACTAAATCATAGCTCGATGCCGCATACGTATTGGCACTCTTAAATACTGGCATCAACAAAGACACAATCGCAAAAACAACTGCTAGAACAGAAAACAACCACTTGCGGGTCCTGCCAGCTTCTTTGTATGACGCTTTCATAACAATAATTATAGCATAAGAATTTTGAAAATCGACAATAAAAAACCACAAAAAATTCCCACCGGTTGCCCGATGGGAATTTTTCTAAGAAGCCGTGTTACGGCTTAGCGTAAAGCGGTCCTTAAATTAACGTTTCTTCCAGCTAGCAATAGCGTAACCAGCAACGGTAACAACTGAACCTGCACCAAGAGCGATAGCAGTTACTTCAGTAGCACCAGTTTGTGGAATTACCGGTGGAGTTGGAGGAGTTGGTTGCTCGTGACATTTAGCGTCATCACGCTTAACCATCACAGAAGCATCATCCTTCGTCACCTTAGAGTTAACAGTAGAGCTTGCCCAGTTAACAAGTTGGTTGTTACCACAAGCAAGAGATTTGTTAACAACTTTAGCGGTAAAGCGAACGTAAGCGTTACCATTCACACCGTAGCTACCAATGTTAATACCAGAGGTAGTCAAAGTATTTTCAACAACCTTAGTACCGTTTTGATAGTTAGAGTTGTAAAGAACGGTAGAATCTTTTACGTATTCAAGGTTGGTAGGAAGAACATCGCGAATCATCACGTTGTCAACCTGAGCAGAAGTAAGGTTCACATATTCGATTTGGAACTCAACTTCGTCACCAATCTTAGCCTCGACGGACTCGTTCCAACCCTTAGCGCCTTTGATGCGAACGGTCTTAGCGAGTTTAGCAGTCACAGACTTATGAATTTTAACCTGGATAGTCACCTGGCCATCATATTGATAACAGCCTGGGATTTTACCATCAAGTTTTTCGTAACCAAGAGTAACAGCAGAATTGATAATGTTGTTAGAAAGAGCAACGGTACCCATCTTAGAGTTGGTATACTTTGCAGAACCTTCAACATATTCCATATAGAAGTCTTCGCTTGAAGTAAGCTTAACTTCGTCCCAATAGCGATTTGGGGTTGCATTCGATGAGTTGAGATAACCAATCACCGTATGCGATTTAGCAACAGTCGTAGGAAGTGAGAAGTTGGCAGAAACACCTTCTGCGATCTTCTTTTCGCCCTTAGGGCTGTTGTTGTGAACGTAAAGACGGATAGTAACAACGTCACCATCTTTTACGCTGATTTCATTAGCTTTCCAAACGTTGCTAGTATCAGTAGAAAGTTTGGCGCCAACGAAGTTGCGCTCATCACCAATTTTACCATTGGTAATTGAGTTAAAAGTGATGGTGTCACCAAGTTTACCAGCATTGATTTCCTCAAGCGAGTAAACGGTACGACCACCAGCAGAGTCACCCCAAGCCATCACAGCAGCTGGAGCGAGGGTAGCACCGGAGACGATAGCAGCGGCAGCTACACCAAGAATAGCTTTATAAACTTTATTCATAATATTAAATCCCTTTCAGTAAAGTTTAACAGTTAATAAAATTAAAGTTAATATTAAAAATTCTGTTACTTTGGTTCGCTAGCTGAATTGTTAATTTTCATCTGCAACCGAATCGTCTCAAATTTCAAATCATGGATGAAGCCCGGTAGCCGAAGCTACCGGACTTTTGCTAAGGTACTTGGGCGTCCAGCCCACGGGCTCCACCCATTTTATATATCTCTGCTGATATTAGTCTGGCGGGCCACCCCATGCCTCGCCAGGATTATCAGGTGAGAGTTGCGTAACTTCGCCACTTGGCGATTCGACATGTACGGGCTCCGAAACCGGAGTCGGTACATCAATGCCACCGTTGCCGGTGCCGTTGTCGCCATTATTGTCGACGTGGGTATCCGGCGGAGTTTGCACGGTCGGTGTATTAGGATCGCCACCAACGTGCTGCTCCTGGTTAATCTCGTTGAGATCCTGAATCGTTTCCACATACTCTTCGTGAGTCATGTGGTCGGAATTCGTCGGCTGGTCTTCGGACGAGTGCTGTCCGCCTACTCCCGTATTTGTATCGGGACCAGGTCCAGGATCATCGTTCGGTCCCACCGGAGTACCCTGAGTCGGGTCTTTCGGAGGATCGGTCGGTCCCGGAGGATCGGGCGGTCCCGGAGGATCAGGCGGTCCCGGAGGATCGGGCGGTCCAGGAGGATCGGTCGGAGGCGGAGACGGCGGCGTAGTCGGCGGAGTGGTAGGTTTAATACCCATCACCTTTTCGACGTTCGTCGGCTGATATCCACAGTCGATTCTGTAAGCCACTTCGAATTTCTGGCCCTTGATTACAAAAGTGTAAACCAGGAACCATCCGTCGTGGTTGTCGGTCTTCATGACGATAACGTCAGGAACACCGTTTACAGTGTATCCGTTCATGTACATCTGATCTTCAAGACCAGCGTCCACATAACGGAGTTCGACCGAGTCGGCCGTATCCAGGAAGGCAAAGTAAGCATCCAGAGTCTTATAATACAAGGCCTGGTCGCTCATAAACCTTTCCTTAGCCGAGTTAATCGTGGTTGCCCAGTTACCCTTGCACTCTTCATAGAAGGTGCCAAGATAACGAGTTCCCACAATCGCATCATGCCATGCCATGTCCGCTGCTGCTAGAGCAGGATCAATCCTCATGCGGTTACGGTAGCTTTGGTTGTAATACTCTGCCCTCTCGTTAACGTTGTACGGATTCGGACCGAAGTTAAAATTATTGTTCGGGTCGTTGTCGTTCAACACCTCGGTATTGTAGAAACGATACCAAGTCGAGGGCTGGGCCGTTGCGACCGGAGCCGCAGTGGCCGCAGGTGCGGAAGTTGCAGCAGGCTGCTGCTGGATTACGGCACTACTTCCCGCTCTCGGGAACAGTTTGAACCAACCACCATTACCATCCGAAGAGGTCTTAGAGTCGACTCCAAACTGATCGGGATTAACGCGGAAATTAGTGCTCACCGTGCGAAAAAACGGAAACAAAGTCAGGAGAATCAGGATAATTGCAACCACAACCCAGACTAAAGCCCAGTTGTGCTTTTTCCTAGCTCCTTCACGATCCCTTTTCGCTTTGCATTCCTCCTCCTGATAGAACATCATTGAAATGATGCAATACCAGAAGAAAACCATCGGAACAAGTGCGCCAATGACTTCAATCAGCCATGCCCAGAAGGTGTTCGAAAACGCCGTCATGCACATAGCCACCGTCTGGTTCAGCACGAAAGAAGCAAAGATGCCAATCAGGATAAAAGGAATGAATTCCTTAAATCTGCTGCCATCTTCCTTCCACCACGTCGCCAGATAGAAGTAGAAATAAAGCATCGCCGCGAAGAAGACCAGTGAAAACACCGCAGGAACTCTAGTCGTCAGGAAGGAAACCAATCCAACCCCGAGACCCATCACGAGTGCTTTGGTCCATGTTTCACCAGAAATGTCGGTAAACCAACCCTTCTTCTTGTTCTCCACATGTCTCCCACTAGGGGTAACTACAGTTGCGCCCGCTTCAAACAGGCTTTCTGCCACAATCACGAGAGCCGCGATTGCGACCGCGATAAGAATTGCAGACAACATATCAGTTGCCTCCTTTCATTTAATAATGTTGGGAGGCGTCATACGCCTCCAGTGTTGGGGGTGTATGAACAGAGATATATATGTAAAAATCAGGTTATGAAACCTGAGATGATTCGGTTGTTAATGGTCGTCTTGTTTATGAGAACACACCCTAAACTCAGACTAATTACATTATATCACACAGCACCAATTTTGTCAATAGCATTATCACTTTTTTATGCTTATGTCTAATTTTATTAAAACATGAAAAAACCTGGCTTTTGCCAGGTTCTTTCAAAGTACGTGGATTACGGGCAGTAGAGCATGAGTTCCTCGTTGTCGAGGATGTGATGGACGGCACCATTGTGGTACCAAACCCAGATCACTTCCCAGACTCCGTTGCTGGCCTGATTGGCCACCCAGATGTCCGGCGTTACGCGCCAGCTCCTGGCTTTGTAGTCCCAGAACTTGTAAGCCTTGCCGGGGCCCTCGCTCGCATATCCAGAAATGGATGTGATTACGGGTTTTACCTCGGGCTCAGCTGCCGGGGCTGCCTTCGTCGACGCCTTTTTGGTCGTCTTCGTAGCCGGCTTCGGTGCCGGAGCGGGAGCGGGTTCCTCTTCAGGAGCGGCCGCTTCAGGCTTCAGATGCGCACCGGGCGCAGGCTTAGGAGCCGGGGCGGGTGCTTCCGCAGGTTTTTCTGCCGGAGCAGGTGCGGGAGGATCTTTGGGCTTGTCGTCGAAGTGGAAATCGAAGTCAAACTTCGAATCCTTGCCGGTTCCGGCTTTTACTTCAACATCTGCCGCTGTACTGGAAGTGGGTTCACTGCCTCTAATAATTCTCTTACTCATCTCTGAGTACCTCCTAAAAAGAATTTCATAGCTCAAATCCAAAAATTTTTGCTACTGCCCACATTATAGCACACAATGCTAAAAATGTCAATGCTTATAACATAAAAATATTTGTTATACTATAAACATAAGGGTAATTATTAAATGACAACTACGAAAAAATCTCAGACTAAAACTCCGGCGAAAAAGCCAAAAACCACTAAAAGCACAGCTAAAACCATTAAGACCGTCGCTTCCTCAAAAAAGATCTATCACTACATCCTCGCCATCGTATTCTTTGCGGTCGCCGTTATTACCGCTATTCTCTTAAAGCCAAAAGACAACATCGTTACCGAAGCTTATTCAGTGATTCACGAAACCAAATTCGGTGGTGTTTATATTAAATCCACCATCGACGATTTTAATGGTCTCGGCTTTAAATATGGTGACAGCGTCAATGTAGAATTCTCTAATGGCTACAAACTTGAAGACATTCCATATTATAATGGTTATTACGTCGACATTGACGAACCACTCCTCATCGCCTATCCTGGCTACGATTACATTAAAGCCGCCGTCAATTACGGTGACGACCTCTGGGTTACTGCCGGTCTCACCGAAAAAGACACTGCCACAATTTCCCTTAACAAACGCGAAAAATACCTCAAAATCCAAAAAGCCAGCGATCTCAAGTACTCCGACGCTCAAGGTAGCACCCCAGATACCACCTTCGCAAATTTTCGCGTCGTAAAAGCCGGGGATATTAAAACTGGCAATCTCTTCCGCTCTGCTTCTCCAATTGATAATTCCCACAATCGTGCCGCTGTCGTCGATCGCCTCATCAAAAATGCCGGTGTCAAATACATCGTCGACCTCTCTGATAGCGAAGAAGATATCGTTACCCATATTAATAAATCCGACTTCAATTCCCCTTATTTCCTTTCTCTCTACAATGACAAAAAAGTCGTCGCCCTCGACATGACTGCTCAGTTCAAGAGTAAAGATTTTGAGCAGAAACTCATCAAAGGTCTCACCGCCATGGCGAACCATTCCGGCCCGTATCTTGTCCACTGCGTCGAAGGCAAAGATCGTACTGGTTACGTCATGATGATTATTGAGGCCCTCACCGGCGCCTCTTACAAACAGATGGTAAATGACTACATGAAAACCTATGAGGAATACTACAACATCGCTAAAGACACCGATAAATCTCGTTACGAGACTATCAAAGAGAAGAATATCGATCTTATGCTCTATTATGTAACCGGCAACAGCGACACAAACGACAAAGAAAACCTCGCCGGCATCGTCGACTACGATGAGAGAGTCAAATCTTATCTAATCTCTCTTGGCATGAGCGAAGTTTCCATCAATCAGCTAGTTAGTAACTTGACCAAATAAAAATCACCCCTTAAGGGTGCATGGTGCGGGTACAGGGAGTCGGACCCTGATCTCATCCTTGGGAAGGATACATAATAGCCGCTATACGATACCCGCGACTCTTAAATTATATCATTACTCCTGACCAGTGTCGATAGTGATGTATTCTTTGATGCCTTCAGCTTCACGCACTACGTCCATTCTCGTCGCAAATTCCGTAAATGGCACTCTAATCGACACGAAATTTACTTCCCCCTCTGTTTTTGCCACCAATTTCACAAAATAGTAACCATCGCCATTCATTGAAATGAACCTACCGGTCTGCCCACCAACTTCGAGCTTCGAAGCCTCCGTTGCACGTCCGCCATCGATGTTTTTATTGCTTACCAGTCCACCGGTTTCCTCATATACTACCGCTTCACCCAGGGCATTTGCCACCGCCGTATAATCACCGTTATTCGATGTCAACATTTCCTCAACTTTTTCCGCCGTTTCGTTAGCTTTCCCATCAATTATTGTCTCAACTTTCGACTTCATTAGCGATAAATACAGCATTCTTTCGTATTCACTCTTCGAAAGCCCAAAATTCTCATCGATTATTTTCATGAAGCTTTCTTCACTTCTTTCCACTCCGCCCACCGAGAGATGACGATTAAACTCAGCTCGAATTTCATCTTGAGTTACTTCCACTCCCTGTTCTCTAGCAAGTTTCAGTGCATAAGCATACTTTTCGGCTTCATCGAGTGCCGCTCTCTTGTACTGATTTCTCAAGTCATCAATCGAGCTTTCGTTATCTACCTGGCTAGATTGGCGTTCAATTGACTGGATGGAACTCCGATAAAACATCAAATAATCCGAAAATCTCACTTCTTCACCATCCACATTAGCCACCGCCACTGGGATAAATTTCGAAATTCTAAAAAGCAACTCGTCTGTCATATTGAATTTATAGAGCGCGAGCCAAAAACTGGTTGCGATAATCCCAAAAACCACCACCGCAATCAGCACAGTGTTAATCACCACACGATGTTTGGTCATTTGTAAAGGATATTTAAACTTGCGTCCGGCGCTCAAAACCTCTTCACGACGTTCCTCGACCTTCTGCAGATCAGTTTTCTTCTCTTCTTTCTTCGAAAACAGTTTCATGGTATAATTATAACATATTTTTGGCCCGGTGGCTCAATGGATAGAGCAATTCCGTCCTAAGGAAGAGGTTGTGCGTTCGACTCGCACCCGGGTCACCAAGAACACGAATAAAAAGACAGCTAGCTGTCTTTTTTGAGTGTTCGCAGGTGACCCTAGCCAATTCGCGAAGAGAATTGGCGTCGTCACCAATCTAGCGAGCTAACTCGCAAAGCGAATTGGCGTCGTCACCATAAAAAATTCCCCGGCCTAAACCGGGGATTCTTTTTCTAACTGGCTGTGCTTTTAACCTTTTCAAGGTTCATCTTATTATTTCTTTCTGCTTCTTTCCGAAGCTCGTGCCACTGCCCCATTTTCCACCGGGGCACCTCGCCGTTCGAGAACGGCACGAAGAAATCGGTCTTGGAAAAACCGTGCTTGTCCAGGGTGTCGATGACATCCTTCCAGAGCGGAATTACAAACATCTCCCCACGGTAGACAAACGCTACCACGGAGTTATGAATGGCATACTTTCTATGGTACTTGTGCTTCAAAAGATCCTGCACTTCGATGTGCCTAGTTCCGTTGTGGTAAGCTTTGGCTCCCTCACGGTAACCTTCCCAGATGTCGATTCCGTCCCATTTGATGTTGATTGCATCCATTATTAATTTTTCAAAAGTCATTATAATTCCCCCTTCATTTTTTTTGAAAAATCCGCTAACCAGTTAAAAAACAGAAGTGAATCACTTCATACTTACATTATAGCACAAAAGTTAGTTCTTGTCAATTACACTTGTGCTAATCCGTTCTGTGCTATAATATGCTTATGGCTAGGAAAATCAAACGGTTTTTTTCCGTGGAACTGATTATCTTCTTGTGCCTCATCTTGACGCTCGCTCTAAGCGTCATTTTCTTTGTCCTAAATATTGAGCATTATGACTATATCATTGAAACTAACGCCTTTTTTGCCCCGTTCGAATACTATAGCAACCGCGAAATTAAAGGTGTTGATGTCGACATTGTAAACCGCGTCGCCGAAAAAATGGACAAAACCATCCAGCTAAAAAACGTTGAATTTGACGTGATTATCGATAACGTCTCTGATGGTATCATCGCCGACGCCGGCGCCGCCGGCCTTACGATTACCGAGCCGAGGCTTCAAAAAGTCGATTTTAGTATTCCTTATTACACCTCTGTTCAATACGTGATTTTCAGCCAAACCAACCTCCCAAACATCCACAATAATTACCTCGTTTGGGAAGATCTCGCCGGCAAAACTCTCGGTTCCCAAACCGGCTGTACCGGCTATCTCTTTATGTCCGACGAAGTCGATTCCGGCGTCCTCGAAGGCACCGATACCAAAATCAAAGGCTTCGACTCCCATCAAATCGCCGCTGATGCAATTAGCGCCCACTTGATTGATTACGCCATCGCCGACGAACTCGCTGCTAAATTTATCGTTGAGAAAAACCCAAATCTCGCCGCTCTTCCTCTCTATTACAGCGGCACAGATGGCATGCCGGATGAACCGGCCGAAGAATCCTATGCCATCGCGGTTAACAAAAACCGCCCTGAACTCTTGTCCGCCATCAATGAAGTTCTAACCGAAATGCTAGAACCCGGCGAAGACGGAAAATCCGAAATTGACAAATTAATATTAAAACATATGGGGCTAACGGATGAATGATTTTTTCCAAAAACTAGGTGAGCTCTTTACCACGCCGGCGTACGTCGAATCGCTCTGGCACGGTTTCCTCCTCACCATGCAAATCTCATTTTTTGCAATTATTATCGGCTTAATTATCGGTACAATTGTCGCTTTAATCGACACTGCGAAGCCAAATAAATGGCTCATCGTCCCTAAATTTATCTCTCGTGTCTACACCACGGTGATTCGTGGTACCCCGATGGCACTTCAACTCTTCATCATGTTTTTCGCCATCTTCGCAATTCGTGGTTTCCCGCAGATCATCACCGCCATTCTCGCCTTTGGTCTTAATTCTGGTGCCTACACCGCCGAGGTCATCCGTAGCGGCATCCAATCCGTTGACAAAGGTCAAACCGAAGCTGGCTTGGCACTAGGCCTCTCACAGTACACCATCTTTAAACGTATCGTCGCGCCACAAGCCATCAAAAACATCATCCCGGCCCTCGGCAACGAAATCATCACTGTGATTAAGGAAACCGCCATCGTCAGCATGGTTGGTATGTACGATTTAAACCAAGCTGCGAAGGACATCGGTTCCGGCCAAAACATGTCGAGTTACCTCGTCCCAATGTTCGTGGCCGCTCTCTTCTACCTCGCCGTAGTTTACTTCATTACATTCATTATTAAACGTATCGAGAAAGGGCTAAGAAAAAGTGATCTCCGTTCATAATCTCAAAAAAGAATTTGGCAAAAACAAAGTCCTAAAAGGCATCGATTTTGAGCTCGAAGAAGGCGAACGCGTCGTCATTCTCGGTCCGTCCGGCTCCGGTAAATCCACTTTTCTCCGCTGCATCAACCGCATGGAAGAACCAACTTCCGGCAAAATCTCCTTTAATGGCACCGAAATTACCGATAAAAACATTGGGAAGATGCGCCAAGAAATCGGCATGGTTTTCCAGCATTTCAACCTGATTAACAACCTCACAGTGATGGAGAATCTTATTCTCGCCCCTGTTATCCTCAAAATCATGGATCAGCCAGCCGCCGAAAAGCGCGCTCGTGAGCTTTTAAAGCACATTGACCTCTCAAATAAGGAAAATGCCTACCCAGCCAGCCTCTCTGGCGGCCAAAAACAGCGTGTTGCGATTATTCGTGCCATGATGCTTTCCCCAAAGATTCTTCTCTTCGACGAGCCAACCTCGGCTCTCGACCCAGAATCCATTGGCGACGTACTATCTCTGATTCGTGAGCTCGCCAATAACGGTATGACCATCATGATTGTCACCCACGAAATGAATTTCGCAAAAGAAATCGCTACCCGTATCGTCTTTATCGATCAGGGTAAAATCATCGAAGAAGGTAAGCCTTCCGAATTCTTCGCACATCCGAAGACCCCACGCGTCAAAGAATTCCTCGATAAAGTCCTCTAGAATCCTTAGAAAAAAGTAAGCCCCCGACGGGGGCTTTTAAGGTATGCCGTTGTCGGGGGTTTATATTAAGTTGTTTAGGTCTTACGACCAAAGAACCTCTGGCCAGCATTGCCGTAATAGCTGCGAAGTGCTTTCTTGGAAACGTCAAAACTGACTTCTTCCTCTTTCACACGCGGCTTAGGCTGCTTTCTTCGCATCTCCTCCATTCTGACACGCTCAGCGTGATCACTGTAGTAGGCATGCAAGATTCTGACCTTGTTGGTTCTGTGTTCAAGTCTGTCTTCCGTGCCGACAATACGGTAATTTCCCTTACCGACCATCGGCTCGATCAGAGCATTGGGTTTTAACCCCAGTGTTTCGCAGACCTGATCCGCGATCTCCTTACTAAAGAGATTCTTAACTTCGAACATCATGGTAAAATACCTCCTAAATTTCTTGGCCTATCGCCATAATAGGGTGACAGCTTTACCATACTGTAACCCATTTTAACTACCCTCTAGATAATCAAAATGGGTTACAGGATGTTCTCCGTAACCTAAACAACAATTAAAAGGACAAGTAGCGATTTCTCACTACTTGCCCTTAATTATAGCACATATGCTTAAAATTGTCAATACTTTAACGAGTATATTTTTCGTTTAAGTCGCTGTAATCGTAAAGCTCATTAGCGTTGAACCAAAGGTCAATCTCGGCCTTTGCCTCTTCAATACTGCCAGATGCGTGGACCAAGTTTGGCACACCCACACCCTTAGCATCGGAATAGCCAAAGCTCATGTGTGAATAATCGCCACGGATCGTACCCATCTCTGCGGATTTTGGCTCGGTTGGGCCAACGATCTTACGAACGAGTGGTTGCGCCTCAACACCCTCGAGTACCATCGCAATCACTGGGCCACTCATCATGTAATTTACATTGTAGCGGAAAGCCGTTTCGCCACGACGGGTAATCATTTTGCCGATGTCTTCATAATGCTGGCGATAGAGTTTTTCCTCTGGCATAACCATTTTCATACCGACAATTTTGAGACCGACGCGCTCAAAACGGGAAATAATTTCACCGATGATACCACGTTGCACGGTATCAGGTTTAAGCACTACTAAAGTACGCTGAATATAATCATCTGATTTAGACATAAATTTCTCCTTTCAGATATTATAGCACAAAAAGCACCGCTAACTGCTGTATAATAAAGATATGGATATTTACGATTTGATTGATGATTTTCTCGAACATCTCGAAATCGAAGTCGGCCGCAGCAAGAAAACTGTCGACAATTACCGCCATTATCTCGAACGCTTCGTCATGCTCGCCCAAGAAATCCTGCAAAAAGACGACATCAAACCCTCTGATATTGATAAAGAACTCGTCCGTAAATATCGTTTACTCCTAAACCGCTATGGTTCCGAAAACGGCACCGAAGATTTAAAGATCATTACACAGACTTATCACCTAATTGCTTTGCGTGGTTTTCTTAAATACTTGGCTCGTCGCGATATCAAATCGCTCGATCCTTCCCTCGTCGACCTCCCACACACGATCAGAAAACAAGTAACATTTCTGCATTTTGGTGAAGTAGAAGATATGCTCGAGCAGATTGATCTCTCCACTGAATCCGGTCTCCGCGACCGCGCCATTATTGAACTACTCTACTCCAGTGGGCTCCGCGTCTCAGAACTCGTGAATCTAAATCGCGATTCCATTAATCTCGAACGCCGTGAATTCATGGTTAGAGGTAAAGGCAGTAAAGACCGCCCGATTTTTGTCAGCAAATCCGCCGCCGACCGCCTCCAAGATTATCTTGATGCCCGTACCGATTCTCTCCCGGCCCTCTTTTTGAACAACTCTCGTAACACCCAAGCCGTAGATACCTCTGGTAATTACCGTCGCATGACCGCCCGAAGCGTCGAGCGTATCGTCGAAAAATACGCCCGCCTGGCCGGCATCACCAAGCACGTTTCGCCACATACTCTCAGACATTCCTTTGCCACTGACCTCTTAATGAACGGCGCCGATCTCCGCTCTGTTCAAACGATGCTTGGCCACGCCGACATCTCAACCACCCAGATTTACACCCACGTGACCGATGCCCACTTAAAAGAAATCCACGAAAAATTTCATTCCGACACCAATTAAAAAAGGCCCTTAAGAGCCTCTTTTTTATTTCATAATACAACGGATGTAATAGCCGTAGGCACGATTACCACCACCAGAGGTGAGACCGCCATTTCGATAGAACGTCGCAAACCTACCAGAACCACTATCTCTTGAAGAGTTCCACCAGTAACCTTCTCCAGTATCCACCAAAGCCCCACCGATATAGCGACCGGTCACCGTCGGGCCAAACTTGTCTGCCTTCGACATCATTAATTCGCTCTGTGTCTTCGATGGAATCTTCCAGCCCTTCGGGCAAATATCATTTGCGGTTTCATTCGTTTCATTACGATTACCGGTAATCGTTCCGGCTGAAGCCGCAGCAAAGTTGTAATACACACCACCAGCACCCGCATGTGAGCGTGGCTCCGTCATCGAATCGCCCTCAGTCAAATCATGCTCCGATACATCAATCGCTCTCCCCGAGAAGTTCGAGAATTCAGCATGAATCTCACCTGTAATCGCGAGGTTTGAAGTCATCCAACAACCACTGCCATCGATGTAACGTACACTGTAAGCCTTGTCATCGCGCTTATCGGTCAGCGTCACCGGCGTATCGCTGGCACAACGTTTACAATAGGCGCTATTATACTCTTGTAAAGTCTGTGGACGATTTGTCGCACGACAAATCGCAAGCGGATCTTCTGGGTCGTCATCCGGAATTACTGGGTCTGGGTTGTCCGGATCATCTGGCCAAACCACCTCAATTGCATCCGGATCATAAAGCCTCATTACCGTTGAAATCGTCGTCGGTCGCTCAGCGCCCGGGCGATACCAACAAGCCCGAATGTAAAAATCATAATATGCTGAAGTTCTTGTGATCGTGGCATTATCGTCTTCAACCGTCACAATGTTCGTACTATCCGGATCCTGCACCGCTACAATGTAAATCCCTTCCGCTCTCGTAAGCGAGCTATCCGCATCCATATTCTTCTCGAGCAGTGGATCATCATCCGCCGCCGCACCATATATAATATGTGGATAAGTCGAAGAGGTGTGGAATACCTTCGAATCCTTTGCATAAATCACCACATCCTCGGTTTTCAGCGAACTAAGTTTTCTCGTATTAATAATAAATGCACTTTGGTTCGACAAAGTATTGCCTTCGTAAAGCTCGTCACAGGTACTCGGTTGGTATTTTAAAATATCATCCGTAATTTGCAGTTTGGTCTTCGCGTGCGCTGTAATCGTATGCCAAATATCCGTATAATCACTATTATCTGGATCTTCGCTAAAAGTTTTACTATTCACATAAGATGACTGAATAAACCTCAGCGCTTCGGCTTGCGCATCAATTTCTTCACGCGTCAAAGTCTGTTCCAGTGCCACCTGTGCACGCGAGGTACTACCACTAACCACCGAGACAACACCTACTGCAATCAATGAAAAAATACCGATGGCAAGAGTCACCTCAATCAAAGTGTCGCCAAATTTTACGCCCAGGCGATTCCTCATATGCTTATTATATCACATATAAAAACCACTAAGGGCGTAAAAGAAAAATTCCGAAAAAGTATAAACTATCACAAATGCCACCACCATGAATGGACCAAAATAAATCTTCGCATTCTTGGTCTTTTTTACCACCGGCGCCATTACTGCGCATGCCAAAACATTCGCAACGAACAGCGTAATTAACGCGAGCCACGGTTCCATTAAGGCTAAGCCAATCGCTAGACCAAGCAGCCAGTCACCATCACCAACCCATTTCCCCTTCGATGCTACATATAGAATCAAGTAAATGCCGCCAAGAATCGCCGCCGACGCTATTGGCATATAGATTAAACTCGGCTCAAATCCATCCAATACGCCAACAATAATGTTAATCGCAATTACCTTAACCACCGCAATTGCAATCGCAACTATTAGTCCAATTACTGGCAGTTTTCCATACAGCCCATCGTAAATTGCTAGGAATGCCACCGAAATTAAAAACACCGTCGTAATGATGAAATCCGCTGTCCCTCGGACGGACATCCACTCCATATCTAGTGTCGTCCCAATCATTAAAAACGCTAAGCCGGTTAATACTTCTGCCAGTATTTCCCCAAGTCCAATCTTTTTATGGCACTTCCTACACTTCCCTTTCAAAACTAGCCATGAGACAATCGGGACATTATCATACCATTTTAATTTGTAGCCACATTCAAGGCAGACCGACCTTTTACCTAATTTCTTTTTCTTCCTTTTATCATTCTTATATTCAATTCGTCTTGCCTGGCAACAAAGGAACGAGCCAAAGCACGCACCGAGAATAAACATCAGTATTAGGAATAACGCTTTCATATCCATATTTTATCACGAGTCTTGAATTTTACTTAGATTAACCTTATAATAAGCATAAGGAGAAATATGAAAACAGGTGGATCAGAGAAAAAAGGATTTACAATTATCGAAGTTGTATTGGTTCTTGCAGTCGCAGGTTTAATCTTTATCATGGTATTTGTCGCTTTGCCGGCACTTCAACGTTCCCAGCGTGATAACGCTAGGCGTGAAGATTTGATGGATTTCATCGCGAAAGCTAAAGACTATTCGCAAAACAACCGTGGCGCCCTACCTGGTTCCGCCGAAGCCAATACCGACGCCATCATTAACGTAGTCTGGAGCGAAGCCCTTGGCAATACCACCGGCAGCACCAACACCTGGCGTGGCTTCTACCGTGACTTCCTTGGCAAAAACTTCCTTGATCCGGATGGCCAAAACTACGCCCTTGCCGTTATGAAATGTGGCATGAAAACTGATGAATCCTGTAACAATACATCTAATGTCCGCGTAAAATCCGCCCTCGACGGCATCTACGAATCTATGTTCCCAAATGAATACAAAATTCTCGTTGTCCTTCAAGCCAAATGTGAAGGCGACCACACCGTTGGCTCACCAAACCCACGCGAACTCGCCGTTCTCTACCGCCTCGAAGGATCCGGTGTCTATTGTCGTAGCA
>JAFRJX010000006.1 GCA_017432025.1 Candidatus Saccharimonadota bacterium
AAGTATAAAAAAGACTTAAAATTTTAAAAAGCTTGTGCTAATATAATATATATATGGATGTGGGAGAGAGTAATTCTGTACCTGTAGAGAGGGAGAAAAAACAGAGCAACTTTGTTCTGATTGGTTTTCTCATCTTCTTTGTTATAGCAATCGTCGGGCTTTCTGGTGGGCTGATTTATATTAATTTCTTCCGTCCGAAGGAACCGGAAAAATTGGTTGTAAGCTGCGATTTTGCAAACATCAGCGAAGTTAGTGATGCGATTACGAATGCAATGAGAAAATCCGAGAGCGAAGAGTTGGATTTATTAAAGGCGTATTCGGAGCAATGTGAGAATCGCGAGTTTAAATATGAATTCTTACTTGCATATATTTTGGAGCTAGATAAGGACGTGGAATCGGGCGGTTTTGGTTATTATGATTTAGCTCTTGCAGAAATGGATAAGATTAATTTCCCAGAAGTGCCACCAAGACTAAAAGATAAATTCTATACAGCTTATTCTGTGATTTATAAGGATTTATTGAAGAGAGATGGGGGGACAATGGATGCAGAATTAAAAGCAGAATATGAAGCCAAAGTTAAAGAATACGAAGATCTTTCGGTAGCGGCTTACAAAGATTATTATGGTTGTATGGGAGAACCGTGTGATGAAAACTAGTCTACGCAACATTTGTAAAATCCTAGCTGGTGGCGTTATTTCGATGATGATTTCTGGTACCGTGATGATTGGTTCGGTTCAAGCTGGCGAAGGCTATGGTGGCGGTTATGGTGGTGTGCCGGGTTGTGCAACCTTGGTGCTTGCAACCTGTTTTGGCGCGGTATGGCGTTGGTATTCGACAAGCTCAAACTACGTATGGATTGATGGTACCGTGAATGATTATACATGCGATTATGACTATTTAGCTTATCCTGGCGCAATTACTGGATGTGGTGACTATGGTGGCTACTGGCGCTATGCTTGGGTGGCTCAAAGACATTCGGCTCCTAATGGTTGCGGTTATTCATATGATCAATACGACCAGCGTGGTTTAAGCGCTATTGGCGCTGGTGATTATCCATCGGCCTACTTTGGTGGTCCGATGAAATATGCGTATGGTTATCGATGGAATGATGGCGGTTGGAATGAGGTGAAGGAAATCTATTTGGCGCTTCAGGCTCAGGATCCTTATACCTATAGCGCAGGTTGGAGTTACGGTAGCTCGCTTTCGTGGTTCTGTGGCCCGAGCTCGGTAGAAGAAGTTCAGCCGCAGGTGAAAGAGTATACCTTAACCGCTAGAGCAGTGGATGAAAGTGGTAATTCTTTGAGGAACATTATTCGTGATGTGACTAGTACGGTTGAAGAAGGTAATTATACTTATGTAGATCGACGTACGCAGACAAATTATATCTTTAAAGGCTTTAAGTATCGAGCAAATGATTCATATTTTGCATCAACGGATACTCGGTGGGGCCAGTACATGTATAGCGATACGACGGTGTACGCCGTTTACCATGAATACAAGGAATATACATTAACCGGTATCGCGTATGATACGGATGGCAATTCGCTCCGGAATTTGATGGCGAACGTAACAAATACAGTTGAGGAAGGGCATTACGCTAGTATTACGCGACGAACGGCGGCAGCGTACACATTTATGGGATGGAAGAGCAGTCTGAGTAGTTCATCGTATATTTCGACGAATTCGACGTATGCAGTGACTGCGCTTTGGAGTAATCAGACGGTCTATGCAATATATCAACATCAGGAATTCTCTGGTCGAGCGCGTGTAACTGCGGGTAGTTCGATTAGCGGGAACGGTACTGGGTTTGTCCAATCTAATGCTACACAGAGCATAGAAATGGATTGTCCGAACTCTGGATGTACGGCGGTGTTTGATACGGCATTGAAACTAGAAAAAGGCGAAGGTAACGTGAACTATGTAGTCTATCGGCAGCTGAATAATGGTAGTTCATATACGCAGACGACCAGTCCGGCGGCGCCATTTGAGCCATCGACTAGTGGAACAACGATTAGTGTATATTTGCGATCGGCCTACCGAAACCCATATATGGAAACGCTCTATCCAGGACAGACACTTTGCTATTCGATTGTCTTTAGCCCGAAGGGCAATGGTAATGCAACCGCAAAGGCTTGCGTCTACGCGAAACCATCGTCCTTTGAAGGTCAGATAAATGTATCTACACCATCCGGCAATGCTTCGGTTGGTTATACGGGCACTACTACGACTGTGACAAAAGACATTACTAACTGTCCAAATAGTGGCTGTACGGTATCATTTACGCATAACCTCAAGAGAACGGCTGGTACCGGTTCGACTGATTATGTAATGGTACGTACTTCGAACTATCAAACATTAGTACAGGATAAGAGCCTTGGTAGTGGCGAGGAGTTCTTCACGAGGAATCCACATCAAATTCTGAGTGATGCCAATTTGACATTAAGGCCGGGCGTAGTGGTGTGCGAAACATTGCAATTCAAGCCGAGTAACAACGTGGTGACGTCTCCAGGCTATGTGACGCTGAAACTCTGTGCTTCAGCACTTGGTAAAGCTCAGCCGAATGATCCGACGAATGATCCGCAAACGATGGAAGACGATCAGCTTAGCGATGCCTTCCTCGATATGCGCGTGAAGAACCCGGATGGCCCGACTAAGTACCAGAAGTATCAGAAGGCAGTTTACGCTAAGCCTGGCAATACGGTTTCATTTAGAGCATCTTACAACCCGATTCTTCAATACTCGGCCTTCATTGTGCCGCAGAGGATGAAGATTGATAGTGGTTCGATTAAGCCAACCGGCTCGATTAATACATACTATTACTTGCATCAATTATTCAACCAGAACCGTGGCCAGAATAACTCCTGGAACAACGCAATTATGGTGCACAGTAATGGTACATTTAACTATTCTACGCCGCATTCGTACACGATTGGCGATCCGTCGAAGCAGAAGGAGGTCAACACTCACCGTGTAACGATTTCGGAAGTCGGTAATGATTTGGCCGAATCAGCAACAACGAACATCACAAAATATAATCGTACTGCAACTTCGCCAAGTCAGGTAACGTTCTCGAGTAGCACAAATCAAGAGAACCTGGCGACCGTTGACACAACGAGCAAGACTAGTATGGCGCACGTCTATGTTCCTTATAATTACGATACGGAACTTGAGGTAAAGACAGATAATGATAAACCGATTTATGCTGGCGAAGAGAAGGAAATTGAATACAGAATCGACGTAATACCACGTAAAAACCCAGAGACTACGGACGGCTCGGATGCGCAGAAGTATGCTACGATTGTGCCGGACTTCCTCGGTCGCATCATCGTCTATACTCCACTTAATGGCGTAAAGAATCCTACGAATAGCTGGGGTAATGGTAAGACGCAAGATGTCTGTGCATACTTTGGCCTAACCAAAGACGAGAAGAACTGCCGTTACGGCGATGAAAAGAGTGGTACGCTCAACTCTAACGGTAATCTCAATGGCCTTGCTAATAATATATACAAACAACTTTTGCAGGTGCCAGATCAGAAAGCTGGTACATATATCTGTGTGGCGGTGGCAACTTATCCGGCGAATAGCGGTGCCTATACTAACTGGAGTGAGTCAGAAGGTAGTAAGACTTGGCGTATTTCCGAATCGAAATGCTTCCTAATCGCAAAGCGCCCAAGCTTCCAGGTTTGGGGTGGTAGTCTCTACTCTGGTGGCACGATTACGACCTCAGCAGCCGTTAAGAATAACTTGAGAAATCTTCCATCCTTTAGTGGTGTATATGTGTTCTCGTCGTGGGTCGAGCAAACCGTGACTGCTAATGGCGCGGTGAAGCTACTAGCGTCGGGTGCAGCAGCTGGTCTAGCGAATAACATTGCCGGAGGTGGTTCGGCGGAGCCTAATAAGCTTGGATACTGCGTATATCGGGTACCACTTTCGATTGCTAACTATTCAAGTAGCATTGCTTCTCCGATGTGCCCGGGTCCAGACATAACGGGGTTATCCGGTATCTCGGCGGTACTCACAAATCAGAAGTCCTTGGTTGGACGATTGCCGAATGAAGATAGTTTGACTAATGAATATGCTGACGGGTCAGTCATTACGATTAATAACAGCGTGGGTAAGAATATTGTGAGATACAATGTGAACGGTAACGCTACGATTAATGCAAATACCGTGGCTGTCGGCAGGACACATATTATTACCGTGACAGGAGACTTAACAATTAATGGTAATATTGAATATCAGAATAACGCTAGATATACTCAACTCGATCAGATTCCGAAAGTCATCATTTATGCAGAAAATATTAAGATTGGCTGTACGGTAAGACGAATTGATGCAATCATTATCGCCGAAAAAGACTTGAATACCTGCGTGTCCGATGATATTAATTCCAGACAGAATTCATACCGTTTGCAAGTTAATGGTGCAATCATCACGGATACTTTGGAATTTAACCGTACTTATGGTGCAGCGACCGGTGTGAACTCGAAGGTTCCGGCCGAAATTGTGAACTATGATGTTTCGACGATTCTTTGGGGTAGAGCGAAAGCTGATCCAGGTAACGAACATAAGAATCTCACAGCGGTCTACACTCATGAAATAGCTCCGAGGTATTAACAAAATTAAGCATTAGTGATAAACTAAAATAAAGTATAGTGTATTAAAAAAGTAAGGAATATAATAAATGGATCCACTAACTAATCCGACACCAACCCCGACACCGGCTCCAGCTCCTGCTGCGCCGGCTGTCCCACCAGTGCCGCCGGTACCACCGGTGCCACCAGTACCAGAACCGGCTGCTCCAGCTGTGCCACCGGTACCACCAGTTGCCGCACCTGGTGCTGCGCCAGTGTTTAACCAAATGTCCGCTTCAGAAGTCTTTGCTGCTCCGGCTGCGGGTGGTCAACCACTCGTAGGCGCGACTGACCCGATTACGATGCCAGCTCCACCGAAAGCACCTGATCCAGTTGAAGAAGAATTAAAAGCTCCATTTAAGGCGGCTGAACCGGTACCTGGTTCGATCGGTAGCGCAATTTCCGTTCCGGAAGGTGCTGCTCCGGCTGGTGATCCAGGTCACACGCCAAGTGTCTCGTTTACTGATCCGGCTACTAATGATGAACCGAAGAATACCTCGGCTCCAGCTCCAGTTAAGAAGAAGACTAGCAAATCAACTTTGATTGCGCTCGTGGCGGTTGCCGGTGTTATCGTTGTGGTACTTGCAGTAGTACTCATCATGCAACTTGGTAGCGGTAGCTAATTATATCCTTACGCTTGATAAATTAGACATAGCATTATAAAATTGTGTTATGTCTAATTTTTATATTACAACTGCAATTCCATACGTAAACGGCGTGCCACACATCGGTCACGCAATGGATTATTGTCTTGCAGATACTTGTGCTAGATATCATAAACTAATTGGTGACAATGTGCGTTTTCAAGCTGGAACGGACGAACATGGCAACAAAATCTTTTTGAAAGCCAAAGAACTTGGTGTGCCGGTAGAAGAATATGTGGCCGAGAACGCAAAGAAATTTCAAGAGTTTATTCATAAACTTGGTGTAGAATATACGGATTTCATTCGTACGACGGATGATAGTCACGAAAAACTCTGCCAACAAATTTGGTTGAAATTAAAAGACCACATTTATTCTTCAAAATATGAAGGTTGGTATTGTACTGGTTGTGAAAGATATGTCACGAACAAAGAAGCTGAAGAAAACCACGGCATTTGTCCGGATCATCAGAAACCATACGAAAGACTCGAAGAAGAGAATTATTATTTACGTATTTCAGATTTTAAGGATGAGATTCGCGAAAAGATTGAAAGCGATGAACTTTTGATTTTACCAGAATTTAGAAAGCGCGAAATTTTGAAGTTGCTTGAAGATTCTCCGGATGTGTCGATTTCGCGTCCGAAAGCGCAGCTTACGTGGGGCGTACCGGTGCCGGATGATGATACGCAGGTGATGTATGTTTGGATTGACGCACTCGCAAATTATATTACGGTGCTTGGTTTTCCGGAAAAAGATATTTCGGAATGGTGGCCAGCATCAGCAGAATTTGTAGGCAAAGACATTTTGAGATTCCATGCAATTATTTGGCCAGCCATGTTACTTGGTCTAGGCCTCAAGGTGCCAAAGACTTTAGTTTCGCACGGAATGGTGCTCGCGGATGGGCAGAAGATGAGTAAGTCGATTGGTAACGTAGTTGATCCAATCGAAGTGATGGACAAACATGGCCTTGATGCGATGAGGTATTATTTCCTCCGCCACATCGATACGTTTGCGGACTCAGATTTTACGTGGGAAAAATTCGAAGATGCTTACAATAATGAACTTGCCAACGATCTTGGTAATCTAGTTCAACGTCTTGCAACGCTAGCAAACAAGAATGGCGTTTTGTCGCCAAAAGTAAAAGTGAATTTGCCGAAAGAATACCGCGAACTTATGGATAACTTCGAATTTAACAAGGCCTTTGATTTCGTTTGGGAAAAGATTCAAGGTATCAATCGTAGAATTGATGACGAAAAGCCATGGGCGCTCGCAAAAGTTGGTGAAAAGGAAAAACTTGAAAAAGTAATGGGCGAGATGATTACCGATTTAGTTGGTGTAGCTCATATGCTTCGTCCGTTTATTCCAGGTACGGCCGAGAAGATTGAAAAGGTTTTCAGTGGTAAGATTGTACCACCAGAAACGCCACTCTTCCCGAAGAATTAAACTCCGCGACAAAAAAATAACCCGCTTGATAGCGGGTTATTTTATTTGATTTTATTCTTCGCCGGAAAGTTTGCCCATGAAGTCGGAGAGGTAGAAGCCTACCACGCCACCAATCATTGGAAGGAATGCATAGATTGAAAGTGCTTGGCAAATACCGCCAAAGACTTCACCAAAGCTTTCACCAGAGGATGGGAAGATTTGGAACATTAATGCAGCTGCTGGGTTGTAGACGAAGTTGTTTTGGACACCGATGAAGGCGGCTGAAACAACGAAGCCAACGAGCATGGCGAGAACAATACCGCCAGTAGTGGTTGCTGCAAAAGTAAAGACACTGCGCTTGTATTTGAGGGCGCGAGCAAAGAAGAATGCAATTGTAATTGCACCAAGAAGCTCGATCATAGCAAAGACCCAGAATTGGTTTTCGCCAACGGTAGCTACCTTTGGAATTTCATAGGCGGTTTCGCCACCAGCCAAATGGAACGAGTTGAAGATAAGCCAACCGATCCAGGCACCAAGTACTTCAGCGATGAGGTACATAACGCCACGAATGACTGAAATACGGCGAGATGCCATCATGCCAACCGTGATGATTGGGTTAAGGCAGGCGCCTGATAGTGAGTAGATTGCAATGAAGACTGCAACAATCAAGAATGAATAGTTAGCAGCACTTGCCATACCCATGAGGCCGAGCGAGAAGAGGAACAATGTGATAAGCATTGAGCCAAGTACTTCGCCGAGCAAAGCTCCGTAGAACTTGTGATTCTTGAACACAGTCAAGATGCTTTCTTTTTCTTCATATTTTCTGCTGAAGAAACCACTAAAGCAGGACTTTCCGTTTCCTGAGGTGATAACTTCTTTCTCCACCATGTGTGTTTTAGAGGCCTCGGACACTGGCTTTGTGACAGTCTTCGCGGCAGTTTTTGGCTTGGTCGTCTTAGACTTCGTAGTCTTTGGCGATGCCTTAGGCTTTTTTGTTGCCATTTCTCCTCCTTAAATAATATTTACTTTATTATAGCATACTATCGGTGTGATATAATGAAAAAGTATTTTAATTTAGGGAAAAACTATGGGCATAATGGTTACCAAAAACGAAGACAAGAATGACGAATTGACGCGCCGGATTAATGCAGACCTTCGTGAAAAAATGAACAAGACGTCGAAGCAAGATGGCGACAAAAAAGACCCGGATTTAGTGGAAGATTCTGACTATGTTCGTGACATGAAAGAAACTCAAAAATATGCTTGGCTTTGGGTGGTTTGCACCATTGTTGGTGTTGTAGCGATTGTTATTGTAGCCATTTATCTTTTGACGCAGCAGCGATAATTTTAGTTTGAAAACGCTTCAAAAATTAGCATAAGTGCTATATAATATATTATATGGACGATAGGTCTAAACCGGCGTCGAGGAATGATATTCCCAAGGTTGACGCGGCTAATAACGAAGCCGCGAGGGGTTTGCGTGCGGTTGAAGCTGGCGCAACTTCGGATAAGCCGGAAGAGACTGGAGATAATCTTGATGCGAACCGTGCAAATGAAGAAGCCGCGAATGGCTATTATACTGGCTCCGGTCGAGACATTGTTGCTTTTAAAGGTAAGGCAAAAAAGAAGTCTTTTATAAAAGGAAAGGGTCCGATTGGTTTGATTATTGCTCTCATCATGGGTTTTGGTGGGATTTTTTCAATGGCGCAATTATTCCAGCCATTTGCTTTAGTCGAGAACTTTCTTGAGATTTTTAATTCGATGCATGTGTCCGTGAACAATCGGTCGGACGCTTTCTTTCGAATGCAGATGGGCACCGGTAAATATAAGAACCCGATTAAGGGTACACTCTTCCGTGGTGATACGTTTAATATTTCGACTACACAGCGTAATCGATTAGCCAAGCAGGGCATTGAAGTTGAGGGTTCTGGTGCAAGTACAGTACTAAAATATACGGATGCTTCTGGTAATGTGAAGACAATAACAGCGGCGGAGTTTAAGAATGTTTATGCGAGTGATCCGGATTTCTTTGGTAAGTATAATGCCGGCTCGATGACGTGGCGAGGGGCAATCTCGAACTGGTTTGGGGAGATTACGACTAAATTCTTACGGAGTAATAAGATTACGAGGAATCTATTTAAGAAATACAAGGATGATGTGGATTCTACGGACGTGGATAGCCCGAGACGGGTCGCGGTTGATTTGATGTCGGAGGGGGCTGAAGAAGTTAAAGGTGGCAGAACGACGGGTGCAGAGACGAGGAAACACATGGTTCAGGAATATGACGCGCAGGGCAACCCTAAGTACAATGCGGACGGAAGTCCGAAGATGGTTTGGGATGGCCAATATGAGTTTACTCATAAGACGGGTACGCTTGATAGTGCGGTGACTTTGAATAGAACGACGATTACTGAAGCAGATGTTAAGTCAAAGCTCAAATCGCTCGGTGATAAATACGGTGGGGAAGCGAATACAATTATCAATGTTTCGTGTGGTTTAGCTAATTTTATCGGTGCAGTAACTTTGATGGTGAATGCTTCAAATATTTTGCAGATTGCTAATCTGACGACCGGTTATCTCGAAGCGATTGATAAGGCAAAGATTGGCTATGCAGATAATTCGCCGGTTGAGACACTCACAACTGCCTTGAATGAGCCAAAAGAAAACACTCATAAGGTTTACAGAGGGATTTTTAATAGGGTTACCGAAGAAACTACTAATGGTACTGCCATGGAAGCGGAGGGAATCGCTAGCCTGTTTGAAAGAAGACGGACGGATTCAAGCGATGCGAGTATTAGAAGCTTTAACTTTTCAAGTAATACGCAAGGTGTCCTGAAGAATCTTGCTAATAAAATGGCGGGGTCGAATGCTTTTGAAACTTGCGCGATTGCCAAAGTAGCGGGCAATTTCGTTTCCGGTGCAGCGGAGGCGGCCGAAATGTATGCTTGTGTAGCCGGCTTAATCGGCTCGCTCTTTACGTTGGGTACATCGGCAGCCGCTTGTTTGCCGTACGTAACAAATAAGATTGGTGACATATTAAAAGCTATTGCAATCGGTACTTTGATTAGCGTTGCCGTGAGTCTTCTTACTCCGGTAGTGGTAGAGATGCTTTCGAAGGATATTATTAAGGATCTTGGTGGCGAGGATCTAGGTAATGCCTTGGTTTCCGGTGGTAATATTTATATGGGCAATACCCATCGTGCAAATGGTGGATCGTTAGCAAACTTGCAGAAATATACGGAATTTGCATTAGCTAGACAAGATGTGATTGCGGAAACGGCAAAGTATGAGCGCATGAAGAGGAGTCCATTTGACGTAACGTCGAAGTATACATTTATGGGGACGTTGCTTACGCAGATGATGTCGTTCTTGTCTAGTACGTCGCTTCTTGGAGTGGTTTCGACTACAAGTTCGGTGGTAGGATCTTCGATTGTGGCGCTTTCGCCAACGGCGAGTGCGGCGGCAGTGGTTGAAACATTGCCGGCACCGGATGAATTTAAGGAACTATGTCCGTATCTTGATTCAATTGGTGCAGTAGGCGATGCGTACTGCAACCCGTATTCAATTACGGATATCTCAACAATTGAAGAGGATCCGGCGGAATTTGTGAATATTTTGGATGCACAGGGTAATTTCCTAGACGAAACGACGAGCGATGGTAATGTAAAGATTAATGCCGGCTCGGATTTAGCTAAATACATCTTGTTCTGTGACAATCGTGCATCTTCATTCGGTTTTGCTGACCAGAATATTTCAAACCAGATTGCAACCTTTGCGAACGTTGATACGGGTAGGACTTTTGCTGATTCGTTTAGTAATGCAGCCCTTGGCGCGATCCCGGCCGTGGGTGATATCATTGATATTGTACAGAACTCGCAAGTACTGCTGCATATGGGCTATATCAGCGGCGAGTCGTGTGTGGCTGGTAATGAACAGATTTCTGCCATGGCTCCAACTTGGGAAACCGCGAAGAATTATCAGAGATTTATCGAAGATCAGTCTTTGTCTGAATCGATGGGTTTAATTGAAAAGTCGGCCGTTTCGGTGTTCCTTGATGAATACTACGAAAAGAATCCACTCGATAATTCGTATGAAGGCATTATGGCGAGATACACTGGTCTTGATAAAGATACTGTTGTTGCAGTGCTTGATATCGTTGATTATGGTAACTACATTGCGAATTACGATCCGTCCACTCGTCATCAATTTGGCGAGCCAGAAGTGGTAATGCCAGACAAAATCCTCTTTGACACAGAAAACTATGTCGCCGAAGAGCCAGCCATCATTCTGATGAACGCAATCTCATTTGCCGATGTTAGAAACCGCAGTTTTGTAGTATAATAATATATATGGAAGAGTTGGAGAAATTAAAGCTCGAACTAAAGAGCTTAAATAGCGAATACGCTAAAATAAAAGACGTTCCGGCCGAGAAGCGTGGCGAGTTTGGTCGTGAATTAAACGCCAAGAAAAATGCAATATTAGAAAAGATTAAACAAGCGGAAGAGGCTTTGCTCGATGCGGATGTGGTGCCACTAGATATTACGGCGCCTTGTTCTAGCAATGAACCTTTGCCAGAAGTCTATTCGGTATTTCAAGGTTCCGAACACCCACTGATGACCGAACTAGATCGTGTCACTGAAATCTACCAACTCATGGGTTTTGACGTAGTCGAATCCCGCCAACTTGATGATGAATTTCATATGTTTGATAGCTTAAATTTCGCCAAAGAACATCCAGCTCGCGACGGTTATGATACTTTCCGAACCGAAGAAGGTTTAATCCCACCAGCTCATACTTCCACGATGCAACACCGCGTATTAAAAGCCTACAGGCATAATTTAGACGAAGGTAAAGATATTGCTGTAGTGGTGCCAGGGCGTGTGTATCGCAATGAGGATGTCGATGCAACGCACGAGCATACTTTCTATCAATGTGAGGGCGTGTTCGTTTCAAAAGATTGTACACTTGGTAATATGCTCGGAATTCTCCGTGAATTCTTTGAGAAATATTATGAGCAGAAGTTAATTATTCGCACCCAGCCAGGCTACTTCCCATTTACGGAGCCATCACTCGAATTTATGATTGAGAAACCAAAATCACTCGGTGGTAAAAAAGGTGACTTCCTCGAAATGTTGGGATGTGGCATGATTCATCCAAATGTATTAAAGATGGCCGGCATTGATCCGACTAAATACCACGGCTTCGCATGGGGCGGCGGAATTGACCGCCTAGTGATGCTCCGGTACGGACTGAAAGACGTGCGCCATTTTGAATCTGGTAACCTTAATTTCTTGAAGGAGTTTTAAATGTTAATTTCACTAAATTGGCTCAAAAAATATGTTAAAATTCCGGTTTCTGATGAGGAATTAATTCGTTTGATTGGCGCAAGACTTGTAGAAGTTGAGGGTGTTGTAGATGAATCGCACAAATATGATGGTATTAAAATTGTACGCGTCGAGACGGCAGAGAAAATTGAAGGTACACATTTAACGCTTTGCATGGTAAATGATGGTTCGGCAGAGCTGACGCAAGTTCTTTGTGGTGCCCCGAACGTGCGCGAGGGAATGCTCGCGGCTTGGATTGCGCCAGGTGCGACTGTACCAGCTAGTGTGCATGAAGATGCGCCGTTTGTGATTGGTACGCGTAAAATGCTTGGTAAATATGATTCGCATGGTATGCTCGCGGCGCCGGATGAACTTGATCTTGGTGACCTTCATGATGGTATCGCAGAAATTGATCCAGAAATGGCAAAGCCAGGTGATAAATTCGCAGACATTTTTGAGCTTAATGATAAGATTCTCGAAATCGAGAACAAGTCTCTCACACATCGTCCGGATACATTTGGTTTAATTGGTTTTGCTCGCGAAGTTGCAGGGATTTTAGGCCAAAAATTCGAAGAGCCGGAAGTGAAAACTGAGCTAGAAACTACTGGTGATATTAAGATTGAAGTCGATGAAAATGTCTGCGGCCGTTATACGGCGGTAGTGCTCGAAAAACACGGTGAGATTAAGAAGAAGTATTTATCATTACAGGATGCTTATCTCGCGAAGGCCGGCATGCGTCCAATCGACCCGATTGTGGATGCGACGAACTATTTGATGCTTCTAACTGGCCAGCCATTGCACGCTTTTGACTACGATAAGTTCGTAGCTGTGGGTGGCGCAAAAGAACCAAAGATTATTGTGCGCCTTGCTAAGAATGGTGAGAAACTGACCTTGCTTGACGGCAAAGACATCGAATTGAACGAAAATGACATCGTGATTACGAGCAACAATGTGCCAGTGGCACTCGCTGGTGCGATGGGTGGCGCTTCAACGATGATTGATGAGAATACTAAAAACATCATTTTGGAGTCGGCGACCTTTAGTTTGTACAACCTTCGTAAAACTCAGATGGCACATGGTATTTTTTCGGAAGCAATTACGAGATTCACGAAGGGCCAACCGGCATACCAAACTATAGCTGTGGCTGGTGAATGTGCTGAGATGTTGAAGGATGGGTTTAAGGTCGTGGCCGTGTCGGATTGCTATCCAAAACCGGAGAAAGCGCCGGTGGTAGAAATTGCGACAAGCGAGATTAATAATCTGCTTGGTACGGATTATTCAAATGATTTGATTAAGAAGACTTTAACGAATGTTTCGTTCGAAGTGTCTGGTGATGCAAACCTCAAAGTGACGGCTCCGGCTTGGCGTACGGACATTCATATCAAGGAAGATATTACTGAGGAAGTAGGTAGATTACTTGGTTATGATAATATTGCGCCGGTTCTGCCGAAGCATGGTACTGCTACGCCAAGTAAACTATTTAAGTTGAAGAGTTTCTCACGTAAAACCTTAAAAGAATTTGGCGCAAATGAAGTTCTAACTTATAGTTTCGTAAGTGAGAGGCTACTTGAGAATGCTGGACTTGATACGAAGAATTCATATAAGATTGTGAATTCGATTAGTCCAGAATTACAATTAGTCCGTCAATCATTGATTCCGAGCTTGCTGGATAAAGCACATATGAATCAGAAGATTCCATTTGATAAGTTCGCACTCTTTGAGATGAATAAGATTTATCGCAAGGATTGGGGCATGGACGAGGAAGATGTGCCAACTGAAAAGACGAATATCGCGCTCGTACTAGCGGAACGCAAAACCACTGGTGACGCATATTACAAAGCAAAACTGTTCGTTGAAAAGTATTTGGCAAAGCTAAATATCGAGGCAACCTTTAAGCCATTAAAAACAAAGACCGCAGAGGCCTTGCCATTTGAGCCAAAGCGCTCGGCGGAAGTCTGGGTAGGCGATCGGTATCTTGGTGTGGTCGGCGAATTCAAGACTGTCGTGAAGCGCAATTTCAAATTAGCGGATTATTTGGCTGGATTTGAATTAGATTTACTTGCGATTCTTGAACTCGAGTCGCCAAAACTAGTTGCAAAGGATTTTGAGATTAAAGACAAGCAAGATTTGACGATTACTTCGACGAAGACTTACGCTGAAGTGCTGGCTGAAGTAAAAGAGAAATACCCAGAAGCTGAGATTTCGCCGGTCGGAATTTACCAACCGGAGGGCGCCAAAGAAAAGAATATTACTTTCCACCTAGAATTTCGTTAACATTGCAAAAATAAAACGTTTATGTTAATATCAAGTTATGATTTTGCTTGATAGCGTAACTAAGACGTATCCTGGCGATCATAAGCCAGCGCTTGATTCGGTGTCGCTCCATATCGAGCCGAACGAGTTCGTGTTTTTAGTAGGTAAATCAGGCGCCGGTAAGTCAACTCTCATGAAGATGATTACCAAAGAGGAGACACCGGATTCTGGTAAGATTATTATTGGTGGAATTGATCTTGATTATGTGAAGAAGCGCCACATTCCAGGCTATCGCAGACGTCTAGGCGTCGTGTTCCAGGACTTTAAGCTTTTGCCGCGCCGTACTGTTTACGAAAATGTGGCATTTGCACTTGAGATTGCCGGTATGAGCGGTAAGGAAATTCGTAAGACGGTACCGAAGGTTCTCGAACTGGTAGACCTTACTGACCAATCGAAGAAATTCCCGGCTCAACTTTCTGGTGGCCAAAGGCAACGTGTGGGCATTGCGCGCTCGGTCGCAAGGCAACCAAAAATTTTGATTGCAGACGAGCCGACTGCGAATCTCGATAAGCTGACGACCGAGGAAATTATTCAACTTCTAAAGAAGATCAATGATTTTGGTACAACAATTCTGGTGACAACGCACAACGAAAACATTGTGAATACTTTGCAGAAGCGTGTGGTGACGATGAAAGATGGTAGGATTGTAGCCGATCAGAAGAATGGCGGCATTTATAAACTTGATGAAACTCCAAGACCGAAATTGACTAGAAACATGATGCAAGCGCCGGGGCACGCACTAAAACAAAGACCTAGAAGGGTAATTCAATAATGGTGGGAAACAAAGAAAAGAAGATTAAAGAGCCAAAGGTAAAGGACGAAATCAAGGAACCAAAAAACCTAAAAAAAGCCGCAAAGAACGGCTTAAAGGTTATGCGAAAAACTCGCAGACGTCATCCGCTTCGCGAAGAAGGCCGCATTATTAAATATGGCACCAAGGGCTTTGCGAGAAACTTTTGGTTATCTTCAGCGGCCACGGTGGTGATGTCGATTACGCTTATTATTTTGTTTGTGACGGTAGTCGCAAGCGTGATTCTTACCAACACCGCTGATATGATGCGCGACAAGATTGATATTACGATTTATTTCAAGCCGGAAACGACGCGCGAAGATCTCGATACGCTTACCGAAACAATTTCGGCGGATAGCAACACTAAGAGTGTTGTGACGGCGGATTCAAAAGAAGAATACGAAAAGTTCGTGGCAGAGAATGCCGGTAGCGAGGAAATCATTAATGTACTCGATGATGAAATGAAAGCTTTGATGATTTCAAAGATGCAGGCGACGATGCGTATTAAGGTTTATAATGTCGATAATCTTGATAGCATTAAATACATTGTCGAAAATGATGAATTGTTCGTAAAGTTAGTGGATGAAGAAAAGCAACCGACTTACGATGTAAACCAGGTGGAAATTGCTACGATTACGTCTTGGGCGAGAATTGCTAGGACTGGTGGCATTATTCTCGCGGCAGTGTTTCTCGTAATCTCGATTTTGATTATCTTTAGCACAATTCGTATGGCAATTTTCTCACGTCGTGAAGAGATTTACATGATGAAACTCGTGGGTGCTGATAAAAGATTTATCCGTGGGCCATTTCTAGTCGAGGCGGAGATTTGTGGTGTGCTCGCTGGTCTTATCGCTGCATCAGCCAGCTACTTTGGCTTTATGTGGCTCGCACCGAAACTGGCTGGATATGGTATTAACGTTGACGAAATTTTAGGAATACTCCAATCGAGTAAGCTAGTACTAATGTTCTTGATCTTTGTTGGACTTGGTATTATTATTGGCCGTATTTCATCTCGTCTCGCCGTGTCGAAGTATCTTCACAAAGCTTGACGTTTATGCTATAATGTAAGCATGAGAACTATCTCTAAAACAAAAATCACAACAAAAACTCTTCTCGGCGTTATAGTTGTAATACTCTTTGCTATTCCGGTAGTAGTCGATTTTATCATGGTGAAAGATGTTGATGGTATTTCGCTGGCTTGTAGTCAAAGCCCAGAATGTCGTGCGGCGGCTGAGCGTGAAGCGCAAGCGAATAAGAATGCGGCAGCAGCGAGCAATTCGGCTAACATGTTCCAATTAAAGGTGTTAGAACTTAATTCTCAGATTGCTTCAATGCAACGTCAGATTGCTGATACGGCTGCTCAGGTGGAAGATTTGAAGGTGCAAATTAAGAAGACTGAAGAGAAGCTGGCCGATGAGCAGGATGCTTTGGCGGAGCTTCTCATTAATATGCATTTTGAAAGCGATGCGGAACCAATTACGATTTTGGCAGGGGCTAGCTCGATTTCTGATCTTTCTGAGAAGATGGCAAGAAACGAAGTAGTGAAGCAGCAAATCACTGCGACGGCTGAAAAGATTAAGGAACAGAAAGCGAAATTGGAAGAGGACAAGGCAAGAGTCGAACAACTCTTGGCGCAACAACAAGCCTCGAAAAATCAGCTCGTGGCAGCGCGTGCGGAGCAACAGGCTTTGGTTGTAAAATATGAGAACGATGCCGCAGCTTACGAAGCACAGGCCAAGAAGGCGCTCGCAGAAAAGATTGCGGCTGAGGAAAAGTATCAGCGTGAGCACCCGGAAATGTTCGGCCAAGGTCAGGTTTACACCGGTGCTAACACTTATCCATGGCAGGGCAACTGTCCAAGTCAGATGGATCAATACTACACGATTTATGGTGGTCAATATATTGGTGGTTATGTCTGCGAATGTACGAGTTATGCTGGTTGGAAAGCCTACGAAGCAACGGCTGGTAACGTGGCAATTGCTTGGTGGGGCAACGCGAAGAGCTGGGCACAAAGCGCAAGAAACGCTGGCTTTAGAGTAGATCATAACCCGTCCGCTTATTCGATTGGCCAGAGTGGTAATCCAGGCGATTACGGTACTGGTCACGTGTTCTGGGTAGAAAGCGTAAATGCAGATGGCTCGGTGAATATTACGGAATATAACAACTGGTGGTCTACTGGTAAATTAACTGGTTCTTACCACGTGGGTGATTTCGGTGCGCAAACCTTGTCAGCGTCAGAAGCTAGGAAATATAACTATATTCACGTTCGTTAATGTTATTTTAAACTGGCTGTGCTATAATTAGATAATGAAGAAAATAGAGTGGAGAGAGAGAAAGACTAGTCTTGGTAACGCCATAATAATTGGTGCCGTGATGGCAGTGCTTGGCGTTTTTGTTGGGATGAACTGGGACACTTGGTATAATAATTTTGCACCATATCTTGGTTTTACGAATCGCAAGACTTCTGACATGGACTGGACTCCGCTTAATGAGGTCTATAATCAGCTATCGGTAACATTTAATGGCACGATTGATAAGAACAAGATTATTGATGGCGCCAAAAAAGGTTTAGTCGAAGCGCTTGAAGATCCTTATACATTATATATGACCGCAGATGAGACTAAGGAATTCTATGACGACCTCCATGGTAATGTCGGTTCAGGAATCGGCGTAGAAGTTGGTGTGCGCGATGGCTATGTGAGAGTCTTAAGGACGCTTCCGGATAATCCAGCGCGGAGGGCCGGAATTCTTGCAGGCGATATTTTATTTAAGGTTGACGGCGAAGAAGTTTGGTCGCTCTCGGCTGACGAAGTAGCAACTAAGATTCGTGGCGAAACTGGCTCGAAGGTTACTGTGACAGTAGTTCGAGATGGTAAAGAATACTCTTATGAAATGACTCGCGAAGTGATCAATAATGTTTCGGCCTATGTTGAATATGATGGCACGACGGCAATTATTCATGTCACTAGATTTGACGAGGACACCGGCAAAAAGGTACAGACAATGGCGCAGGAGTTTTTGAAGCGCGATATCAGAAAAGTGATTCTTGATCTTCGTAATAATGGTGGTGGATATGTATCCGCAGCCGCAGATTTACTCTCGCTTTGGCTTGACAACCAAACCGTGGTAATGCAGAAATCGTTGCACTATGGTAACACGGAAACTAAGTCATCTTCTGGCAAAGCGATTCTGAGGAATACTAAAACAGTCGTACTTGTGAATGGTTCGACAGCTTCAGCGGCAGAGATTGTGGCGGGTGCCCTCCAAGACTATGGTATTGCGCAGATTGTTGGTGAAAAGACTTATGGCAAGGGCGTTGTGCAAGGACTCTATGATTTATCAGACGGTGGCACTTTGAAGTCAACGATTGCCGAATGGTATTCGCCGAAAGAACGCTCGATTAATAAGACTGGTGTTACTCCGGACATCGAAGTTGAGCGCTCATACGAAGATATCAATTCAATGCGTGATCCGCAACTGGATAAAGCAAAGGAGCTATAATGAGAGTTTTAATCGCTACTGCCGTCTACTACCCGATGGTAAATGGTGTGGCGGTTTTCTCGCATAACTTGGCGACGGGACTGGCCAAGCGCGGTAATGAAGTCGCGGTGATTTGCCCAAGCCAGACCGGCAAGAATCATTCGAAGACTGAAGATGGCGTAAATGTGCATTATTTAAAGTCAACGCAGGCAAGAGTATATCCAGACCAAATTCATGATGTACCGGCGAAGAAGAAACTACTTGGCAAGGAAATGCCGCACCTATTCTATAAGCATAGTCTTAGAGTGTCAGTTTTTCCGGCGCGTCAAATTAAGAAAATCATGAAGGCATTTAAGCCGGACGTGGTGCATGTGCAAGTTTCTGATCCGATTGGACTATCGGTAGTATCATACGCTAGAAAAATGAACGTGCCGGTGGTGACAACGGAGCATAACCAGCCGGAAGTATTTACGGAACCGCTCCATATGCCGAAGCTAATTAAAAAGCCGGTTGATGCAATGTTGTCTTCGTATTTTTATAGTCGCCAGAAGAAAAGTGATTTCGTGACGATGCCGACGAAACAAGCGATTGATAATTTGATTTTGTCACGGAAAAAAGAATTTAAGGTGCCGGTCGCAGCGGTGTCGAACGGCGTAGATTTGTCGAATTTCAAACCAGGCAAAGTTTCGGATGAGATTTACGAGAAATATAAAATTCGTAAAAACGTACCAACCGTAGTATATGTTGGGCGGGTTGATCCGGAGAAGAAAGTTGGATTAGTAGTGGATGCGTTCTCGAAAGTGTTAGAGAAACTGCCAGAAGCACAACTTGTGGTAGTTGGTGACGGTGTGGATAGGCTTAGGATTGAGCAAAATGTGAAAAAACTCGGGGCCGAAAAATCAATTCGGATTCTTGGTCGCGTTTTACAGCCGGACCTTTATGAGTTATACCGGGTTGGTGATGTGTTTGCAACGGCCAGTGAAATTGAGACACAGGGAATTGTGCTAATTGAAGCGGCTGCTTCAGGTTTGCCACTGATTGCCGTAAATGCTGGCGCAGTGTCAGAAGTATGCATTACTGGTAAAAACGGATTTTTATGTGAACCAAAAAATGTGGAGCAGATTTCGGATAGTATATATAATATATTGTCTGATAAGGAATTACAGAAGAAATACAGTAAAGCATCACTCGAAATCGCGGCTGAGCACGATCTCGAAAAGACAATAGATAAATTTTTAAATATATATAGCAAAGTAATTGGGTCAACAAAATAAGTACTTTTGGGACACGCTCGAGGCCGCTCGGCCAAGCTTATGGTCCCAAAAGTACTTTTTTTGTTGCCCCTACACTACAATATTTAAGAGTTTAGCTTTCTTCACGAAAATCGTTTTCTTGATGCCGGATTCGGTGTATTTTTTCACTTTTTCGTCTTGTTTGGCGATCTCAATCACTTTCTTTTCATCTTCAAGATCGGCTTTATCAACTACGAGTTTGGCGCGGAGTTTGCCGTTGATCTGGACGACAACTTCAACAGTGTCGGAAGCAAGATACTTTTCATCCCAAACTGGCCAGACGTCATCGCTCTTTAACTCTTCAAGCATTTCGGAAGCGAGGTGCGGTGCAAATGGCTTCAAGAGTTTAGCTAAGGTAATTTGATCGTCCTTCGAAGCGCCAAGCTTGTAAAGCTCATTGACATATTCCATAAGCGCAGCGACTGCCGTGTTGAAGTTGAAGCGGTGAATGTCTTCAGTGACTTTTTTAATTGTCTTGTGGCGAACTACAGTGGTATCACCCTTAGCGGATGGCTTCAGGGATTTGTCAAAGACTAGACTCCAAGAACGGTTGAGGAAGCGATAAACACCACCAACTGAACGTGGATCCCAGGCGGCGTCTTGGTCGTATGGACCAATAAACATTTCGTAGGTGCGGAGTGTGTCGGCGCCGTAACCATCATTAATTACATCGAGTGGATCAATTACGTTGCCCTTGGATTTACTCATCTTCTTACCGTCTGGAGCGTTGATGTAACCATTGTAAAGCAAGCGTTTGATTGGTTCACGGAATGGGAGATAACCTTCGTCGGCAAAGAATTTACACCAGAAGCGGACGTAGAGCAAGTGTGCTACGGCGTGGTCGCCACCACAGTAATAATCGAGTGGCTCCCAATAATTAATGGCATCTGGATCCCAGGCGTGTTTTGAATCACGAGGTGAAGCATAGCGCCAGAGATACCAAGATGAACAAGCGTAGCCATCGAGAGTATCAGTTTCACGGGTCATTTCTTCGCCGTCAATCGTGACTTTCAGCCAATCTTTGGCTTTCGCAAGGGCGGAGCGACCGGTGTGATCTGGACGATAATCTTCGACTTCTGGAATAATGACTGGAAGTTGGTCTTCTGGAATTGGATGTGGGTTGCCATTCTTGTCGTAGGCGATTGGAATTGGGCAGCCCCAATAGCGTTGGCGGGAAATCAGCCAGTCACGCATCTTGTAGGTGACTTTCTTTTTGCCATAGCCTTGCTGCTCGAGCCAGTCGTTGATTTCTTCGCGGACTTCGCTGGATGGGCGGCCAGTGAATGGGCCGGAATTTACCATTGTACCTTCGCCAACATAGCATGGGGAATCATCTTCCATGCCTTCTGGACGTTCGACGACTTTAATAATCGGGAGTTTAAACTTAGTTGCAAATTCAAAGTCGCGCTCGTCGCCGGACGGCACAGCCATAATGGCACCGGTACCATAACCAAACAAGACGTAATCGGCAACCCAGATTTGCATGAGCTCGCCGGTGGCTGGGTTAATAGCGTAAGAACCGGTAAAGACGCCGGTCTTTTCTTTATTTTCTTGGCGTTCGATCTCGGATTTCTTAATTGCATTCTTACAGTATTCTTCGACGGCTTTCTTGGTGTCTTTCGTGACGAGTTTCGCGATAATCGGATGCTCTGGAGCGACCACCATAAAGGTAGCGCCAAACAAAGTGTCTGGGCGAGTAGTAAAGACGGTCAATGTTTCTTTGTGATCTTTAATCTTAAAGGTAATTTCGGCACCTTCGGAACGACCAATCCAGTTTTTCTGGGCGGTCTTGATTTTTTCTGGCCATTCGACGTGGTCGATATCTTCGAGAAGTTCATCAGCATAGGCAGTAATCTTGAAGAACCACTGCTTCATCTTTTTCTTTTCTACTTCGTGGCCACAGCGCCAGCATTTGCCGTTTTCGACTTGTTCGTTCGCGAGCACAGTTTGGTCGACTGGGCACCACCATTGGTAGGATTCCTTTTGATAGGCGAGACCTTTTTTGTAAAGTTGAAGGAAGCACCACTGAGTCCACTTGTAATATTCTGGGTCGGAAGTATTGATTTCGCGATCCCAGTCGATAGCATAGCCGAGCCTTTTAGCTTGCTTACGGAAATTATCAATATTGATCTTGGTGATGTCTTGTGGGGCGGTACCGGTCTTGATAGCGTAGTTTTCGGCCGGGAGACCAAAGGTATCGTAGCCAAATGGACGCATGACATTCATTTGCTGTTGTTTAAAGAAACGGGTGAGCACATCAACAATCGTGAAGTTACGGACGTGACCGACATGTAGGCCGGCACCAGATGGGTAAGGGAACATCTCTGCTAGGAATACTTTCGGCTGATCAGAGGTTTCAGTTGCTTTAAACGGCTTCTCTTTTTCCCAACGAGCTTGCCATTTTTCTTCGATTTTTAGTGGCTCATATCTATCCATAATGGATAATTATAGCACTTTTAGATTACCTTGTCGAATAATTTTAGGGGAATTACCGGTGAAGTCCACGATAGTGGATGGCAGGTGACCGGTGATGGATTTCGGCGTGCCACCACGCGGGTTGGCCGATGTTAGAAGCATTGGGCCGGTGGCTTTCAAAATTTCGGCATAGAATTCATGATCTGGAATACGGATGCCGATGGAATCAAAGTGGTCAAAATAGTAGTTTTTAAAATCAGGATTCTTCGGGAGGATTAGGGTAATTTCACCTGGAACATACTTCTTGATTAACTCCTTAGCGCTTTCTGGAACGATAACGTATTTTTTGATATCCGATTTATTCTTAGGAACGAGGGTAAAGACTTTGCCAGACTCAAAGCCACGGTTTTTTAATTTCATCAGTTTATCGATGGCAATTTTATCATTTAAAAGGACAGCGTAGCCTTCGACCGTCTCGGTTGGAACAGTGGCGACTTCATGCGAAAGAAGCTGCTTAATAATGGCAGATTTGTCGTATTCAGAGGCTAAGCTATTTTGACATTTCATAAGTTTTATTATATCATATTTTTATGAAAATGACACTCGTTCTCGATAATATCCGCTCGACTTATAATGTCGGAGCGATTCTTCGCACGGCGGATGGTTTTGGGGTTTCGCACGTGATTTTGTCGGGCTATACACCACGGGTGCACGACAAGAATTTACTTCCACATTTGCGCGAGAAACTTGATCATGAGATTCATAAAACGGCGCTTGGCGCGGAAGATATGTTAGATATTTATTCATCTGATGATATAAAATCAGAGTTAATTAAACTCCGCGAACAGGGATGGCAAATCGTTGGGCTGGAGAATAATATCCAAAATGTGAAGTTAATTCAGTCCACCGACCCCAAGTTAACAGAGGCATTATCAGATAAGGTGGCCTTAGTTTTAGGGGAGGAAGTGAGTGGCATTGATTATTCACTCCATGATATAATTGACCTGTTTATTGAAATTCCGATGCGGGGCCAGAAAGAATCCTTTAATGTATCGGTGGCGGCCGGTATTGCGATGTATCAATTGATGGCGAAATAAAAAATCCCCCGTTTTCACGGGGGAAAGGGGGTGTTATACGTAGTACCAGTAGAGACTGCCGTTTTTCATGTGATTTAAAACGGCGACGTCCGTGGCGATTTTGGTGTACCCTTTAATATTTTTGTAGGGCGCGTGGGCGAACATTTTGTATCCGTCCGGAGACAAAGTGATGCGACCGATAACGTGCGTCGCGTAACTAACTGGGGCTTCGTCGCCGAGCTCGGTACTAAGTATTGTCTCTCGGTTCTCGGCGAAGCAGTTGGGAATCCAGGCGCTGTACCCGTGGTTCTCGGGGATTCGGATGACGGATATTTCGTCCGACATGCGGCTATAAGCGCGTCGGACGCCATAAAAGACGTCAATTTTTTCGTGGGCAACGTAGTCGGGGCGATTGTTGATAAATGCTTGCATCACGGGGGTATTCAGGAGTTCCTGGTCGATACCTTCGAACTCCCAGTCCGTGCACTCAATGACCGATTTCTTTCCTATATATTCTCCAATAAGAATGCGCTTATAAAGCGGGAACCGGGATGGTCCTTTAAAATCAGGATCATCCTCGAGTTTCAGGATGGCGACAGCGTACTTTCCGTTGGTTTTCTTAACAATGAAAGATTGGTTGACATCTTTTCTGGTCGGGCCGGAGATTTCCGAGCCGTAGGCCGAGACAACGCTTTCGATGTCTTTACCGAGTTCAACCAGACGACCATACCAGTCGTAGACTTCGGTTGGACCCATGATGATGACCATACTGTCATCGCTGAAGAGTCGGGACTCGAACTGACCTTTATCGTCCATGAACGAAATGGAACGGTGGAAGCCGCCATTTAGCTCGAATCCGTCGATTGCAGATAACGCTTTTCTCCCCATGTAATAACACCTCTTTCTTAAAAATCTATTTGCCCGGAGGCAAATCTTGTATATTATAGCATACTTTATCTGTTTTGTAAAGTGAAGGAGAGTGTGGTAGAATAGAAATATGATTAAGATTTATACGACTCCAACTTGCGCCTACTGCCATGCACTTATGGATTGGCTCGATGAAAAAGGTATTAAATATCAGGAAATCGATGCATCGGACGACGATTCGATTAATGTAGTACCGGTAACTGTCATCGGTAACGAAAGAATTGTGGGCTTCGATCGTCCAGCTATTAAGAGAGCACTCAAAAAAATCTCCGCTTAAATATACCAAATATGGTATAATCAAGATGATGGTTTTTGGTCCATAGAAAAATGAAGAGGTGGTTCATTTGTTTAACAAGGTCAGAGTTAAAGCAACTTGCTACATTGCTGCCTACAGCAGAGATCAATACATCGAATTATTCAATAGACTGCTAGCGCAGAAAGATGAGGATGCCGAGTGGTACAAAGTATCAAAATTTGGTTTTGATCCTGAAGTACTGGCCGGTATTGCGGGCGGAAATGGGAATCTTATCATGATTCGCTATGCGATGCCCATTGCAGATACCTACAAAGGTGGAATTGATGCCTTCAGCGTATCTGGAGTTAACGAGTTCCGCAGATTTGAATCTGTGGGAGTAGTTGAGCTGGGATTTATTTTTACGACTCGGGACAATAAGCTTTTTACTGAAGTCGAGAAAGTATTTCTGATGCATTATGCCAAAAGAGCACTATCGGATTACGCTGAGAGGATGGGCTGCATTTATGCAGAAGTCGAAGCGAGCGATGGCTCGGGTGAAGACTTTTTCTATGCTAACTCAGCGACCGAAACTTGCGACCCTTTAAAAAAGGAGGACCTGTGACCATCACCCTTCCGTAGATAAACGGAGGGGATTTTTTTCGCCTTGCCAAGTGATTAAAAAAGTGGTAATATGGTCAAAAGTATCTATTAAACTAAGGAGCAAAATGCCTGAACCTAAAAAACAGAGTAGCCCAAGAAAGACCGGCCTTCGCCGCAGTCACATTCGCTTGGAGCTTGCTCGCAGAGTGAACAAGACTTCACCTGTGAAAGCCTTCGAAACCAAGAAGAAGACACCAAATTTAAAAGTAAAGACAATTAAGAAAAAAGAAGCTTAAAAAATATGGCAAGTAATCGACATTTAGGTAGAGTAATCGTTCTGCAAAGTTTGTATGAATATGAACTAAGAACTTTGGCGCATGACCCTGACGTCGATTTGGACATTATCGTTGCGAAGAACATCGAGCCATACGAGAAAGCTCTCGGTGATACAGAATTTGTCTATAATCTGGCACACAAAGTGTCGGAGAATTTTGCGACGCTAGATGAGGCACTCGCCCCGATGGCGCCAGAATGGCCGATTAGCTCGATTGCCGCAATTGATCGTAATGTCCTACGGATGGGCCTGTATGAATTATCCGAATGTCGGGACCAAGTCCCGCCTAAGGTAGCCATTAATGAAGCTGTTGAGCTTGCGAAAGCTTTTGGATCTGAGAATTCATCGAAGTTTATCAACGGTGTGCTCGGTACAGCTTACAAAAAGCTCGGTATAGTAGAAGACAATGACAATGGAGCAAAATCAAAGTCCATCGGAGCCGATGGCAAGGAGAGCGCTTAAAGTTCCGGAGGCGTTGCCGGCGGAGCGAATCAAAGAGTCTCCTTTTAAGAAATTGACATCCGCGGTCTTCCGCAAGAAGGCCACTATTCAAGAGATTGTGAGGGAACCAACTTCCGGTGGTATCATTTTTCGATTGACAAAAGATAAAAAAGATATTGAAATACTTTTGATTCAAGATTCGAAAGGCCGCTGGACGATCCCGAAAGGTCACATTGAACCGGGTGAGACCGCCAAGATGACCGCACGTCGTGAGATTGAGGAAGAAACTGGTCTTAAGAACGTGAACATTTTGACGTGGCTAGGCAAAATTCATTTTAAATATCGCCGGGCAGATAAATTGGTGCTGATGACAACACAAATTTACCTGGTCGAAGCGATGGATACACACGAAACGCCGATTGGCGAGAAGTGGATGAAGGGAATTCAATGGTTCCCGTTTGCCGATGCGCTCGATTTAATCGAATATGATGACATTGAAAAGTTGATGCTAATTGCCAAGAAACGTATTCGTGCTGGTGATTATAAATAGGAGGTAAAATGAATCAGATTGATACGACTCCTTATCAGGAGTTTGCAAAAGAGAAACTGGGTTTCTCATTTAAAGATATTAATTTATTGGTGACAGCTTTGACGCACCGTAGTTATGTGAATGAGCACAAAAATACGGTGCACGAGCATAACGAGCGCTTGGAATTTTTAGGTGACGCGATTCTTGAATTAGTTACTTCAGATTTTTTGTATCGTAACTACAACGAACCTGAGGGAATTATGACGGCGCTTCGTTCGGCACTGGTTCGCACTGAGTCGATTGGCGATGCTGGCAAGGAACTCGGATATGAGCCGCTGGTGCGTCTGTCGCATGGTGAGAAGAATGGCTCCGACCGGGCGCATGACGTAATTCTCGCGGACTGTTTTGAGGCCGTGATTGGGGCGATTTATCTCGATCAGGGTTACGAAACGGCCAAAGATTTTATTTATAAACATATCATTGTTAAGATTGACGAGATTATCGAGGAAGGCACTTGGCGCGATCCGAAGTCTTATGTCCAGGAACTCGCACAGCGCGAAGATGGTGTGACGCCGGTTTATAAGACCTTGAAAGAAGAAGGTCCGGACCATGATAAGACCTTTACCGTTGGTTTATATGTAAAAGAGCATTTGATGGGGACTGGTACTGGGCACTCGAAGCAGGAAGCTCAGACGGCGGCGGCGCGCGAAGGGGTGAAAAAATACCGCCAAAAGACCGGAAATAAGTCGCTCTAGGTTCGATTTTATAGGGGTGGAGTATTGACTTTTTTGGCGTTCTGTGCTATAATTAGGGCATAAACCTGTTACTGCCAACAGATTAGGGGGTGTAGAAATGGCAGAGAACGTTAGGAGTTATTTTGAGATTTTGGACGAGATGTTCATGGGGCCAGGCGCGGCGCTTGAGAAATACGCCAAAGTGCGCTTTACCCAGTATGAAATGAATCTCTGGCGGAAGCATCGTCTGCCTTTAAAAGAGGTAGACAAGAAAGCGAAACGTTATTTTGGCGTGCGTTTTCTGGGTGAAGGCCAGCGGATTGACAAGGCGTCTCCGGAGGCTCTTAAAAAGGCCTTCGACTCACTGCACTTTGCGGTGGGAAAAGACTCTGGCGATCCTTCGCTTTGCTCTGGCTGTCATCAGCGGTGCCTTCGGCTCGCAAATGAGCTGAATGAAGCGCTTTCAAGAGACGGTCTTGAGAAGATTCCGGATGTGGAGAAATTCCTCGACTTTATGACTTTTGACTATGAAGTCCGGACGGACGAAAATGGTCAGCCGATTGAGGAAAAACCCTACGGTTTCCTGATTCGAACCTTCCATGACACCGAGAATCGAAGTGATTTTCGGATGGTACTGAAGATGCTTCGCGCGGAGAATCTTGAGATGTCGATGCAAGACATCTGGAAAATGATTCATTTCAAAAGAAAACACTCAAAAGCCTCCAAAATGAGCTGACTGACAACCAGCTCGTGGGCTTCCTTCGGGAAGCCCTTTTCATTTCTTTAAAAATATGCTAAAATAGGGAAGTTAATAAATTTTAAGGAGAAAAAATGCTAGCGATTCGCATGCAACGTAATGGCCGTACGCATTACCCTACGTACCGGATAGTCGTCCAAGAAGCGCAGCGCCACCCACTTTCGGGTCGTGTTGTAGCCGAGGTCGGCAATTACAACCCAGACACCAAAGCTCTCACTTTGGATAAGAAAGCGGTGGAAAAATATCTTAAAAACGGTGCTCAACCAAGCACTCGTGTCGCTTTCATCTTGAAGAAGAACGGTGTGAAGCTCCCAGATTGGGTTAAGCTCGCGCCAAAGAAGTCAGTTAAGGCTAAGCACGCTGACAAACTTCGCAAGAACCAGCCAAAGGAAGAAGCCCCAGCTGAAGAACCAGCTGTAGAAGCTCCGGCCGAGGCACCAGCTGAAGAAGCTAAGGCTGAAGAACCAGCCGCTTCAAGCGAAGCTGAAGCTTAAAGATTTTCAAAAATAGTCCTTACGCGGGACTATTTTTTGATATAATAAAGGTATATAACTTTAAAAATGGAGACAATATGGCTACTATTGACCAACAATTCGTAGAATATATCGTAAAAACCCTAGTCAACAATCCAGATAAAGTTGAGGTGGACCGCAAAATTGACGAAAAAGGCGTACTACTTTCTTTAACTGTCGATCCAGATGATGTCGGTCGTGTAATCGGCAAGCGTGGTGTGACGGCTCAGTCTATCCGCATGCTACTTCGTGCACTTGGCACTAAGCAAGATGCTCGTTACAATCTTAAGATCGTAAACACGGATGAAGGCGAAAGTGAAGGCGAAGCTCATCACCATGAGAAGCATGAGAAGCATGAAGAGCACGAAGAAGCTCATGAGGCTCCGGCTGAAGAGGTTGATGATGACGAAGACGAGAACTTTGAAGAGAAACAGGAATCTTCCGAACTCGCTGAAAAGACTCGTGCTGAGCTCGCCGACCTTGACGATTTAGATATATAATGTTATAAAATGTCCTTGACATTTTGCTTATGTTCGTGTAAACTAGACTTAAGCTAACTAACTGCGAGTTCGCTTAAAACATAGAATATTGTTGAGAGCTTATATATGTTCAAAAAACGCCACGTTGAGGCGTTTTTTGGTGGAAAAATCTCTTGACAGGTTGACTTTATGGGAGTAAAATCAGTAGCAAGAAGTAGTGTGTCCTATTTTTGTGTATATCTTTTGAGAGCTGGCGACTCTCTGGGGGCGATAGGACAGTATTCTTCGGCGCTAAGAATAATAACACTAAAAAATAAGAGGTAGAATGGCTACAAAACCAAAGACTGGTGAAAGAGTTTTTTTCACCGAAGGTGACCAAGCCCTCCCGATTCCTGATTTGACGGCACATCAAAAGGATTCGTGGAACGACTTTGTCAAAAACGGTCTAAGGGAAGTTTTTGCTGAGCTTAATCCAATCGACGATTATACCGGCCAAAAGCTTTCACTCCGTTTTAAAGATTACTATTTTAAAGATCCAAAGGAAACTGAGTCAGAGGCCAAATACAATTTGGCGACTTATGAAGCTCCACTTCATGTTTTAGTTGAGCTTGAGAATAAGGTGACCGGCGAGAAGAAAGAACAGGATATTTACTTCGGCGATTATCCTTGGATGACGAATCGCGCGACCTTTATTATCAACGGCACTGAACGTGTGATTGTGTCACAGCTCATTCGTTCGGCCGGCGTTTTCTTTAACGCTGAGACCATTGGTCTTCGCCGCTACTACGGTGCTAAGGTAATTCCTGGCCGTGGTGCTTGGCTCGAATTTGAGACCGCATTGAATGGTTCTATCAACGTAAAAATTGATCGTCGTCGCAAAATCCCAGTAACGACTTTCCTGCGTGCCCTCGGTATGTCTAAATCCGAGATTAAGGATCGTTTCAAGGAAATTGATAACGGCGAGAAGAAATATATCGACATTACGCTCGAGAAAGATACGACTTCAAGCCAAGGCGAGGCACTACTAGAAGTTTATCGCAGAATTCGCCCAGGCGATCTTGCAACCGTCGATAACGCAAAATCCATGATTGAGAAGATGTTCTTCGATCCAAAGCGTTACGACTACTCGAATGTTGGTCGTTTCAAGATGAACCGCAGACTCGGATTTGATACGAAGAACGATCCAGAGCACCGCACGCTGCAAATGCAAGATGTGCTTAAGATTGTGGAAGAGATTATCCGTCTTAACAATACCCAAGAAGCTCCGGATGACATCGATTCGCTTTCAAATCGTCGCGTCAAACTCGTAGGCGAGCTCGTCCAAAGACAATTCCGTCTTGGTATGCTCCGCTTACAGCGTAATATTTTAGACCGTATGTCAATGGCTAACGTAGAAGAAGTGACCCCGTCACAACTACTTAACTCCCGCCCAGTCGTGGCTGCCGTTAAGGAATTCTTCTCGACTTCACAGCTTTCACAGCTGATGGATGAAGTAAACCCATTCTCAGAGCTTGCACACAAGCGCCGTCTAAGCTCGATGGGTCCTGGTGGCCTGACGCGTGAGCGCGCCGGATTTGATGTCCGTGATGCTCACCCGACTCACTACGGCCGTATTTGTACGGTAGAAACCCCAGAAGGTGGTAACGTGGGTCTTGTGCTAAACTTTGCAACTTATGCTCGTATCAATGAATACGGCTTCATCGAAGCGCCATACCGCGTCGTGAAGAACGGCAAAGTAACTGATGAAGTTGTTTACATGGATGCTGATACTGAAAACGATATGATTATCGCTGACGCATCAGTGAAGCTAACCAAAGATGGTAAGTTTGCCGAAGACTGGGTATCTGCCCGTGTTCACGGTACCCCAGCTCAGGTAGAGGCCAAGCGTGTGACACACATCGATGCCGCACACAAGGAAATTCTGGGCGTCTCAGCAAGCTTGATTCCATTTGTTGAGAAAAACCGTGTGGACCGCTCACTTATGGCCTGCGCCATGCAGAAACAGGCAGTGCCACTACTTCGCCAAGACAACCCAGTCGTTGGTACTGGTATTGAAGGCGAAGTGGCTAAGAATACTTCCCAACTCGTGATGGCTGAATCCACTGGTGTGGTGAAGAAGGCTGATGGCGAATCTGTCATCGTGACTTACGAAAAACTCGGTGATCGCGAATATAAATTGCAACACTTTGAGAAAACCAACGATGACCGTTGCTACAACCAACGCTGCGTCGTTTCCCGTGGTCAAAAAGTGAAGAAAGGTACCATCTTAATTGAAGGTGCATCCATCAATAATGGTGAACTCGCCCTTGGTCGCGACCTTCTCGTTGCCTTTATGCCATGGCGTGGTTACAACATGGATGATGCTATCGTCATCTCGAATCGCCTAGTAGAAGACGATACGCTTACTTCGATTAATATTAAAGACTTTGATGTAGAAGTTCGCGAAACGAAGCTTGGTCCAGAGCAGGTTACGCGCGATATTCCAAACGTTTCTGAGCACTCACTTCGCCACCTCGGTGAAGATGGTATCGTGACGGTTGGTTCAGAAGTTAAAAACGGCGATATCCTCGTCGGTAAGATTACGCCAAAGGGTGAGCAAGAGCTCAGCTCTGAGGAAAGACTACTCCGCGCTATCTTCGGTGAAAAAGCCAAAGACGTACGCGATACTTCAGTCCGTATGAATGGTTCTTCAACCGGCAAGGTCGTGGATGTTCGCATTTACACCCGTGAACAAGGTCACGAACTTAAAGCCGGCGTACTCATGCAGATTAAAATCTTTGTCGCCGAAATGCGTAAGATTGGCGTTGGCGATAAGCTCGCTGGTCGTCACGGTAACAAGGGTGTGGTCTCACGCGTACTCCCAGTTGAAGATATGCCATTTATGGCTGATGGTACCCCAATCGACATCATCTTGTCGCCAATGGGTGTGCCTTCACGTATGAACCTTGGTCAGCTCTTTGAAACTCACCTTGGTATGGCTGCACGTGCACTTGGTTACAGAGTTGCAACGCCATCCTTTAACGGTGTGCCTGACGAAGTCATCTCTGATGAGCTCGAAAAAGCTGGTTACGCCCGCGATGGTCGTGTCCAACTTTACGATGGTCTCACTGGTGAACCATTTAACGAACGTACATCAGTAGGTGTAATGCACATGCTGAAGCTTCACCACATGGTGGAAGACAAGATTCACGCTCGTTCAACTGGTCCTTACACGATGGTGACCCAACAGCCACTCGGTGGTAAGGCACAGAATGGTGGTCAGCGTTTCGGAGAAATGGAGGTGTGGGCCCTCGAAGCTTATGGTGCTGCTACCACGCTTCAGGAAATGCTCACTATCAAGTCCGATGATGTTTACGGACGTGCTAAAGCATACGAATCGATTATTAAACACGAACCGATTGAAGGTCCAAAGCTTCCAGAAGGCTTTAACGTGCTCGTTAAGGAACTTCAAGGTCTTGGTCTTAAGGTTGACCTCCTTGATCACGGTGAATCTGCCGATGCAGGTGATGTGATTGAGAAGACCTCGAGAGAGATCGAAAAAGACAAGGATGATCAGTCGATTTACGATCAACATAAGAAAGATACCGCGCCAACGATTGTTGACCTCGATGATGAGGAAGCCGTACAAATGATGGCTGAAGAAGGTATCGAAATTACTGATGGCGACGAGTCAGAAGATTTGGATGAATCCCCGGTAGAGGATGAGGAAGAATTAGACGACGGCACGGTCGACTTCGGTGGAGAGGAGTTCTAATATGGCGTGGATGGATAATTTTATCAGTGCTTCGGACTTTGATTCCATTCGTTTGTCAGTTGCAAGTCGTGACGACATCTTGAACTGGAGCTATGGCGAAGTTACTAAGCCAGAAACCATTAACTACCGTACTCAAAAACCAGAACGCGATGGCTTGTTCTGCGAGAGAATTTTCGGTCCAACTAAAGATATTAACCCACATGATTCTAAACTTAAGGGCGTGCGTTCCCGCGAAGCGGCAGTCGATAAGGAAGGTAACTTGGTTACCAAATCTATCACTCGTCGTGAGCGTATGGGCCACATCACCCTTGCTGCTCCAGTAGCACACATTTGGTTCATGCGTGGTATTCCTTCTGCACTTAGCCTTCTTCTTGACATTACCGTCAAGAACATCGAGAAAGTTGTCTACTTTGCAACTTATCTCATGACTGAGGTGAAGGAAGATGAAATTGCGAAGACTTTAGCAACGCTTGAAAGCCAAACCAAGGCCGCAAGGGAAGCAATTGAGATTCGCTATACTAACGAAGCTAAAGCTGAAGGTGCCGACGTAAAGGCTCTTGCTGAAGCTCGTACTAAAGAGTTAGAAGAGCTCGAAAGTGACTACCAATCTCGCAAATCTATGCTTGAGTCATTCAAGAAGGGTGGCGTGATTACGGAAGTCGAGTATCGCAACCTTCCAGAAGAATATGAAGATTTGATTACCGTTGAGATGGGTGCAACTGCTATCAAGAAATTACTTGACGAAGTTGACCTTGATAAACTCATCGAAGATCTTCATAAGGAAGAAGCTGAATCTCGTGGTCAAAAAGAGAAGAAGATTCAAAAGCGTCTCAAAACTCTTGAAGGTATGCAGTCAGCTGGTATTAAACCAGAAGATTTGATTCTCACGGTGATTCCAGTGATTCCACCGGATCTACGTCCAATGATTGCCCTTCCTGGTGGTCGTTTCGCTACATCCGATCTTAACGACCTTTATCGTCGTGTGATTAACCGTAACAACCGTCTCAAGAAACTCTTAGACCTCAACGCTCCAGAAGTGATTTGTCGCAACGAAATGCGTATGCTTCAGGAGGCGGTTGATGCTCTTATTGACAACTCGGCTGCGCACGGTTCACGTGGTGCAAATTCAACCAATGGTCGCCGCAAGCTTAAATCACTTTCTGACCTCTTAAAGGGTAAGCAAGGTCGCTTCCGCCAGAACCTTCTTGGTAAGCGTGTTGACTACTCTGGTCGTTCCGTGATTGTGGTCGGCCCAGAACTCAAACTCAACGAATGTGGTTTACCAAAGCAAATGGCACTCGAACTCTTTAAGCCATTCGTAATTTCATGGCTCATTGGTCATGAGTATTCAAATAACATTCGTGCTGCTTCGAGATTGATTGAAGCTAAAGAAACTGTCGTTTGGGATGCGCTTGATGAAGTAATTAAGGGTAAATATGTGCTCCTTAACCGTGCTCCGTCACTACACCGTTTGTCGGTACAAGCTTTCCAGCCACGCCTCATTGATGGCAAGGCAATTAAGCTTCACCCACTCGTAGCATCCGGCTTTAACGCTGACTACGATGGTGATCAGATGGCGGTTCACCTACCACTTTCTGACGCTGCTCAAGCTGAAGCTCGCGAACTCATGTCCGCTGAGAAGAACCTCTTGAAGCCAGCCGATGGTGCTCCGGTGCTTGCAATTTACCAGGACGTGGTGCTCGGTGCTTACTATCTCACTTACGACAAACCAGGTACTGACCAAGGTAATCCAAAGGCCTTCTCTTCGGTTTATGAAGCAGAAATGGCTTATGACCAGGGAATCATCGCTCTTCAAACACCAATTCGTGTGTTTGCTAAGCGTGAGATTCGTGATACGACTCTTGGCCGCGTGATCTTTAACGAGATTTTGCCAAAGGATTATCCATTTGATAATTCCGTTCAGACTAAGAAGCACCTTTCTAAGGTGATGGCTGACATCTTTGATAAGTATGGCGCCGAAGTCATGGTGAAGACCGCTGATGACCTTAAGGATCTCGCTTTCGAATACGAAACGATTGCTTCAATTTCAACTGCTAAGGATGATTATCCAACCTACGATGAAATTGACGACTTTATCGCCGAAGGTGATGCCAAGACGGCTCTCATTCAGCAACAATTTAATGATGGTCTCGTCACTGACGAAGAACGTTACAAACTTACGATTGCTAACTGGCGTGATATCGATAAGAAGATTTCTGAATTCCTCCAGGGTAAACTCTCTGAAATGGATACGGATATCGCCGTGATGGTGAACTCTGGTGCTCGTGGTAATATTTCGAACATTAAGCTCGCCTCCGCCGAAATTGGTATCATGGTGGATATTAACAACAACGAAATCGAGCTCCCAGTAAAGTCGAGTTACAAGAAAGGTCTTAACACCCTCGAATCCTTCATCGCCACTCGTGGTGCACGTCAAGGTCAGGTGTCAACCGCTCTTCGTACCGCTGACTCTGGTTACCTCACTCGTCGTCTCGTCGACGTGTCGCAAGATGTGTTTACGACTGACGAAGTAGCTGAAGATCCGGGCTTTACCGTATACAAGTCTGAAACCGAAGCCTCTGGTATTGATTTCGTCGCTCGTATCGCTGGTCGCTACACGGCTGAAGCGGTGCCGGGCTACCTCGAAGCTGATGAGCTTATCACGAATGATGTGGCTAAGCAAATCGATGCCGACGAGAATGTTCAATCCGTCAAGATCCAATCTGTACTTTCAACCACCGCAGTTGATGGTGTGCCACGCAAGGCTTATGGTGTTGATATGTCAACCCGCGAACTCGTGGCTGCTAACGAACCAGTTGGTGTGATTGCCGCTCAATCACTTGGTGAACCAGGTACACAGCTGACGCTCGATACGAAGCACGGCTCTGGTGTGGCAGGTTCTGGTGCAATCGCTCGTGGTCTTCCACGTGTCGAGGAGCTTCTCGAAGCCCGTACGCCAAAAGGTCAGGCTTATGTCTCACCAATTGATGGTGTCGTCGAAGCTTGGGAAGATGGCAACCACTATGTGGTCCAAATTACTCCACAATCTGGTGAAATTACTAGAATTGAACTTGAAGGCCGCAAACCAGCCGTAAAAGATGGTGAATTTGTGAAAGCCGGCGCTACACTCATCAAGAAATCTGGTGAAAAGGCAGCCGTGAAGGCGAAAAATGATGCTAACGTCCAACTCGTGAAGGATGCCATCATCTTGGTCAGCAATGCTAACTCGTCAGTTCGTGTTGAGATTCCAGGCGATGCCGAACTTGTAGTGAAGTCGAATGATTCAGTGAAAGCTGGTGATAGACTAACGACCGGTTCTCTAAATCTCCAAGATCTCTTGAAGTATAAAGGCATCGAGGAGACTGAACGCTATATCATGAACGACGTGCTCTCGGTCTACTCAGCCCAAGGTCATGAGATTTCACCAAAGCACCTTGAAATCTTGGTCCGTCAGATGTTCTCACGCGTCCAGATTAACGACCCAGGTGATTCAGAATTTGTGACTGGCGATATTACTTCGAAGTCTTCTGTGATTATTGAAAACAGAAAGCTTGAAGCCGAAGGTAAGAAGCCAGCTACTTTCACAAATCTCTTGCTTGGTATTACCAAGGTGTCTATCTTCTCAGATTCGTTCCTTTCAGCAGCATCCTTCCAGGATACTACGAGAGTACTCATCAATGCCGCCATCAACGGCCGTGTTGATCATCTCCGTGGTCTCAAGGAGAATGTGATTATCGGTCGTAAGATTCCAGTAGGTACTGGTGTTACCCCGATTGCTGATGCGACGGAGCCAACTCCGGAAGAACTAGAAGAAATCTAGTTTAGAGGCAGAAAAAAGTCCCTTCGGGGACTTTTTTTTAGGGCAATGTATGCTATAATGATTAGAGACAAGAGGTACTATGCATTTCAAGACTATTTTCAAATCCCTAAAAAATAAAGACATGCTGAAGCGAGTATTGATTATCCTCGGTATTTTAGTGGCTTATAGATTACTTGCTCAGATTCCAGTTCCGATGGGCGATGCTTCAACATTCAAAGAAGCTGTTTCAAACTTAATGGAAAAGTCTGATTTTTCGAGTTTTCTGAATTTAATTTCCGGTGGTGGTTTAGCTTCTTTTAGTATTATTCTCGTCGGTATGTCACCATATATTACTGGTTCGATTGTAATTCAGCTTTTAACAAAGGCAATTCCACGTCTTGAGGAAATTTCAAACGACGGTGAGTCTGGTCGTCGTAAAATTAACCAGTGGACTCGTATGCTCACGGTGCCTCTAGCGATTGTTCAATCTATTGCTTACATCTTCATTCTTTATCAATCAGTACTTTCAGCTAATATCTCGACTGATTTTGTGCCGACAGCTGGTGACTGGGTACTTTCAGTGGTTGCGATGACAGCCGGTTCCGTGATTCTGATGTGGATGGGCGAACTCATTACTGAACAGGGTATCGGTAATGGTATTTCAACGATGATTTTTGCTTCGATTATCACACAACTCCCGACGACGATGGGTGCACTTGGCGCAAGTCTCTTCGATACGAGCCAAGGTACACTGAATCTATTTGGTTGGCTCGAACTCCCGGTTAACCCAACTACCTTCTGGATTGTGTTTGGCTTTGCGATTGCGATGTTAATCGTCATATACTTCTTGGTGAAGCTAAACGAGGCGCAGCGAGTCATTACGATTAACTATGCGAAGCGTGTGCACGGTAATTCGTCTTATGGTGGAATTAAGTCAATTCTCCCGATTAAACTGATTGCGGCTGGTGTGGTGCCAGTAATCTTCGCAACGGCATTCTTATCGCTTCCGGCGCTGATCGGTCAGGTAGTAACATCGGTTGACCCGGGTAATGAATTCGGTCAGTCACTCATTTCGACCTTCTCGGCTCCGTCAGCCAACAACTTTGCGTCGCTCTATCCGGATGGTATTAATGGACGCTGGTTCGTATATCCGATTGTTTACTTTGTCTTAGTATTTGCCTTTACTTATTTCTACACGTCAATTATTTTCAATACGAAGGAGATTGCAGACAATCTACAGAAGCAGGGTGGCTTTATTGAAGGCGTCCGTCCGGGTGCCAAGACAGCGGAATACCTTAGTAAGGTTGTGAATCGTCTCGATTTATTTGGTGCACTTGCTCTTGGTTTAATTGCAATGCTTCCATTTATCACAGATTATATTTTCATTGTAGTAACTGGTGCTCCGATTGGTCTTTCGATTTCGGGTACTGGGCTTCTAATCGTAGTGACGGTGGCGTTAGAGAATCTAAGGTCGGTGGATTCCAGAGCTCTAATGATAACTTACGATGATTTCTCAAATGAGTCTGAAGATTGATACTAGTCCAAAACAAGTTATAAAATGGGTGGTGCTCGGACTGCTTGGCATCTTTGTGATAGTATTCTTTGTGCGCGTGGCGATTTATGAAGCTGATTACTATACGAGGATGGATGGTAGTGAAAGAGCGATTTCTTCTGTTGAAACGATTGAACAGGAGGAATTGATTGAAGAGAAGCCAGCCGAAACCGAAGTGAGAAGCTATTCGGTGCCAGCAGATCGCCCAAGGTATCTGCATATTCCAAAGCTGGATGTTTATTATGCGAGAGTAATTAGTGTCGGTGTTGACGCAAATGGCGCACTGGCGACTCCACGCAATATTCATGATGTGGGTTGGTATTTAAGCTCCGGGAAGCCAGGCGAAGGGAAGACGATAGTGATCGATGGCCATAATGGTGGTCCAAAAGTGCATGGGGTTTTCAAGGATTTGCCAAAATTGGTACAAGGCGACCAGATTGTGATTGATCGTGGTGATGGTGTGCAATATACTTATTCTGTTTATGATAACGAAACGGTGCCACTAGCCGAGGCGGATAAATACATGGTGAAGGCGATGCATTCACCGGTATCTGGTGTAGAATCAGTGACTTTAATTACTTGCACGGGAGAGTGGTCCCAGACGAGGGGAACTTATTTATCGCGTCAGTTCCTAAGAGCCATTCTTGTTCAATAGTTTGGTAAAAAATATCTCTTTACAATCCTTTATTTTTGTGCTAAACTTGTAAGGTAATTTATGGCTAGTCAAAAGGAAGTGATTAAACTCACAGGCACCGTTGTTGAGGCGTTGCCTAATACCCAATTTCGGGTTGAACTCGAGAATGGTCATATTATTGTTGCCCATATGAGTGGGAAGATGCGAAAAAACTATATTCGTCTCGTCCCGGGCGACAGAGTTGAGGTTGAGTTAACCCCTTACGATCTTACAAAGGGCAGAATCAGCTTCCGACTCAAGGATTAATATTAAACTGTTGTATTTTTTACATACAACGTAATAGGAAAGGATATTTTGACACTATGAAAGTACGTGCAAGTGTTAAAAAAATCTCCCCAGATGACATTATTGTGCGCCGTAAAGGTGTGCTTCGTGTTATCAACAAGAAAAAACCTAAGAATAAGCAAAGGCAGGGTTAAAATATATGGCTAGAATAGCTAGCGTTGTGATTCCTTCCGATAAGCAAGTGTGGATTGCACTGACTTATGTTTACGGTATCGGACGCACAACATCTAAAGCCATCCTTGCGGAGGCTAAAATCGAGCCTACCACTCGGGTGAAAGATCTCACCGAGGCTGACGAACAAAAAATCAACGACATTATTTCCGCGAAATATCATGTTGAAGGTGATTTGAGGCGCCTCGTGAGCAACAATATTAAACGTTTAAAGGATATCAATTCATATAAAGGTATCCGCCACAAGGCTAAATTACCAGTCAACGGCCAACGTACTCGTACGAATGCACGTACTCGTAAGGGTAAGGCGATCGCGGTCGGTGGTACACAACCTAAAGCAGCAAGTAAGACCTAGGAGTAAAATATGGCAGAAGAAGAAATTAAAACTACGACTGCTACTGAAGCCCCTGAAGCTCAGGCTCCAAAGGCTAAAGCAGCAAAAAAAGGTAAAAGGATTGTCAACAGCGGTGCTGTTCACATCCAGGCAACTTTTAACAATACTATTATCAGTGTCACCGACAAAACTGGTGCTGTACTTTCAGCATCATCGGCTGGAGCTAACGGCTTCCGTGGCTCAAAGAAAGGCACCGCTTTCGCAGCTGGTGTAGCAGCCGAAAAGGCACTTGACCTCGCTAAGAAGAATCACGCTCTTAATTCTGTAGATGTGTTTGTTTCTGGTATTGGACTTGGTCGTGATGCCGCGATCCGCGCTATCTCTACTGTTGGTATCAAGATTGATAGTATTACTGATGTAACCCCGATTGCACATGGTGGTGTGCGTCCTAAGGGAGAAAGGAAACCATAATGGCACGTGATAATTCTCCAATTGTAAAGCAAAGTCGCCGTGAAGGTTATGCACTCGCTCCAAAAGCCCACAAAGTGATGGCTAAGAAGTCTGGCATTCCAGGTGAACATGGTGATATGCGCGTACGCGGTGGTAGCCTTTACCTTACTCAGTTACGCGAGAAGCAAAAAGTACGCCGTACTTACGGTCTTCTCGAAAAACAATTTGCAAAACTAATGAAGGAAGCTCAGAAGAGCGATGGCCTTACCGGCGAAAAGCTCCTTGAGTTCTTGGAACGTAGAGCAGACAACGTCGTCTTTCGTGCTGGCTTTGCTCTTACCCGTCGCCAAGCCCGTCAATTAGTGTCGCATGGACATTTTCTATTGAATGGTCGTAGAATTGATATTCCATCAATTCGTTTGAACCCGGGTGATGTTCTGGAAGTTCGTCCAATTTCACAAAAGTCCGAATACTTCAAGAATCTCGCCAATGTAATGGGCGCCGCATCTACGACTCCTCTTTCATGGCTTAAAGCCGATGGCAAGAAGATGAAGATTGAAATCACCGGCCTTCCGAAGCGCGAAGAAGCGGAAGCTGGTATTAATGAACAATTAATCGTTGAGTATTACTCACGCTAAGGAGGACTAAATGACAACTAAAAATATTCACGAAGCAAATCTCGCTGAAGTACGCGACCTTAGCGATACTAGTGCTGAGTTTGTGATCAAGCCACTTTACTATGGCTATGGTAACACTCTCGGTAATTCACTTCGTAGAGTTCTCCTATCCAGTGTGAAAGGCGCCGCAATTACTGCTTTCTCAATTGAAGGCACGACGCACGAGTTCACTGCAATTCCTGGCGTTCGCGAGGATGTAGTTGACATTATGCTTAATCTCAAGAACATTCGTTTCAAGATGCATACTGACAACCCAGTTGAACTTACTCTCGAAATGAAGGGTGACAAGCAATCATCTGAAAAAGATGGTGAAAAGCGTGTCATCGCTGGCGATATTAAACTTCCAGCTGAAGTTGAAATCGCTAATCCAAACCAGGTAATCTGCCACATTGACGATCCTAAGTATGTCCTCAAGATGCGTCTTGTGGTTGAGTCTGGTCGTGGTTATCTCACTGTTGAACGATCTGCTGAAGACCGCATTCATTCTGATATGATTGCTATTGACGCGGTGTTTACGCCGGTCCTTCGCGTTCGTTACAAAGTTGAGAACACCCGTGTTGGTCAAGATACTAATTTGCAACAACTTACGATTACCGTCGATACCGATGGTACCATCACACCACGTGATGCCTTTGAGGAAGCTGCTGCAATTCTCGTCAACCAATACACTGCACTTGCTGGTAGCACCAGAGTAGAATCTACTCCAGCTCCTGGCACCAATAAAGAGGAGGATGATTCAGGCTTAATGCTTCCTATTGAAGAACTTGATCTTTCTGCTCGTACGGCTAATGCACTTATCAATAATGATATTAAAACTGTACGTGACCTCGTCACTTTGTCTGAGACTGATCTCAGAGATTTGAAAGGTTTTGGTCAGAAAGCATTAGACGAAGTTAAAGAAAAGTTAACGGAGTTAAATATTTAATATGCATCGCCACGGATATAAGGGCCGCAAGTTCGGCCGTGAAACCGATCAGAGGCTAGCACTCACACGTGGGCTGATGTGCTCCCTGATTCGATACCAATCGATTACGACGACTCTTGCCCGTGCGAAGGAAATTCGCCGTGGTCTCGAGAAGTTGATTACGATGGCGAAGAAAGGTGACCTTCATAATCGTCGCCTCATTATCGCCAGACTTAACGATATTGAAGCTGCAAACCTCCTCGTTGATGTAATTGCACCTCAAATCAAGCGCAATTCCGGCTATCTCAGAATTGAGCATGCTGGATACCGCCGTGGAGATAACTCAGAGATGGGAACGATTAGTTTCGTCGATGAAATCTCTTATGACGTTAAGAAACCAGAAGAAAAACCAGCTAAAGCTGAGAAAAAAGCTGAGGCTAAGAAACCAGCTGCCAAAAAGCCAGCTGCTAAGAAGGAGGACAAGTAATGAAAACTTATTCTCAAAAGTCTAGCGAAATTTCTCGCGAATGGTGGTTAATCGACGCTTCTACTTTGCCACTTGGCAAACTAGCAGTTGTCATTGCTGATAAGCTCATGGGTAAATCAAAAGTTACTTATACTCCACACATTGACAATGGTGACTATGTTGTCGTTGTGAATGCGAAGAATCTCAAAGTAACCGGCGAGAAAATGACCCAGAAGAAATATTATCGCCATAGTGGATTCCCAGGTGGTCTTACCGAACTTAAACTTGAAGAAGTCATTGAAAAAGATCCTTCAGTCGCAATTCGTGAAGCCGTCAAGGGAATGCTCCCGAAGAACAAACTATCTGCTGACAGACTTGCTCGTCTTCGTGTCTTTGAAGGTGCTGAGCATGCTCACGCAGCGCAAAATCCAAAGGAGATTAAGTAATGGTTGCTACGAAGAAATATATTTACGGCCTTGGTCGTCGCAAATCTGCGACTGCAACCGCTCGTCTTTACAAAGGTAAGGGTGAGATTACGATTAACGGTAAGCCAGCTCTTGAATACCTTTCTGGTAACAAGACTTATCTTGCTGAAATCACCGATCCGCTCGCACTTGCTGAAAAGCAAAAGGAATACGATATTACGATTCTTGTTAAAGGCGGTGGTCTAGCAGGCCAAGTTGACGCAATTAAGCTTGCTGTATCAAAAGCACTCGTGCTTGAGGCTCCGGACCTACGTCCAGTACTCAAGAAGGCTGGATTCACCTCACGTGATCCACGCGAAAAAGAGCGCAAGAAATACGGTCTTCGTTCCGCTCGCAAAAAAGAGCAGTTCTCAAAGCGTTAATACAAGAAAAAGTCCCCGAGTTAACACTCGGGGATTTTTGTTATTCTCTGACGATAATGAGTTCGTCAAAGGTATCAAGTATGGGCGGATTAGCCTGGTAGCAATCATTAATTGGTTGTGAATATTGGTTCACTGCCCCTGTAACTTGAATAGCGCAGACGCCAATTACTATTCTCGCACCTAATGTTTTGAGTGCATTTATAATGGTTCTTCGTTTAATCAAGTTTAAGTGACGATTGCCCACAATAATGAGTGCGTTTTTACGATCTTTGAACGCTGCTTTAGTGCGTTCGTCCAAATCGTCCAAGCTATTATATACAACACAGTTAGCGATTTCTTTAACTTTTGTGATAATTTCGTCACATACTTGATTTTTTAAGGTGCCTTCTGCTCCGAAAAGTATAATTCCAACCGGACGCGCAATTTGATTGATGCTTTGGATTGCTTCGTATGGCGTGACATACTTTTGAAGTTCTAGGCTCATTTTTAACCCCCCTTTCGACAATGATCCTACTATTATTATATCATATTTATGCTAATTTGTAAATATAGGAGTTTTGCACAAGATTTTTATGTTTAAATCCCCATTATTGTTATGTTTTATGTTAGAATTAAAGGGTATGGTGTTGCGAGGAAGAAAGGGTACTGGGGTGCGCGGTCTGCTTTTGTTTATGCGCTATTATCCGGAAAAGGTTTTGATTCCGTTACTTTTTCTTGTCACATTTTTCACAGTCTTTTACTATGGGCAGAATTCACGGATTTACTCGATTAGTGACGATACTCTGCAGGTTTCTGGTGATGCCGAGACGTGTACGTTTACCTCAAATGTAACTTCGGCACACACTAAGACGGTCAATCCTGGTTCAACTCAGAGCGGTATTGGCACGACTAAAATTACCACTAAATGCACGAATTCAATTGAACACAAGGTCTATGCGATTGGCTATTCAAACAATACGGATGGTAATACCGGGCTGATCAATTCATCCGACAATGTGACGATTGCTACTGGGACGGCGACTTCTGGCGATGTCTCAAACTGGGCGATGATGATTGCAAAGGATACTTCTTCATATGAGCCGAGTAATTTGACGATTACAAATAGCTTTGGTTCTTATCATGTAGTGCCAAGCACCTCAACACAAGTATCTGGGTATTCTGGTGCTACGGATGCTACCACTGGCTCGTCGATTACGACGACTTACAGAGCGAAGCTTTCCAGTTCGCAACTAGCGGGAACATATGTAGGCAAGGTGAAATACACGCTTACGGCGACGATGTTCTACACTGTCACGATTAAGACTGCAACTGGTGTTTCAAAAGTAACTCTTAATGGAGTAGAATGTACGAGTACTTCTGGATGTCAGGTGACAAATCTCACTGAAGGCGAAACTTATACGCTTGTTGCTACATTGGCAACTGGCTACAACTTTAGCACTTGGTCTACGCCGGAAAATGGCACGATTGCGGGCGCGACAACTGCTAGTACAACTTTTACCGTTGGTGGTGGTGATGCAACGATTACCCCTTCGGCAACGCCAAAGACTTACACTATTACCTTAAACAAGAATGGGGCAACGACGGCCGGCTCTAGTTCGACAACTGCAACTTATGGCGCAACGACGCTCGCTGCGATTACTAGGCCACAAAGGGAATACAACATTTCTGGCTTCACTCTGCCGGCTTCAAATGGCGCAACTGGGGCAGAGGTTTCGAGCACCAACACGGTTACTAGCACTTATACGTTTAATGGTTGGTACAAGGAGTCCGGCGCAACTAACAAAATTGCTTCAAATGCGGCTACGCCGGTTCTAGCCGCTAGTACTTCGTATACAACTTCTAATGGCACTTGGAGCTATAATGGAGCGCGCACGCTTTATGCTGGTTGGACTGCGCAGATGGTATCACTTCCAACCATTACAAAACAGGGTTACGACTGTGGTTGGACAGAAACGGCAACTGATGCGACTACGAAAGATTTTCAGACTGGCGATTCGTTAACTCCGACTAGAGACTACACACTTTATGGTGTTTGTATCCCGATTGATTATACTATTACGATTGATGCTGGGGCAGGTACGACCACCCTTACACTTTCAGGTTGGAGTGGTACTGGCACTGCTACTCTCACGAAGACTTTCCATATCGGTGACACGATTGATTTATCAGCCATAACTCCTACTTATAGAACTGGGTATAGTGGTACCAAGATAATTAAAAATGATTCCTATGGTTCCTTAAGTGATTCTATCTATACGGTTGGCGCAGGGAATGGATCTATTACGATTAGCGCGTCGGCACTTGATACGCCAGTTTGTACAGTTAGCGGTGGTAGCGGTAGCGTCGTTTATAACTATGCTGATACTACTTTGACCGCCACGTCAAATGCCGCGAGTTATGATTCGGCCTCTGTGAATATTACGTATGCGTTCGGTTATGGATCAAGTGCTTCTAATACACTGGGCAACTTCAGTAGTGCGCAGACTAGTAATTCCTATACGGTTGCGAGAAATGCTTTTAAAGGTTCTAGGTATTATGGTGTTAGAGTTGTGGTGACGGATAAGACGGATAGCACAATTACGGCAACTTGTACCTCTGGTACTGGTACGGGTACTGGTTCGACTGTGGCCGCAAGGGCAACGGTTGGGCGTGTTAATTCCATTATTCGTTTTGATGCGACTACTAATGGTGGTACTCTGGAAGGTACGACTCCGCTTTATGTTAGCTATCTTGGGACCGCTACTTATACTTCACGTACTAACTCTACGACGGCATCAATCCCGACCGCTGTACCACCAACTGGTTATACTTTCGATGGTTGGTATACGGAGTCTAGTGGTGGTAGCAAAGTGCTTAATTCGAGCAACCAGTTAACTGGGACTGCGGTTACTAGTTGGTCGAATGCGGACAGCCAATGGGTTAAAACTAGTGCGAATATTTCTAATGAGTCAATCAACATTCTCTATGCCCAGTATGTGTCTAAGACTTATACGATTACTCTCAATGGAAATGGCGCGACGACGGCAGGATCCGGTTCGGCTACGGCTGCCTTTGGTTCAACTTCTTTGTCATCAATCACAAAGCCGTTTAGATCATACACGATTTCTGGCTTTACTTTGCCGGCTTCCAATAATGCTTCTGGTGCTTCAGTTGGCAGTACTTCGACTCTCACTAGCTCTTACACCTTCAATGGTTGGTACGAAGAGTCTGCCGCAACGAATCTAGTGGCATCAAACGATACGACTCCGGTGCTCCAAGCGAATACTTCTTATACTGATACATCTGGACAGTGGAATTATGATGGTACGACAACACTTTATGCTGGTTGGACGGCACAACAAAAGACACTCCCGTCGATTACGAAACCAGGATACGATTGTGGTTGGACGGAAACGGCGACCAATGCTACTTCAATTACTTATCGCTCTGGCGATCCGTTGACTCCAGGTAGGAATTACACACTTTATGGTGTTTGTACCGCAAATAATTATACGGTGACGGTAGATGCGGGCGCCGGTATTAGTACGCTTGCGCTTTCCGGTTGGACTGGAACGGGCACCGGCACGCTTTCGAAGTCCTTCCATATCGGTGAAGTGATTAACCTAGCTTCATTTACTCCAACTTATCTCACCGGACATAGCGGTACTACGTATGTAGTGAACGATTCGTATGGTTCAATTAGCGGATCCACATATACAGTGGGTGCAGGGAATGGGCATATTATTATTAAGGCTAGCACGCTTGCAACGCCGACCTGTACAATGCAAGGCGGTACCACGAAAGTTTATAACCGTTCGGCTACTACTCTTACTGCTACGGATACTTCAAGCTTATATGAAAGTAATAGCGTAGACATTAGTTATTCATTTGGTTGGGCGACGAGTGATTCTGCGGCGCTTGGTGACTTTAGCTCCCCACAGTCTGGGAACACATTCTCGATTGCGAAGGCATTATTCTATGGAACAAGGTATTATGGTGTAACCGTCAATGTAGTCAGCGTGGATGATAGTTCACTCACGGCAACCTGTACGTCTGGAACTGGCTCTAGTACGGGTACAACGGTTGCAAACAGGACTACAATGGCATTGGTTAATTCCAGAGTGCAATTAAATGCTGGCGATGGAACTTTGAGTGGTACGGCTTATTTCTACGTTGCGTATGGTAAGAACAATAAATATAGCTCGAGGACTTCAACTTCGGCATATACGTTACCGACAGTGACACCACCAGAAGACTATGTGCTTGATGGTTGGTATACATCGGGTGGTGATAAAGTGATGAATGCAGATTTCTCACTGACTGGTGTCGCGGTTTCTGGTTGGTCTAATGCTTCTCCCAACTGGGTAAAGACCGGTACGAGTAATTCTGCTACTGCTACTGCCAACCAACTCTACGCGCACTATACATTTAATGGCACTTACATCCAGAATTTACCGAGCGCTTCTTGTACATCTACTCCACTTAAAGTTTATGATAGTCGTGACATGCAATCGTATTATGTAAAACGTCTTGCGGATGGGAACTGCTGGATGATGGATAATTTGAATCTTGGCGCAACGGATTTAACGGTTGAACTGAGCAGTACTAATTCCAATTTCGTGTCGCCACTTACAGCCGAAGTATTTAATAGTTGGCGCGTTACGACTGGTTCAAATACTTTGACCGATGGTGAGTTCTTTAATTATACTGGCAATGATCCGACTTCAGAAGGTAGATATGGTACACTCTATAACTACTATGCTGCGACTGCGACTTATTTCTCTGGAAGCACGACGACGCAAAACTCAAAGAATGACATTTGTCCGGCTGGCTGGAGACTCCCGACTGGTGGTCAATATGGCGAATACGATGAGCTAACGAAGCTTCCAGCTTTTGACACGGTTGCGGAACTTAGGACTCCAGTTATGAGTGGTGGTTTTGGTTTGGCGTTTGCTGGGTATGGTGGCGTAGGCAACGTAGCATATATCAATCAGCTTGGAACCTATTGGACTTCTACAAGAGTTAATGATACAAATATGTATTATATGTCTGTGAATTCGTCCATGATTGGTGCTACATATTCGACTTCTCGTGGATATATGCAATCGATTCGTTGTGTCATGAAAAAGACTGCACATCAAGTAACTGTTTCATACGATTCGGGCATAGCTAGCGTAACGCTTAATGGTACGAGCGTAGCAAATGGATCAAGTGTCTTGCTAGAAGACGATGCTTATTATTATATTGAGGCTACAACTAATTCGGGCTACAACTTTGGTAGCTATTCTGCTACGGTCGGTAGTTTTGTAACCACCACGCTAGGATCGACCTATTATAAGACCGGAACTGCCGCAAGCACGATTACTGTTACTTCGGCAGCTGCCACTTTTACATGTACAAAACAGTTCCGTTTACAAAATGCTGACGGAACTTATCCAAGTACCTATACTGTTGATAGCGTTGAAACTCTTACTGTCGGTGATATTTGTGACTACGTGAAGTCTTATACAAACTATCAGACACAATCTGATAACCAGGCACCACTTGGCCCTATCGATGTAACCCTTTCGCTTGATCTCCCTAGGAATACTTATACGCTTACTGTTTATAAATATTCGTCAATCTCTACCGTTGGGTATAGCGGGACATATAGATGGGGACAAGAAATCCAGCTGACGGCAACGCCAAATCTTGCAGAGGGATACAGGTTTTACCAGTGGGCACATTATAATTCGGAAAATGAAGGCACTTTTTCGTCGACTACTATTACTAATCCGACCTACACGATGCCGATTGGGAATGCTAGTATCGTTGCTTCCGGCAGAAAGAATTATTTCCAGGAGCGTCTATATTCGTATTGTGGCTACCCAATGTGGGATTATCGAACTAATACATCATATAAAACTGTAATTATTAATACTTGGTGTTATATGGCAGAAAACTTGGACCTTCCGGGTGGAACGACGGTTGAATCGACGCATTCACATGTGTCTAGTAGCTATACTTTGCCGGCTTCTTCTACGGGCGCTTCAACTGGTGTTTATAATTCTGGTACCAGAGACTGTTCATCTGGTGGCCCATGCTATAGTTATTACAACTGGACTGTAGCAACGGCTGGGACAAACCCGACGTTTGGCATGGCAGAAGCAGATATTTGTCCGAGATATTGGCGCTTGTTGCAACAGAATGATCTAGATAGAATTTCGTCTTATCATTATACGAACCAGATACCGTTAACTTCTGCGCCATTCGAAGGAAATGCGTCCGGATTATACTCTACATCTGGAGGATATAATAATTCGAATACGATTATGTTCTGGGCGGGTGCTAATCATTATGTAGGTCCTGATAATGCACGTAGTGGTTATGCCTATAATGCAACGTCTGCTACTTATTTCGGTAATGCGCAGTATATGAAGGATGTTAGGGCTGGCGTGCGTTGCGTGATGGCAAACACGAATACATTATCTTCGGCTACGACGATGCAAAGTGTAGCACCAGACATGATTCTAAATTCGGCCAATGGTGCGACTGCGACTCTTACGGATAGCCGGGACACCTCGGTTTCTTATGGTGTGCTTAAAGCGGCAAATAGTTTGTGGATGACAGATAACCTTAAGGTTCTAGGTGGTGCAACTATTTCAAACACGGCATCGAATATAACTTCAAGTACATCCTATACTTTGCCGGCTAGCGTGACCAGCCCAGCCTATTGGACTAATAGTAATACTTCGGCGGTGCTTTACACTGGGACTGCATCAACCACTGGTGGATACTACAATCATGTTGCGGCGACGGCCACGATCCAAAACACGACAGCCGCCAATAATGCTTCAGTGATGAATCAACCAATGCAGAGTATTTGCCCACGCCCGTGGCGCATACCGACATACCATGAGCTTGCTGATTTGGTCTCTAGTTTTGGCACGCAGATGATCAATTTGCTTGGTCTTGCCAAGAATGGCTATATTGCTTCAGGCGGTTTATCGATGAGTGGTTATTATGGATTCTGGTGGACAATGACGACTAGTGCAACTGACGCGACGAAGGCTTATATCTTAACTGAAACTCCGTCGAATACGCTTACATTGCAACTTGTTGATAAGTATTATGGCGCTAATATTCGCTGTATTTATAATAGTTAAGTATTACCATTATTTTGCACGTAGTCAATATTGAACATATGCTTAACTCATATATAATAGAATACGGAGGAGTGTAGTTTTGTTGGAAGTAAAAAGCTTTAAACAGATGCGAATGGTTCGCATTGGTGGGCAAGTGTCTGCCGGCGCGCTTTTCCTTTTGTTTGCTTTATCGGTTGCTCCATTTAGTATTGGTGGTGATAGTGTTGAAGCTGAAACTGATTCGACTGTGCCAAGTACGCTGACTTTTGTGGCTGCGAATGCTAATGCGACAGTTGAGATTAACCCTTCCGAAACGGGTACATTCGGCACGACTTCAGGGAATGATAACATTAGATTCACGATTGCAACGACTAATAGTAGCGGCTATACTTTAACTGCAAAATCAACCAAAACTACGCTTGATCGTACTGGTTCGGGGCAGCTGGCTACGCTGGCCTCTGCGGTGACGCAATCTTCGTTTAGCAGTGCGTCGAATACGACACTTAACGGACGTTGGGGTTACAAGCCAAATTATTATAATTCTTCTTCGAATACTAGATACCGTCCAGCGCCGTCATCTTCTGGCGTGACTCTTGATAAGACTACGGCTGCTAATACATCAGCTAAATCATATACCATTGCACTGGGCGCGAGAATCGACTATAGTGTAGCGGCTGGCTCTTATGTCAATGATACCTTCCAACTTCAATATGTTGCTAACCCGGTGCCCTATACGATTGCTTTTGATGCGAATGCGGACGATGATATTGTAACCAACATGCCATCAAACTTGACTGGCACTTCTTCGTCACCAGATACAATTACTTTGCCGTCGAAGACGCCACAGCGCACGAATTATACTTTTGCGGGTTGGTGTACAGCACAACCGACTGAAGTGGCCGGTGGGCAGAGCTGTTCTGGTACAACATATTCGGTGAGTTCGCAATATGGTATGGACTATACGGCTGATAACTCAAACAATGTTTTGTATGCAATCTGGACTTCAAATCGTAGTTGCAACAGAGCTGCTACCACGATTGGCACTGGAGTAACCGCTACTGATGCAGTTTGTATGCAGGATATTAATGATACCGTAATTGCATCTATGAATACCGGCGTACAACATTCTTTGGTTGACGAGCGCGATGATAAGTCATACTTTATTGCCAAGCAGGCTGATGGAAAAGTCTGGATGACGCAGAACCTGAATTATAATTTAAGTACCTCAATCACGCTTACTCATCATAATACCGATCTTGGCTATACAACCGATGACGAGACAAAGACTTGGACGCCAAGTGCGACCACTTTGACCGATATCTCGAACTGGACTAATAACACATCGGCTCCAATGTCATATGACGCTAGCACGTGGTATTATACATCTTCCGGTTCGACTTCAAACGATACGGTTTCTGCAGTTTGTTCTGACTCTTCGACTTGTAAGCATTTTAATGCTGGTACTTACTATAACTGGCTAGCGGCAATTGCGGAAAATGAGACCAGTACTGACAATATGGCAAGAATGCCGGATTCGGTTTGTCCAGCGGGATGGAGGTTACAGGAGAGCTATTCTAATGATTATTACTCTGAGCTTAATAGTTTGTTTGTTGCGCTCGGTTATGTGACTAGATATGTTTCTAGCGGAAATGCGGCTTTGGCTTCGGGTGCCCTAAATAGCTTGCGCGGGGCTCCATTGTATATCGTAAGGGCATCAAGCGTAAATAGCGGTGCGATAACTAATAATGGCGCGACCGCTTATGCTTGGACTAACACTGCAATGGATAATGAAAAATCTAGAGCGCCGGCGATTAATAGCCAGACATTCTATCCATTGAATTATGTGAATAGGAGCTATGGTCTTTCGGTAAGATGTATAGCAAGGATGAGTCCACATACGACCACGGTCCGTTTCCATGGTAATGGCTCGACCGGAACCGACCTTGTAACTAGGACGGTTGATAACGGGTTTGCCGTGAGACTAGATAATGTTGAATTTGTGAGATTAAACTATAAGCTTACAGGCTGGAATACGAGCGCTGATGGATCTGGCACAGCTAAGGCATTTACGGAAACCTATCTTACCGGTGCTGGTGTATCTTCGGATATTGAATATGATCTATACGCTCAATGGACGCCATCTTACAATATTACTTATAATGGTAATGGAGCAAGCAGTGCTTTAACTATGCCGGTAGGACATAATGTAATAGATGGTGAAGAGTTTGCTCTTTACGCCCCAAATTACGTTAGAACTGGCTATGGCTTTGCGGGTTGGTCCACGACGCAGATTGATCCGGATGCATCAAATGCGGCTACTTTAATGGCAAATGCAAAAATCTTTGGGCCGAATCAGACGCTCACGGCAAATTATGCAACGCTTGGCGCGAATGTACCGGCATCAGTGACTTTGTACGCAGTATGGGTGAAATCTTCTGGTAATATGCAAGATTGGAAGGGATGTACGTCCCTCACTGCCGCGACACGTTCTGATGATACGATTACGCCCGGTAGCGTGATTGCACTGACTGATACCAGAGATGGTGACACTTATGCAATTGCGAGACTAGCTGACGGCAACTGTTGGATGATGGAGAATTTGCGTTTGGATGACACTAATTCATCAGATTCAAGCAAGGCACAAGGCTTTGGCGATGGCTTTATTGGCTTAGCTCATACCGAAGACTTTTTCGTAAATGATACTACGGCGAATACTTTATATAGTACTTCGAATATTACTGGTAATAATATTGCAAACCGCATTCCACGTTATAACAATAACAATACAAAGACTACGGGTCAGGCTGAAGATGGGACGACCCTTGTTTCGGACCCGGGGAACAGTAGTCTCTACAACCAGTGGTATGGTTATGGCAATTTGTACACTTGGGCGGCAGCGATTGCTAGCACCGAAGATATTGAGGGCACTACTGGTTCTGGGACTTTCACGTCGATTTGTCCGAGCGGATGGATACTCCCAGCGAATGGCAGTACGACGGTTGATTATACTTATAGTAAATTGCTAAATTCACTTACTGGCACAACGGCAACATCTGTTTCGTCTTCGACTGCGGCAACGATCTTTAAACGATTCCGTACGTATCCATATAATTTTGTGGCTTCTGGCTATCAGAACGTTTCGGCAATGAGTAGCCGTGAAACTGATGTATATTTGTGGGCGTCATTCTATGCTGGTACTAATTATGCGTATGGTGGTGCATACAGAATTTCTAGTAGTAATATATATTACACTTCTCTCCAAAGATCGGCGGGTGTTCCGATGAGATGTGTTGCCGATAAGGATTATCGAATTCACTATAATGGTAATGGTGCGGATGCAGGTCATGACATGAGGGTTACCAGTGTCGTGAGTTCTGGCAATGCTGTAACTCTTTCTGCGCCAAACTTTGTCCGCAGTGGCTACGGTTTTGTGGGTTGGTCTACGACGCAAATTAATCCAGACGCATCAAATGCTGCCACGCTTATTGCCAATGCCACTATTTATGGTCCGAATGAGACGGTAACATTTAGTAGTGTCAGTAGTGATATTACCCTCTATGCGGTATGGATGAAGTCGGCAGGGAATTTACAGGGTTGGACCGGTTGTTCTTCGCTTGCACAGGGAAGCTTCACGGCGCTGAAGGATACGCGTGACAATCAAGTTTATGCGGTGGTGAAACTTGCGGATGGAAACTGTTGGATGGCGGAAAACTTAAGGCTAAACGACGATCATTCGATTGATTACGCGAAGATGCAAGGTGTTGGCGGTGTATACGTTGGGCTTGGGAATAGTGCGACTAACTTTGCTGAAGGCACTCTTAACACGTCGCTCTATACAGCTAATCCTCGAACGACGGAATTAGCATACATTTCTGGAGATTATCAGATGTATCGTTTTCCTAAATATAATAATCAAAACACTGCGCTTAGCATTGAGCATATGTCCGATGTTGCTCAAAATGTCTATTTCTATGGGAATTACTATAACTGGCATGGCGCAATGGCAAATACTAGTATCATGAATGTGGCGAGTGTTTCAGATTATGCTGGGTCATCACTATGCCCGTCCGGTTGGAGGTTGCCAACAGCCGGGATTGCTGCGAGCGGAAAAGAACTTAATGTCATAATGACGACACTGAACGTTCCGTCTAACGACTCTTCTAATCTACGTAAATTCCCGTACAACTTTATTTACAGCGGCGTGTACCAATCCTCTAACGCGAACTCTCGAGGAACGCGTGGTGATTATCTCTCTAGTTCAGCATATGATGAAAGCCGCGTTTATAGTCTCGTTTTCTATGATACTTCGAGTCAACACTATGCTGCGGTCACCACTAATCAGAAGGTGTGGGGCAGTTCTATTAGATGCATCAAAGATGATCGGATGGTGGTAACGCTTGACGCGAACGATGGAAGTGGTAGATACGAAAGAGTGTATGGTGATACCGGCTTTGCTACTACGATTCCAATTTCGCCGGCATTTCAAAAAGATGACTCTGTGGTGACATCATGGAATACACAGCCAGATGGTAGTGGTACGAGTTATACGACTTCGTATACTGGCGGAACTTCCATTACGCTTTATGCTCAATGGACTTCTTCCTATAGGATTATTTATGATGGTAATAATGCTACTTCTAGTAGTAATATGAATGCGTATGGTCATTCCGGTATAGCGAGTGGCGCTGAGGTGGTACTTTATACTAATAATGTGCTAAGAGATAATTACGGTTTTCTTGGTTGGTCTTATACACAAATTAATCCGGATGCGTCGAACGCGGCGACACTGATTGCAAACGCCAAAATACTTGGACCAAATGAGGCGGTCATTGCTAATGCTACTAATTTTGGCGTAAATGCTCCGGCAACGGTGACGCTATATGCTGTGTGGATTAAATCATCTGGAAATATGCAGAACTGGAGTGGATGCGATAGCCTTACGCAAACAACATATTCGAATGGTGTAATTACTCCGGGTGGCGTGATTGGCCTGACCGATACCCGCGATAATAAAGTTTATGCAGTTGCTAGGCTTTCCGATGGTAGTTGTTGGATGATGGAGACACTGCGTCTTTCGGGTAACAATGCGAATATCACGGCTGCTACAACCAATAAGCCAACGGACGCATTTCCGGGTTCCTCCGGTTACTGGTGTTGGACAAATAGTGCCGATTGTGTTAATAGAATTAACTCTTCCTGGTCACTGACGCCAGCATCGACTCAGTATTACAACTTCTATACTGCGACGGCCGGAAATGGTACTTATGAGATGACAACTGGAACCGCAGCGGGTGATATCTGTCCGAAGGGATGGCACTTATCAAATGCTTTGGTAAACAGTACTAGTGATTATTTCAAATTGGCGGTTTCGCTTGGCGGTTCTTATGCAACGATGACCGGCGCGCTTGGCTCTTCGGTTTCGAGAAGGCTACGTGCATATCCAAATAATTTTGGCTATCCGGGATATGGTCAAAGCTCGTCATCTAGCTCTAGCAACGCAAATGTTACTAATAATAGGATAGCTGGCTATTATGCTGGTGCAAATGCGTATTCGCAGAATCAATATGCAATGTTTTATATTACTGATACTGGTGTCTATGCCACTCAATACTCAAAGTATCTTGGCTCTTCGGTAAAATGTGTAAAGAATCCAAAGACGGTTTATTATGATGGCAATGGCGCTGATAATCCTTCGGCAATGAGCGTTTCTCATCTAGCGACGGCTGGCTCCTCCTTAAACTTGTATGCATCTAATTATAGACGTGCTGGCTATGGTTTCCTCGGTTGGTCATTCACGCAAATTGATCCGGACGCTTCTGATGCGGCATCTCAAATCGCGAATGCGGTAATCTATGGTCCAAACCAAACAATTGAGCTTCCAAGCGTAGTTTCTGGTGATTTGACTCTCTATGCGGTTTGGGCAAAATCGGCTGGCAATATGCAAGACTGGTCTGGCTGTGCGTCGCTCTCTTCTGGTAGTGTGACTGCGCTTAAGGATTCGCGCGATAACCAGGTTTATGCAGTGGCAAAATTGGCTGATGGTAACTGTTGGATGATTGAAAACTTACGTCTTAATTCGGCGAATTCGACTGATAATTCTAAGGCACAGGGTTTTGGTGGCGTCTTTACCGGTTTGCCAAATTCCGAATTTGCCTCATTCACGACATCTATGACGGCAAACTCGTTATATACGACCGATCCAGCATCAACATCTCTGAATGTGATTGCTGGTGGTGACAATCTCCAGTATAGAATTCCAAGGTTTAGCGATTCTGTCTCTAGCGCTGTTTCGACAATGACTGCTGCCAACCAAAGTATCTATTCATATGGTAATTATTATAATTTCGCTGCAGCTAAGGCAAGTACTACTGAGATGGCGACTACTGCGGCATCTGAATGGTCTGGCACATCGATTTGTCCAAAGGGATGGCGACTTCCGACCGGCGGTGCGAGTGGTTCAAATAAAGAGTTTGAGGCGTTGAATACGGCTGCCAATTCCGGTAGCACGGCATCTTCGGCTGGGATTAGAAGCTACCCGAATAACTTCGTTTATTCTGGTTCAGTATGGAATTCGTCCTATAGTGGAGTTGGCTCATATGGTCAATATTTCTCGACCAGTTCGAACGCCGGTACAGGGTTCTTCGAATATCAGATTGGGGCGAGTTCAGTAAATGTTGGTCGTAGTGTCTATAGGAGTATTGGTGATTCAGTACGCTGTATTGCTAATACTGGCGTGACTATCACACTTAATTCGAATGATGGTTCTGATAAAGTTGCTCGCATATATGTTGCAAGTGGAACGGCAGTTACACTTTCGAGCGAGATATTCGAAAACGAAAACCATACAATTACTTCATGGAATACAACGACTGGCGGTACTGGTACTAGCTATACAACTACAATCACGCCATCTTCTAATGTAACTCTTTATGCTCAGTGGACGGCCGCATATACTATTACTTATAACGGCAATAACGCTACGGGTTCGACTAATATGACTTTGTCTAGACATACGGGAGTAAAAAATGGCGATTCAATCATGCTGTATGCTAATAATTACATCAGAGATGGTTATGGTTTTCTTGGCTGGTCTACGACGCAAGTCGATCCGGATGCATCGAATGCACATACTTTAATTACAAATTCTGTGGTTTGGGGACCAAACGAAACGATTACGGCCAATTCGACAAATCTTGGCGCAAGCGCTCCGACGAGTGTAACATTGTATGCTGTTTGGGTAAAAGCTAGTGGCACATTCCAGAACTGGAACGGATGCGCTTCGATGACGACAACAACTTACAACAGTAGCACTGGAACGTTTACTACGGGTAGTTATATTGCGCTCACTGACACTCGCGGCACTACGGCAAATACATATACGATTGTTAGATTGCCAGGTGGATACTGCTGGATGATTGAAGATGCAAGATTCAATGTTGGAAGCGACACGATAACGGCTGCCAATACTAACCATCCAACGTCTACATTCCTTGCTAATAAGACGAACACTCCGTCTACATGTACTGGTACAAACCAGGCTTGTGTTGAATCAATTATCTATTCTAGTGGTCTAGGACTTTCTCAGGGTACTTACTATGGCTGGTGGACGGCAACGGCAGGAAATGGTGCATATAATTCGAATAATTCGTATGATAGTGATATTTGCCCGACGGGCTGGCATATGCCGATTAGCTATGGTACTGGTAGCGAATATGGCACTTTGCTTGCGAATATTGGTGCCGCTGCGAACACTAATTACACAACTACGTCATCCCCAACTGCCACTGTACTATCGGCTAGATTGCGTAGCTTCCCGCTTAACTTCTTGTACGCTGGTGATGTTCAAGGCACTAATACTTACAGTTATAGAACGGAAGGGTATTATAACTCTGCTAATGGTTGGAATAGCGGCTCTACTTATTATAGGTATTACTTTGGACTTAGCGATAGTTTTGTGAGAGTAAGCTATGGTTGGTCTAAATATATGGGCTTTAGACTAAGGTGCGTATATGCTCCTGAGATTACATATGATGGTAATGGTGCTACTTCTGGAGATATGTCTACTAAATCGTCAAGGCTTTTCAATGTTTCATCTGTTACCCTGCGTGCTCCAACCTATGAACGGACTGGATATGGCTTCTTAGGCTGGAGTCCGGTAGCTAACGGTACGGGTACGATTTACGGACCAAATGAAACCGTTTCGACTTCGAGCCTTTTGACGTATGCCGATGCAGTTGGCAACGTGAAAATGTATGCAATTTGGGTCCAATCTACTGGTAATCTCCAAAACTGGAGCGGGTGTGATAGCCTTACAAAGCCAACAGTGAACGGTGCGGTATCCAATAAGGGAAATGTTACGGCGCTTACCGATACTCGCGACAATAGGACTTATACAGTAGCAAGGCTTGCGGACGGCAACTGTTATATTGCTGAGAACTTAAGACTTGGTTTAACGGAGCTCACAACGGACTTAATCGGGAGCAATACAAATCTTTCTCTTCCTGTTACGGCGTCAGTTTTCAATGGTTGGAGATCCGCTACGGCAACCTCTACGACATCGACCGGGCTTGTCTATACTGGCCTTTCGAGCTACGGGAAGAATGAGATTCTTTACAATTATTGTGCTATTTCGGCTGGTTTGATGTGTACCGATTCTTCTACTACCGATATTACCTATGATCTTTGTCCGGCTGGTTGGAGATTATCTACTGGTGGATATAATACTGGCGATATTACTGGCCTCTATAATCTTGGTTATAATACTAGCGCTCTGGCCAGAAAATCCGTAGTAACCGGTGGTATGGGTTTTGCGATGAATACTAATCTCGCAAATACCGACGATAGCGCATTCTACTTTACTTCTACTAATGCCACAAATAATATTTATGCCCCGCAAATTACAGTGTCATCCTTTGGGCCTTCTTATCAGGCGGGTAGAAGTAATTATGGTCCACTTAAATGTGTACTAAATAAAGCCCGTACAGATCTTACGGTTTACTATGGCACTGGCGTATCGTCAATTACAGTCAATGGTAACGTCGTGCCTAGCAGTGGCAAAGTGCGACTCGATCCTGGTACATCAGTAACAGTTGTAATGTATTTGAAGACGGATTATGCCTTTAGTTCATGGAGTACCTCTGGCGGCACACTCGGCGTCTCGGCACAAACCACAACATTCACGCTCGGGACCGGTACTACTGCATCCATTACGGGATATGCAACATTTACTGGTACCTATATCCAAAACATGAGTGATACTCTTTGTACGACGACAGCAAGAAAGGTTTATGATAATCGTGATATGCAGACATATTACGTGAAGAAGCTTTCTGATGGTAATTGTTGGATGGTGACTAACTTGAACCTTGGTGGAGTAACTTTCTATAACAACTTGACCAGTTCTAACACGAACCTATCCACTACAGTTACGTATTCGACTTTCAATGGTTGGAAGAAAACATCTAGTGCTTCGACTTATACCGATGGCGAATTCATGGTGCTCTCTGGTTCAGACTCAACGACCGGTACTCCATATGGTACACTTTATAATTATTACGCGGCGACAGCCGGTACGATTTCGGGCGATTCGAACTCAACCAATGCATCTTACGATATCTGTCCAGCGGGTTGGAGATTGCCGACTGGTGGCACTGGTAGCTCTGAATATTATAATCTTTATAACTATTACAATTCGTATTCCTTAATGCGCGCATCGTATAACAACGGTGGTGCGGCATTTAACCAGCCGGGTTGGTTCGGTGGTGGTTCTGCTACTTCTAATGTGAATCTAGGATTAACAGGTAGCTTCTGGTCATCGACAACTTATAATTATAACTATCGTTATGGTATGTATGTAGCAACATCTGGACCAACGGTCCAGAGGGATGCGCCGATGATCCGAAATGGTGGCCATTCAATTAGATGTATTAAGAAGCCAAATGGCGTTACGCTGACTGTTAACTATTCGAGAGGCGTGTCTTCGGTTTACGTGAACGGCAGTTATGTGGCAAACGGTTCATCTGCTAATGTTGCGGTTGGAACATCGGTAACGATTACGGCATATATGAGTGGTGGCTATTCGTTCTCGAGCTGGGTAGCGGGACAAGGTACAGTTTCGAGCTCTTCTTCATATAGTACTACCTACACTGCGCCTTCGTCGGCTGTAACAACTACTTTGGCGGCCAATGCAACATTTACTGGTATTAGAATCCAGAATTTGACACCTTCTTACTGTACATCAACGCCACTGACAGTTTATGATAGCCGCGATGACCAGGCATATACTGTAACGAGATTGAAGGATGGTCGTTGTTGGATGACGGATGATTTGAAGCTTGGTAATACTACTGTGCTAGCTGATTTGACTAGCTCAAATACTAACCTTTCATCAACGATTACGGCATCGACATTCAATGGTTGGAGAAACCAGGCTGGTACTGTTTCAACCGGTGGTTATACTACGCCATCTTCAGGTACTGATCCGGTTTCCGGTAGGGCATATGGTGTAACTTATAACTATTACACGGCTTCAGCCGGTACGATTTCCGGTGATTCCAACAGCAACAATGCTTCTTATGATATCTGTCCGGCGGGTTGGAGACTTCCGACTGGCGTAACTACGACTGGTGATTTTGCAAAGTTGTTTGCAGTTTACAATACATATTCATTAGTGAAATCGCCAGTAGCGGATGGTGGTGCAGCGATGAATGATTATAGCCCGACTTCTGGAGTGTCTGAGTATTGGTCTTCGACCAATAACAACACGACTACTATGAGGACAACATATGTCACTACTTCGTACTTGTATTCGAATTTCAATTCACAACGTCAGTATAAGAATACAATTCGTTGTCTATTAAAGAGCGATAGCTATAATATCTCTAACCTTACATACTTACAAGATTGGAACTCGCTATCGAGCGCCAATAAGACCAATGTTCTTAACAGTATGTATGATAGCGTGCTTTACCATTTGACCGACAACCGTGATGGTCAATCTTACAATGTGGCAAAGCTAAAAGATGGTCATATCTGGATTACGCAGAATTTGAATCTTGGCAATTCGAATATTTCTGTGAACCTCACGAGCTCTAACACTAATATTTCCTCGACTATTACTTATACGACCTTTAATAACTGGAGAAAATCTTCAATTACTCCTACTCTCACTGCTGGTGAACTTGTGTATGTTAATGGAACTGACGCCACTTCTGGCACTCCGTATGGCGTAATGTATAATTATTGTGCGATTTCTGGTGGTACTATTTGCTCAAGCAGTAGCACTGCAAATGCATCGTATGATCTTTGCCCGGCAGGTTGGAGGCTTCCGACTAGTGGCTTTGGTCCTTCGTATGAAGTGTTTGCGATTGGCACGAACTATTCCGGAAGTGCGATGTTTGCTCCGATTACTTCTGGCGGTGCGGCCTTTGTGCTAGGGGGCAGAATGACCGGTGGTAACTTGATCAATTATTCTGGCACTTATGGTGATTATTGGAGCTCGATCAATGACGGTAGTACTACATATATGAAGACGATTAACTTTGACTCCTCTTCGGTGGCCGATGCTCAAATTAGCCGTGGCGCAGCTATTAATGCTAGATGTCTCGGCAAGTAGTGGTTGACATTCCGCTTATGATTGCTATAATAGAATTAGAATTTTTGGAGGTTTAAAGTGAATAAAAAGGTTTTGTGTTGTTCCGTAGCGGCATTAAGCGCTTTTCTTGGGGCAGCAAGTGTTTATGCGACCGATCCGTCAGCAGTAGTCGATAATCTTAACGTGACAGTTGATGAGATTTGTACGTTTACGAGAACTGCTGGTAGTGCCACAATTTCTAAGGCGATGACTGCCAACAAGGGTGCTACTGCGATGAATTCTACCGCGAATACTTTTGTGGCGGTTTGTAATGCTGGTAATGGCTATCAGGTGGCTGCAACTTGGACTGCACTTACTGGTGGTTCTGGTTCTGCCACATTCGCTTATCATACCTCCCCGTCTAAGGGATATAACCGTTGGGCAGCTTATGTCAACGGAAGTACCACAGCTTTAGCTGCCACTAGCGCAAAATTAATGGATACTAGTGCTCCGGATACCTCTGAAGGTACAACTGCGACGGTGATTTATAAGGTTTCTACAGCATCCGATGTTCCATCTGGTACTTATACTGGTACTGCAACCTATACTTTGACCCAAAAATAGACTTATTTAGTATTTGTGTTATAATTATGAGCACGGGGTAGTAGCTCATCTGGTAGAGCGCAGCATTCGCATTGCTGAGGTGGACGGTTCGAGTCCGTTCTACTCCACCATTTTTTTTGGCCCTTAGATTGACATTTTAGCGTAAGTATGATATAATAATAAGAGATAGGGACTTTTTTTTTATTGTTCTTTAAAAAGGGGGAATAGATATGGAGAGAAAACGGCGAGGAAAAAGGCTATTTCAAGAGCTTTTTATTTCGTTCGGACTTAGCATTGCAATGGTTTTAGCAATTTTTCTTCTCGGTGAGCAGGCGCTGTATCTGTTGACGGATTCGGCGTTTGGCACGCATGGGAGATTATCAATTCCAACACTTGGGATTGATGTTGCAGTTTATAATGCGCACGGTGAGAATTCGCAGGCAATTGTAGACAAAACCGATTCGGCGGCTTTTATCCGTTGGAAGGAGCAAAATGTGATTGTGGATCATCGTTCACAGAGCTTTTATCTACTTCCGGAGGCAGTTCCTGGCGTGACTAAAGCGTGCCTTGTTACACCGTTTTATACGGATTATTACGTTTGTACGTATTCGGGCACTGGAAAAATCATTTATGGCGAAAACCATATGTGTAAATTCGTGAATGATCAGGGTGAGGCAGTAAACCTCGCAAACCAAGGTGGCATCTGTATGTACACTTGTCAAAGCGAAATGGTCAATAGCGAAGTTTCGGTTTATGTAACTTATTGGCGATTATCGAGCATTGACCCACTCCATTTTCTAGAAAAAGTTCTATCACTATAAAAATAGCTCCGGCGAGGCCGGAGCTTTTTTACGGCTTTAGATAGCTGGGACTGGGAATTTGAGAGCTAGTTTCTTCACTTCTTTGTGAATCTTCTCGAGTTCTTTTTCGTATTTCTCGAGGCCAGCTTCGTCCTTGGCTTTGACGCAGACGTCGGCGACATCCTTCATCCAGCCGGCAAGGGTCTTCATTTCCGGTTTGCCAAGGCCACGTGTAGTGATGGCTGGAGTGCCGAGACGGACGCCAGACGGACGGAAAGCAGCGCCTTTGTCGGTCGGGAGGGAATTGGCGTTAAGAGTTAGTCCAACCATATCAAGAGCCTTTTCGTAGACTTTACCGTCAAAGCCAAAACTATCTTTGACGTTCACGAGAATTAAATGGTTCTCGGTGCCACCTCCCTGCAAGATGAAGCCGTGTTTTTTCAGCTCATCGGCGAGGGTTTTGGCATTTTCAACGATATTCTTTGCGTAGGTCTTAAACTCTGGTTTCAGATCTTCGCCGAAAGCGACGGCTTTGGCAGCAATCACATGCTCAAGTGGACCGCCCTGGGTGCCAGGGAAGACGGCGCGATCAATCAAGATTGGGATGTTCTCGAGAGTTTTCTCTGGTTTCTTCAGTGGGGAAGCAACATTGCCCTTTGAAAGAATGAGGCCGCCGCGTGGACCACGCAAGGTCTTGTGGGTGGTAGTGGTAACGACATGGAAGCCGTAATCTAGTGGATTCGGATGGACGTCACCGGCGATGAGGCCAGCGACGTGAGCCATATCAGCCATCAAGAGACAGTTTGGAATCTTCTTACCGATTTCAGCGACGCGCTTGAAATCTGGAATCTTCATAAAGGCGGAATAGCCGACTAGTATAATGCGTGGCTTCTCAGCGAGAGCCTTTTTCTCAAGCTCGTCATAGTCGATATCGCCATCTTCCGTCACGCCATAAGAGATGAAATTATAAATCTTCGCGGAACGGGTAACTGGGGAACCGTGGGTGAGATGGCCGCCGGCCGGTAAGCTCATCGCGAGAATCTTATCGCCTGGTTCGCACCAAGCAAAATAGACGGCTTCGTTGGCGTTCGCGCCAGAGTGTGGTTGCACGTTGGCGTGGTCAGCATTAAAGAGGCGACAAGCGCGGTCAATGCAGAGACGCTCGATGCGGTCGACGTTGATTTGACCACCGTAGTAGCGGTAATTGCCGAGGACTTCTTTACCGATCTTCGCTTCATCCCATTCTTCGAAATCTTTTTTGTCACCACGGCCGACACCGACACCATCAAAATGTGGGTAGCCTTCGGAATATTTGTTGGTTAAAACTGAGCCCATGGCCTTTAAAACTTCCGGCGAAACGTAGTTTTCGCTTGGAATTAACTCTAAACCTTCGCTTTGGCGAATTTTTTCACTGTCAATCAGACTAAAAACTAAATCTTTCATAATTCTCCTTATTTTAATGAATATTTCGCGAAGGCATAGATTAGATCATGACTCTCTCCTTTCTTAATAATGGTTTTATCATAGCGAGATTTGTCAAAATCAGGGAAATAGGTATCCGCCTCGGCGGAGGCGTCGATTTCGGTTAGATAAATAGTCTTGGCATATGGAGCAAAGGCTTCGTAAATTTGGCCACCACCAATGATGAAGATTTCTTCGTCAGTATCTTTGTTGTCAGCGATGAATTGGTCTAAATCGTGAATGGTCTCGTCGGCACCTTCGATGTCGTGGCGAGAAATTACGATGTTTTCGCGATTCGGAAGTTTGCCTGGTAGACTTTCCCAGGTTTTTCGGCCCATCACGACTTTGTGTCCCCTGGTAGTTTCACGGAAAAATTGCATGTCTTCTTTGATATGAAAGATCAGCTCGCCGTTTTTACCTAGTTCGCCATTTTTTCCGACTGCTGCAATTAAACTAAAACTCATTTTACTCCGTAACTGGCATCTTAATCGTGCCGAGGTTTTCATAATTTTCTAGTTTGATATCTTTGAGAGCGCGGGAATTGTCGAAATCGTAGAAGTCCTTAATCTCAGGGTCCAGCCAGAGGGTTGGGGCCTTTGGTAGGGTGCCGTTCTTTTTAGCTTCGTCGTAGCGAGCGATTTGTTCCTTGATGCCGTCGATTTGATTCTCGTAGATGTGGGCATCATTTGTGATAAAGGTGAATTGACCTGGTTTGGCGCCGACGACGTGGGCAATCAAATGACAGAGAACGGCGTATTGTACTACATTAAAGGGTAATCCTAGTGGTACATCGGATGAGCGGGAAGTGACTAGTATATTTAGTTTGCCGTCAATTAGATTCCACTGTGAGTTCCAGACGCAGGACGGCAGAGCGGCGGTCTCGAGCCACTCGTTTTGCCAGAGCGAAAGTACCATACGGCGGTTGCCCGGGTTATTCTTCAGAGTCTCAATTAAGTTTTCGATGAGATGATAGCGCTTCACGATCCAGCCATAGGCAGTACCGATGGTGTGGGCGAAGTCTTCTGGTGGCAAATCCGGGTGGTTTTTCTTGAAAATTTCGTTCAGATTGCGACCGAGGTAGACACCGTTATCATCGGCTTCCCATTCGTCCCAGATTTTGACGTTTCTTTCGTGCAATTCGCGGACGTCATTTGAGGCCATCTGGTAAATCCAGAGCATCTCGAGAACGGCGGTCTTAAAACCAACCTTTTTCGAGACTAGGATAGGGAATTCTTCTGATAAATCAAATTGAAGGACTTGGTGCGGTAAACGAATGGTTTTTGCACTAGAGGCGCCTTGGGCAGCGTGATCGGGAATTGCCGAAGCGACCGAGGCCTTTCTGGTATCGGTCTTCTTATAATTGGTAACTTTTTCGCCGTGTTCTAGAATTCTTCGACATAAGTCGATGTACTGATCATCAAACTTGCTCATTTAACCTCCGTTCTAGACAATTATAGCATGTTTTAAGAGGCGAAAAGTCGTGAAATAAGGTGTTTTTAATGCTCTTATACTTGACTTTTTTAAGCATATGTGCTATAATTAGTAGTAATTAGGTCTATTGGAGTTTATTATGAGTATAGGAAAACGCCTGATTATTATTTTTTTATCTAGTTTTATTGGTATTACAACAGTGCCAGACATTTTGGTTTCGGCCGATGCAGCGCCGATTGCAGACGTGAAGTTCGCGGAAGTTAAGGGTAAGACTGTTTCTGAGGCTCCTGTTCAGGTAGCTACGGCTCAAACCACTACTCAAACTAAGACTACGACGAAGACCGCTACGACTACGGCTAAGACGACTACTGCTCAGACTACACAAACGGCTCCGGCTACCCAAGCCCCAGCTCAGAGCACTCCGGCTACTCAAACTCCGGCTACTCCGGCAGTGAAGCCAAATCAGATTGTGATTGGTGGTCGTACGATTTCGATGACCATTGTGAATGATACCCGTGCGGATGCTGGTAATCATGTGAATATGTACTGTGGTAGCAATGCGGCTTGTAATAAGTTCATTTATGGCCACAACTCTTCAGCGGTTTTTGGTAATCTCAAGAATCTTCGTGTTGGTGTTGACACTTTCACGGTTACTCTCAACGGTGTTACTTCGACTTATCGTATTGTAAACAAGGTAATCTACGACTATGAACTTGGTGGTATTGGCGCACTTCGCTTGAATGGCGATATGAGTATTAACTATATGAATCGTACCGCTAAGGCTAGGGATAATAATAACGTTCAATACGATCTTTCTCTGATGACCTGTCATGGTCAATCACTTGGTAGCGGTAATGCTACTGAGCGTCTTGTGCTTTTTGCAAATAAGATATAAATCTGATAGAATGGGGGCATGAGAAAGTGGAGGAAAACGTTATTTTTGGCCCTGTTTATTCTGGCCTTAAGTGCGTTTTTTGTGGCTAATTCGATTATCGTGACTGGGCATGAGGTTCGGTTAGTGACGCCGACTTTCCCGAGGATTGAGCTTTCGGCCGACCCTACGATTGACGAAATCATTGAGAACGGTAAGGAGACGCGCTACCAGGGTGCGGTTTATTTTGTGAATGAGGATTTGTATAAGGATGTCGAGGTCAAGGGACGGGGTAACACGACTTTTCGAAGTGAAAAAATGCCATTTCAGATTAAATTCTCGGAGAAGGTCGATTTGTACGGGATGGGTAAATCCAAAAAATGGATTTTGCTCGCGAATTATTATGACAGTACGCAAGTTAGAAATAGCTTGGCTTTTTACCTTGAACGTTTACTTGGTGAGCAATATGCCCTAAACGGTAAATTCGTAGAGCTTTATTATAATAATGAAAGGTTAGGACTATATTATCTAACGCCAAAGGTAGAAATTGCAAAGAGTAGAGTAGATCTAAGAGATCCACTCGGTGTTTTAGCTGAATACGATACAGTTCATCATGAAAACAAGGTGTGTTATACGCCGAAATCCGGAGGATGTATCACAGTGTCGGATTTAGTGTCGAAAGACAACGAAAGTGCAGCGATGACGGACTTTATGAAATCTTATGATAATTTGATGTCGGCGGCGAAGCGTAGCGACTATGCGGCCGTTTCGAAGCTAGCTGATACGGAGTCGCTCGCAATCTACTATATCCTCAGTGAGTTTTCGGTAAATCCGGATGCCTATGTTTCAAGTTTTTATTTCTACAAGGATGGTCCGGATGATAAGATTCATGCCGGTCCGGGTTGGGATTTTGATTTTGCTTTTGGGAATCGGAGGTGGTCTTATGCGAAGGAAGACGAGTTTTTCTCGCCCTCATTTAAACAATTTCAGCGGCGTTGGGCGTTTGGTGGTTCAGAATATTTTGATAAGGTTAGTGGCACAAGTCGCGTGATGGAGTCGGACGATGCGATTTCGAAACTCCTATACTATATGATTGATATGCCGGAGTTTTTAAGCCAAGTGAAGACGATTTATCGTGAGAGATTAATGGGCAAAAAAGACGAAATAATTGGCTTTATTAAAGATGAAGTTGCTCTTATCAAAGACCAAGCGCTTCGTGACAATAGTCAGCTCCAATTTGATGATTTTTACACGGAACTAGACGAGCTTTTCATTTGGCTTTCGGAACGTTTTAATCACTTTGACACTGAATACGGCGAAAACTAAGCGTAACTATGTTATAATTTTGATATGAAGAAAAAACTATTCAAGTATTTAGTCATCATTGTGATTATTGCTGGGCTAGTTTGGCTGGGCTATACCGGCTTTAAGGAACGCTGGTTTAATATTAATGGTTGGTTTGTGGGTGGTAACCCATTTGGCGTGGATGTTTCATCATACCAAGAGCGAACTGATTTCAATAAGCTGAAAGATCAAGGTGTGGAATTTGCCTACATTAAGGCGACGGAAGGTAGCAGCCACGTGGACCCGAGTTTTAAGCAAAAATGGAAAGATGCGGCGGATGCCGGAATGTTAGTCGGCGCTTATCATTTCTTCTCGTATGAAAGTAGCGGTACGAAACAGGCGAAGAATTACATTGAGACAGTTGGAAAGCTTAAAGGAAAACTGATTCCGGCGGTCGATATGGAATTATCAATGACGGAAGTTTATAACCCGCCAGCCAAAGAAGATGTGGTGCGCGGGCTAAAAGCCTTTATTGCGGTCGTTGAAGAAGAATATGGTGTAAAGCCGCTGATATATGCACAAAAGGATTACATTGATAAGTATTTGGCGGATGATTTTAAAGATTATCCGAAGTGGGTGCGCAATGTCTTTTATCCGATTTGGGTGGATATGGGTGACGACTGGACGGTATGGCAGTACAACGACCATGGTCAGCTAAAAGGTTATCAGGGTGAAACATACATCGATTTCAACGTGGTAAACATGACAAAAGGTGGCCTTGATGCCATCAAAGTGAAATAGTGTATAATAATAAAAAATAACAGGAGGAATAATGGCTAAAAATAAAGGTTTGTATATCGGCATCGGTGCGGTGGTAGTGGTTGCGGTAGTGATTGGGATTATTGTTGCCGTGACACGCGGTGGTGGCAGTGGCGAAGGTGGTGGCAGTTCTGATTCTACTGTCTATACAGCGAATGACTTTTCGCCAATCGAACAGTCGGTTCATTTTGGTGAATATGACGAGATGTTTACACTTTCAAAGTCAATTCAAAACGGCGAAGCAACTGGTAAAATCGTTGAGATTGACGGAATTGTTTCTCACCCCGGCACCAAATACAGCATTGTTCAAAAGAATGCCGATGGGACTGAGAGTATTGGTACGGAATTCGTGATTGAAAGCAACAATCCAAATTATCCTAAGGATGGCGATCATGTTATTATGGTGGGAAAAGTCGTCGAGAGAGGCGCAATGTATTGGAATCTTGCGACCATCCAAGAGCTCGTTAGTGTTGTCAACGACTAGTTAATGTGTTAAAATAGCATTTGGCGGGGCATTAGCTCATTTGGTAGAGCGCTTCCATGGCATGGAAGAGGTGACGAGTTCGAATCTCGTATGCTCCACCATTTTTTGTTCCAATATATCCTCTATGAGCACATAAGAAATTTACAAAATCATTATGCATATTATTATGTTTATGTTATTATAATAGTAGTATGGAGTAGAGTGGGAGAGGGGTATTTGGTGAAAACCAAAGTAAGAACAGAGCTGAAAGCATTTAGACACGCCATAGTGGTATCTGTATCCGTGGTTTTTCTTGGTCTCGTTATAGCTAAGGGGGCATATGCCGCTAATCCTGCGGCAGTGGTAGACAATTTGTCTGTTACAGTGGAATCTAATTGCGGTATTACTCATAGTGGTAGTGGAACTTATACTAAAACTATTAATCCAGGATCATCAAGTACGATAACGGCAAATACTATAACCGCAGTCTGTAATGATGATGGCGGTTATGCCATCTATGCCATTGGGTATTCTGGTGATTCATTTGAAGAGAATAATACTGACTTAATTAGTAATAATAATTCAGACTGGAATATTAAGACAGACGGTTCTTACCAAGGTTCATTTTGGAAGATGAAATTCTCTGCAACTGGTGATGCGACTGTAACAAGTCCATACACTACTTACCAACAAATCCCAAGTAGTTATGCCAAGGTTGCATCTTACAATGAATACACTACTGGGGGTGTTATTACTCCAACCTATCAAATTTCTCTTGGCCAAGGCCAGCCTGCTGGTACCTATGAAGGTAAAGTACAATATGTGCTCGTTAATGCAACTAGTGCGGACGCTTCTGATATTCCAATTACTACTATGCAGAATCTTTCAGCCGCAGCTTGCACTTCAACTCCATCCCAGGTTCGTGATAATCGTGATAATCATGTTTATACAGTACAGCGACTCCTGGACGGTAAATGTTGGATGATGGAGAACCTGGATCTTGGACGTACTGCCCTCACTACGGATCTCACAACCTCCAACACTAACCTTGCTACTACCGTAGCTGCTACTACCTTTAATAGTTGGAAAAAAACAACTGGCTCCGCCACCTATGATGCTGGTGAATTTATTGTCGTTTCCGGTGCAGACCCCACCAACGGCACCGCCTATGGCACACTCTATAACTATTACGCTGCTTCTGCTGGAACTATCTCGGGAAACAACAGCAGTGGTGATGCTCAGTATGATATTTGCCCAGCCGGATGGCGTCTTCCAGTTGGTGGAAGTTCTGGCGAATTTCAAGCCCTCGGTATTCAGTACAATAATATAAGAGCTTCAATAGTAAATTCTGGAGCTGCTTTCGCTGTCGCTGGCTACTTCTACGATGCTGCCCTATCAAGCAAAGGATCAATCGGCTACTACTGGTCTTCTACTAGGTTTGCTTCCACGTCTGTGTACTCGGCAAGCGTATCGTTTTATGGCAGCGGTAGCCTCAGTTCGGCCTTGACAAGTTACAGGAATTATGGGTACTCTCTGCGGTGTGTATTGAAATAACAGTTAGCTAGCCACATTAAATCATTGGCGATAATGGACGAATCAAAAAGGAATTGATTTTTGTGTTACAATATAGATATGAAGACGATTTTAACTGGAATTAGATCAAACTCAGTGCTGACGCTCGGGAATTATCTTGGGGCTCTCCTCCCGATGGTACGTCTAGCAAACGAGCATTCAAAAGATTCAAATGTAAATATTTTCGTACCGGATCTCCACTCGATTATTTCCGAAGTGGATGGTGATCTCCGCGAGAATACGATTCGCACGCTGAAGTATTATTTAGCAGCGGGGCTTGAGATCAATGAAAATATTCACATTTATCGTCAAAGCTATGTGCCGGCGCATTCTGAGCTTTGTTGGATTCTTGATTGTGTGGCGACGATGGGCGAAACTTCCCGCATGATTCAGTTTAAAGAGAAGTCAAAAGGCCAGGAATCTTGCAACGTCGGGATTTTTAATTATCCGATTTTGATGGCGGCGGATATTCTACTTTATGATGCAGAATACATTCCACTGGGCGAAGATCAATTCCAACACATCGAACTTGCTCGTAATATTGCGATTCGTTTTAATAATCGTTTTGGTGAAATCTTTACCGTTCCAGCGAAGACTGCCGACCAGGTAAAGTTTATGGAGGTTGATAATGCAATTCGAATTCGCGACCTCCTAAATCCAGAGAAGAAGATGAGTAAGTCGACAGTTGCGGAAGGCTCGAAGATTATGCTTGATGATGATCCGACAAAAGCCGCAAAAAAGATTATGTCTGCGACGACTGATTCGCTCGGTAAAGTGAAGTTTGATATGTTTAACCAACCGGGGATTTCGAACTTACTTCAAATTGAAGCACTAGTTACTAATACTCCGCTTCAGGATGTGATTGCGACTTGGAATGGTGAGACGCGTTATGGTGAATTGAAGGCTAAGGTTGCAGCGAGTGTTTCTGAAATGTTGACCGTATTCCAGAGCAGAATGGCTGGAATTTCGGATGGCTATGTTTACGATTTGCTGTCGGCTGGCGAGAAATATGCTAACGACGTTGCCAATAAGAAACTGTTAGAAGTGCAAAAAGCATATCATTTGAGGTAGTATGTTTATTACGGGGAAAAAGTTTAGTAAACCGGAAATGTCGCGGGTGATTAATGGCGACATCGAATTAAAAGGCGAAGAGGAAAAGGAAGAGAAGTTTCGCCTAGATCATTTGATGGTTGAAAAATACAAGAGCTATAACCGCTCATCGCTCCAGAAATTTATTGAAAGTGGTTTTGTGAGAGTGGATGGGGAATTAGCGAAGAAACCAAACCAGAAGTTTACGAGAGATGTGAAGATTGAACTGGATGTGCCAAATGATTTAAAGAATTCTGATTTGAAACCGAAGGTTTTGTATGAAGATGATGATGTAATCGTATTGGATAAGCCAGCGGGGCTACTTAGCATGGCAAAAGGTGAGTATTGCCCAGAAGTGACACTCGAGAATTATGGTTTATTAGTGCATCGATTGGATCGCGACACTTCTGGCGTAGTGATTCTCGCGAAGAATCCGGAAGTACAATCATTCCTTCGCCGTCAGTTTCAGGATCGCACCACGCATAAGACTTATTATGCAATTATCGAAGGTCGTCCAAAACTCGATAAAGCCAAGATTGACTTGCCGATTGCGCGCGATTTGAAGCGCCCAACGACCTTCCGAGTGGACGCAAATGGCAAATCATCCGAAACAGATTATGAAGTAATTAAAACAGATGATAAGCATTCATTGGTTGAGCTAAAACCAAAGACTGGTCGCACACATCAACTCAGAGTGCATATGAAATATATCGGGCATCCGATTGTGGGCGATGAAGTATATGGTGATGAAAAAGCGAAACGGCTGTTTCTTCATGCTGGCAAACTAGAAATTACGCTTCCGGGTGGCAAGCGTACGACTTTTGAGTCTAAAACGCCAAAGGAATTCATGGATGTTTTTTAATTCAGTAGATGAAATTCGACCAATTGCTTCGCGGGTTGGGTGCTCGATTTTTGTGTTACCAAAAAACACCAAGTTCGAGATAAAAAATGCCATTATTTTGACGCCAGAAACTAAGTCAGTTATTACGATTGAACAGGTACAGGACATGTTGAAACTACTCGGTACAAAACAAAAATCGGATCGCTATATTATAATTTGCCCAGCGGAACTTTTAGGTCTTGAGGCGGCAAATGCTTTGCTCAAGAATCTGGAAGAACCAAAAGATAATATTCATTTTGTGTTAATAACGGATGTACCTTCGAAACTTTTACCGACTATTCTCAGCCGTGCTTCGGTCTATTTTTTAAAAACGAAACCGGCGATTGAAAGCGGAATTGAAGCAGATGAAAAGATTAAGGATTTGGCTAAGAGATTAATGGTGGCAAAACCAGCAGAACTCCCGGCGCTTGCGGATGAGATTACAAAATCGAAGGAAAATGTGAAGGCAAAGACTTTGGAGATTGTCGGTACGGCAATTGAAATGCTTTACAAATCTTATTTCATTACAAATAAGGAAGTTTTTATCAAGAAAATCCCGAATTTTTTGACGCTTTATGAAAGTATCGAGCGGAACGGACACATTAAAACGCATATTGTGGCCGATTTGCTATGATTTTTAAATCATGCTAAAATTGAACCATGATTGCAATTTTTGCTATTCTTATTTTCGTGGTTTATCTTTCTTTCTTTTTCCCAGTTGAAGAAAAGGTCAAAGAGAAGGAGGAGCGTTCGCCGAAATATACAGCCCAGATGCGAAAGCTGTGGCAGGTGGCTCAGACTTCGATGAAAGAACGCAAGCCATTTCGCGCCGAAAAAGCTTTACTCACGATTCTAAAATTTGACGAGAAGAACGCGGCAGCTTATAACCGTCTCGGAATTCTTTATGCAAAGGATCAAAAATACGATGAAGCCGTGGAATGTTTTGAAATTGCGCAATCGCTCGATAATAATCCAGCTTCGATTCATAATGCTGGTCTCATTTATCTTGAAACTGGAGAATACGAGAAGGCAGAAATGGCTTTTCTTCAGGCAATTCAGGTAGAAGGTGATGTACCATCTCGCTATATGGCGCTTGCAAAAGCGGAAGAGAAGATGGGTAACATGAAGAAGGCAGTCGAGGCGCTTGAAAATGCCTATGAGCTCGATCCAAATGTAGCAACATTACGTCAAATTCTAGCGATTTATGAGACAACTGGCGATACGGAAGCTGCAATGGCGGTGACGGCGAGGATTGAAGAACAAATCGTGAAAGATAACGAAGCTAAGAAAAAACACGCCACTAAATCGGCAACTGAAGCTAGGAAAAAACTCCCGATTCGCAAGGTTACCAAAGCCGTTGCAAAAGCACCGAGTAAAGTAGTGGACACTACGAAATCGGCTGCGAAGAGCATCAAGCGCAAACGAATTTAGTTGATTTTTGAGAGTAATTAATGTATAATGAGGTTACTGCTTTTTGCAGTGTAATTTGTGCTGGAATCGTCTAGTGGCAATGACAAGAGACTGTAAATCTCTCGCCTTCGGGCTTCGTAGGTTCGAGTCCTACTTCCAGCACCATTTTTGTGCACGTAATTCTTTAAAAAGTTTATGTTTTATATTTAATTTATGCTAATATTTAATTATATGGATTACGATGGGAGACAACCAAAAATCCTTGTTGGTTTTCTGATAATTTTCGTGTTTGTGATTTTTGGGCTCGTTGCTGGAATTGTTGTTATTTGGTTGAATAGAAACAATGGGGCTGAAGTATCTGATGAGCCGTCGGAGGTCGAGATGATCATTTCTAAATATCAGGAAATAATTGATAAATCTACGGACGATGGCTCCAAAATGAATGCCTATATTGATAGGGCTTTTGATTTGAAAAAGTATTCGTTAAATTCTGGTGAAGATTTATGCGATCAGATTTCCAAAGATGTTGATGCTGCAAAAAACTTAGATACGAATAACGACACAGCTGCGATCCGGAAAAGTATTCTTGCTTTTTGTAAAGCGGACAAGCACACTATCAAGGTTCATGCTGAATTGGAGGCTGACAATGAGTAAAAGATTTTTGAAAGTTTTCTTCCTTCCAGTTACGTTTGGTATTTCCTTATTCTTCAGCTTCGCCATTATTCATGAAAATGCATCTGCCTATTCGGTTTCTGTAGATGTTAACGTCGACATCGACTGTCAAGAACGGACTAATTCGTATCACTGTACATCCGACTTGTACTCTGATCAATACTTATGGATGAATAATCCAAATTGGTGCGCGAATGCTCAGCTATGGGCGAGGCTTTCTTCGGAATTTCGTAGTGACAGTGGTGATTACTATCTTGGTTATCGTACGTGTTGGACTGATGCTATGCAGGATTGGACTCCGCACTATGGAATATACGGTTTCGATGTGAGTAAAAGTGATGTTAAGCGATGGGGTTATAACTATAGACGGGGAAGATATGAATATTGGGAATATGATATTTGTGTAGCAATTATTGCTTGGTGGAGCACTGGTGGCGAACCTGGTTGGGATAGTGATTGTAGTAGCTCCATCGTTCTTTCTGAGCTTGCCGCGAATGTATTGACGATTAAAGCGATTGATACAGATGGCAGATCTTTGTCGAGTATTATTCCTGATGTTACTGTTGAAGTAGAATACGGTGAGACTGCCTATGGGTGCATTGGCTCTGCAACTGGATATACGAAAAAGTACTGGGGAACTGGTACTTGGAGTGGCAGTTGGTGGAGCAATACGGAGTCGTGCTATAATGCGGGCGTCATTAATGATGATACTACTATTTATGCTGTTTTTGAGCGCGACGAGTTTTCTGGCAGAGCTCGTGTATTTGAAGGTAACGGATTAACTGGATCTAATCGTTCTGATACTGGTTTCATTGAATATGATAAAACGGTCAGTATAAACATGGATTGTAAGAATGAAGGATGTTATGCAACTTTTGACCTTGCTATGAAGCGAGAACGTGGCTCTGGGCTTGCATATTATACTGGTTATGCAACTCTAGATGGAACGAAGTACTATATTACGAATAGTCCAAGGAGCCCATTTAGCCCTTCAACTTCTGGAACGACACTAAGTATTTATAATTATTCTACTTACGCTTATCAGGACTATGCGAATGACCTCCTGAGGCCTGGCGAAACGTATTGCTATCAAGTTTCATTTTATCCATTTGGTGCTTACGCCAATAATAAAGTTTCGACGGCAGAAGCCTGCGCCCATGCTAATGAATCTACATTTCAGGGGAAGATTAACGTAACAGGTGGTGCGACAGGTGACACTGGCTGGAAGTCTGAAAGTGATTCGCAGAACAAGATTTTGACTTCTTGCACGTACGCTAGACCTTGTACGGTCAATTTTCAACACTATTTGAGACGGACGTCCGGTATTGGCAGTACTACTTATACGATTAGACGAACTTCAAATTATTCTGATGTACAGAACGCTACTTTGAAAAGCAATGTGACCGAATATTTCAATAACATTAATAATTATACTGCGGTTAAAGAGGCGGATGATAATAATATCACTCTAGTTCCTGGCCAGATGGTTTGTGAGTTATTAACCTTTAATCCTACTAACAACGTGATTGACGTCAAGCCAAATGCCGAAATTAAATATTGTGCTATTGCTACAGGGAATGCTCAGCCATCCGATCCGATAGATCCGGCGACAATAGGCGATGATGATCTTAGTAATGCATTCCTGGATATGCGAGTTAAGAATAATTCTGGTGCTGATAAGTATAAAAGCTATCAGAAGATTGTTTATGCTAAACCGGGTGACATATTAACTTATCGTGGTACTTACAACCCGATTTTGCAATACAGCGCCTTTATTATTCCGGAAACCATGCAAATTGATGGCGGCTCGTCTTCTACTAATACTTTTAGATACTATTTGCATAATTTCTTTAATACAAAAACATCTCCTCCGTGGAATAATGCCATTTCGATTAATTCTAATGAAAACTTTTCTTTCTCAAAGAATTACGTTTATTCTGTTGGTAATACTATGAAAAGAAAAGAGACTAATGATTATACAGTCACGACATCAAAGGTTGGAAAGAAATTAGTTGAGACTGCTAGGACTAATCTTAATAACACAACTAAAACGACTCCTTCTCAGGTCACATTTACTGCGTCGGGCAGCAATATTAACGCGAACGTAATCACTTTAAGCAAGAACAGTTCAGCTGAGGCTAGGGTGCCTTATAATTTTGATACCGAAGTTGAAGTTATTGTCCCAGAGAATAAAAGAATCCTTTATTCTGGTGAGGATGATAAATTTAGTTACAAAATTGACGTCGTTAAGAGGACTAATCCTGAAACTACTAATGGGTCGGATAATGATTCGTATGCAACTATTGTGCCTGAGTCAGTTTCTAAGCTTATAATTTATCGTCCGGGTTCTTCTGGTAGCGAAAAGACCGGTATTTCTAATTACGGTAGCTCTAAGGCTGATGATCTTTGCCGTTATTATGGACTGGTTAATAATGGGGATACTTGTAAATATGGTAATGAGAGAACGCAGACCTTAAATGGCAATGGTAGCAAGGAAGGCAGTAGCAATGCTTTTGAAATGAATTATATCGTTCCTGATTTGACGGCCGGAACGAAGATTTGTGTTGCGATAGCAGTGTATCCAAGTAACAGTGGTGCTTACACTAATTTCGATGACCCTGAAGGCAATCATAGATGGCGTATATCTGATTCCAAATGCTATGTTGTGGCAAAACGCCCTTCATTCCAAGTTTGGGGTGGCAGCTTATATTCGGGCGGTTCAATTACTACTTCAGCTGCGCATAAGAGGACACTAAGAAATCTGCCAGAATTTACGGGTACTTTTGTGTTTAGTTCTTGGGTGGAACAGAGTGTGGTTGCACAAGGTCGCGTGGTGGCATTGGCGTCCGGCGCTGCTGCCGGGCTTGCTTCTAATATTGCTGGTGGCGGGAGTTTAGAAATTAATGTAGATTATTGTAAATACCGCGTACCGTTATCTTTAGCTAATTATGTGAGTAGTATTGCTGGTGCTATTTGCACGGGTGCACAAGTTACAGGATATTCGGGTATATCAGCCTCGATTACCGCTAAGGAATCAATTATTGCGAGATTGCCGTTCGAGGATTCGAAGGTTTATGAGTATAACAATAATGCAACGATCGCATTAGACAATGGAACGCCTAAAAATATTGTGCGCTACAATGTTAGCAAGAACGCTACGATTAATTCAAGTACCGTCAGCCCTGGTAGAACTCATATTATAAATGTTAGTGGCGATGTATATATAAATGGCGATATCATCTATCAATCTTTGGCGTTTACTTCCCTAGAGGAGATTCCTAAGCTTATTATTTATGGTCAGAATGTAAATATTGGTTGCCATGTTGAGAGGATTGATGCCATTATTATTGCAGTTAATAATCTAAACACCTGCGTGTCTAATGATATTAATAGTAAGGCTAATTCTCATAAGCTGTTGGTTAATGGCGCAATTATGACAGATAATCTACTTCTAAATCGTACATATGGCGCTGCGACTGGTATTAATTCAAAGATTCCAGCAGAAACCGTTAACTATGATGTTTCTACTATTCTTTGGGGTAGAGCAAAGGTTGATCCTAACAATAAACATAGGAATCTAACTGCTGTTTATACTCACGAATTGGCACCGAGATATTGATCCGGAATGATATAATTATTCCATGGAACGCAGCAAGGTTGTGTTGAAATCTGGTTTTATATTTATCCTGACGAATATTTTATTGGCAATTTTTAATCTTGTGATGGGATTAATTTCTGGGTCGATTGCGATTTCTTCTGATGCAGTTCACAGTTTAATCGATGCAATTTCGGGCTTTATTATCGTTGGGTGTGAGAGACTTTTAAAACATGGCAAATTCAGCAAGAACCGTAAGAGAATTGAGCGGATTACAACTAGTATTATTGCCCTAATTATCATTGCGGCTGGTGTGCATATTTCGGTGGAATCGGTTGAAAAAATAATTACGCCAGAAGAAGTCGAATACTCAATTTGGACTGTGGTTGTCCTGATTGGCTCCGTCGCTGCAAAACTCTGGCTTTCACTTTATTTGAAGAATAATGGTAAAAAGTATGATTCTGATGTACTTGTTGCATCTTCAGCGGAGACTTTTAATGATATGTTGATTTCGGTGGCGGTGTTTATTTCAATTCTCGTGTATATACTCTTTAGAGTTGATATTGAAGCATATATTTCGCTCGGTGTAGCTCTAATTATTTTTAAGATTGGTTTTGAATTTTTATTCCCGGATATGTCGCATCGTCACCACCATCCGCTCGAGTCCGATCATTCTCACGGCGCCAACAAATAATTGCTTGTGTTTATCTGGAATTATTGCTAAAATTGCCATAAGAAGGTTATGGAAATTCGTTGGATAAATAAGAAGGTGCAACGACTTAAGTTGCGATGCAAATCGCTTAGTTTTCTCGTAACCTACGCTTCTTTTGTGTTTATCCTCCTTTCTATTGGTGTAGTATATCCGTTCGTGAATATTTTTAAGACAACCGATGCTTTGATAGATCTTACGGGCGATCCGTCTATTACGATGACATCGACTAAAAGCACGGCGTCAATAACAATCGACCCCTCTCTTACTGGTGTTTTTGAAACTACTTCTGGGAACGGCGATATTGCATTTACGGTGTCGACGAATAATTATACCGGTTATGAGCTGTCGGTTCGTAGCATCAATACTACATTAGACTACAATTCCAATTCATTTTTGCCATTGGTTTCTGGAGTAACGGCGACACAATTTGCGAATGGCGGCAATACTACACTTAACAATCGTTGGGGTTATAAGCCAAATTATTACAACTCAGAGACAAATGACAAATACTATGGTTCTACCACAACATCTACTGTTCTTGATAGGACATCGGTGGCAAATACTACTGCAAAGCAATATACGATTTCACTCGGTGCAAGAGCGGATGCATCTCTGCCGATGGGCTCGTATGTAAATGATAGTTTTACTCTTGAAGCGGTGGCAAATGTGGTTCCATCTTCAATCCTGACCGTTGTATATACTACTGGGATTATTGGCGTGAGTATTGATGGGCATGCGGTTGCCGACGGTGAGACTGTTGAGTTGATTAGAGATATTCCATATGCAATTGATGTGACTTATAATTCGCCTGCCTATGCTTTCAGCTCATGGTCGGCAACCTCTGGCACACTTGGATCTGCTTCCTCTACTTCAACAACTTATACCATCGGTTATCAGAACGCTACACTTACGGCTAATGCTCAACCAAATCAATATAATATCACCATTAAGACCGCTACCGGTATAAGCAAGGTAAGTCTTAATGGTGTAGAATGTACAAGTACTTCTGGCTGTACGGTATCTGCTTTAACGTATGGTAGTACTTATAATTTGATTGCAACTCTTGCGACTGGTTATAGTTTTTCAGCTTGGTCAAATAGCAATGACAAAGGGTACATTGCATCAACAAGTTCCGCTTCTACTACTTATACGGTCGGGAATGGTACAACGACTCTAACGCCTTCTGCTACGGCAAATAAGTATACGATTACGCTTAACGGAAATGGTGCCACTACGGCCGGCTCTGCATCAACTACTGCTACCTATAACGCGACTACTCTAGCAGCAATTACGGTTCCGCAGAGAAAATACACTGTTTCTGGATTTACTACTACGAATAACCGAGCATCTGGCGCCACAGTTTCTTCCACTTCTACGCTTACGAGCACTTATACATTTAATGGTTGGTATAAAGAATCGTCAGCGACTAATCTAATTGCATCGAATGTCTCAAATCCAGTACTCCAAGCTAGTACTAGCTATACCGATTCTACTGGCCATTGGACTTCGACGTCTGTTCAAACTCTTTATGCGGGTTGGTCATCAGCCTCTGTCAAGCTCCCGACTATTTACAAGACTGATTATACTTGCGGCTGGACGACCGCTTCGTCTGGTGCCTCAAGTATTATGTATACTTCTGGCGGATATATTACACCTTCTAGCAATTTGACTCTCTATGGCGTTTGTATACCTCCGGATATGCAGGGTCTTTCTGCTTCTAAATGTACAACCACTGAGAGTGAAGTTCGCGATACTCGCGATGGTCATATTTATAAGGTTAAAAGAATGAATGACGGTGTATGTTGGTTGACACAGAATCTCGAACTTGGTGCGACAGATCTTACTGTTGCCTTGACTTCTAGCAATTCAAATCTTGCCAGTTCGATTACGGCAGCCACCTTTAACGGTTGGAAGAAAACATCTGGTTCTAGCACATATACTGCTGGCGAATTTATACAAGTTTCTGGCAATGATGCCGTGAATGGCTCACCGTATGGTATCCTTTACAACTTTTATGCAGCTTCGGGCGGCACTATTACTGGTTCAGCTAATACTAATGATGCGCAGTATGATATTTGTCCGGCTGGGTGGAGATTACCGTCTGCTACGAGAAATACAGGTGAATTTGTGGACTTTGCTACTTATTACAGTACAAATACTGTGCTTCAACAATCCGTTTCTAGTGGTGGTGCCGGTATGACGCTTAGTGGTACCTTTACGAGCTCAACGCCAACTTCTAAAGACTGGTTATCGAGTTATTGGTCTTCAAGTGTGGCGGATTCGGGTTGTTTCTCTAGAAATGGTAAAATGCTTGGTTTCCAATTTACTAACAGTAGTTCAACTATCTATACTGATGCCTGTAATGATCGAGGTAGTGGTCATCTGATTCGTTGCGTGCTCGATGAGTCAAAGATTTCTGATTTGACCTATTTGCAAGATTTTGCCACGCTTTCCAACGCTGGACGAAAAGGAGTTACTAATTCTATGACGCTTGGCACGCAATATCGACTAAAGGATAGTCGCGATAATAAGGATTATTATATTGCAAAACTTGCCGATGGTAACGTTTGGATGACACAAAATCTTGACCTTGACCTTAGCACTGGCACAACATTAACTTCGGGTAATACCGATATCACAGCCAACTGGACTCCTTCCTCAACTACTCGTACTAACTCGACCTGGACATTCACAACTACCGCTCCACAATCCTATAACCCTGGCACGAAATATTGGAACGGCAGTACGCATAATGGTAGCGGTACGAGTACTAATTACATTGCCAATTCCGGTACGGCACAATATCACCTCGGTAATTATTACAACTGGACGGCGGCGGTAGCCATGAATAATAGCTCTAGCTATACAACGGCCGGCGTGCTTGTCAATCAATCGATTTGTCCGGCCGGTTGGACACTTCCTCGTGGCGGTTATGGTCCATCGACTTACTATGCTTTGTCAATCCAATACTCGGGTAGTACTTGGCTTTCGCCGACTTATTTAGCGCTTTCCGGTACTTGGGGTGGATCTTATGATGGTGTCGGCTATTCAGGTATGTTCTGGGCGACTGGTGCTAAAAGCGCCGATCGTGCCTATTATGCTGATTTCTCATCGGATGGTAGTCGCAATGTAGGAACTGGTGGTTACGATCGTGATATGGGTCTTCCGGTGCGCTGTATTGCTCGCCCGGCCGCCGCTTATATCACACAATAAATAATTCCTTATTATAGTGGTTTTGTGTTTGTTAACGCATCTATAAGGCAAATTGTAAATATTATGAGTGTTATGAGCTTGATGACTAGACTTATAATTGCGGTTTTTCGTTTTTCTGTCTGTAGACCAATTATGCCGGTCACTATGGAAATAATCGCGAATAATATACCAACAGTTATATAGTACCCAAACATAAATAGAATGAAGAATTCTTTTACCGTATAGTATGACGTTTTGTCGGGACTATTAATTTGGCTCCCTAGCGGGATTATTATTAAAGGAAATATGCTTACGATATATGGTATTAGTGCAAGAACTAGTGAGGTGGTTGCGTATTTGCTAGAATAATTCTTTAGCCCATTATTGGTATTGCCGTTCATTTTTTATCTCCGAAAGATTTGTGGATATTTCTTTTCATACGATGCACTAGTGATTTTACAGAAGACTGCTACGAGTGCCATAAATAGGATAACAAAGAATGCAATAGTCATTAGAGTTCCATATTCTTTCCAGCTCTTTCCGGAATCATCGAAACTCATTAGTATCCAAACCGGAAACCATACTATTATGCCAAGTAATGAAACAATAGTAGCTATGCTCTGGATGGTATTTAACCTTTTATATAGCCTTAATACGGAACTTATAAACTGCTCATCCATAGAATTAGTATATCATTATACTTTATATATTATGTTTTTTTGTTACAATGAAAATATGAATAAGTATGTTAAACGCGGATTTAGTGTTTGGTTAATCTTTATTAAAAATAAAATTGCTTCGTCTATCATGATGCTGATGGGTGGCGTAATGATGTTTATGGGAGCGCTGCAAGGGAAAGGCAATGATACGAAAACTTTGCCACTTGTAATTACTTTAATCGGTGCAGGTTTGGCGTTTTGGGCGTTATTCCGTCTAGGCTATTTGAAGTCGAATCTCGATAATCTAAGTAGTAGCGAGCGTGAGGAAAAAGTGGTCGGGAAAAAGCTCTTTTGGCTTCAAATTGCCGAGTCGGCGCTTTACTGTGCAGTGGCAGGGCTTGGTATTTTCTTGCTCATAAATACAGACTTTACTAATATTTGTTTGAATTTGATGTCCGGCTTCTTTACGACATTGAACGGTGTTTTGAACTTAATTTCGACAATTAAGAATCGCGATAAGAAGGATTTCCGCTGGAAGTTTATGATCTGTGTGATGATTTGTGAACTTATTCTTGGGCCGTACTTCTTGATTTGTTGTAATTCGATTGATATCAATGGTTACATTGTGATGGGCGCATTAACATCCGTAGCCGGTATTATCGAAGTAATTAACGCACTTACACGTGAGAATGTCCACAATACGATTAATGATGGTAAAGAGATTGTTCATACTATCAAGGGCGATAAAAAGGTTGAAGAAGCTGAGATTGAGGAGCCGGAAGAGACTCCAAGATTAGATAAATCTAGCGAAGCGTAGTTGTTGATAATTACTGATTGATGTGGTAGAATATTTTTAATGCCGCGATAGCTCAGTCGGTAGAGCGCATCCATGGTAAGGATGAGGTCACGAGTTCAAATCTCGTTCGCGGCTCCATTTTTATTTGATAGTTTTATTTTATTCTTTCTGCGATTAAAGGTTAGTGCATAGATTGCCCGTCTTATCATATGACATATTTAATTAATTGAGTTTATGTTTAACCTGTGTATAATTGTATATGTAGGAGTATATTTTGTTGGAGACAATGTCAATTAGGAACACGCGAAAGACTAGGTTTTGTTTTCAATTGTCTATTGTTTTGTTGCTGGTTATTACGATATTAAGCATTGTTCCATATGATGCGGAAAAAGCCGATGTCGAAGCGGTAGATGATCAAACCTTACCCGCTTCATTGTCATTTATTTCCGCTAATGACCATGCAACCGTCGCAATTAACCCATCTACAGCTGGTACGTTTGGCGCTTCTTCCGGCGATTCTGATATCAGGTTTACTGTTTCTACTAATAATTATACTGGCTATACATTGATGGTCAAAGCGACAAAAACTACTCTTGATTCCACGACTAATGATGTCATTTCCACTTTAGCATCTTCGGTGACTACTTCTCAATTTAGTAATGCATCGAATACTCCACTTAGCAATCGTTGGGGGTATAAGCCGAATTACTATAATTCATCAACTAACAGTGACAGATTCTATCCTGCTACATCGGACTCTATAATACTAGATAAAACAGTTGCAGCAAATACTAATGCAAAAGCTTACATTATCTCTCTTGGCGCAAGAGTTAATTATGAAATTCCTTCCGGAACTTATGAAAATAATACGCTTATGCTCCAATATGTAGCCAATCCGGTACCGTATACGGTTTCTTTTAATGATAATGTTATTGATGATATCGTAAATAATATGCCGTCCAGTCTAACTGGTGACTCATCTTCGCCCGATACTGTCACTCTTCCTAATAGAATACCAACTAGGAATTATTATACGTTTGCTGGTTGGTGTACGGTTCAACCGATAGAGGTAGCGGGAGGCCAACTGTGTCCTGGGACTGTATATTCAGCGAATGGGTCGTATGGTTTGAATTATACTGTCAGTAATTCGAATAATGTACTTTATGCGATTTGGACTTCGAATAGAGGATGCAATAAGGCTGCGACCACGATTGGAACTGGTGTTTCTTCAACCGATGCCGTATGTATGCAAGATATGAATAACAACGTTATTTCTTCTATGATTACTAGTGCGCAACATTCTTTGGTCGACATGCGTGACGGTAAATCTTATTTCATTGCAAAACAATCCGATGGAAAAGTATGGATGACGCAGAATCTTGATTATGTATTAAGCACTTCTAGCACCTTAACTCACCATTCTACAGATATTGGCTATACTGATGTGAATCTCGATAAGACTTTTTCTCCTAGTGCTAATACCATTACGACTGAAAGCGAGTGGTCAATGAGCGAAAACACCTTGCCTTTTTCGTATGATCCCGGCGATATTTATTATTATTCTTCTGGCACGACCGATGATGACACGCCATCTACAGCCTGCAATGATATGAGTACATGTAAGCATTATCATGTAGGCAATTATTACACTTGGACTGCTGCTGTTGCATCGAACGATACTTCTTCCATGGTTGATACCTATTCGATAGCGCCCGACTCGATTTGCCCAGCTAATTGGCGGCTTCCTAGTGGGACCAATAATGATACCTATAACGAATTTAACCGTTTATTGGTTAAGTCTGGTGTAGTGACTGAATATACATCTAAGACTAAAGCATTAAGTTATACGACTAACGGTTTTACTCTTTTAAGAAGTGCGCCATTATATATTACTCGATCCGGTGCAATTTGGACTCCTGCGCTGAGCTACTCAGGCACAAATGGTTATCTATGGAATGATACTATAACTAGTTCTACTGCGGCTGGAACTTTCAATATGAATAAGAATTATTTAAATTATAGTGCTACTCTTACGAGACGAAATGGTTTTCCTATTCGCTGTGTTGCTCGAGTGAACGCTGGATCATCCTTGATTAACTATTATGGTAATGGTGCAACCGGTGGCGTTCAAAAGAGCGTTACTATAAAGAAGGGGAATACATTGCGTTTTCCAACCGATCTTTTTACTAGGCAGAATTATATTTTATCTGGGTGGAATACTAAGGCAGATGGCACCGGGTTATATTATGATTTTGACAGTATCTATGATGTTGAATATGATAGCCCGGCTGTCATTGATTTTTATGCAGTTTGGGTTCCGGCTTACAGTATTGTTTACAATGGGAATGGATCATCGAATGCCTCTGCGATGGGCGTAAATAATATCGTGAAAAACGGAGACGAAACTCGTCTTTTTGCATCTAATTATAGACGAGATGGTTACGGTTTTGCTGGATGGTCCGTTACGCAAATTGATCCTGATGCAGCGAATGCGAAAAATTTGATCTCTAATGCAAAAATATTTGGTCCAAACGAGAAAATCGTTGCAAATAATGTCAATCTTGGTAGTAATGCACCTGCTAATATAACGCTATATGCAGTCTGGATTAAATCCGAAGGCGACATGCAGAACTGGGTGGGGTGTCCTTCTATGAATATAGGAGATTTGACTGCTAGAAAAGATATAAGAGACAACCAAGTATATGCCATTGCGAAACTAGCGGATGGCAAATGTTGGATGATAGAAAATTTAAGATTAGAGACAAACGGTGCGGGCAATAAAGCTGATGCTCAAGGTTTTGATACTGGTTTTTTGGGTCTTGCCACCGCTGAACCTGAGTCGAATTTTACGTACAGTACCATTATAAGTAATTCTTTATATACTACGTCTAATATCACGGGTGAAAACCAAGCCTACAGGTTCCCTCGCTATAATAATCGTAATACTAATGATACGGTTGAAATAATGACTAGTGTGAATGAAAACATTTATTCATATGGCAATTACTATTCTTGGCCGGCCGCGAAAGCTAGTATTTACAATTTCACTTTTAATGATTCTTTAACTACGGTGAATAGTTCAATTTGTCCTAAAGGTTGGAAACTGCCGTCTGCAAATAACTCTGGTACAGACACTAGTACATTAATTAGTAGTTTGAGCTCTGAATCAAAAATGCTTTACCATTTCCCAAACAATATCGTCTATTCTGGTACGCTTAGTAATCGTAACTCTTCCGGAGATATTGCTCTACTTTGGGCTGATAATTATAATGGCGCGCAGATTTATCCGCATCATGCACACACGATTTATAGTTCAGTGACTTATAATACTGATAGCGCTAGGGAATCATATCCTACTTATTATGGTTTGCCAGTTCGCTGTTTATCTACTAATAATGTGACGATTGCAGACGTCTCTTATCTCCAGAGTTTCAAAAACTATTCTTCCTCTGAGGTGGACTCAATTGCCGCCTCCATGTCTTATAATACGACTTACAATCTTGTTGATAATCGTGATAATAAAACATATAAGATTGCAAAACTAAAAGACGATAATATTTGGATGGTCGAAAATCTTGACCTTGGCCGTACTACGCTTACTACTAGCCTTACAAGTTTAAATACGAATCTTTCTACTACAATTTCTGCTTCAACTTTTAATAGCTGGAAGAAAACAACTGGTTCAAGAACATTTAATAATGGAGAATTTATTAATGTTGATGGCATAGACTCGTTTAATGGAGTCGCATATGGTACGTTATATAATTATTTTGCAGCTTCTGCAGGAACAGTCTCTGGACAATCCTATGACTTAATTTATACAACTAATGATATCTGCCCAGCCGGGTGGCGACTTCCGTCCTATGGGTTTTACGCAAACTACTTAACTCTATTTAATATTTATAAGAATGAGGATAGTGCTAATTATTTTTCAAATATAAGATCTCCCGTTGCTTCCGGTGGTGCTGCACTTAATCTTTCTGGAACCTTTTATAGTAATACTCCTACTGGAATTGGTAGTACTGGTAGTTATTGGGCAGTAGGATGGAGTAGTAGTAATGCAATGCTTTGTCCAACTCTCGATACTTCCAGCACGTCTTTCTACCCGAGTTTGCAAAAGGAGCGTGACCTTGGCGCTTCAATACGCTGTGTAGCTAAACGAACACTTTATCCGCTGACAGTTAAATATGGTGAAGGCGTTGTGGATGTAAAAGTTAATGGTGTGTCAGTTCAAGATGGTGGAACAATCAACATTGAGAAAAACACATCATATCCAATTTCTGCAACTGTTTCAGATGGCTATGCATTTTATAGGTGGTCTAAACTTGCCAAACCTGGACTCTTTAATGATTTTCGAAGACAGTCGACAACTCTCACGATGAGCGATGAAAGAGAGGTTTTAACAGCCACTGCATTACCGAAAATGCAATTTCTTGATACAGGAGTATGTACGTCTACTTCAAGTAAAGTGATTGATGAACGTGATAACCATGTATATACTATAAAGCGTCTTAATGATGGTCATTGCTGGATGGTGGAAGACTTAGACCTCGGTCGTACAGCTCTTACGACAGATTTAACATCTAATAATACTAATCTTTCAGCAACGGTAACAGCTGCAACTTTTAATGGCTGGAAGAGTACGACCGGGACAAGTTCTTATACTACTGGTGTTTTCGTTCCTCTTTCGGGTATTGATTCGGCTTCCGCTACCCCATATGGCGTCCTTTACAACTATCACGCTGCTTCTGCTGGCACAATTACAGGGAATAGCAATAGTTCTAATGCAGTTTTTGACATTTGTCCATCCGGGTGGAAACTACCAACCAGTGGAAGCGGTGGCGAATTTCAGACTCTCTATGATTATTATAATTCGAATGCCCTTCTTATGGCTCCTATATCCCAAAATGGCGCTGCATTTGCATATAATGGATCCTTTTATAATAATGTGCCGTCCGGGTTAGGTACAGTTGGTGGATACTGGTCTTCAACCGTAAGCAATGATTCAAATATGCATTTTATTGGCTATAATACATCGACTATTTCTCCATCCAACTCGACTTTTCGTAGTACTGGACATGGTATACGATGTATTATGAAAAACTCTACTCGTACCCTCACTATTTCGTATGGTACTGGTGTAGCAAGTGTAAAAGTTAATTCTATCAGTATTCTTAACGGCAATGCAATTGAACTCGAACCAGGCGTACCATACACTATAGAAATGACGCCGTCTGCTGGGTATGCGTTTAGTAATTGGTCTGCAACTTCTGGAACGATTGGTTCTACCACCACGCAAACGACAACTTATTCGATTGGATCAGAAAATGCTACTTTAACAGTTATCGCAGCTAGTACTGCTCCTGACATACAAAATCTTCCATCAGCGAGTTGCACCACTACTGCATCTCTTGCAAGAGATAATCGCGATGATCATATTTATACCGTTCAACGTTTAGCGGATGGTAGATGTTGGATAATGGAAAACCTTGATCTTGGTCGTACTACACTTACTGCGAACCTTACTTCTGCGAATACGAATCTCGTCTCTACAGTTTCCGCTACAACATTTAACGGCTGGAAGAAGACTTCTGGAACACAAACATACGATGCTGGTGAATTTATCAGTGTTTCTGGTTCGGACACTACTTCTCAAACTCCGTATGGAACTCTTTATAATTACTATGCCGCATCTGCTGGCACCATTACTGGTAGCTCTAATAGTGTTAATGCATTTTACGATATTTGTCCGGCTGGCTGGAGGCTTCCAACTGGTAGTACTAACGGTGAGTTTAAAACACTTTATGATCAGTATAATTCGCTCGAACGAATTCGTGCATCGATTGCAAACAATGGAGCCGCCTTTACTTTTGCAGGCTACTTTACTAGTGGTGTTCCGGCTGGTCAGGGTAATAGCGGTGATTATTGGGCTTCTACAAGATATAATGATACGTTGGTAGATCGTTTGGTTCTTAATACGTCCGGTGTTAACTCGACCAGTGCTGGTTATCGTAATTGTGGCAGATCGATTCGTTGCATTATGAAACAAACGACGCGTATATTAACTGTTACATATAACACTGGTGTGGCAAGTGTAAAAGTTAATGGTATTACTGTTCAAAATGGTGGAATGATTATTCTCGAACAAGGTTTACCTTACCCTATTGAGGTAACACTGACTAGTGGATATGAATTAGCTAACTGGTCTGCAACTTCTGGAACTATTGGTTCTACAACTGCTCAAACTACAACTTACAGAATTGGTTCAAATAATGCTACTCTAACCGCCACAGCAGCTTCCAGCATCCCTTTCATACAAAATTACCCGTCAGCTAGTTGTACTACTACGGTTTCTCAAGCTAAAGACAATCGTGACGACCATGTTTATAAGATTCAACGCCTTGCCGATGGTAACTGTTGGATGATGGAAAACTTAGACTTGGGACGTACTACACTTACAACAAATCTTACCAGTTCTAACACGAATCTTTCGACTACTGTAGCTGCCTCTACTTTCAATAGTTGGAAAACTACGGCTGGTACCGATACGTATACTACCGGTGAGTTTATTAATGTTTCTGGTTCGGACTATACTTCTAATAATCCATATGGTACTTTGTACAATTTTTATGCTGCTTCTGCAGGAACCATCTCAGGGGATGTTAATTACAATAATGCTTCTTATGATATTTGTCCAGCTGGTTGGCGATTACCAACTGGCGGACCGGCTGGCGAGTTTGACACCTTATATACGCATTACAACTCTTATGCACTTATGAGGGCATCGGTGGCCAATGGTGGCGCTGCATTTGCGGCTGCTGGGCGCTTCTGGGAAGGTGCAAATTCGCTCGAAGGCTCAAATGGTTACTACTGGGCCTCGAACAGGAGTACCGATACATATATGTACGATCTGATGTTCTTTGGATACAACACTTCTATTTATCCGTTGTCCAATAATTATAGAAGTCTCGGGTTCTCAATTCGTTGTATACTAAAAGAGCCATCAAATATTTCTAAAATTTCTTATCTCCAGAGTTTTAAGAATTTATCGGCCAGCGACAAAACATCTATAAAGAATTCGATGTCTCTTCATACCACATACAATCTTATTGATAATCGTGACAGTAAGACTTATAGAGTTGCTTTATTAAATAATAATATTTGGATAGTAGATAATCTTGATCTCGGTCGTACCGATTTATCTGTCGATCTTACGAGTGCTAATACAAACCTTTCCACGACGGTTGCTGCTTCTACGTTTAATTCCTGGCGTACCCAACCATCAACAAATTATAACCTTACCGATGGATACTTTATGTCGCTTTCTGGATCAGACAGCACTGCAAATGCGGCATACGGTACTTTGTATAATTACCATGCCGCCACTGCTGGAACCATTACTGGGTCTAGTAATAGCAGCAATGCTAGCTACGATATATGTCCTGCCGGTTGGAAATTGCCAAATGGAGATATTTCTTCTGGTGATTTTATTAACCTCATTAATTATGGTTATAGTAACGTTAGTATATTACGTTCAGCTGTTACGTCTGGTGGTGCCGGCTTTGCTCATTCTGGATACTTTAATATGTATTATCAGTTATATAATGTTGGGGATAGCGCTGTTTATTGGTCTTCAACTGCCTATGATAGTGAAAGTAGAAGAAGTATAACAATTGTGCCAGGATCTAATACACTTGCTCTATATAATCAACCACGATACTTCGGCTTGTCAATTCGGTGCATCCTAAAATAATGTAATAGTTTTTATCAGTTTTTGTTTACTAGACTTATGCTTTTTGGTAAAATATAAGCATAATGGAGTTACGTGGAAGTAAGCGTAGTAGATTCCGGATTTTTTTGCAATACATCCGGTATAATCCAGAAAGGTTTTTGACACCTTTACTAGTATTTACTACACTGTTATTTTCCATGACTCCGTCTCTTTTGCGCAAAGGCTACACTATTGATACCGGTGTAGTTTCTTCTGATGCAAACGAGTGTACTTTTACATCAACGGTTACTTCCGCACATACAAAAACCATTAGCCCTGGTACCACCCAAAGTGATATTGGTACTACTAAAGTTACAACTAAATGTACAAACTCATCGGATCACCAGGTCTATGCAATTGGTTATTCCAATGATACCGATGGCAATACCAACCTAATTAATTCCGTAGCCAATGCGACGATTGCGACTGGCACGGCTACGAGTGGTAATGTCTCGAACTGGGCGATGAAGATTGCGAAAGACACTTCATCATATGAACCAAGCAATCTAACCATTACGAATAGCTTTGGTTCTTACCATAATGTGCCTAGCTCATCTACGCAGGTCTCTAGCTATGAAGGTGCTACAGACAGTTCCACTGGTTCTTCCATTACCACGACTTACAGAGCCAAGATCTCAGATACCCAGGTTTCTGGTAGCTACGTAGGCAAGGTGAAATACACTTTAACTGCTACCATGATCTATGATATTACTATTAAGACGGTGACTGGCATTTCTAAGGTTACGCTTAATGGTGTGGAGTGTACGAGTACTTCTGGGTGTTTAGTATCCGGACTCACAGAAGGGGAATCATACACACTCGTAGCAACGCTTGCTACTGGTTACAATTTTGCAAGCTGGAATGCGGGAACAAACGGTTCGGTTGCTAGTACTTCCTCAGCATCCACGACTTATACGGTGGGTAGTGGCAACAGCACAATTACACCTAGTGTTACAGCCAAACAATACACCATTACACTTAATGGCAATGGTGCTACTACGGCTGGTTCATCTTCAACTAAAGCAACCTATGGTTCATCTACGCTTAATGCGATTACGAGACCGGTTAAGCAATATACGGTTTCCGGATTTACTTTGCCAGCTAGTAACAATGCAGACGGTGCAGATGTCACTAGTGCTAGTACAATTACTAGCTCTTATACATTTAGAGGTTGGTTCAAAGAATCTGCTGCTACTAATTTAATTGCATCAAATGCCGCTACCCCAGTTTTAGCATCTAGTACATCCTATACTGATGGCAATGGTAACTGGTCTTATGATGGCACTAGAACGCTTTATGCTGGTTGGACACCACAAATGATTTCGCTGCCAAACATCACAAAACTGGGCTATGATTGCGGCTGGACCGAAACAGCAACTAATGCCACAACTAAAGATTTCCAAACTGGCGAATCACTTACTCCAGACAGAAACTACGTTCTTTATGGTGTTTGTATTCCAATTGATTATACTGTTACTGTGACTGCTGGTACTGGTATTAGTACACTTGCTCTTTCTGGTTGGACTGGTACTGGTACCGGTACACTTACGAAGACTTTCCGTATTGGTGATACTATTGATCTTTCTACTTTTACTCGTAATTATTTGACAGGATTTAATGGAGCGATTTATGGTAAGTATGATAATTATGGCTCCATGAACGGTTATGTCTATACAGTTGGTGCAGGCAATGGCATCCTTGGGATTAGGGCAAGTAGTCTTGACACTCCGACCTGCACAATGCAAGGTGGTGCTACCAAAGTTTATAACCGCTCTGATACCAACTTGATAGCGACCGATGTTTCAGACTCATACGCAAGTAATAGTGTGAATATTACCTATTCATTTGGCTATGCTTCATCGGCGAGCGGGGAATTAGTCAGCTTCAGCGAAGAACAAGAAAGTAACTATTATCCGATTCTAAAGAATGCTTTCCGCGGATCAAGGTATTATGGCGTAAAGGTTACTGTGACAAGCGTTGATGATAATTCAATTACAGCCACTTGTACTTCAGGCACCGGATCTAGCACCGGTACGACAGTTGCGAATAGGACGACTATGACATTGATTAATTCTAGGGTGCAATTAGAGGTTGGAGATGGAACTCTCAGCGGTACGCCTTATTTCTACGTTTATTATGGCGGCGCTAGTGCTAATAAGTATTCTACTAGAACCGGTACGACGTCATACACTTTGCCGACGGTTACGCCTCCGAGCGGTTATTCGTTTGATGGTTGGTATACATCGGGTGGCGATAAAGTAATGAATGCTGATTTCTCACTAACTGGCACGGCTGTTTCTAGCTGGTCTAATTCATCTAGTAAATGGGTAAAGACTGGGACGAGTGACTCGTCGACAAATGCGGCAAACATATTGTATGCACATTACACCTTTAATGGCGCCTATCTCCAGAATCTTCCGAGCTCTTCTTGCACCACTACTGCTTCGACTGCTTACGATAATCGCGATATGCAAACCTATACAATTCAAAGGCTTGACGACGGTAATTGTTGGATGATGGATAATCTTAATCTTGGCGCCGTAGCTCTAACGGGAGATCTTACCAGTTCTAATACGAATCTTTCAACTACTGTAACTGCATCTACCTTCAACGGTTGGTTAAAAACATCTGGTACACGAACATTTAACGATGGCGAATATATTCCTATCTCCGGCACCGATGCAACTTCCGGAACTAAATACGGTACGCTTTATAATTATTATGCCGCATCTGCAGGTACTATTTCTACTAATCTTTACGAACACGATGCAACTTATGATATCTGTCCAGCTGGATGGAGACTTCCTACTGGTGGCGATTATGGTGAATTCTTAACGCTTTATAATAACTATAATTCATATGCCGATATGCGTGCGTCAATTGCTAATGGCGGTGCTGCTTTTGCACTACCAGGTAGTTTTAGTAATTCTACTCCTACCGATTTAGATACCTCGGGTCTTTATTGGTCGTCGACTAGATTTGGCAGCTCTGATATGTATGTATTAAGAATGTCTGGTACTTATTCGTCGGTCACGCTTGGCCACTTTACGACCGCTACGAGATGGGGCGGCTATCCAATTCGTTGTATTTTGAAAAAACCAACAAGTACTTTGACGGTTTCTTATGGAACTGGGGTATCTGGTGTCACTGTTAATGGTGTAGCACTTTCTAGTGGTGACACGATTGCCTTGGAGCAGGGCGCTAGATATACGATTGATATGACTCCGACAACTAGATATGGTTTTGGTAGTTGGTCTGCTACAACAGGCACGCTCGATTCTTCAAGCACTAAATATACGTATTATACTATGGGCTCGTCCAATGCTACGCTCAGCGTAACGGCGACGTACGTGAATACGGCGATTCAAAATCTTAGCTCTTCTTCTTGTACAACAACCCCTTCTTATGCTTATGATACCCGCGATAATCAGGTATATACTATTAAAAAGTTGAGCGATGGAAAATGTTGGATGATGGATAATTTGAATCTCGGCGCAATAACTCTCTCGACTAACCTTACAAGCTCGAACACGAATTTATCTTCGACTATCTCTGCTTCTGCATTTAATGGCTGGAAGAAAACTTCCAATACGCTGACTTATACAGATGGTGTATTTATTTCTCAAGCTGGTAACGATATTGTTTCGCGAACTGCGTATGGCACTTCTTATAATTATTGTGCTGCTTCGGCTGGTACTATTTGTACGGATGCTAGCAGTCCCGATGCAACGGCCGATCTTTGTCCGGCTGGCTGGAGGATGCCTTCGAGTTATTCGAGTGGTAGCGATTATGTCACTCTCCTAAATAATTATAGTACTATGGCGCTTGTCACTGGACCTGTCGCGGGCGGTGGCGCCGCATTTACCCGTTCTGGCGGACTTGGTGTGTCGAATTATTATTATAATACTTCGAATACGGCTTGGGGCTCTACGATGGCGAGTACTGGCAATCAATATGCGTCTGGGCTCGATATTGGAAGTGCTAATACCGGGACATTGTCGGCCACTACTGGGCATGGTCGAAATGGTGTAGGCACATTACGCTGTGTGCTGAAGAGTATTACCATTAATAATCTGACATTCCTGCAAGACTTTAAGGACCTTTCCGATGCAGAAAAGAATTCTGTGCTCCAGTCAATGTCTTACGGCGTAAATTATACTCTTATTGATAATCGTGATAATAAATCTTATAAAGTAGCTAAATTGCAAGATAATAATATCTGGATGGCTGAAAACCTGGATCTTGGTAGGACGACGCTTTCTACTAATCTTACGAATGATAATACAAATATTTCTTCTACCGTAACTGCTTCCACCTTTAATGGCTGGAAGAAAACTTCTGCTGCTGGAACTTATACCGCAGGTGAATTTATTAATGTTTCTGGAACCGATTCTACTTCTGGTACTGCATATGGCACTCTATATAATTTCTATGCTGCTTCGGGCGGTACTGTTTCGGGTACTTCTTATAGTATTTCTTCAATGTATGATATTTGCCCGGCTGGTTGGAGATTGCCGTCTGGTGGTAAATATGGTGAGTTCCCAGTTTTGAATGTGTATTACAACTCTAGTTCTCTTATGAGAACACCAATTACAAGTAGTGGAGCCGCCTTTAACTTAGCTGGTTATTTTTACAATAGCACTCCTACTAGTCAGGGTGGTAGTGGATACTTTTGGACATCTACAAGGTATAGTAATACAAATATGTATAATTTAAATCTTAATTCGTCGTCTGTTTATCCTTCGTCTGTTACTGGATACCGGAATTACGGCCATGCCATTCGATGTATTGTTAAAAGACCTTCGAGTTCACTAACTGTCACATATGGCACTGGTATTTCTAGTGTGAAAATCAATGGTGTTACTGTGCAGAACGGTGCCGTGCTTGAACTTGAACTGGGCTATGCTTATACCATTGAAGCGACTACTTCTTCTGGATATAGTTTTTCAAATTGGTCAACCACTTATGGTACGATTGGATATACTAGCGATCGAATTACTACTTTTGGGGTTGGCTTTACTACTGATACGCTTACCGCTTCTGCACACCAAATGGTTTATATGCAAGATATCACAAAATCACAATGTCAGACTATGACTGCTAGCGGTCCTGCCACAGTATACGATAGTCGTGACAATAGACCATATAAAATAAATTATTTGGCTGATGGAAATTGCTGGATGTTGGACAACCTTGGCCTTGGTAGTTCATACACGACGTCTCTTACGAGTTCTAATACAAATATTACCGGATCGTATACTCTTCCGGCTTCTACTACTACGATTAACTCTTATACTACAGCACAAATTTATTCTGCCTATAAGGATACTACTACTACTACATATGGTTCGGGTACTGGTCGTATGGGGGTATTCTATAATTATTGCGCACTTTCGGCTGGTACTGTTTGCTCTAGCTCTAATTCAAGTAATGCTACACAAGATATCTGTCCTAAGGGTTGGCATTTGCCAACCGGCAATAGTTCGGGCCAATACCAAGCTCTTCGTACTGCTACTGGTAGTGCTAGTGCATTTAATACTGCCTTGTCCGTTACGTTGTCTGGTGTTTACAGAGAATCGTCGCTTTCATCATATGGTTCGGCTGTTTTCTATTACTCTTTGTCTGTTTATGATTCAACTAGTATGTATGGTCCATATATTACGGGTAGTTCAGCTGTAGATGTGCTAAATTATACGACTAGAAACAGTGGTTGGAGCGCACGGTGCGTTAAGACGAGTGATAGCACGACTCCAACTAGCGTCTCCGTTACGGTTTATTATGGCACTGGTGTTTCAAGCATCAGAGTTAACAATACGACCGTGTCGAATGGCGGTTCTATTTCGCTTACACCGGGGTCTTCATATTCTATTACAATGACGCCGTCGACTAACTATACGTTTAGTAATTGGTATGCGTCTACTGGCTCGGTTACTTCAACTTACTCACAAACAACGTACTATACGCCTACTACAAGTAATGCTACTCTCATTGCCTATGCTTCATTCTCCGGTACTTATATGCAAAATCTTTCGTCTTCATCTTGCACGACTACTGCTTCAACTGTTTATGACAATCGTGACGGCCAAGCATACACTATTAAGCGCCTAAATGACGGCAGATGTTGGATGATGAGTAATCTTAACCTTGGCGCAACAACTCTTTCTACAAACTTAACAAGCAGTAATACTAATATTGCGAGTACAGTTGCTTATTCGACATTTAATGGTTGGAAAAAGACTTCTGGTACGGCTACTTATACTGCTGGTGAGTTTATTTCGGTGTCTGGTTCAGATGCTACTTCGGGAAATGCATATGGCACTCTTTACAATTATTGTGCAGCCACAGCTGGCACTATATGCTCAAGCACAAATAGTGGCGATGCGGCTTATGATATTTGCCCGGCCGGCTGGAGAATGCCGACTGGTAGTACCGCGGGCGAACTATATAAACTATATACATATTATCCATCATTGTCCAGTATGCGAGCTTCGGCTTCGAGTGGTGGTGCTGCTTTTGCCCTAGCTGGATACTTTACAAGTGGCGCAGCTACTGGTGCTGGTACTTATGGCTACTATTGGTCTAGTACTAGATGGGATGATACTACGATGTATCAATTGTTCCTTAATTCGACTGATACCGTAACGCCGGCTGGTGGCGGTTATCGTATGGCTGGGTTCCCAGTGCGTTGTATACTGGATGAAACTGCTACAATTCCTGGCTATACTTATATGCAAGATTTCTATAATATCTCTTCTTCTGCTAAGGCTTCTGTGCTCAATTCGATGTCGTTAAATACAACCTATACACTTATTGATAACCGTGATAATAAAAAATATCAGGTCGCAAAACTTAGGGACGGTAAAATTTGGATGGCGGAAAACTTGGATCTTGGTCGCACTACCCTATCCGTAAATCTCACGAGCTCAAATACGAATCTTGCTAATACTATTACTGCTTCAACATTTAATTCATGGAAGAAAACTACTGGTTCGCAAAGCTTTGTGTCTGCTGATTTCATTCCAGTTTCTGGTTCTGATGCTACGTCTGGGAATAATTATGCTACACTTTATAATTATTGTGCTGCTACGGCCGGTACGATTTGTACGAGTTCGAATAGCTACAATGCTTCGTATGATCTTTGTCCGGCTGGATGGAGGATGCCGACTGGTGGTCCATCTGGAGAATTTCAGACAATCTATTCGTACTATAACTCGGTCTCATCGTTGCGTAGTCCTATCACCAGTGGCGGTTTTGCGTTCACGCTTTCTGGTTATTTCTCAAATAGCGGACCAGCGTATCAGGGTGGGAGTGGTTCATTATGGTCTCAAACCAGGGGTGACAATATTGACACACTTAACTTTGATGTTAATGGGTCTAGCGTATATACATATGTTAATGTCCAACGTCAAAGCGGCGAATCGGTACGTTGTGTTGTAAAATAAAATTTATATTTATCGGTTTACTCTTGGTAGTTGCATTTGTTGAGCTTGTAATTTGGCTCCTTCGCGGAGCCGGTGGTTTCTTTGATATTTAGTTTGCTCTACTAGCGCTCGGAATCCGGGGCATTTTTATTCCCCGAAAACTTGATGGACTTTTTCGACGTATTCGCGGCAGGCGTTGGTGTTTTTTAATTTTTCATCTGCGGTAAATATTTCGGCAAGGGAAGAATAATACCAGCCGTGCTCGCTTTTATCTTTAATCCTGAATTTTTCCCAAAGCTTTTTGCCTAAAACTTCATATTCTCTCGCGATGGCGCGGATATTCGATAGTTTATCGCCGATGGCGATTAGTTTTGATTCGTAACTAGCGGTTTTTAGGAATGTGATGGTTTCTTCTTTGCGAATTTTCCATGTGTCTTCGGCTGGCTGATCTTCGCGTTTATCCTCGCTTTCTGAGGCAACGAGATCGGCGATGTGGTCGTTAAACTCTTTACGAATTTCTTCTAGTGGCGTTCCAGTATCCTCTACAACATCATGCAAAGCGGCTGCAGCTAAAATATCGTCGTCATCAGTGATCGATGCGACGATAGCAACGGCTTCAAGTGGATGGACGATGTATGGGACACTGGTGCCTTTTCTAAAATCTCCCGAATGTTTTTCGGTGGCATAGACAATGGCTTTATCTAATAGTTTTCCCATATTGACTCCTTTTTATCTTTACTTTTTTATTATACCATTAAATATGGAAAAGGTCAAGCGTTATCAGGTTTAAAGAACTCGTCGTCTTCAAATCTTGTGCGTTTAATGACGCACTCGTCCATTTCGAGAAGCTGATCGGCGATTTTGACGAGTTCGTCTGACAGATAGACATCTTTTCGCCATTCTTTTGGAATTGCTTCGTAGCCATAGTAGGCGCCAGCGAGCTGGCCGTAACAGGCGGCGTTTGTATCGGTGTCGCCACCAAGGCGAATTACGGCCATCATGCCATCTTTAAAATTTTTGAAATTCTGAAGTCCCCAGAGTGCAATTGCAAAAGTGTCGACAATGTAACCGCCAAGATTGTGGAACTGATTCTCGTCACGCTTTAAAGGCCTTTCCGTTAAATCATTGATATTGGAAATCCAGAATTCGTCGTATTCTTCACCTTTCATCCAGCGAGATGCATAGTTTATGATGTTTCGCTTTTCAAGGCCGTGTAAGGCTGAGTAAAGCGTCGTAGCGAACAATTCGGTTACGGTTATAGCTGCGATGCTATCATGGGTTTCTCGGCACGACAACTCGGCCATTTTGAGCGTTGGTGCAATATCTTTGCCATCGATAAACTCACTGTTTTCATCTTCCGGACTGATTACGAGTGAGCCACTTTCGTAGCCGTCTTTTAAAGTAGGATAATTCTTATTTGGAAAAGTATTCGCGATAATGATTGGCGCTAGTCGCATAATTGGCGCGTTGCCGGCCGATTCGGTTTTCTCGGTGTTTTTTGGAATGGTCTTTGATTTCTCCCATTTGTCAAGAGCACGAAGAGTTTGATTACCGACGTCGAGTGGCGCTTGTGGGTGTTTGCGATAGTCGGAGTAACACCATTCGTAGAAGCGTCTCATAATATCGTAGGAATCGTAGCCTTTGTTCGCGATTAGACTATCGGCGATACAGAGTGCCATTGAGGTATCGTCGGTCCAGACGCCCTCTGGCAAACGTGAGTTCTTATGGAAGTGTTCGATTTTTTCGCCTTGCTGTTTAATATAGAAGTCTGAAGGTGTTGGTAGAAATTCTACTGGAGCACCCAAAGCGTCGCCGACGGCGAGTCCGACTAACATCCCACGCGCTTTATCCTGGTATTTCATTATTTCGCCTTTTTAGTAGTTTTCTTCTTGGCGGCCGGTTTTTTGGCGGTAGTTTTAGTGGTGGTTTTCTTGGTTGAAGTTTTCTTTGTGGCAGTCTTTTTAGTTGCAGTTTTCTTGGTGGTTTTTGGCTTGGCCTCGACCTTTACGGTCTTTTTCTTGGTAGTTTTAGCGACCGCTTTTTTAGCTGGGGCTTTTACAACTTCTTCTTCGAGCTCTCTTGCCTCCGGTTTTAATTCTTTCAAGGCCTCGGTGAGTTCTTTTTCTGGAGTTTTCTTTGGTTTCTTTTCGTAGAATTTGGTGTTATCAACTACGAGACGGCGCTTGCTGTATTCTCGAATAGCTTTCTTGATTTGCTTCTTATATTCGATACGAGTGGAAATCAAAATTTTAGTTGGATCCTTTGGGATAAAACAGATGGTGTAGTGATTGAAGATAACCGATTTAGTGTCTTTCCAGAGCAAGCGATATTTGCCACTGGAGTTTTGAACTTCGATGAAATATTTTGCGATTTGAAGGCTACGCTTGCCTTTGATGTTGTGATATTTATTAATACTGTGGCGGACATAGAAGAAATAAATAGTGCTGATGATAAGGACGATTGAGAAAAAGATGATTGGATAGACGTTAATGATGTGGTGATTAATCGCAAATGAAATTGCGAAGATTAGAATCATGACAATCGAAACGATTGCGTAGACCAGAGGTCTAGTGGTCGCGAAGTGCACGCGTGACTTTGGCTCTTCGTGGAGGAAGTCGTAGTTGAGTAGTATCCAGTAAAACTCGTTGTAGTATTTTTTGTCTGCCGAATCAGTAATATTAATCTTCATATTAAACTCCAATCACTCTGTTCTACTCTTATAGTATCATAAATTCGCCATCTCTGTTATCTTGAAATTGTTCTAAATATATTATATAATATATAGATAGTACATTAAAAATGCGAAAGGGGGGATAAAAATGTTGCATATTAGAAAGCCGATTATAGAATCTCAGTTCGAGTTTGCTATGAAGCATGGTTTGATCCGGGCTAGGCACGCTTTGATGTTGGAACAATTCTTTGAAAAGTATGCCGGTGTCAAATTTGCATATGTACCGGAGCTAGTATACTTAGCTTTAGCGCAGCTTCTTGATCACGAAGATTCGAAGCGGATTATTTTATACATCCCGTTTGAAATCTTAAAAGATGCACCGCTTTGGTTTCGAGAAGTCTATCTTGACACTTGGTACAGTATGCTTGGCACGATGGATGTGAGGGAGAACTTTCACGAAGGTGACATGATGGAGCCGGATGCCCGACCAAATGGGGAATTACCACGAGTCGTAAAGTGCGCCCATCTTACACCTTGGCTACTTGATTATGGCTACCTCACGACTAGCGAAGTTCACGATTTAATCTCGCAGAATATTCACCACGAAATATTAGTTCGTAGTTTCAAAGAAACTTGGGGAATTATTTCCGAACGAAATATCTTAAAGCCAGAGCAGCTGGATGAGCTGGTTGCACTTACAAAAGATATTCCGGATTTTACGCGTCTAGAGCCACTCTATATTTCGCCAAATCGAGCCAAATGGCTGGAAGAAAAAGATAAACCGCTAGGTGATTTAGTGACACCAAACGCCTGTTTAGCTGGTCCATTTTATCCGAATTTAGATGCAATTATGGACCGATTGACGGCTTATCAAGAAGAAATGGATCCGTTTGATATTGCACTCGTTGGCGGTTCTTTCTTAAGAGGCTATGGCACAACCGATTCGGACCTTGATATCGTGCGTTATAGTGATTTTAAGAAAGATAATAAGTTCTATATCGGTGATCCAAACCAAGCGCATCTATTCTTTAATTCCGCGTGGCTTCCTGGCGAAAGAGTCTTCAATATTGAAGATTATGTTGTCTCGGCGGCCTGGCGGTATCGAAAGAATGGGAAACGGAGATTGACGCTCGAAAGAATTGAATCGAATCTGATTCAGTATCGCTTGCTTCACAAAGGTTATAGTAGATTTACCGGTAAAACTAGTTTTAATACTAGTTCACATCCGGAATTCGACGGAGATTCGCCCTTTTATGATGACGACTTCCGTAAGATTGCAACAGTTTTATTCTATAAATATGTCTGGTTACCGCAGGCATGAAAAAGGCCCCTAACTCGGGGCCTCTTTTTAATGTGCGATTTACAGAATGTTTTTTCCGGTCAGACCTTTAACGCCACCGCGTTCAGGTTTTGCTACGCCCAGTTCACTCCAGTTGATTTGCGAACCGAGCTGCCAGAGCGCGACAAAGTAATCTACTTCCGCATCGGAAGTGATGGTGTCGTGCTTCACAAAACCAAGGACATATTTGACCAGATTCTGTTCGAGCCGGACATAATTACTGGAGACGCTGGCGCCGATTTTCTTCAGCATCAGCTCGCGATTCTTCACGCCAACCATTGACGGCAAACGGGGATCTTCGAGAGTATTTCTGATGTTGTTGGCTTCATAGGCCATAGCAGCGACAATCTGAACGCCGGTGCCACGAAATACACGGTTAATCGAGTTAACCAAGGTATCGGCCGCATCATGAAGCAGCGAAGTATCCGGTGGCGGAAGCATTCCGACAGCCGAGGAACCGTTCAAAGCACCAACAATTGATGCCGACAGCATGCTCGGGTCGAGCAGATTGCTTCTTCTGGTTTCATACCAGGCATCGAGTGCCTGATAGCTTTCGGCGATGGCTGGCCAGAGAGTGGTGCGAATACGCCCCAGAAATTCATTCCGACGACCTTCGGTAATGAAGGAGCCGTCGAGGCCATCAATGGCTGCAAAGATGTCGCCATAGGCCCGGCGGGTCAGAGATTTACGGAGCGCGTAGAAGGTCGGATCAACTTGTTCTTCGGTCTCGTCCGCATATTTTTCCATGGCTTTCGCGAGAGCTTCCGGTACATTGTAGAGTCCGGCACGATCTGCCAAAGCAGCTCTAATTGCTGCAATGTAAGACGAGTCGTCCACTTTCAGGATTCCACCAGTTTTCAAGGCAGTGAGCCAAGATTCATCGGTAGGAACGGAAGGAAGCAGCATTTCAAGCGCCGGCGGAATGGCCGCTGCTTTTGTGGTTGCTTCGGACATAACGGTTGCTTTCTGTTCTTTTTTAAGATCAGAGACGAGCCGGCGGGCTTTGGCCAGTTTCAAGCCGACGCCCGTCAGGTCTTCAACCTCCAGTACGTAGAGATCTTCGAGAGTCTCGACACCGAGTTTTTCCTCGATGTTTTTGATGATTTCCGCAGTGATGCCATACTCTTTCAGTTTGGCGACCACAGGATTTTCCTTCACTTCTTCGACCTTTTCGATCGTTTTCTTAGTTTCACTCATGATAGTCCTCCATATCATTTTTCAAAATAAATTTTTTCTACTTCCGTAGGTCCAATTGATAAGCATTCAAGTTCCAGTCCACATTCCTTTTTTATGATGCCGCCTACCCTTAAAAAGAGTTCTTGGCTCGAAATGTTTTCCGGAATTTGTTCGCTTTCTATGATAGGTATTGCGTTTTTTAGGAAATCCGTGTAGCTTTCGTTATCTTTTGGGCTATTTTGGTAGCCCGTCGAATACTTAAAGCCTTGTTTCTTTCTTACTATCTCATCAAACCAAGTTAAATAGATTCCACGAAACTTAGTTTCTCTGCAAGATTCTAGAGCGTATCTCATTAGAGAAAAATCTAAAGGACCGGCCCTAACTTTACCTTGCCAGCGATTATTTGATTTGTGACTGTCAGGTAACATCGTTCGGGTGAAGTTTTCGTCAAAAGTCGGCATTGGGCCGGCACCATGACGAATTTCATAGGCGCGATGAACTGCTAGATGACTAATTTCGCCGTCAAAACCGGCATTTCTAATCATTTGCTCGCTAAATATCGGGAGCGTCCTAATGGCGCTGACATGGGGTTTTAAACCAGTTTCAGCGTCGGTTAATACTCCGTGTGAACATTCAACGATAGCGGTTCCGTCTGGTTTTAATACTTCCTTTAAAGTCGTGAGACGAAGTTTTCTTCCAATATTAAAGAATAAATCCACAATATACGGTAGAAAATCCGGGTCATCCAGGAGTGCTAAGTTATCTTCCAAACAATTGACGTCGTCTTTTAAAACATCTTCTGGTTTTAAGTTCCGATATAATTGTCGGTAGTATTCCAGCTCTCTTTTTAACTTTTTTAAGATTATCTCTTTTGAGGATAGCTCAGATGCTTCGATGACGTATTCTTCACCTAAGTTTTGATACATCCGATAGGCTTGCCCAACGCCAGTACCAACTGTCCCGCGAGGATTATCTCTTCGCTTGATTTCTTCAAGTTCGGAGGCAATCCGGTGGTATGGCGTGGCACAAAGGCAATTTGGATTAGCCTGAAGCATAAGAAAGGGATTTGCGATATCATGCTGTTTTAGGGCTTCGGCTTCATTTTCTAGAGAAACCGGCGAAATGATTATCTGTTCTGATAAAAACGTCGGTACTCCTTCAAAGGTTCCGCAGCCCCATTCAGAAAAGTTAAAACTATCTCCGTTTGAGGTGCGAACGCCATGAGAGCCCTGTGCGCCACCGCGTTTAATGATAACGCTAGCGTCTTTTTCGTAGGACAATGTGTGCACAATGTTACCTTTACCTCCGTCGCCAGGACCGAGGTCAGTAACAATGATGACTTCGTGCATTTCGCACCTCTTTTCTGTAAACTAAATTGTTAAAGATTTTGATCACAGGTATTCGATTTCGGTTGAGGGCTTTTCTTCGTCCTCAACTTTTTCATCCGGTTGAATCGGCCACAAGTCTTCTTTTGTTCGGAAGATGTCGCCGATTTTCGGGATTGGGAAGGGAAGTGCTTGACGGAGTTTGGCCTGGGCGCCAATTTCGATATTGTTCAAATCGTAAATCGTTGACGAGCCGCAGTGGCAAGCTACAGTATTTCCGATATCAGTAATATCGATAGTGCCTTCAGTTAAACCGATGATGGCCGAAATTACTTCCGGAAGCTGTCCGGTAGTGCTAATTCCAACCACGGATTTTTTGCCGCAGACTTCGCGCCAGTATTCATAGGTGCTTGAGTGGTTATCGACCACCAGAATAAACTGATGTGTCTTCGCCTTCAGGTCTTTTACGACCTTCTTAAAACTTGGGATTTCGCGCATGTTTTTCAGTTCATTTTCAAAAACACTGTTGCCGAAAATCCGCTGAATATCTTGGCGCCTTATGGAACCGTGACAGGTCGCGTCGGTAACGATAAAGTGATAACCTTTAAGGCCGATACGGTTGGTGTAAGCATTCGTTAGGTAGGCTCTCGCAAACATTGCATATTGCGGATCTTCCGGAGAATCTCCACCGGCGCGCTGCGGGGCCATTTCTTTGAGGTAGCGTACGATTTTCTCGGCTTCCATCTCGAACTGCGGGCGGCAGAGGACAAAATCGTCCACTACGTCGCCGAAAATGCCGAGACAGAGTTGCGGGTCATACCCAGGCAGGACTTTGGCGATGGCTTCATAGAGTTTCGGGAGAATTTTCATCTCCGTATCTACTTCACCACCCATCGAGCCAGTTGTATCACAACTAACTTCGATGTCCATCGGGCATCCCATGGTGGTAATCCACATCTTACGGTGCGGATTCAAACGAATCTTGGAATAGCGCATTGGGTTAATGCCGGGGTCAACGATTTCGTTGAGCTTTCCGGTCGCACGGGCCTGCCTTTCAGCAGTTCTCGTGACGTCCTTATCGCTCGTGATGCCGTAAGAACGGCGGGCACTGACATAGCTGTCGACGGAAAAAGGTTTGTCTCCCATTTTAGTCCTCCTTCAAATTTTTCCAAATGAGTGTGCCTTTATCTCGATAGGTAAATGTGTGATATTTTCTACCCCACAGCTCTTCGATTACGGCATACATCATTTTGTGTGCAGCTTCAAAAGTCATACTGCCATCTCTGGCTAGATTTTCGAGAAGTTCTCGGTAGGCTTTGTCTTTCTCTTCTATTACCGCCCATTCTAAAAACGTCTTTGCAATTTCTTTGACATAGTCATTTGCAACTACATCAACGTTCTTTTCGGGAAAGTTATAGAAGATGACACGGTGTTTTTCCGGTTCGATTAGATAATCGCCAATGGAAAATACTGGGTATTCGACGGTGGATTGGTCGTTTGCGACTGCAATTAGCTCGAAAAAGCCGTACAGTTTAAAGATTCGACCAAGGATCCAGGCGCTAGTTTTAGCGTCTACTTCGATTTTTGCCATCAACTTTGATAGCGGGATTAGTTTGTCGAAGTCAACATCGGGAAGCGAGTAGACATTAATTCTGCGGCCACCTTGCGATTGTTCAATGAATGACGCTTCGAGCTTAGCAAATAACCAATCATAGTGGCTATCATTTTCTTTGGTCGGATTCTGAAAACGTCGAATTTCTGCTTCAACGGTTTTCATTGTGTTAAACTTTCCAGCCTCGAATGCTAAGACATCGCCGTCTTCAAAAGTCTTGGCTACTTTCAATACAACTGACGAGCCGTCGGCTTTTTCGCCTAGGTAAACGCGGTATTTGTCTGACTCTCCAATCCTGTTTTTGACTTCGAAATCTCTAACCTTCGTTGTTCTCACTCCCTCCTGAATCAAAATGTAAAAAAATCTATACACTTCTCCAGTGCATCGTTTATTATTTTAGCATAATTGCTTAATTCTGTCAATTTATTACACCGGTTAAATTGACTATTTATATTGTTTGTGGTATAATTATAAGTATTAGGGTGAGTACATTAAATTTTTGTGAGTTTTTATTTTTTGTCTCTCCCTTTAATATACTTGATCAGACTGCTAATTTAGGAGGTTCAAAAATGTCAATCATTCCCATCATTATCATTGCGGTGGCTGTCGTTCTGTTCATTGTGTTGATCTTTGCGATGATTAAGACTGCGAACGGTAATGAAGCCTTGGTCGTTTCCGGCGTTGGTGCTACTGATAAAAACGGTAATCCCACGATTAAACGCGCCGGTGGTAGAGTCGTAATACCTTTTATCCAAAAAGCAAAGTATTTCGACTTGTGTGTTCGTACAGCGAAAGTTGAGGGAGATGTAACCAAAACTATCTGCGGTGTTCCGATTTCAATTGACTGGGCTGTGGCATATAGTCCGGACATTACCTCTGAGGAGAGCCTGCAGAAGGCGGTTTGTAATTTCCTCGATAAAGATGATCAGGACCTTGAGCGTGTTATTCTCGATATCGTTTCCGGCGGCGTCCGTGCGGTTATCTCTAGAATGACGCCCGAGGAAGTCATGAATGGTAAGGACCAGCTTGACGACAACGTCAAAAAGTCCATTGCTACGCAGATGCATGACCTTGGCTTTAACGCGATTTTGTCTATCCACGAAGTTGAAGATGCAAATGGTTCGACCTACTTCCACGATTTGGCGGCCAAAGACCGTGAGACAAAACGTCGCGAAGCGGCGAATATCACGGCTGAAAATGATCAGCAGATTCGTGAGACAAAGGCTGAGACCGATCGGGCAGCACAGGAAAAAGAGCTGGCTGCGCAGGTCATGATTGCAGAAAAGCAGCGTGACACCGATGTGAGACGAGCTCAATTCCAGGCGGAGACGGCGCGCGAGCAGGCAAAGTCAGAAATGGCTGGCGAACTCGAGCGGACTGATATTACTCAGGAGCTCGAAAAGAAGAAGGGTGCCGTTGCTGTAATGCAAGCCGAACAGGCTAATCTGGCGGCTTTGAAACAACAGGAAGTCGAAGTGACTCGTGCCGAGACGGCTAAACGGACGACGATTATTTCGGCGCAGGCGGAAGCTGAGCGCAAGAAAGAAGAGGCGACTGGTGAAGCTGAAGCGGCGGCGGTCAGGAAAATGCGTGATGCTGATGCTTCGGCAGAAGCGCGCAAAACCGAGGCTGAAGGTAAAGCCTCGGCGCGCAAGACTGAAGCGGCGGCAGAAGCTGACGCTGTAAAGATTCAAGCGGAAGCGGACGCCTCGGCTGTGAAAGCCCGTGGCGAAGCGGAAGCGGCAGCAATTTCTGCCAAAGGTAAGGCTGAAGCTGAGGCGATTGAAGCCAAGGGTAAAGCTGAAGCTGAGGCGGCTCGTGCACTTTCGGATGCTCAGGCAGCTAACGATAAGGTTAACTTCGAGCTGAAGAAGATCGAAATCGAGCAGAATACTCGTGTGCAGGTTGCAACTAATATTGCAACGGTTATGGCCGAGGTCGGCAAGAATGCTAAGTTCTACGACTTTGGTGGTGGCGCCAAAGAAGGCCAGTCCGGCGATCTTTTGACCAGCGTTCTCACTAGAATTCCGACGCTGTTTGCTCAGGCAAATATGCAGAATCAGGCATTGAATGATGAAGAATTGACCAAGACGATTAGATCTTTGGTTGCTTCAGTCGTTGATGCTAAGGATAAGGGAACTACTACGACAAGTGACGACGACTCCGATATTGAAGTAGTTGACCACGATGACGCTGATGTGATGTAAATCACAATCTAAAAACTCACATTGCCCCCGATTCTGGGGGCTTTTTATTTTTTTAAAAAAATCCGCCGTTTCCGGCGGACTTGGTAGCTGGGGTTATTTTTCTGGGTGCGGAAGATGTCCGACGCTTGCGATATTGACATTGCGATAGACTGGGTTTTCGGTGACTTCTTTTACTACCGTCAGATAGCCAGGGATATAAACCTGACTCTCGGTGGTCGGAAGTTCAACTTCGAGAATCGCGTATTCTTTCTCGTTGGCGTAAACATCGATTTCGAGATACTGTCCGGTGTCTCTTTGCATAACGCAGTAACGCGTTTTTCGAATCGGATGAAGGTCGGGATCGGCGTGCATCAGAAGCTTTAAATATTCATCTTTACTGATGCGGCGCTCGATTTCGACGCGTTTACTCGGCTCGTCGGTGTAGCGTTTTTCGGTTTTGGTGAAGCTGTAGCTTCCATTACTACCACGCTGACGGACCCTGACTTCGACATTCGGTTCAGAGACCAGATAGGTTTGCAGGATTTCGACCTCTTCGCAATTTGGCATGGTCAGTAAAAGCTCGATGTCCGGATATTTAATCAAATATTTCCGTTCAACTTCGTAGGGCTCCGGCTCGCCAAGGAAAGAAGATACTTCGCTGATTAAGTTTCTCAATTTATCCTCGAAAGAACCGCGATTTCTGATGATGCGAAGATGTGGATGTCCAACCCAGGCATTCTGGGTTTTCCGGTCTAGTTCGACAGCTTCCCGAATTCCTTCACTTCTTGCTTTATTATTTTCGAGCGTATAGAATTCTTCGGCGCCATCGGCTGCGGTGACGAGATGAAAGACGGCATCATAGCGATCAAGTGCCTTAGTCATGTTGTAATCGAAGTATTTTAAAACTGCTTCGAACTCTTCTTTACTAAGATAAGCACGATTGTCGCAAATGCCTCGGTCGCACACGACTAAGACTTTCTCTTTGTCTTTAAGACAGGGGGCGTACACTTCAACGGCGTCTTCTTTGTCAAGCTGAGTGCCCATCAAGAGCTTCTGAAAGGCCAAGGGATTAGTGAAATCGACTGGCGACATGCCGGAAGTGATGAGCTCGGTGGCGGCTTCATTTACAACGATAACTTTCCAGCCGTTTTTACTAAAATAATTAGAAATCCAGCTGAGCGCAGTGGTTTTACCGGCGCAAGGACCGCCGGTTAAGACAATCCTTTTCATTTCCATCTAAAAAACCTCCTTAACTACTATTAATGTCCAACAAAAAATATTGTCTCTATTATTATATCATATAACAGATACGACTATTCTTTCTTTTTGATATGGACAAAAATGTTGTTCTCACCGAGGATTTCAACCACTCGGTAAAGTGTCTCCATGCAGAGCAGCACGCGAGGGTGTGGTGTGTCTTCGTTGTATTCAAAGATGTTGAAGCCAAAGAGTTTATTGGATTTTAGGCCGTCACAAAAGAGGAATTCGTATTCTTCACCGTCGAAATTGTCGTTTTGCTCGAGGTTTTCCATCTTGATGAGCTTCGGGTTGGATTGAATCATCGTAACAATCTCAAGCAAGGATTCTTTTGGTAAAGTATGGGTGCTGTATTCACCGTAATCTTTAACCGAGACATTATCTTCTTCAGTATAATCGACTTTTAGCTCAAAAAATTCATCATCACCATATGGCCACATTGCGGGCTCGCGTCGATACTGGAAGATAATCATAGTTATATTATATATGAAAAAACCGCCTAATTCTAGGCGGTTTCGGCTTTTTTGGCGGCGATGAGTTTGCGAATCCATTCGTAGAAGAGTCCCAGCAGGATACCGATAATCGTTCCGATAATATTAATACCGGCATCAGCAAGTGATGTACGACGATCAAAGGCGTAAGCCTGCATGAGTTCCGTCAGAACGGCGATGAAGTTCCCCATGATAAAAGATGTTAGAAGTGTTGCTCTCATTGATAAAGCGGTTTCTTGTATCGCTAGATGTCCGGCAAATGCCAGTACCAGAAATACCATTCCGTGACCGATTTTCCGCACCAGATAATAAAGGTGCTCGCTATATTCCAGGTCTTTTCCGAACATATTCGAAAACTTTTGGACGATACCAACCGTAGTGTTGGTAACGGTGGTTGAATCGGATGAGTTCTGCCAGCAAAGCACAAAGACGACTAGCAGAATTGCAACATATTTAACCCATCTTTTGAGGGCTAAATTCATATAAATCACCCCTTAGTTTTAATGTGCCAAAGCCATTCTTATATTATATCAAATTTCTTGTGTTTTGTCAATATAGGGGTGGTTGTAGTAAAATATGGGTATGAATAAGGTCTATATTGCCATTGATTTGAAGTCGTTCTATGCGAGTGTGGAATGCGTAGATCGTGGTTTAGACCCTTTAACAGCTAAACTCGTGGTAGCGGATGCTTCGAGGACCGAAAAGACGATTTGTCTCGCCGTTACACCGGCTTTAAAAGCCCTCGGTATTTCTGGACGTGCTAGATTATTTGAAGTTTATCAGAAAACCTCTGATTTCATTATTGCGCCACCTAGAATGCGAAAATACATGGAGATAAGCACCAAGATTTTTTCAATTTATGCGACTTTTGTAGCGCCGGAAGATATCCATGTTTATTCGGTCGATGAAGTTTTTATTGATGCGACCTCATATCTAAAGAATTACAAAATGACCGCCAGGGAATTAGCGCGAACCATGATTGGTAAAGTGCTGGCTGAAACCGGTATTACGGCGACGGCCGGAATTGGGACAAATCTGTACCTCGCCAAGATTGCTATGGACATTAAGGCAAAGCATATGGAGGCCGATCAAGACGGCGTGAGAATTGCCGAGCTAGATGAAATGAGCTATCGAAAGGAACTGTGGAGCCACGAACCGATTACGGATTTTTGGCGGGTCGGGCCGGGCTACGCCAAAAGACTAAAAAAACTCGGTATCCATACTATGGGTGACGTGGCTCGTTATTCGCTGACTGGTTCGGATTTACTTTATAAAGAATTTGGTGTAATGACCGAGCTTTTAATTGACCATGCTTGGGGCTATGAGCCGGTCGAGATGAAAGATATTCGAAATTTCCGGTCAGAAAACCATTCGGTGTGTTCCGGACAAGTTTTGTCGCGGCCGTATCAATTTGATGAAGCAAGGGTAGTACTGCTTGAAATGGCGGATCAATTAGCGCTCGATTTAATCCGTAAGAAACTAATGACCAATCAACTGGTGATTACCATCGAATATGACGTTCTAAGCGCCAATAATCAGTCCGTTGAGCTAAAGAATGACCGCTATGGCAGAAAGGTGCCAAAACACGCCCATGGTACCATTAATCTGGATGGTTATTCCGATTCTGAGAAAGAATTCATGGAGAAGTCCGGTGAATTGTTTGATAAGATTATTAATCCTGAGCTCCTCGTCAGACGGATTTATATTACAGCGAATCATGTGAAATACTATTTTGAAAAGAAACCTTTGCACCAGCTGAGTATTTTTACTGATTATCAGAAAAAGAAATCTGAGGATGAACGAAGCACCAGACGCGAGCAGGCGATTCTTGAAATCAAAAGCCGCTACGGTAAAAACGCAATTTTAAGAGGTCTAAATTTTGAAAAAGGAGCGACTCAGATTGATCGCAATAACCAAGTCGGAGGACATAAGGCATGAATTACGATGACATAATTGATTTGCCACATTTCCACGCCGAAGGCCGACCATACATGAGTAGACATGACCGTGCGGAACAATTTATGCCGTTTAAATCTTTAAAAGGTTTTGATGAGATGGTCGACGAAAGAGAGTTCGATATCAATAAAGACAAGGCGCATTTTGAATATGATCCAGAGACTAGCGAACCAGAGTGGTTTGAAGAGGAAATCTACTACTCTTAATTGATTTTTCTGATATTTATGATATAATCGCACGCAGGTAGAACCTGTACATTTAGAAGGGGGGATATTATGCTAAGTCTACATGTAGCAGTAGCAATTGCGTTTTTCCTGTTATTCATCATCATGCTGATGCAAGAACTCCGAATGAGGAATATCCTCTTCGCCGAAAAATGGGAACACGTAATCAATATCTTTGTTATCATCTGCTGCGTTACGGTTATCGTTGTACTTTCTCTTGCTAAAAATTCCTAATTCTACCTACCGTCTCGAATGAGGCGGTTTTTTCTTTTCGTGGTATAATGAGAATAACTAACTAAGGAGTAAAAAATGTTTAACTTAAAGGGAAAGGTTGCGGTCGTTACGGGTGCATCTTCGGGCCTCGGCAAGCAAATGGCATTAGCTTTTGCAAGGCAAGGTGCTAACCTCGTGATTCTCGCACGTCGCTACGAAAGACTCGAAGAATTCAAGCCGGAACTCGAAAAAGCGGGTGCCGCTAAGGTCTTACCAATTAAATGCGACGTAACTTCAACTGATGACATCAATGCTGCTGCCAAGCAGGTTGAAGAGAAATTCGGACGCGTAGATATTCTCTTGAACTGCGCCGGTTCGTCCAAAGATAAGGGCGTACTTGAAATGACTGATGAAGAGTGGGATTTCACCATTAGCACCGACGAGACATCAGTTTTTAAGATGACTAGAGCTTTTGCTAATATTATGAAAAAGAATCATTATGGTCGCATCATTAATATTGCTTCCATGTATGGTTTAGTTGGTAATACTGAGATTCATACAGTTGCCTATCATGCTTCGAAGGGTGCCGTGGTGAACTTTACGCGGGCTGTGGCAGCTGAACTCGCCACTGAAGGTATTACTTGCAACGCAATTTGTCCAGGTTATTTTGAGACCGAATTAACTAAGGCCGTACTAGATACTGAAAGATTTCAGGAGTTTGCGAGAACTCACGTACCGATGGAACGTTATGGCAAACCGGGTGAACTCGATGCTGCTGCGGTCTTCCTAGCCTCAGAAGAAGCTTCGTATGTAACTGGTCTAATTATGCCGGTTGATGGTGGTTACACTTGTATTTAATAAAGGAGGAATATGTATAAAGGAACTAAAACTGAAGAAAATCTAAAGAAGGCCTTCGCGGGTGAAAGCGAAGCTCGCAACAAATATACTTATTTCGCTTCAAAGGCAAAAAAAGACGGCTATGAGCAGATTGCCGCCATCTTTGAAGAAACAGCAGGAAACGAAAAAGAACACGCCAAGATGTGGTTTAAGGAACTAAATGGTGGCTCCGTACCATCAACTGTAGACAACCTCCGTGCTGCCGCAGATGGTGAGAACTACGAATGGACCGACATGTATGCCGAGTTTGCCAAGACCGCTCGCGAGGAAGGCTTTGAAGAACTGGCTAAGAAATTTGAGGCTGTCGCCGAGATTGAAAAGCACCACGAAGAAAGGTATCGCGCTCTTCTAAAGAATATTGAAGATAGTAAGGTCTTTTCTAAGGACGGTGACTGTATTTGGGTTTGCCGTAACTGTGGCCATATCGTGGTAGGGAAAAAAGCGCCGGACGTTTGCCCGGTCTGTAACCACCCGCAAAGCTATTTTGAAATTAAGGCTGAGAATTATTAATTTCTTTGGCATGAAGTACGACTCTGGCTTCGCCGGTGCCAATACAACTAGAAAGGGTCAGGATTTTATCATCTTGGCCTATTTCTACGCCATAATTACGGTTCGATCTGGCTTTGATTTCGTTTAGGAAGTCAGTATAAGCTTCAGTGCTATCAAATTGGGCAGTGAGGTAATAATCTTCCGGTTTGTATTCATAGGTCGAGAAGACTTCGTAAAGCTTGGTTTCTTCTGGTGTAACAAGAATAATGACGCGATTTTCGGCCTTGTTTTGCCAGTCGGCACTGAGAACATTAATAAGCGAACCAAAGAGCGTGCCATCGTTTAAATTATGGCCATACATGATGATATTCTTGTCATTACCGTTAAAACTGTTTCTAAAATCGGCAAATGGCCAGCCGAGGATATTATATTGCTTGTCAAAGCTGTGCTTTAAATAATAGGAATTATTGTATGATTTGACGATTGGACAGTCGATATTAGTGCCAAAGACTTTTAGATAAGCGACGACGTCTTCATTTTGTTCTTTTAAGGCTTTAAAGTCTACAGCGTATTTATCTTCTGGTTCGGCTTCTTCGTTTACTACGACTGAGTTTTCGATGAGATTCAGATTCCTATTAGTCTTATCTTTGTCGATTTGATATTTGATGATATTGTAGCCAGAGATGGCGACCGCTACGCCGGAGGTAATCAAAAGTATTATAAATAGGGTTTTTAGAATTCTTCTTTTACTTCCTTCTAGTTTCATAATACTTCCGAAAAATTAGGCGGTAGTTTTGCTACCGCCATTTTTACTACTTTCTGTAGGATTTTTTGATTCCTACTACGCTTAATGTAGCCATTGCTAATGAGATTACAAATACTGTACTCCAAACAGTGATCGTATCTGCTGTAGTCGGGTTATTGTTTTGGCCAGAGATAGTGAAGGTTGTGGATGCACTACCATTGGTCCAGTTAAGGGTAAGCGTGTGTGTGCCGTTTGCCAATGTATTAAGATATGCTGGCTTCAAGGTAACGATGGTGCTTCCTTCGGATTTTTCGTATTTATCCTCCGAAATAATTGTGCCATCTACCGCGACGCTTTCAAGAATGTTAAATTCGCCACTGCCTCTTACAGTAAGGCCATCATCTTTGTTATCGACTACTGAGTGCGTCTGATTCTCGCCTTCAAGAATTTCATATTCTACAAGACTAGGAGTAACTTCGACGAACACCCTCAAGAGATCGAGGTCATTGTTGACGTATTCGGCGGCAAGCGCTTGGCCATTCACTGTGACGGAAACGTTTCTTGCAAATACATGTTGGTCATCATTTGCAGCAAGATAGATTGCTGCGTAATATTTGTTTCCTTTAATCAGTGCGCCAGTGAAGTATTCTGGGTCAAGACTCCTGGAGGTGTACCAGTTACTGTAGTGAGCTCCATTAACGTCGTACTCTGAATTAGCCGGTACCTCTACGGTTACTTGTGGACCTTGAGTAGTTGGATCATTTACATTAGTCATTGTTATTTCTGTACCTGCAACCGGGGCAGTGACTGTGATGTTTACGCTTGTAATATTTGTGTAGTCATCGTAAATATCGTGCCATTTGAGGAACAAAGTGGTGTCACTCGTGATTGGCTGACCAGTGTACTCGGTTTGGAAATTTGCTTCATAGTAGAAACCGTCGAGTTCGTAGTCATTGTAGTAATCACGAAGATCATAGCCATCGGCATCTTTTGGTTGAGTAATTGGATTACCTGCAACTACTTGTTGGTCAACCGGTCTAAGATCTTCTCTTAGGATTCCACCATCATCAAATCTGACGGTATGAATCTTTTTCCAGTTGGCGACAAGTATGATGTCACTATCAAGTGCTGTCGAGAAATTGAAATATGATTTACCCGAGGCAACTTCACCTGTGTTCTCATTGATGATCGCCTCATCTTTGGACCAGCCGGCGAGTTCGTATCCATCACGTGTTACGTTTTGTGGCTCGGTAGCCGTACCAAGTGCAACTACTTCCTGTGACTCTGTACCACTACCACCATTGGTATTGAAGTCTACTTCAACGGTCGTTGATCTAGTGACATTTACTTCAGTGTAGTAGTAATTCATGAGGAAGCCAGAGTCGTATCCATGAGCATGGCATTTTGCATCGTCCACGATTTCGTCGTCGCCATTTACACAGATTAGTGTACCGAGACCCTGTTCTATATGACCGTTTTCGGCATATTTGTATGGTTCGGTATTAGAGAATAGCGGTGTGCTGTCGATTAGTGGGCTGTTTCCCATTGCTTCGTCAAATTCGGTTTTTTTCTGTGTAATGAGAGCCGGAATGTCGTTTTGGTACCTAACCGTGATGTTCTGAGTTTGTTCTTTTGCTGCTTGGTATTTATTCTTTAATACCCAATCTCTCCAAACAGGTGTTACTACGATATTGGAATTAACTGTAATTTCTTCGCCAGGATATTTATAGCCAACTCCTTCCACATTCCATTTGTCGAAGACTTTGTTCCAAGCCGGTTCAAAATCGTTGATTGGAAGCTCATAAGTATCGCCACTCGCTACGTCTACGCTTTGCATTGAGCCGGTACCACCGTTGCCATCAAAGCTTACCGTATAAGAACCCGGGGCTGGAGCTGCGTTAGTCGTAAAGGCAATCGTGCCGTCCACCGTTGTCTGCGTTGAGCTCATCCAAACCGCTCTCTCATTATTAATAAAGATCCAAACAGGCGTTTCGTAGCTATAACCTTCGTCAACAGTAAAATGCGCTCTTAAGATGTAGGTAGTGTTTTCCGCATAAGTAGTACTCATGTCGGTGATCTCAGTGCCAGGCTCCTGAGCGGTGCCACCTTCGTACCACTTTAGGACTGAAACTGTATAATGTTCGTTTACCGGAGTGATTGTCGTTACCATTGGATCGCCGGCGACTGGAGCTGAAATACTAGCTCTGAATTCATTAATAGCATCTTCATCAATCCACATTGCGGTGAATTCAATATCATTATGAACTTCAGTTACCATTCCTGGTTTATAGTTTCCCTCAACGCTCATCCAATAGCCAAATTTCTTGTTGGCTGGAGCTTCAAAAACGTTTTCTGGGAGGGTAAGTTCGTCGCCATCATTCTTTGGGATGGTAAATGTTTCGCCGGTACCATCTCCTGGAACAAATGTCATAGTGAGGCCGGTCTGTGGGCCATCTTCGTTCCATACGGCATGTAGTTCTACATTTCTATCAAGCGTAAATTCATCGCCTGCGTTAAATGAACCGACCGTTTGTCCTTGATCGTCAAGTTCTTCCCAGACGAGGAATTCTGTTTCGCCCTTCACTGGAGTTGGAAGTTGAATAATTGTACCAGCTTCATCCGTGACGGATGGGATTGCAGTACCGCCTCTAGTATCGTAGGTTAAAGTGAAAGTCTGAACTGCCGGTGTTGTAATTGCGACAATTATATAAGTGTCAATATTTTCATAGACGTTAAAGTATTCATCTGGTTCCGAGCCATTTACGGTAATATTGTCTAACGTCTCATATGTAATTGCATAGTCGTCAGTGGCATGGATATTGATTCTGGCATAGTAGGTAGTATTTGGTAAGATTTCGCCTTCAAATAGCTCCATGCATGCGTCAGAGCCGCCTGTACACAAACCTTGTACCCAGTCCGGCATGACGGCTTGATATTTATCCTCTTCATCTGATGCAACATTCGGGACAATATTTGGCTCGTTCATGTCATTTTCTTGGTTGTATGTAAGTGTAACCACATCACCGATTGTTGGTGGTTCGAGCGTGAAGCTCATCGATGTTAGTTTTTCGCGCCAGTGAGCATATACTGTGGTTGGACCCGTGACAGTTTCTTCCCAGCCCCATGGCTCGGTTGCTTCCGGGTCCTTAAACCAGCCATCAAAAATGTAACCTTCGATTGGATCCGGCTCTTCTAAATCAACTGGAAAACCGATATACGCAACAACTGTTGATTCGTCTTGCTCTGGGTTATTGTAGAAGTTTAGGTTATAAGTAAAGTCCGTTGGGACGCCTTGAACCCATTTCAAATATACCGTAACGTCATCATCGAGTATTTCTTCGCCGTTAAGTTCTTGGTCACATTCTGCATCGAAGCAGACGCCGACTAAGAGCATATCTTCGGTTGGGTGAGTCGGCTGGATATTGGTTAGTGCCAATGCCTCCATTATCGTTTGGCCTTTAATACCAAAAACCACGTTACTCGGCAGGATTGGATCGCCTCCGTTTTCGTCAACAGTGATTTCGACAACGTCTTCTTGTGGTACGAATCTTGGTGCGAAATATTGACCACCTTCTGGAATAAATTGATAAGTAGGTTCTGTGGTATATACATGGTCTCCGAAATAAGATTCGCCTGGACCAATGTTCGGATCAGCAGCGTACCATCCCATAAAGGCATAGCCAAACTCCGGAGTAGCCGTAATGGTAACCGGAGTATCTAGTTCTACTGAAAGGAAATTGTTTGAGGAGGTTAATTCAGTGTTGATTTTTGCTTGTTCATCAGGGTCATCTGTAGTGAAGTTTACGGAATATGTACCGCCTTCGCCGTTGTGGAGGACGTGAAAGTCGATGGTTGTCATTATGATTGGCTGGGATACTTCGGCGGTGCCGAGATCGATGTAGACAAAAATTGTCGATTCATCGCTGGAGTCTGTAACCACCATGGAATTACCCACGTTTGTGTACTCTTCGCCATTAAAATAAATAATATATTGTGATGCATCTTGGTTAAATGAATATGCTGCATCGCTAATTTCTATGACGAACCGCATGGCATATCTAGTAGTTCCGTCGGCTACGGCAGTCGGTGTATCGGTGCCAAATGCATGCCATGAGCCATCTCCGCTCGCCCAATACGACCAACCAGTACTATATTCATTAGTTGTGGTGCCTTCGGTCGAGTTTGTATATGAGATTGCCGGCAACTCGCCTTCCGTTACGCTCGTGATTGTGCTTGAAAGCTGTACCGACGAGATAGTTGTGTCCGCATATGTACTGACTGCTTTTAATAGCTGTAATATGCCGACCACGGCAAAAGCAACCACAGCCGCAGCCAATGGCAAAAACTTAAATTTGATTTTTTTCATCTATTACCTCCTATGCATCTAGATGTATGAAACCCTTAATATAATAATTTTAGCATATGTATTATATGTATGTATATACTTTTTATGAAAAAAGCCTCACTATGGAGGCTAATTTCTTTTTTATTTAACGATTATTCTTCAATGGCTTTTTTGTTGTACTTGGATTTGCCAAGACCAAGGATGAGCCAACAGATGTCTGGGAAGAAGAAGAGACAGACGGCAAAACCAGTGCCCTTACCAAAGGCTTTGGCGCCGTTTCTGGCCACCCAAACCATAGTGACGATGGCGAGTGCAGCAGTGAGGATTTCGCCAATAATGACGGCTGGATTATCAAAACTGTTAAAGACATATTGGTATTCGGTGCCAACTTTGACAATTTCTACATTGGCGCTAGCGGTCATTGCGCTCGTAACGACAATACCGCCGAGGAATACCCAAAAGTACCATTCTTCGATACCAAGAATTCTAAAGAGAATATAGATATTATAGAAAGGAATCAGAGATTTCCAGCCTTTTTCGCCTGCTTTTTCGAAGACCTTCCAAGTGGCAATTATTTGCAAAACGGCGAACAGTATCGCGATTCCAACGATGAATGCGATAACCCCACCGACGACGGCACCACTTACGAAGGCTTCAGTTTTAGTAGCCCCGCTAAGTAGTTCCTCAAGTTCTGCGTTTAACATGATAACTCCTTAATTATTTTCTTCATTATAGCATAGAAAATGTGTTATAATACTAGTACATTTGCCGACTTAGCTCAGCTGGTAGAGCAACGGTTTTGTAAACCGTAGGTCGTCGGTTCAAGCCCGACAGTCGGCTCCATGAATGCATTTCTTTGCACATCGTATCTAGTCCTCTGGAGCCCTGCTTCGCATCGGCTCCTTTTTATTTCATTTTCTTTTGTGCTATAATCGTTTTTATGGATATAGTTTTAGGTGTGATGGGGGTAATAATAATTATTTTGTTAATCGTTTTGATTTTTAAGAAGTCGGCTCCGGCGCAGTCGGCTGATTTTAAATCAATGGAAGAGCGGCTAATTCGTATGGAAGGTCAGGTTAAGGAAATTAATCCTTCGATTGATCGTAACTTCCGGGAGAACCGCAAGGAAATCGCGGAGAATCTCGAAAGACTCCAAACTGGCAATGAGAAGAAGCTTGAGGAAATGCGCGAGACGGTCGATGAAAAGCTTAAAGCATCGGTTGAAAAGCGTTTTAACGAAAGCTTCAAATCGATTTCTACCCAACTCACTCAGGTCTATCAAGGTCTTGGCGAGATGAAAAGTATGGCGACCGAAGTTGGTGACTTAAAGAAGGTTATGGAAGGCGTTAAGACGCGCGGTATTTATGGTGAAGTTCAGCTTGGCTCGATTATTAGTGATATGTTAAATAAATCGCAATACGAAGAAAATATTGCGACTAAACCGGGTTCAAGCGATCGCGTGGAGTTCGCAATCAAGATGCCAGGGAAAGAAGACAATGTCTATCTCCCGATTGACTCCAAGTTTCCGGTCGAGAATTATTCGCGTTTAATTGCCGCTTACGATGCCGGCAATAAGGCTGATATTGCAACTTATCAAAAAGCACTCGCAAATGATGTTAAGGAGCAAGCTAAGAAGATTTCGACTAAATATATTGAACCGCCAATGACGACCGAGTTTGGAATTATGTTTGTGCCGACTGAATCGCTCTATGCGGAGATTATCCGGATTCCAGGTCTTTCTGATGAGATTCGTAAGAAACAAAAGATTACGATTGCTTCACCATCAACGCTTCCCGTGATGTTGAATGGTCTTGTAATGGGCTTTAGGACGCTGGCGATCGAGAAACGTTCAGCTGATGTTTGGCAAACACTCGGGGCTGTTAAAACCCAATTTGGAAAATTTGGAGAGCTGCTTGAAGGTGTACAGAAGAAACTGCAAGAATCAGCCAATAAGATCGAATCGGCGAGAACTACTTCTCGTCAGATTGAACGAAAACTTAAGGATGTAGAAGAATTGCCAGAAACTGAATCAGCAAAACTAATAGGAGAAATATCAAATGAGTCTGAAGAGTAAACTCACTCGTAGAAACCGCGATTATATAGTACTTTTTATTCTGAATGCAGCCGGAATGATTTTGGAGCTGGTTGCCTCCAGATTAATGTCGCCGTATTTTGGTAATAGTAATTTTGTTTGGACGGCAATCATTGGCATTATTCTTCTGGCTGGTAGTCTTGGCAACATCCTTGGCGGCAAGATAGCAAATAAGAGAAATGCTAGATACCTCACAATTATGCTGTTACTTTTTGCTGCGATTTATCTAGCCATCACGCCGATGATTGATGCGCCGATTCTCTCGGCTATCAAGTCCGGCAATAACGGCGTCCAATTCTCGTCGGTGATTTCTAGTATTGTCTTTTTCTTGGTGCCGGCAACGATACTCGGCATTATCACTCCGATTATCATGAAAGAGCACATTGCCAGTAGCAAGGATCAAGGCAAGGAATCTGGTACGATTACTGCGGTGATTGCGATTGGTAGCTTGCTCGGCACTTTTATAGGTGGTTTCTGGATTATTCCAGCAATTGGTACAAGACTTATTTTCGATGTACTTGCTATCACAATTATCTTGATGGTGCCACTCTTTATGCCAATCACTGATACGAAGAGCATTAAACTCAAATGGCGCTACTTCTTTGCAATGCTGCTGGCGACCATTATAGCAGTTGCTTCTATCATTACGGTTAATAGTATGACCAAGAATGTTGAGGGCTCGGTTAGTATCGATACTGAATATGGTCGCATAATTGTCGAGGATGGCATTCTAGGTAATGATGAGGTGCGTTATTACAAGCAAAGTGGCGCTTATTCTTCAGCTACATTCCTGGCTGAGGATAAGAAATATGATCTCGTCTTTAATTATCTGAAGAAATATGACGAAATGTTTAAATTCCTAAACGTGAAAAATACTGCAATGATTGGTGGCGCGGCTTATCAATATCCAAAGTATTTCATTTCGAATTTCAAGGATAAGTCTATGGATGTGATTGAGATTGATCCGATGTCGACAGAAATTGCGAAGAATTATTTCTTCCTTGATGATTTAGTAAATGATTTTGACACCGAATCTTCCGGTCGACTTGGTCTTTATAATGAAGACGGACGTGTCTTCCTAGCTGATTCAACCAAGAAGTACGACGCAATTCTGAATGATGCTTTCTCAGGCGAGGTACCGGTGGGAACTCTTGCGACCGTCGAAGCTGCCAAGATTATCAAGAGTCGCTTAAATAAAGATGGTGTCTACATGTCGAATGTCTTAGGTGCGGTTAGCGGTCATCGTGGTAAGTTTTTACGTTCTGAAGTGAAGACCTTGAGACAAGTCTTTAGACATGTCTACGTAATGCCAGTCTATGAAAATGCTACCAGTAATCAATACGTGAACTGGATGGTGATTGCTACCGATAATGATAAATATGTACCTAAGACTGTCGATATTGAGATTACCGATAAAGACATCACTCTTACTGATGACTATTGCCCAATTGATAGTTTAGTTACAACTGAATATTTTGATTAGAAACCACGGATCTTCTCGAATGGGAACAGTCTCATAATGACTGGCCCAACGATACGGCAGTAAGGAATTGTACCAAGGCCGTTTCTTGAATCCCATGAATTTGAACCTTCACGATTATCGCCAGAAACGAATAATTCACCATCTGGCACCGTTACATCAACTTCGCCGCTCGTATATTCTTTTGGGCCATCATCAGTAGCATGACGCCAAGTGGTATCATAATTAAAACCATCTGGATGTTCGTCGTTATAAATAGTCATAATGCCAGCTTTAACAACAACCCGTTCGCCAGGAAAAGCAATTACGCGCTTAATAATATATTGATCAGCGACATTTTCTGGGACTGTACAGGTCATTGGTTTTACGACGCCTTCTTCTTTGTATTTTTCAACGGATTTTTCATTCTCGTTCATAAAAACAATAATTTGGCCACGCTCCGGGATGTATTCTTGACCGATAAAGTGAGCCCAGGATACGGCGGCACGGTTGACAATGACGCGATCATCGTTTTGTAAAGTGTTTTCCATGCTAACGCCGACTACATTATATGAACGATAAATATAGGTATTAAGAAATAGAGTACCGAGAACAATCGCTACTACAAAGCCAGCAAGACTCAGAATATCTTTTAATAAAGGATGCTTTTGGAAAAATGTTGGTTTCATGAAAATTATTATAGCACTTTTAAGCTTATATTAAATAATTTGGTATAATATAGCTGTATGGCTGATTTCATTTTAGCAAGAAAATCCAGAAATATCGCAAGCAATATCGTGCATATCTTTTTGAATATCTTGCTCGGAATCTTAGCCGTTTTGATTACGGTTTTTAGCGCTAGCCCTTGGCTCGGTATTCTATTAGTTTTGGTTTCAAAGTGGCGTATTTTCGCAGTGCGCAGACGCTATATTTTGTTGAATCTAAAGTCTAATCTTGTTGATCTTATTGTTGGTTTTAGTGTCGTGATTCTGGCTTATTTTGCTGGGCATTCATTATTGCCAGTCGATTTTTTACTGATTGTGATTTATGTTTTGTGGCTACTCGTACTTAAGCCAATGTCTTCTGAGGTAGCTACTCTTGCACAATCGTTGGTTGCGGTATTTCTCGGTATTTCCGCTTCAACAATTATGACTGCAAGTCTTGATCCGATTCTTGCGGTAGTTCTAGCATTTCTGATTGGTTATGCTGCTAGCCGTCACGTTTTATCGCAGACCGGTGGCCAAGACTTCACCATGACGACCTTAGTTTGCGGTTTAGCTTTTGCTGAGATTGCTTGGCTTTGTCACTCTTGGTCGATTGTTTATACTTTCGGAAATACTGGCATCCGGATTCCGCAGGTTGCTATTATTTTGACAATTTTCGCCTTTATTTATAACTATGCCAGACAGGCAATGTATAAATATCAGGAAGATTTCAGATTCCGCGATATTTTAGGGCCCGTTCTGTTTGGTGTAGTGTTAGTAGGCATAATTGTAATTTGCTTTAGTAATCCAATATTTAATATCTAAGGAGGTTTAATGGAAAATATCGAAGAGGGCAAGATTTCTGAAGTACCAAAACAAGATACTGCCGTAGTGGTTGAGCAACCTAAAGAAACTAGGGAACCAAGAGCTCGTAATACGTTTGCTACATTTCTCGCTACAATTGCAGTTTTACTCGGTGCTGGTGGTTTGACATTTGGTGTGCTAGCTTATAATGAGGCACACAAGCCGCTTACCGTTTTATCAAGTGGTACGGATGGAAACTCAGCAAACTTCACGGAAGGCTCAATTGCTGATGTCGTGAGCAAAGTTTCCGATAGTGTGGTTTCGATTGTAACTTCGACGACTAGCCATAATTATTGGGGGCAAGCTTATGAATCCGGTGCAGCCGGTACTGGCGTGGTAGTTTCTACTGATGGTTATGTACTAACTAACAAGCACGTGATTGATGGTGCGAATTCGATTACCATCGTGATGCATGACGGCACGACTTATGAGAATGCAACAGTTGCCGCTACGGATCCTCTAAATGATATCGCATTTGTCAAAATTAGCAATGTTTCAGATTTGAAAGCAGCTACGCTTGGCGATTCAAAGACTATTACGGCTGGTCAACAAGTGGTCGCAATTGGTAATGCACTTGGGCAATATCAAAACTCCGTGACTTCGGGTATCATTTCTGGTACTGGTCGTTCTCTTACGGCTACGGATAGTTCTGGTAGCATGTCGGAACAACTTAATGATATGATTCAGACCGATGCCGCGATTAACTCGGGCAACTCCGGTGGTCCACTCATTAATGCAGCTGGCGAAGTGATTGGTATCAATACTGCTACTTCGGCAAGCGGTGAGAACGTTGGTTTCGCGATTCCAATCGCCAGTGTTAAGGGTATGCTTTCACAACTAGTTTCCAGCGGCAAAGCCGAAAGAGCCTATGTCGGTGTTTATAGCGTTGATATTACACCGGATTATGCCAAGAAATATAATCTTCCAGTAACAACTGGCACCTACATTTATAGTTCGCAATCTTATTCTGCAATCCTCAGCGGCAGTCCGGCTGCCAAGGCAGGACTTCACGATAAGGATATCATCACGGCTGTAAATGGCGTGAAGATTGGCTCGGCCGGTTCATTATCGACTTTAATTGGTGAATACAAACCAGGTGACACCGTTTCACTCACCATCATTCGAGACGGAAAAGAAATGGGCATCAAGGTCGAGCTAGCTGGCTATCAATCCACAAAATAAAGGATGAAATTCCGGGTCTCGACTAGTTCGAGACCTTTTTTATGACAATAATCGATAATCTTTTGGTGTTGGCTGGGATCTGATTCAAGAATTAGGTGTTTAATATCTGGCCTTGCTGAGACTTGATTGATTAATTCGTAGATTAAGGCTAGCCCATCATTCGAAGAATAGAGTGCTGAGAGTGGTTCGTAATGTAAACTTTCAAAATCTAGCCAATCCCAGGTTTTGTCGACATATGGTAGATTCGCCACAACGATATCAATATTGTTATCGGGCGTATTATTTAGAAGGTCAGATTTATTCAAAATGATTTCGGAATGCAGAGTATCGCTGTTTTTCTTGGCAACTTCCAAGGCTTTTTCCGAATTATCAATCGCTACAACTTTGGCATTTGGAAGCTCTAGTTTCAATGTAATTGCAATACAGCCGGAGCCGGTACCGACGTCATAAATAATGGGGTAGTCTATCTTATTTTGCGCCAAAATGTTTTTTACAACATCAATAATATCTTCAGTTTCCGGGCGGGGAATTAGGACGTTTTCGTCGACGTAAAAATTACGACCATAGAATTCTTTGCTGTTGATGATATAAGCAAGTGGTTTATTCTTGGCTCGTTCGTTTAGAAAATAGTTGGCTTTTTCTTCTTCGACTTCCGTCAAATCCCTCGTATCGTGCGAAATGAGATAAGTGCGATCCTTCTCGCGGAGGATGTTCAAAAGAATTAGTTCAGCATCGAGATTTGGTACTTTAGTTTTGGCTTTTTCTAACCAATTTGCGATATTCATATTAGGCTTCAGCCTTTAATTCACGTTCATGTAAGGTTAATTCGTGGATTAGATCATCGATGTCGCCATCCATGACAGCTGGAATATTACTTCTAGAATAGTGGATGCGATGATCGGTTACACGGTCTTGTGGAAAGTTATAGGTACGAATCTTTTCTGAACGGTCACCCGTACCGATAAGAGATTTGCGAGCTTCTGATGCGTTCTTGATTTCTTCTTCTTTTTTGCGCTCCAAAAGTCTCGAGCGAAGCACGTTCATGGCTTTGATGCGGTTTTGTTGCTGAGAACGTTCGTCTTGCATGGCAACAACTAATCCGGTTGGTAGGTGTGTGATGCGGACGGCCGAATCGGTCGTGTTAACACCCTGACCACCATGACCACCAGAGCGATAAATATCAATGCGCAAATCTTCTGGCTTGATTTCAAGGTCTTGTTCGGATGCTTCTGGGAGTACTGCGACTGTAACGGTAGAAGTATGAATGCGGCCTTGCGATTCGGTGACCGGAACACGTTGCACGCGGTGTACACCACCTTCAAATTTCAGCTTGCCGTAAGCTTCATCGCCAGAAATCTTAAAGATGACTTCTTTCATGCCACCGGCTTCATTCTCATTTTGAGACATCAGTTCAGCACGCAGACCGTGATTTTCGGCATATTTTACATACATGCGATAGAGCTCGCCGGCAAATAGGGAAGCCTCATCGCCACCGGCACCAGCGCGAATTTCAATGATGGCTGGCTTATCATCTTCTGGATCGCGTGGGATAGTCAGTTCTTCAAAGTCGGCTTTGGCTTTCTCAATTTCTTCTTTGAGATTTTTGACATCTTCTCTTGCAATTTCGCCAAGTTCGGGATCATTTACGAGCGATTCAGCCTCTTCTAGATTGGCAGTCATTTGGGTGATTTTGGCATCTAAATCAATGATTTCCCGGAGCAGACTGGCGCGCTTGCTTTTGGCAGCAAAATCAGAAGAGTTGTAAGCATCCGGCTTCCCGAGAAAGTCTTCTATCTCTTTTAATTCATCTTTATATTTATCAATATCCATGTTATAATTATAACACGAAAAAATCTTACATGATAGGTCAGTAACATCTGACCTATTTTTAATGCTTATTGAGGGTGAAATTTCAGGTTCAATTTTAATTTTGCTCTCATAGGCTTTACAAATCGACAACTGCAACTGCGCCG
>JAFRJX010000007.1 GCA_017432025.1 Candidatus Saccharimonadota bacterium
AGCACGAATAATTAGCCTATTTTTCTCCCAATGTTTTAGCACTTAATGTATGACCATTTTTATTGATGTTTATATCAAAAATGTTTGTTCACTCTACTACTATTATTTTACTATAACACGAGATAAAAGCGCAAGCGTTTTTTTATGATAAAATGAAAATATGAAAGGAAGGATTTCTAAGTTTTGGCCGTATGCGTCGCTTCTCGCGTGCATTGGGATTTTTTTAGCATTGGTATTACAGAGTATCAACCTACCAATTTGGTTTGATGAAGGTTATACGGCGTATCTCGTGAAAGGCGATTTTGGTGAAATCTGGAGCCTTACGGCGATGGATGTACATCCGCCGTTTTACTATTTCTTACTCAAAATCTGGTCTATGATTTTTGGAACGTCTTTAGTTTCACTTAGGATGATGTCTGTATTCTTTGGTGTAGTGGCGATTATCTTGCTGTTTTTCCTAGTGAAGAAATGGTTCGGTAAGAAACCGGCGATGGTGGCAACGCTTGCGATGGCGATTTCGCCGTTCCTAGTTCGTTACGGTATGGAAATGCGAATGTATATGGTGATTCTTACGATTGTACTTGCCGCGACTTATGTGCTGACACTCGCAGTAGAGAATAACCAGAAAAGATGGTGGGTGTTTTACGCGATACTGGTGGCGCTTGGAATGTACACGCATTATTTCACAGCACTGATTTGGCTCACGCACATTTTGTATTTGCAATTCGTGCTGAAAAAACCGGTTTATAAGAAGCCGATTATCTTTGCATATCTCTGTGCGGTATTGCTCTATATCCCGTGGATTCCGGCACTGTTAGGACAGATGAAATCAATTTCAGGTGGGTTTTGGATTCCGCCAGTTACAGCCGAGACACCAGTGAATTTTCTTACGAACATTTTCTTCTTTAAGAGCGCCGGGGAACTAGTGGGTTGGAATCTTTTGCTTGCGATTGCGTTTCTCGCCGTTTACATTTTGATTGAGAAGAGTGCATTTAAGGTGATTAAAAAAGAGAAAAACCAGCTAATCTTTTTGTTGATGTTATTCGTGGTACCGCCTCTTGCGATGATTCTAGTTTCGCTTATTTACAAACCAATGTTTGTGGATCGATATTTGATTCCATCTAGCATCATCGCGTGGGTGCTACTCGGAGTGTCGTTCGCGTTTTTGCCGTTAAAGAAGACACGCGATATGTTGGTGGCGGCAGTGTCGATTGTTGTGATTGCAGTGACGGCAGTGGTTGGAAATGTGAACATTTTAAACCGGGCGCCGGATTCGTATGTGGCGGAAATTGTGACAAAGGTTCAAGATACAAAATTGAACTTACCAATCCTTGCGGATGATATTTGGGTATTCTTCGCGTCGGCAATTTATGCGGACGAAAAGAATCCGGTTTATGGAACGCTCGAAACGACCTTTATGAATGGTTGGGGTTCGGAAGAGCCGATGAAATACTTTGAAGATAGACTTGAGAGGAAAGATTCGCAGGTTTATGAGAAGCTTGAGGATTTCTTGAATGAAAACAAAGAGTTTTGGTATGTGACGGAAAAGGAAAATCGTTTCCCAGAAGGAGTTTATATAGTGCTCGAGCGCGAAGCGACCGAGCATCATTTTGCTTATAGACTGAGAGTTGTAGAATAATCTGTGAACAATAGTTGAAAACTCTGATATAATATCTGTAATATGTGTAGCTGTACTGAGGAAGCTGTTGAAAACGGGACTTGTAGTTGTTTCGTTGATAAGGTTGGATCCATTGAGGTGCAAGACCCTGCTCTAGACATTGTCTTTTTTACCGTGATTATAGTAGTAATAATCGCAATAGTTCGTCTAGCTAGACGGGGAGTTTTTCGCGATTCAATGTCGACGAAGAAACTGGCAAAAAAAGACGTCTACGATGAAGATCTAGACGGTGTTTAATCTGCAGGCTGTTCTTTCCTGCGGATTATGGTACACCCGGAGGGATTCGAACCCACGACCCCTTGTTCCGAAGACAAGTGCTCTAATCCACTGAGCTACGGGTGCTTAACGAACTGGTACGCCCAGGAGGATTCGAACCTCTAGCCTTCAGCTCCGGAAGCTGACGCTCTATCCGGTTGAGCTATGGGCGCGTACCATATATTATAACACTTTCTCTGTTATTAATAAAGCGTAGGCGCGGGGTGGGGGGTTGTGATTTGCGTGTTCATGTGATTTTTTGTAGGGCATGCATTTAAGGAAATTGTGGTCGTTTTTACATCAGTCGTGGCTTTTTATGGCGTTTTCTGTGGGTGTGATTAGTGGGACGATTCTTGCGCTCGTTTTTCGGATTAATTATTTTGCTTCCATGTGGTGGGTGGCGGTGGTGGTTGGGCTGTTTTTATATGCGTTTATCCGGCCACGAGCATTCCTCATCGTAGTGATGTTTGTGGCGGGGATGATTCTGGCGTTTTTCCGTTCATCCAGTGAACTAACTGGCGAATACTATATCCGGCAGTTTTTTGATAAGACCGTGGTGGTGACGGGTGTAATTGACGGCGATCCAGAAACAGACGAAAAGGGGACGAAGATAAAGCTGAATGATTTGGTATTTGGCGAGAGTGGGGAAGTGAAACTGGCGGGGAGTTTATATATCTCGGCGTACAAGAATTACAAGTTGGCGCGGGGAGATGTAGTAACTTTGTCTGGGAAGCTCGCGGCGGGATTTGGAACTTATGCTGGGTATATGTATCGGCCGAATATTGTAAAACACCAAAGGCCAGAGCCAGGGGATTTGGTATTGAAGGTTCGGAATTGGTTTTCGGCGAGAATTAAGAAGTTAATTCCGGAACCGGAAGTAAATCTTGGTATGAGTTATCTGCTTGGAATGAAATCCGGGCTACCGGATGATTTAAGTGAGAACTTGAGAATCGTAGGCTTGGTCCATATTGTGGTAGCATCAGGCGCACATTTATCGATTTTGGTGGAAATTGCGAAGAAGATTTTTGGGAAAATTTCACGAATGGCCAGTCTGATTTTTTCGATGATTTTTATTCTGTTTTTTATGGCGATGGTAGGGTGGACACCGTCGATTTTACGGGCTGGGGTGATGGCGATGCTGACACTTGTGACTTGGTTTGTGGGACGCAAGATTTCGCCGATTCGGATGATTATTACCGTAATGGCGGGAACACTTTTAATCAATCCGATGTTTGTGATTAATCTCGGGTGGCTACTTTCATTTGCGAGTTTTGGTGGGATTATGATTCTAGGGCCGAAAATCACGAAGTATTTTTATGGCGAAAAGAAGCCAGGATTCATTGGTGAAACGGTAATTACAACGCTCTCAGCAACTTTAATGACACTCCCGATTACGCTTTATTATTACGGAACGATTTCTTTGATTTCGGTGGTAGCAAATCTGCTGATTCTGCCAACACTTTCATATGCGATGGGGCTGGTGTTTCTGGCGGGCGTAGTGTCTGGAATGCCGTTTATTGAGACGGTTGTGGCGTTTGTGGCGCAGAAACTTCTGGGATTTCATATTTTAGTGGTGAACTTTTTTGGCTCAATGGGGTATTTTTTAATCAAGATTCCGGAAGGGCAGCCGTTGGTGTTTTTAATCTATTTGGTAATCGTGATACCACTTTTGATTGGACATTTTAAACAAAAAATGGTAGAATTTAGGCAAGTTAAGTATTAATTTTTATTGGGAGAATTTATGTCAGGACACAGTAAATGGGCAACCACCAAGCGCCAAAAAGCTGTAGTTGATGCAAAGCGCGGAGCTTTGTTTACAAAGATTGGTAACCAGATTGCGATTGCAGCAAGAGCCGGTACTGATCCTGCAATGAACCCATCGCTTGCGATGGTGCTTGAAAAAGCCCGTCTTGCGAATATGCCGAAGGCGAACATTGAGCGCGCCATTGCACGCGTGGCTGACAAGTCGGCAGCAGCACTGATTGAAGAAGTTTACGAAGCTTATGGTCCTGGTGGGGTAGGAATCGTGATCGAAGTCGCGACGGACAACAAAAATCGTACAATGCCAGAGGTGCGCCATACGCTCGATAAGAATGGTGGTCGCATGGCGGAGCCGGGAAGCGTGATGTTCCAGTTTACTCGCAAAGGTGTGATTGAAATCTCTGAAAAAGGCGAGGATGCATTGATGGCAGCGCTTGAGGCCGGTGCCGAGGATGCGGTTGAAGAAGATGATTACATGGTAATTTACACCGCAGCTTCAGATCTCATGAAGGTGCGTGCTGGTCTCGTGGATGCTGGCCTTACGGTCACTTCGGCAGAACTCCAATATGTACCGAATTCTTATGTGCCAGTCGAAGGCGAAAATGCCGAGAAATTAGAGAAGTTGCTTGGGGCGATTGACGATCTTGACGATGTGACGAACGTCTACACAAACGCCGAATAATATGATATAATAATCTGCGGAAAGGTGGCCGAGTGGTTGAAGGCACTGGTCTTGAAAACCAGAGACGGAAACGTCCGCAGGTTCGAATCCTGTCCTTTCCGCCATTTTAATATTTAAAGAGATAGTTTTATGGCAAGAAAAATTACTTTAAAGCCGGTTGCTAAGCAAAATCGCAATAACAACCACAAGCATAGCGACAAGCGTAAACACCCACGCTTAAAGAATGGTCGTTAAGATAAGCCCTGGAGGGCTTATTTTTTATCTTAAAAAAGCGCCGCGAGTTGCGGCGCAAGGGGGTTAACCTTCAAAGGTCCAATAGGCCGGGAAGCTTTCGTTATAGCCGGGTTTGGTGTACTCGACTTTCCAGCCAGCTTTTCTAAAGATTGACTCAAAGTCGAGCCAGTGTTTGTCGAAGAAATCATTTCGGCTGACGGTCTTGTCGTGTTCTGCCATTAAGAAGGTAGCGCGGCTGATGATTTCGTCTTGATCAATGACGATGCTAGTTTTAGATTCGGAAGCATTTTCCACGAGTAATTCGTTAATTGCGGTGATGACTTCATTGGGAATAGTTACACTATGCCTGTTTCTAGCTTGTTTCGGCGTGATGGGCTTTGTTAAAGGTGCGAACTCGGGTGGTTTTGTCATTTATACCTAACCTCCTTTTGATAGAGTTGTTATTAATATTATGGCATAGATTGACTAAAATGTCAATTCTTGTCTAGACAAAATAAGCATTTTGTGATATAATAATAAGATATCGCCGGTGAGGTGGTAAATATTTATGGGGGTGAACCTTTCATGAAAACATGTATGGTAAAGCTGGGTATTTTTGTAGCGATGGTAGTGCTGCTGTTTGGTCTGACAACCTTCGGGCTTTCGGCCTCGGCAGACTACAGTAGTCCAAAGGATGACATTTATCTTACGCTTGTAAACAAAGATCATCGGCTGCCGGTCGGTTGGGAAGACAAGATTGAGCTTGAGACGGCCTACAATTTCCAGGGTGAAGAGTTTCAGGTGGAAAGAGAAACACTGAGACATTTCGAATCACTTCGTGATGACCTGCTCCTTCAAGGCATCGATATAGAACTCGATAGCACTTATCGCACTATTGATGGGCAAATCGATGTCTGGGAATGGTTCAGAAATGAAGGCTATTCGGATGAATATTGCTTCTCGCATCTTGCAATTCCGGGTTTTTCGGAACATCACACTGGACTCGCAATTGATATCGGCATTATCAAAGATAATGTTTTTATCAATGATAATGACGAAATGATTGCCGAAAGAGAAATCTTTGCAATGATTCACGAACGCCTGGCCGACCATGGATTTATTCTGAGGTATCCGCCGGATAGGGAAAATTCGACCGGATATTCTTATGAACCGTGGCATTTCCGCTATGTGGGCGAGGAACATGCAAAATTCATGACCGAATTTGGTATGACACTCGAAGAATACTTGGAAATGTTACCAGCATGAATCTTTAGTCCGCTTAATTTAAGCGGACTTTTTCTTGCCGTGTTCGTGGTGATGATGTTCGTGATGGGTGTGGCCGCGCAGACCATACTGCTTAGAGATTGGATCTTTGAAAAAGAGATTGCTTGGTGGGAAGAAAGTAAATGAAAGATAGATAATAATTTCGATTATGAGCAGGATAATTGATGCGACGATGCAGAAGGCTGGAAAAGTGGAATAATAATTAATGAAATGGAAGAAAACTAGTTCGGAACAAAAGATGGTAATACAAAAGCAAATGATGTCGACAATTAAAATGGATTTTTTCGTGAAGGCAGTGTAAAGATAAAAGAGTGCCGGAATCATCATAATAATAACTGACAAACATAGGGCGAGACCGACTAATAATCTAGCATCCCAACCATAATGAAAACCAAGAATAATGGCCCAAATAAAGGTTGGGGTCATGGCGATTTTGATATGTTCCCAGACACTTTCGTTGACGGCGGCAAAGATAGCCACAAATCTGTTGTGGTGGCTGAATTCATAAAGAAAATGGAGAAGGGTGCCGGTAAGAATAATACCGATAATACCAAGATACATCATGCTTATATTTTAACACAAAAAAGCAAGCTTTTTTATTGCTCGCTTCCTTAAATGGTAGGGCAGGTTGGAATCGAACCAGCATTGTATCCTTAGAGGGGATATGTCCTATCCGTTGAACGACTGCCCCGCCGTCTTTATATTATACCTTATTTTTCTGGTTTTCTCAACTTGTAATAGATAGATGGAGCGAAACGAATTGGGGCAAGGGCGGTCTGAGCGGCCTCTTCCATCTTGACGAGATTATTAGTCTTAAAGACTTTTTTTAGAGTTTTGCTGCGGAAGTTGGAAACGGAAAGCACACGTTCGCGCTTGAAACCGGTTTTATTAAAGATTTCTTCAACGTATTTTGGATGGTAGTTATAGAAACCATCAGCAGAGATTTCTTTGTAATTAGCAACTTCTTTACTAAATGGATTAACTTTGGAACGGAAGGTGACATAGCGGACCATTTTTGGTAAAGTACGCTTGTTAGCAACTTCAATGACAGCGACACCACCTGGCTTTAGAACGCGATAAAGTTCGGCCATCGCTTTTGGCATGTCTTTTAGGTGATGAGTTACGCGGATCATCATGAGACCATCAAGCTCGTTGTCTTTAAACGGAAGTTTGTAAATATCACCAGCTTTGGTTTCAATCTTGTCGCCATAGATTTCTTTGGCTTGAGCGAGCTCAGTTTTGGAATAATCGAAAATGTAAACCTTGCGCGCACGCTTCAAATATTCGTTGGCGAGACGGCCGTAGCCACCGCCGATGTCGGCAAACTTTTCCATGCGCTTTGGGAGCAGACGACGAATCGCCATGCGATCGGCTTGGTCTTCGTATTCGCGATCAACATTTTCCCAGAATTCTTTTTTGTAGTCGTAACCATTATAGTCAGAAATAACTTTATCACTCATATATATTATTATACCATAATTAAATGACGCGGGAAATTTCGGAGAGAGTGGTGTCGCCACGGAGAGCGGCGATAATACCTTTTTGTTCCAAGGTCAGCATGCCGTTTTTCTTGGCGGCTTCTTCAATGGCTTCAGTATGAATGTCGGCAACATCGCCACGAATGAATCTTTGAATGTCTTCGGTCACGATCATTTGTTCCATAATCACAACGCGACCATTGTAGCCAAACGGATGTTCTTCGGTTGGAACTGGGTCGTAGAGTGTAATATGATCGAGATTATCAACTGGAAGTTTAGCGGCTGGAACGTCTTTTAGAACTTTCTTGATGTAGTTTACTTCGGCTTCGGTGGCTTCACGCGGGGCTTTGTCGTCAGAAAGTTTACGGACGAGGCGCTGTGCCACAATGAGACGAATGGAACTCGCGAAAATTGGGTTCACGCCAATTAAATCAATCATTCTGGAGAAGGCAGCGGAAGTTGAGTTCGCGTGAAAGGATGAAAGCACGAGGTGGCCGGTAATCGAAGCCTGAATTGCAGTTTTGGCTGTATCGGCATCGCGAATCTCGCCAACCATCACGACATCCGGGTCGAGACGAAGCACGGAACGGAGGCCTTCGGCGAAGGAACCACCGTCGTTGGTGTTAATTGGAATTTGGGAAATGCCGGTGATGCCGTATTCGATTGGATCCTCAAGTGTAATAATTTTACGATCGGAAGTGTTTAAAGCATTAAGCATGGAATAGAGCGTGGTAGATTTACCAGAACCGGTAGGGCCAACCATTAAGACCATGCCACGTGGGTGGGAAATCACTTCGTCAATTTCGTGACGCTCTTCATCGGAAAGACCAAGGAGATCTAGGTTCAGAAGTGATTCGTCAAAGTTGAAGAGACGAAGCACAGCATCTTGGCCATACATGGTTGGAATCGTTTCAACACGAATGTTTAAAGTATGAGTTGCGTTGTCACGGGTGATTTCTTTTTGCATGTGACCGGACTGCGGTTTGTTTGAAGCAGTCGAAACATTGGCACGGGAGCTGAGTTCGCCCATGAAAATACGATATTTATCTTTATCGATGTTTGCGACTGGGTGAAGCAAACCATCCACACGCATGCGGATGCGAATTTCGCCTTGCATGTTTTCGATGTGAATATCGGAAGCGCCGAGTTTGTCGGCCTGGTCAATCAAAAAGTCGAAAATGCGTTCTGTCGAAACGGTGTTTAAGGTTTGTGAGACGGCAGTGATGGTTTCGGAATCGCCTTCGCCAGCAATTTTAATATCATCATAAACGATTTCTTTTGGCGGATCGTAGCGTAGCATTAGGAATTTGTAGGCAGAATTGGAAATTAGGAAGAAGTCGACACGTTCGCCACGGGCAGTGTAATCATCGCGCATTTTACTAATTAAGGAGCGCGGGGTTTGGCTCGTGACTAAGAATTGGAAATGTTCTTCACCACCACCTTTATGCAGTGGCAAAATGAAATCACTGTGCATTTGATTGATTTGAAGGAGGCCTTGGACTAAAGGAATGTTTTCTTCAAATGGACGGGTATCAAGATAAGGGAGACCGAGAATTCTGGCCCGGTCGGCAGTAGATTGCTCCTCGTTTTCGCGGCGCTTCAACTGAATAGATGCTTCATCCATACCCATATTATAGCATAAGCATTAAGTGGTGGTATAATAATTACATGGATAAAATTGTAGAGGTCAAAAACTTTAAAATGACTTTTGGCAACAAAACGGTCATTAAGGATTTAAGTTTTGACGTTAAAAAAGGTGAAATTTTTGGCTTGCTCGGCTCGAATGGTTCGGGTAAGACGACAACGCTCCGCGCGTTACTGGGTTTTTACGAGCCAACGAGCGGGGAATTATTAATAAATGGAAAAAAGTATGATCCGGAGGATACTTCGATTACGATTGGCTATTTGCCAGAAGAACGTGGGCTGTACCGTAAAGAGTCGGTGATTGACACGATGGTTTACTTTGGTGAATTAAAGGGACTAAAGAATCCGCGTGAATGGAGTATGAAATACTTAAAGCGCGTGAAACTAGAGGATAAGGCAAACCAAAAGTTAGAGAAATTGTCGGGCGGTCAGCAACAAAAAATTCAGCTGGGTATCACCATCATGAATGAGCCAAAGCTTCTTATTCTCGACGAACCGACGAAGGGTTTTGACCCGGTGAACCGTAGGCTTTTGATGCACATTATAGATGAGTTGCATCAAAAAGGTTCGGCAATTATCATGATTACACATTATATGGATGAAGTCGAAAAACTCTGCGACCGTGCAATTCTATTAAAGGATGGTGTGGCGAGAGCTTACGGAAAAATTGCGGATATTAAAAAAGAATTTGGCGGGAAATCACTAGACCAAATCTTCGTAGAAGTATATGGAGGTGAAGATGAAGAATAATCCGATTAAAACCGTTTTTAAATTTGAAACGATTCGGCAGCTCAAAAAACCGTCGTTTTGGGTGGCGGTGCTACTCATGCCAGTTTTGTTTGGCGTCATGTTTCTAATTAGCTTTGTTGCTGGTTCAGAGAACGCAGATACGACACCACACCTTGCGGAAGACACGGTGATTGCAATTACGGATAAGGCGGGGGTTTTGCCGAAGGATAATCCGTTTAATAAATATGATTCAGAAGAAGCTGGTGTTGAGGCGGTGAAGAAAGGCGAAGCAGATCTTTTCTTCTACATTCCTAAGGATTTTCTCGAAACTAAAAAAGCGCAGTTCTATCATATTTCGGAAGGACTGGAAATCTTTAATTATGATGGCAATGCGCTCAAAATGATTTTAAGCCAGTATGCCAAACTAAAAGTTGATGAACTGGATGCGATAGTGCTTGCCGGTGAATATGAGATTAATGATAATAAGCTAACTGCGACTGGCGAACCCTCAAATGCATTAGGCAAGGCGATTGTTCCAGGCGTAATTTTAGTAGTATATTTCGTATTTATGGTACTGTTTGGTTCAAGACTATTAATGACGGTAGTCGAAGAAAAAGAGAATCGAATTTCGGAAATGATTCTCACGAATATTTCTTCAAAACATTTAATTATCGGCAAGATTTTAAGCATGCTGACGCTTGGTGTGATTCAGGTGCTAGTAATGGTAATACCAATGATTCTGTTACTTGCCTTTAACTGGAACAATCCGGCAATTTCTTCAATTGTATCGATAATTGAGCTTGATCCAGCAACTATCGCCGTGAACGTAGTTTTGTTCGTAGCTTCGATTGCTTTATTTGCAGCTGCCAATACGATGGTTGGTGTAGTCGTGCCAACGGCACGCGATGCGTCGCAATATATTGGTCCGATAGTCGTAGCTTCGGTATTTCCGCTTTATTTCATGCAGGCCTTTATGGCGACCGAACCGGGACTAATCGTGCACTTCTTAACGTACTTCCCACTCTCGGCGCCGGTGGCATTGATGCTAAGAAGCACGTTCGGGACACTGACACCAGTGGAGCTTGCGATTGGCCTCGTTGAAGTTATCATTTTCGCGGTGATAATCCTTAGAATCACAATCAAACTGTTCCAAAAGAATGCTATCAATTTTGAAGTGGTGAAATTCAAACAATTGTTTAAACGCTAATCTTGTTGTTCACGAAGAATCTTGAGAGTTTTTTCATCACGACGACCATCATAGTATTTGTTGATGGCATCGATAAAAAGCTGATTTTTGGGCGCAACTTGGTTAAAAAGTGTGAGGCAGGATAAAAACTTCATTGCGTCGATATGACCGAAAATTTCTTCGGCGGATTTGCCCTCGATTTGATTTGTAATTTTAACGAGTTCTTCGAGACGAGTGCCGAGGACGGAATTGTTATAGTATTCAGTCGCTTCGCCAATGTTCTGAATCGCATATTTTGCCGCCATGTCACTATGACCGAGACCTTTAATTTGTGGGAAAATATACCACATCCAGTGGCTTTGCTTTAAGCCTTCTTCTAATTCTTTTTTCGCGGTTTCGTATTGCGAAAGTTCACCATAATAGTTACTATTTTGAGCTTCAATAAATCGGTCTAACATGGTTTCATTATAACAGATTTGAAATTCGGTGATTTTTAGAATAAAATAAAGGCATGTTTACGATATTCAAGTTTTTGATAGTGATTTTCTATTTTATACTTCTAATAATTTGTCTTAGAAGAATTCGAAAGATTACTAAAAAAACGATTTATTCGTACGAAATCGTCTCGATTATGGGTGTGATGATTTTTATTGTGTGTGTGATTATTAAAGATTGCTTCACGCTTTATAATATTATGACTGTGTATGGGATGGAGGATTATAATATGTACGCCTTTTTCACGGATGTTGCTACGATGTTCTCGAATTTCACGATGTATGTTTTTCCATTGATGATTTTACTCGCGATTTTTCTATTGATTTCAAATACGGTTCTCATCGTAGTGGAAGGAAAAAGTAGGACCAACGTGCTGGGATTTTTACTTGGATTATTGTTGATTGTTGGGACACTATTTGTAAAAGATATTTATGGATTTTTAGGCCATCTATTTGATGTGCATTCATATGCCGGATATTGTATCTCGCTCGCGATTGAAAATGTGATTTCGATTACGCTGACCTATTTTGAATGTATGATGATTGCAACGACTTACATTGCTTTAAGAAGTTCACATCGCAAAGTGAAACATCAAAAAGACTATGTAGTAGTGCTGGGTTGCAAAGTACTTGATAACGGAAAGCCGGGTGGAATGCTCAAAAAACGAGTGGATGTGGCGCTGAAATTTGCGCGCGGTGAAAAAACTAAATTCGGAATGCAACCGGCACTCGTCTTTTCGGGCGGACAAGGGCACGACGAGCCAATTTCGGAAGCTAAATGCATGGAAAATTACGCGATTAGTCAAAGATTCAAGGGGGAAATGATTCTAGAAGATGAATCTAAAACGACGAGACAGAATTTTCTCTTTTCGAAAAAATTGGTGGGATCGGGTGAAAATGTGGCGTTTGCGACGACCGATTTCCATGTGTTTCGTTCTGGTGTAATCGCCACGAAAAATGGATACAAAAACATTGAGGGAATTGGCGCAAAATCGCCGTGGTATTATTTTAATAATTCGTTAATTAGAGAGTACGTGGCAAATCTTAGCTCGGAATGGAAGATGCACACATTTAATCTAATTTATCTAAATCTCGCATCGATTATTTACATTGTGATTTGCTATAAGTTTGATTTGATGTAAAGAAAATAGTGCAATCGGCCTAAGTGCTATAATAAAAGAATAAACAGGAACTAATTTTATGCCGAGACCACGTAACAAACAGGATTTATTAAAAGCTGGCGAAGAATACTATACTAAGCTCACTCAAATGGCCGGCTCGATGAGTGAGAAAGAAATGAATACTGAATTTGATTTTTCTAATGATCCATCAAAGAAAGAACGCCACTGGGGACGTGACAAGAATCTGCGCGATATTTGGGTGCATTTATATGAATGGCATCGAATGCTACTTGAATTTGTAGATACGAATCTGAATAAAGGCGGTAATGCGCCATTCTTGCCAGAACCATACACTTGGAAGACTTACGGCGATATGAACGTCGAATACTGGAAGAAACATCAAAAGACTTCGCTCGAAGACGCAAGAAGAATGTTTGAAAAATCACATAAAGACGTCATGAAACTAGCCGAAAGCCTTAGCGAAGAGCAATTATTCACTAAAGGCATGTATCCTTGGGTTGGTGGTTCGGTGCTTGGTTCATATTTTGTAAGTTGTTTATCTTCTCACTATGACTGGGCAATGAAGAAACTTAAAGCTCATAAAAAGAACTGCGCATAATATGGCTTTCGATTTTAAAAAGGAATATAAAGAATACTACTTGCCGAAGAACAAACCGAGTATTGTTGATGTTCCGAAGATGAATTACATCGCCGTTAGGGGTAAAGGAAATCCTAATGAAGAAAATGGCGATTACCAAAATACGCTTGGGTTACTTTACGGAATCGCCTATACGATAAAGATGAGTTATAAAGGCGATCATAAAATAGATGGGTTCTTTGAATACGTTGTCCCACCACTTGAGGGCTTTTGGTGGCAGGATAGCAAAGATGGTATAGATTACGATCATAAAGAAGCCCTAAATTTCATCTCCATTATCCGTTTACCAGACTTTGTGACGAAAGCTGATTTTGACTGGGCAATAGAAGCAGCCACCAAAAAGAAGAAGCAAGACTTCTCTAGGGTGGAATTTTTAACCTATGACGAGGGTTTATGTGTTCAATGCATGCATATCGGAAGTTACGATGACGAACCGGCTACTGTTGAGCTAATGCATAAATTTGCCGAAGATAATGGCTATGAACTTGATATAACCGATAAAAGATACCATCATGAGATTTATCTAAGTGATCCCAGAAAATGCGACGTAAGTAAACTTAAGACCGTAATAAGACACCCTGTCAGAAAGGCGTAATATGGCAAGCACCAAAGAATATCGCGATTTTATATTAGAGCAGCTATCAGAGGTCCCAGATGTGACTTGCCGTCCGATGATGGGAGAGTTTTTGCTTTATTCGGCTGGTGTCCTATTTGGTGGTATCTATGACGATCGTTTGCTCGTAAAAATTGTTCCAGAAAACGAACAATATAAAATGGCTGAAGAGATTCCATACGATGGTGCGAAATCAATGTATTTTGTGGAAGATGTTGATAACAAGGAAAAATTAGCAGAGATAGTTAAAAATACAGTGAAGGGGCTGGAGACGCGTGCTAACGCACGCTAAGTCCAGCCGGCGTTTACTCAAAAAAGCGAGAGCACGGCTCTCGTTTTTTATTCGTAAACTTGGCTGGACCGGCAGGATTCGAACCTGCGAATGCTGGGACCAAAACCCAGTGCCTTACCGCTTGGCGACGGTCCAATACCCATATATTTTACCACATTAGGGAAATAGCGTCAAAACTTGACTTTTTTGGCAATCTGTGCTATAATTATACAAGGTATGCCAATATTAGAGTTAGGGGGTATTAACTTATGGCATGTATTGGTACTTTTCAATGGGCAATCAACGAAGTGGATCGAATCGAGAAACGATTCAATCTGTATGCGGAGAGAGCTGAAGCTCATGACTGCACAATTCGCCACGAGGTTGGTCACGAGAATCTTTCAGAATTGTCGAACCAACTCGACGAAGCAATCCGAGTCCTTTCCTGCATCAACGACGATTATAATCGTCCCCACTACGAACGCGCACTTGATTTATCCCAGAAAATTAGCGATGCTATGTAGCCCATACAGGCCTGAGTTTATACTCGGGCCTTTCTCTTTATTAAAATAAGCAAAAGCTTAAAACTATGTTATAATAATGAATATGGCAGGTAGAAAACGAAAATCATCTAGAAAAACATCTCGTGCTAGAAAAGAAGCTCCAGTTGAACATGAACTTCCAGGTGGATTCTGGCGACAAATCATGGGCATTTTAATGATTGCGATTGCACTATTTTTCGTAATCACGTGGTTTAGCGAAGACAAATCGACTCTTAATATGGTGCACCGTACAGTCTTAAGTTGGCTCGGTGTCGCGGCCTACTTTTTGCCACCACTACTCGTGTATTTAGCTGTGAAAAAACTCCGTAGCGAGAATAATAAAGTTGCAATTCCGGTATATCTTGCAAGTATTTTAATGATTATTTGGATTTCTGGGATTGGGGCGATTTGGCACAATGGCGGTTCGGCAGGAAAATGGCTGAACGACATGCTAGTTGGCGTGTTTGGCGACGGCGTCGTACTGTTCTTCTACATTGTATTAATCTTTATTACGACCGCATTTATCTTGCAAGTTTCGCCGATTACGTTATTTAAGGATACAAAGAATATCGTGAAGCCGGGTAAGAAGCCGGTCGAGGAGAATGCTGACGAAAAAGACAAGAAACTTGGACAGATTGAAATTAAGGTTAATTCGGGCCTTGGTGCGACAGCCGTTGCCAAAGAAGCTCCGGTAAAACACGGTTTGTTTGGTCGTAAAAAGGCGCCAGAAATTCATCAACCGACACCAGCGAAGGCGGTAGTTCCGGAAAAGCCGGAAGAAGCCAAGGCACTCGTTTCGATTTCGGATCCAGAATGGAAGATGCCAACGACGGCGCTTCTTAGCAAGAAACAAACTCCGCAGGACCCGGGTAATGTGAAGCAGAATGCCTATATTATTCAGAAAACTTTCTCGGAGTTCGGCATTGAAGTTGAGATGGAAGATGCAAATATTGGTCCACGCGTGACGCAGTATACTTTGCGTGCGCCAGGTGGCGTGAACCTCGCAAAGATTGCAGCGCGTGATAAGGAGCTCGCTTATAATCTTTCGGCGAAGACTGTGCGTATCGAAGCACCAATTCCTGGCACACAGCTGATTGGCGTGGAAGTACCAAATGTAAAATCAGCTTCTGTGTCGCTTCGGGGCATTATTGAGAGTGAAGAATGGAAGCATGCTAAAGATCCACTCACCTTTGCAATTGGTAAGGATATTTCTGGTAAACCAGTGGTCGCAGACCTTGCAGGCATGCCGCACTTACTCATCGCTGGTACGACTGGTTCAGGTAAGTCCGTGATGACGAATACGCTCATTATGTCGCTTCTATATCGTAATTCACCTTCGGATATGCGCCTTATTATCGTGGACCCAAAGCAGGTGGAAATGGTGCAATATAATGATATTCCACACCTACTTACGCCAGTAATTACGGATACAGCGAAGGCACTTTCAGCCATGAAATGGGCCGCGAATGAAATGGATCGACGTTACCATTTGATGGCGGAAGAAAAGGTCAAGAAGATTGGCGAATATAACCGCAAGATGGAAGAAAAAGCGGCGAAGCTGAAAGAAGCTGGTGAAAGTGAAATCACGGAGGAAGAAAAAGAGAAAATCAGCAAGATGCCATACATCGTGATTGTGATTGATGAAATGAGCGATCTCATGATGCAGGCGTCGAAGGAACTTGAACCTTTGATTGTGCGTGTAGCACAGCTTGGTCGTGCGGCTGGGATGCATTTGGTACTTGCAACGCAGAAACCAATCGTGAAAGTGATTACCGGTCTTATTAAAGGTAACATTCCGTCACGTATTGCTTTCCGCGTGCTGACCTCGATGGAATCGCGTATTATTCTCGATTTATCTGGTGCAGAGAAACTACTCGGCCAAGGTGATATGTTACTTTCGACGGAAAAGACGACCAATGGTCCGGAGCGTATCCAGGGTGCTTGGTCGCCAGATGAAGATATTGAGAAGGTGACGAACTTTCTGCGTGAGCAACGTCCACCTAACTATAACAAGGAAGTTATTGCACAAACTGTGGCAATTAAGGGCATGGGCCCAGAAATGGGTGGTGCAATTGGCGACCTCGGCCGTAGATTTGATCCGAATGACCCGATGGTTCGTAAGGCCGTGGAGATTTCGCTGAATAAAGGTAAATTCTCGACTGCCATGCTCCAGACATATCTCGGTAAGGGCCATGGCTTTGTGAGCGGTCTCGCCATTTGGTTTGAGGAAATTGGTGTGATTGGTCCACAAAACGGCAACAAGCCGCGTGACTTATTAATCACATCGATGGATGAATTTGATCAACTCGCCAACGCTGGTGGTGTCGACACCCCTGAAGAGTATTAAAAAATTACAACAATAAAAGTCTAGCGTCTTCGGGTTTTTGATGCTACAATGAAAAGACAACATTAATATCAAGAATGAGGCGAGGGAACGGCCCGATGACCCCCATACCAACCTAGTTTAACCAAGGTGGTAATTCCGTCCAAAGAAAGGAAAGATATGTTCTACAGAACAGCGGAGAGCGTTTCTCCAAAACACCCAGATAAATTATGTGACCAAATTTCGGACGCGATTCTTGATGCGTACCTCGCACAAGATCCGGATTCCCGCGTGGCAGCAGAGACCTGTGGCGGACACGGTGTTGTTTTTGTGACCGGCGAAATCACATCAAAGGGCGATGTAGACATACCTGCAATTGTAAAAAGAATCGCAGGTAAGGATACAGAAGTCCATACAAAGATTGTGAAGCAGTCACCAGAAATTGCACAGGGCGTTGATACGGGTGGTGCCGGTGACCAAGGCATCATGATTGGCTATGCGTGTGACGAAACCCCAGAGCTTTTGCCACTCGAAGTCGTCCTATCTAGAAATTTGAATGAGTTTATCTATGACAAATATCCTTATGATGGTAAGACGCAAGTCACGATTGCGCCGGATGGCACAATTGATTCGATTGTGGCGAGCTTTCAGAATGTTTCAAAGGCCGAGCTTAAGGAAATGGTCGAGAAATTCATTAAGGACAGGAAATTAAAAGGCAAACTCGAACTACACTTAAACCCAGCCGGTGACTGGAAGCAAGGTGGTTTTGATGCTGACACTGGCCTCACTGGTCGTAAACTCATCGTTGATAACTATGGTCCACGTATCGCAATTGGTGGTGGTTGTTATTCTGGTAAGGATGCATCAAAGGTTGACCGTTCAGCCGCCTACATGGCACGCAAAATTGCTGTGGATTATCTCAAGAAGCGCCATGCGAAGGAAGTTTTGGTACGTCTCGCCTATGCGATTGGCAAGGCAGAGCCACTTGAACAAACGGTAATTGTGGATGGCAAGCCAGAAGAAATCGAAGGTTATGATCTCACGCCACGTGGCATCATCAAATTCCTCGATTTGAAGCGTCCAATCTACGAAGAAACCGCAAGATATGGTCATTATGGCCATAAGTTTGACTGGGATAAGTAATTAATCTATTACGGTTAGGCTTTGACAGGGGCGGAAGACTAGACAGTTTTCCGCCTTTGTGCTATAATGATTCGGTAATATTAGCTCAGCAAACGGTATAATACTCGCGTTTGCTTTAACCAAAGGAGTCATATGAAAGAATACGAACTTTCAATCCTATTTCATCCAGATCTCGAAATGAATCTGGACCCAGTCGTCAATAAGGTGAAGAAACTTATTGAAGACAACGGCGGTAAAATCACCAAAGAGGAAAATGACGGCAAGAAGCGCTTGGCGTATTCTATCAGCGGTCAGGATTTTGCTGTGTATTACTTCATTGATGTTGAACTCCCAGCTGAAGCTCCAGCTAAGCTTTCGAGTGTCCTCAACATTACCGATGAAGTTCTCCGTTACCTTCTCGTTCGTGTTGACGAACGCAAAGCAAAATATGCTTCTCGTCGCAAACAGAAGGAAGAGGATTCGACGGAAGAGTCTAACGAAAAACAAGGAGAGTAATCTATGCGCGGATTTTCCAAAGCAATTATCACTGGTAACATCACCCGTGATCCAGAACTTCGTACTACTACCGGTGGTTCATCAGTATGTAGCTTTACGGTAGCCGTAAACCGCAATTATCGTGGTACGGACGGCGAACAAAAAGAAGAAGTATCATTTATCGATTGTTCGGCTTGGGGTAAGTTGGCCGAAACGATTGCCCAATATGGCAAAAAAGGTAATGGCGTCCTAGTATCAGGTCGTTTGAACCAAAGAGCCTGGGAAGACAAAAACGGCAACAAGCGTTCCAGTGTTGAAATCGTAGTTGAAGACTTCAACTTCGTGGGTGGACGTGATGGTGGTAATACTTCGGGCAGTTCCAGCGCTCCGGCTAGTGCTTCACAGGAAGACATTCCAGAAGACATCCCGGAAGAAATTGATCTCAGTGAAGTTCCATTTTAATAAATTTAAGCGAAGGAAGGATGCAAAATGAAAAAATTCAAGAATGATCCAAATGTCTATTTCGACTATCGCGATACGAAGACTTTGCAACGCTACATTGATTCTTATGGCCGCATTGAACCAATCTCAAAGACTGGTCTTTCGGCTAAGCAACAACGCCAACTCGCAGTTGCTATCAAGCGTGCACGTCATCTAGCACTTTTGCCATTTGTATCAAATAATTAAGGAGTCGAAAAATGTACGGACCAACAGATCTAAAGAAGAATACTCTGATTACTTTAGACGGCCAGCCGTATAAGGTGGTAGAGTACTCCCAAAAAGTAATGGGTAGAGGCGGTTCTATCGTCAACGTGAAAGTAAAAAATCTCGTGACGGGTGCTCTTCTCCCAAAGACTTTTAAAGGCCAAGAAAAAATTGAACCGGCTGAAGTTACTACCCGCAAGGTGCAGTATCTTTACCGCGATGATGAAAAATTCTATTTCATGGACCCAGAGTCTTTCGAACAATATGAACTTTCTGCTGACATGGTTGGCGACATGAAAGATTTCATGAAAGATGGTGATGAAATGGAAATTCAGTTCTACAATGGTACGCCAATTAACTTGGTATTACCAAAGAACTTGTGGCTTGAAGTCACTTATACAGAAACAGCTGTAAAGGGCGATACAACTTCTTCAGTGATGAAGGATGCAACGCTCGAAACTGGCGTGGTAATTAAGGTTCCTGCATTCATTAAGCAGGGCGAAATCGTCTCGGTGGATACAGACACTTATGAATACCGCGGCCGTAAATAGAGGCTATCTCAAAATTGAAGGCGCAGTCAAGGCCTTCAATTTTGATTTTAAAGACAAAGTGGTGCTCGACATTGGCTCGTCCACGGGCGGATTTACGGAACTCGCACTGAAGAAAGGTGCCAAAAAAGTAATTGCCGTCGAAAAAGGGACGAACCAAATGAAAGCGCCACTACGTTTTGATGAAAGAATTGATCTTCACGAAAAGACTGACGTGTTTGAATATCGGTTAACGGAAGACGAGAAGCCAGATGTGATTGTGGCGGATGTGTCATTTGTTTCACTCACGAAAATTTTGAAATATGCGAAGATTCATTTGTCAAAACCAAGTACGAGATTTCTGGTGATGTTAAAACCACAATTTGAAGCGAATCCTGGACAATTAAATCGAGGAGTTGTCAAGAATGAGGCGATTCGAAGGCAGATAATTCGGGACTTTGAGTATTTTTTGAAATCGAATGGCTTTATTGTGATGAATAAAAGGGATAACGAACTGAAGGGCCGAACTGGCAATTTGGAACGTTTTTATGATTTAATTCTTGCAAAATAAAAAGATTAAGCTTATAATTGCTTTATGAACTTGTTACATGGCGTGGGCGATTTCTTCTCCCTGGATATTGGGACTAATTCGATGCGTATCGTGCAGCTTTCTGGTAATAGCCAACACGGTTGGCAACTTATTAGGTATGCTTATGTTCCAGTGGATCAGAAGATTTTGAATGATAGCTCAGAGCTTGGCCGAAAGAGACTCGGCGAGGCAATTATGGGTGCTGTCAATCAGGCAGGCATCAAGACGAAAAATATTGCAATTGGTCTGCCGGCTGGTAAGACTTTTACTTCGATTGTCGAAACTGATACGATGCCAGAAAAAGAGCTGCAAAAAGCCTTTAAGTACGAGATTGATAAATACGTGCCGATGGCTATGAGCGACGCAAAAGCGGATTATGTGGTGCTTGGACCAAGCCCAAATGATCCAGCCAAGACGGAAGTTCTAGTTTCTTCGATTGCGAAGGAATATGCTGAATCAACGATGGAAACGATTGAAAAGACTGGGCTTAACATCATTGCAATGGAGCCGGAGCCACTCGCTATGGCGAGAGCTTTGTCGATTCCAGGCGCAATGGATGCCACGATGATTGTAGATTTAGGCGAAAAGTCAACTGACCTTGTGATTGTTTATCGTAACCAACCACGCTTGGTGCGTACGATTCCAGGTGGTTTCTCGAATTTCGTGAAGACTTTAGCCGGTGGTCTTGATGTTCGTGAAGACCAGGCACGTCAATTCATTTTGAAATTTGGTTTAGCCGAAGATAAGGTGGAAGGCCAAGTGTTCAAGACACTCAGCCATATTCTTGAAGGTTATGCATCTGAACTCACGAAGTCCGTGCGTTTCTTCCAGACGAAATATCTCAACGGTAAAGTTGGCGGTATCGTACTGTCTGGTTATGCTAGTAGAATTCCATTATTCCCAGAATATATCGAAGCAAAAACCAATGTTCCGACGATGAAAGGTGATCCATGGCAGATGGTACGTACGATGCCAGATCAGAAGCAGGCACTGATGCCAGTGGCGAGTGAGTTCGCAGTGGTGATTGGTTTGTCGGAAAGGAGTAACGACTAATGGCTCGTGAAATTAACCTCGTTCCGGATATTAAGGAAGAGATGATTAAAGCCCTGAAGCTTAGGAACTTTATCTTCTTCATTTGTATTATTGTGGCATCAGCGAGCGTTGGTGTGATTTTGCTCTTTGCAACGATTGCGGGTGGTCAGCAAGCGATTGCCGATGGTAATAAGGCGAAGATTGAAACGATGTCGAAGAAGCTTAAATCCTACAGCGATTTAAGTGATTTCTTGACGATTCGCGATCAGCTTACGAATTTGTCATCGATTTCGAAGAATAAGAAACTACTTTCACGTACTTTTGGTATTTTGACTGCACTCTTGCCAAAAGGTAATGATAAGATTTTGATTTCATCACTCAGCGTTGACTTGTCTGGTACTCAACCAACGATTACGTTTGATGCACAGGCGAACGCATATGACCCTCCATTCATCGATTACAACGTACTCGATTCGTTTAAGAAGAGCATGCAATACATGCGTTATGATTATGGTAATTATGTTGATAAAGAAGGTAACCGCATTCCGGCTTATTGTATGATTGAGTCCGGTAATGATGGTGCAACGTTTATTGATACTGAAAAAGGTTACTACGCTTACTGGCTGATTACTGGTGAAGGTTGTAACCCTTCATATCAACAACCATTGATGACCGAAACTGAAAGCGAAGAAGATGAAGAAGGCGAGAGTACTACTGAAGAAGAGTTGTCTGACGAAGAGATTTCTCGTCGTACAGCTGGTTATACCACTGAAACCTATGATGACCAGACCGTTGTAAAAGTCTGGCGTACGCCACAATTCTCGGATTGGTACAAGGCTGAAATGGTTGAAGGTGAGCCGTATATGAACCTTGATGGTGCAGTTTCCGGTGTAGCTCATTTCGAGAGTGAATGCATTAGATATTCCGGTGTGGAAAACTCGAATACCGGTGCGGTGACCTGGTCTAACTCAAATGAAAGTTGCTACTTGGTGCCGGACGGTTCGGATGGCATTAAAATTACCGATTCATCCAACGGTCGTGACTCTTCGGACGATTTAGTGCTTCGCTTCTCAGCAGTGATTACTTTGACGCCGGACGTCTTCAGATTTAGTAATCATCACGTTCTTTCACTTGGGCCATCTGGTCGTTACAATGTGACAGATTCTTACGTCCAGATTCAAGATATGTTTACGCAAAAAGCATCCGACTGTGATCCGACCGACAAGAGTTGCAATGATAATAGCAAGAACCGAGGAGGTGATTAGAAATGGCGAAAGAAGTAGCGATTGAGAAACGTGCAAAAATCTCGCAAGCCCAGCAATATGTGCTTCTCGCAGTACTTGGTGCATCGATTTTCCTTGGTGTGGCAATTGCACTGATTTTCTTCTTCATCAAGCAAATCTCGTTTAATTCAGATGTGATTGCGGCGGAAGAACAATCGATTGTGTCGTATTCGAATGCGATTCGAGATATTGGCGTTTGTAAGAAACCAAAGGGTGCGGTTTACTCGGATGAAGAATTAAAAAATTGTAATCCAGATTCGATTGACGTGTCTTCGATTCCGGGAACACTCAGAGCTAATATTATTGATAACTTGGCAGCCAATACGGCACTTAACTCAGTACCAAAGGAAAGTACTTCTGGCTGTATTAATCCATACACGGGCAAAAAATATAGCTACGAGGAATTGAATAAGATTTACGAGGAAGCGGAAAACGATGACGATCTCGTGAAAGCGAGTGAATTAATCCAGAGTTGCTCGGCTCTACGTATCATTCCAGATGCAATTCCAGCCTTTAAGAACGAGGAAGCACTTCTCTCGTCGCTTAACAAGATTTTCTTATTAACTGGTATTGAGCCAGAAACGCTCAGCCCAACTGGTGCATCCGGTGAATCTGTTTACAGTAAGGGTCTCGAATCGATTTCGGTGCGTCTTTCCGTGGAGTCTGAAACGGCAACGACGGTCGGGTTCCTTGAAAATGTTGAGCATTCGATTCGCGAATTCAATATTGAGCGTGCAACGATTGAGTGGGCACAAGATGGTAAACTCGTGCTTCAAGCTCAGGCCGCAGCATTTTATATGAATCCATCGGAACTTTTGGAGACTACAGAAACCATTAAAGCCACAAAGGGGACTAGGAGATGAAACAAGATTTAGCAACATCGATTTTTGCGGCGGTAGTGGGAGCACTGGTAGCATACTTTGTTTGTGGAATGTTCCTACCTAGTTTTGATGATATGAGTGTTTCGATCACGAAACTAGCAAATGAGGAATCATTTAGTTTGATGGAACCGGAAGCAGAGATTTTTAATTATCGTTCGGTGAACCCAACGGTTGAAGTATGGGTTGGTGATTGTAAGAACCTTGGCGATAATGGTATTTGTAACGACGAGATTGTGACTGACAATACTAATAATGGTCAGAACAATAACCAGGACGAGCAGCAGGAAGAAGAGCCGGAGCAAGAAGAGAACCAAGAAGAAGAGAATAAAGAAGAGAATAAAGAAGAAGAAAACGAAAACCAAAACCAGAACGAAAACGGGGACAACCAAAATGGCACTACTGACTAAAGAGGCCGAAAATAATATCATTAATATTTTGATTGCCGAAGGTTTGGTCGATAGCAATCTAGTTCAGAGTGTCCGTACTGAAGTTGAAGGTTCTGGTTCAGAACAATCCGTCCTTGGCGAGTTAACTAGGCGTGGCGTCGCTAATGAGGACATGGTAGCACGTGCTACCGCTATGCTTATTGGCGTGCCTTATGTAGAACTTAAGAATGTAACGATTGAACAAGACATTCTTTCGATGATTCCTCAGGACGCGCAGGTGCGCGAGCTGGCAATTCCACTGGGCGAAAAAGACGGCATGCTCAATGTCGCCATGGCGGATGTGACGAACGTTCAGGCAACTGACTATTTGTCTAACCTCATGGGGCGCCCGATTCGGGTTTGGATGTCATCTGAGCATGGCATTCGCGAAATGATTGAAAAGAGCCATGGCGATCTTACCGGTGTTACGGAGGCCGTAAAGGAAGGTAATGAAGAGGCTGCGGCAGAACAAAGTAATGTTAAGACGATTGTTCAGGACTCGCCGATTTCGAAAGCACTGACGACGATTTTAAGCTATGCAGCGAAAACGAAAGCATCCGATATTCATATCGAGCCACTTGAAAGTTCGCTCATTATTCGTTGTCGTATTGATGGTGTGCTTCGTCGCATCATGGAGCTTCCAAAGAATGTGGCGCCAGCGTTAGTTTCTCGTGTAAAGATTCTATCTAACCTTAAGATTGATGAACATCGTGTACCACAAGACGGCCAGTTTACAGTTTTGGTGGACGGGAAAGAGATTGACCTTCGTATTGCAATTTCGCCAGTAACTTGGGGTGAGCAAGTGGTGATTCGTCTTCTCGATAAAACTGGTACCTCGATGGAAGTCGATAAAATGGGTATGGCTGGTCGTGCACTTCGCGATGTCCTTAGTGGCATTGAAAAACCAAATGGCATGATTCTGACGTCTGGTCCGACTGGTTCTGGTAAGTCTACTACGCTTTATGCTTTGATTCAAAAGATTAAGTCTGAAGCAATTAATATTGTAACGCTCGAGGATCCGGTCGAGTATAAGATGGATGGTATTAACCAGATTCAGGTGAATGTGGACGCCGGGTTAACATTTGCGAACGGTCTACGTTCGATTCTTCGTCAAGACCCTGACGTAGTAATGGTGGGTGAGATTCGTGATTCTGAAACGGCCGGTCTTGCGGTGCAGGCAGCACTTACGGGTCACTTGGTGTTCTCGACCCTACATACCAACTCGGCTGCAGGTATCTTGCCTCGTCTTCTCGATATGGGTATTGAGCCGTTCCTGCTCGCATCAACGCTTAACGTGGTGATTGGCCAGCGCTTGGTTCGTCGTATTACGGAAAAGCGCGAGAATTACAAGTCCTCGGAGCTTGAGACTGAAGGAATTAATCAGATTGTGGGCGATTTACTTCCGACTAAAGAAGGTGATGTAGCGGCAGTGAGTGAAGATTTGGGTTATCCAGGACTTCCACTTAAGAATGATAATTTCTATATGTTAGCAAAAGGTCTTGCAACGAAAGAGACGCCGGGTGGTTATAAAGGTCGTGCCGGTCTTTATGAGACGATTGTGGTGGATGAAGATATTCAGAAGTTGATTATCTCGCACGCAACGGCTGCAGAGATTATGCGTCTAGCAAAAAGTAAAGGTACAGTGACAATGCGTCAAGACGGAATCCTTAAGGTACTTTCCGGAATTACGACGATTGATGAAGTTAACCGCGTGGCGAGCGATTTGTCATAATGTTTATGGTATAATGAGGGTAATATGGAAAACGGTGGACAACAAATACAAATAAGAATCGAAAGCTTACTGGAAGAATGTATCAGAAGGAAAGCTTCGGATATCCATATTCAATATGGACTTCCACCGATTCTTCGTGTGGATGGTGTGCTGACGCCAATTGCTGGTACTCCGGCCATGAACGAGGAAATGATTAAGAATGTGATTTTTGCGACGCTTGATGAAGAACAGCAAAAGATTTATCTTAAAGACAAGGAATTTGATTATTCATTCGCCTTTGGTGATATTGCCCGTTTCCGCGTAAACGCATTCCATGAACGAGGCAAGATGGCGGCGGCTTTCCGTTTGATTCCGAATCAGATTAAGTCGATTAACGATCTTGGTATGCCGTCGATTGTGGAAACTTTTGCGAATTATCCACGCGGACTTGTTCTTATCACTGGCCCTACGGGTTCTGGTAAATCGACGACGCTTGCGGCTCTGATTGATAAGATTAACCGTGAACGTTCGAAGCATATTATTACGATTGAGGATCCGATTGAATTTACGCACAAGTCGGAACGTTCAATTATCGTTCAACGTGAAGTACACTACGATACTTTTAGCTTTGCGGCGGCACTCCGTTCGGCACTCCGTGAAGATCCAGACGTGGTGCTCATTGGTGAGATGCGTGACCTTGAAACGATTCAGGCGGCGATTACGATTGCAGAGACCGGTCACTTGGTGTTTGCAACGCTTCACACGAACTCTGCGGCACAGAGTATTGACCGTATGATTGACGTGTTCCCGTCACATCAGCAACCACAGGTACGTTCGCAGCTTTCAAATATGCTTTGCGCAATCTGTTCACAGCGCCTAGTGCCAGCGATTGGCGGTGGACGTGTCGTGGCAGCCGAAATTATGATTGCGAATGCTGCAGTGAGGGCACTCATTCGTGATGGCAAGACCTTCCAGCTCGATACCGCGATTCAGACCGGTGCAGCCGAAGGTATGCAGACGATGGATAGGACGCTCGCGAAGCTGGTGCAAACTGGTGTGATTTCTTACGATACGGCGCGCGATTATGCAGTGGACATGAATGAATTAAATAGGTTAGTAAGAGGCTAGTATGAAGCGGTTCAATTATAAGGCGAGAGGAAAGGAAAACGGCAAGCTCATCAAGGGCAACATTCAGGCTGAAAATGAGCAGACCGCTGGTCGCCTTTTGATTGAACAAGGATTTACGCCACTTTCAATTGTGGAAGAGGGCGGTGGTCTTTTCGGTGGTAGGGAACGCGTTAAGAATAAAGACCGCGTAATGTTTACGCGTCAGATGTCGACACTGATTGGTGCAGGTCTTCCGCTTGCAACTTCGCTTCGTACCGTGATTGAGCAGACTGAAAATAAGACAATGAAGGGAATTGCCGAAGAGATTCTCACAAGCGTAGAATCTGGTAAAAGCTTGTACGAATCATTTTCTGCACATCCGGATACTTTTAACGGTGTTTATACGGCACTGATTCAGGCCGGTGAAACTTCTGGTACACTCGATCTCGCTTTGAAGCGTCTCGCCGATCAGGAAGAAAAGGATGCAGCGATGATGTCTAAGATTAAAGGCGCATTGGTTTATCCAGGTATTATTCTCGGTGTGATTATCGCCGTGCTCGCATTCATGATGGTGGCAGTGGTGCCACAGGTGAAGAACCTCTATGAGGATATGGGCGAGGAATTGCCAGGGCTCACCCAGTTCCTAGTGAATATCACAGACTTCTTTGCCAATTTCTGGTGGTTAGTATTGATCGTAGTTCTTGCAATTGGTGGTTCAGTCTTCTATTTCCTCAAATACACACCGCTTGGTCACAAGGTAATGGACTCGATGAAAATCCATGTGCCAATCTTCGGCGGGTTGTTCCGCAAACTTTATGTATCACGTTTTGCCCGTACGGCGGAAATGATGCTTGCGACCGGCGTGCCGATGCTTGATTCAATTCGTATCGCAATTGACGCAACGAGCAATAAGATTATTGAGGAAGAATACGCAAAATCGCTAGATATTATTAAAGGAGGTAAGGCTTTGTCTGAAGCACTCCGTGATCGTGAATACATGCTTCCACTAGTGCCACAGATGGCATCCATTGGTGAGGAATCCGGTAAGATTGATGAAATGCTAGGTAAGGCAGCAGCGGTTTATGAAACTGAACTTGATAACCAAATTAACGGTATTTCCACCATGATTGAGCCAATTCTTATGGTGATTATGGCCGGTCTCATTGGTGTGGTGGTAGGTGGTACTTTGCTTCCGATTTACTCCCTCGTCAACAGCGTTGCAACCTAAATAAAAACCACTTGATTTTTAGATTAATTTAAGTTATGATAAGCTTAAGCATAAAATCTAGAAAGGATTTATTTATGGCGAAAAACAATACTAACACTAAACAGGGCTTCACCATCATCGAAGTCGTGCTCGTGCTTGCTATCGCGGGTCTTATCTTCCTTATGGTGTTCGTAGCTCTCCCAGCTCTTCAGCGTTCACAACGTGATACTGCTCGTCGTAACGACATGTCTCGTGTCGATACCTCTCTGGTGCAATATCAAACGAACAACAACACTAAGAGTAATAACTTGCCAGGTCCAGGTTGGTGGAAGGGTAAGTCCGATTTCGAAGGCACAAACGACTGTTCTAAAACCGATACTGCATGTATGTTCGTCCGTGACTACATGAACTCCGGTGCAGCTGAAATGCAGAAGAAGAACGAGTTTGAAGATCCAGAAGGTGTGCCATACAGCGTCCTTATTACCGACAACTGGGCAAAACAATCAGAAGGCGGTTCTGGTACGCTTGGCGTGATTACTCCTGGTGAAGGTGGCGAGAACTCGAAGCTCGAGGAGAAAGACGGTGGTTACACCATCGGTGGTGGCAATCCATTCTCCGAACACGTGGTTTACATCGTTCCTGGTGGCCGTTGTGAAGGTGAAGTTGTGAAGCAATCACAAAAGCGTCACTTCGCAGTGCTCTATCGTCTTGAAGGTGCTGGTGTTTACTGTATCGACGATCAGTAGAATTACTGTATGCTAAGAAATACTCCCCGATTGGGGAGTATTTTTTAGGTCTAGATTTGAGGAAATTATA
>JAFRJX010000008.1 GCA_017432025.1 Candidatus Saccharimonadota bacterium
AGCCGTGGCTTCGAGAACCAACGTATCGTTAACGTATGTGCCGGCTGGAACTTCTGTATTAACCCTGGCACCTAGGACAATCGTGTAGTTTTTCGCAGTGCTGTTGGCAGCAGAGGTGTGATCCAGAGTGCTACTAGAACTACCAGGTGAAGGGAGGAAGTTAGAGTTAGAGGAAGAGTTGTAGTAGTTTGGCTTGTAGCCCCAACGGTTGTTGAGGGTGGTATTTCCTGCCGAACTAAACTGGGACTCCGAAACGGCAGAAGCAAGAGAGGTTAGGCTGCTGCTGCCGTTTATGAGAGTCGTTCTAGTAGTACGGGCAGTTAGGGTATACCCGGAATAGTTATTCGTAGAAATATTGAATTGGATGCTGTTTGCATCCGTACTTTTGCCAAAGGTGCCGCTGACGGTTGGGTTAATTGAAACGGTGGCAGTATCGGTGGCGGAGGTGAGCGTAAGGGTGCTTGGTTGAGTAGACTGAGATGTTGCTTCGGTTTCGGCACCGCCAAAATGAAGTGGAGTGATAAAAATTGAAAGGATTACGAATGAGAGAATACAGGCAGCAACAAAAGCAGCCCGGTATGACTCATATTTTTTGAGATAAAAATAGCCAGTTTCACCAAAAAACTTCTCACGCACGGCGGTAATAAGACTTTTTTGAATAAATCCCACTTTAACCAATAACCTCTCTTTAAAACAATTATAGCATAAGCGACAAAAATTTTAGCATAAAGAGTTAGGTTTTTTAGGTAATTTTATGGCTTTTTTACTCTGTAACTTGGTATTTTTTGATTTCTTGGTATAATTATGGCATGATAAAAATTATTGCAGGCGGAAAAAAGAACTCAGAATGGGTGCTTGAAGCGGTTTCGGAATACGAAAAAAGGATGCGAAAACCGTTTGATTTTGAGTGGTTTTTTATGGATGAAGAAAAGCTCGACAAATACTTAGCTGACTGGCCGTTTAGTGGGCGTGAATTCGTGATTTGCTGTGACGAACGTGGCGAAAATATATCATCACCCGAATTTTCAAAGAAGCTTTCAAATGCATTCATGAATGGTCGTGATGTAGTGATTCTAATTGGTGGCGCCTACGGCTTCTCCGGCGAAGTTAGAGAGAAATCTGATTTCGTATGGAGTTTTTCGAAGTTAGTATTCCCGCACAGAATCGCACGCGTGATGGTGGCAGAACAAATTTACCGCGCTTCGCAAATCGCGGTGGGTGGTCCTTACCACCATGAGTAAATATTCATTTTGTGATATAATTAAGATATGAAAATTTTAGGAATTGAGACTAGTTGTGATGAAACTGCGGCTGCCGTCGTGGAAAACGGAAGCAAAATTTTGTCGAATGTAGTGGTTTCGCAAATTGATATTTTTGCGGAATACGGGGGCGTGATTCCAGAGGTAGCGGCGAGATCACACCTTGAAGCGATGATGCCGGTGGTAAATAAGGCATTAAAAGATGCTTCGTGCTCTTGGGACGAGATTGACGCGATTGCGGTGACGCATGCGCCGGGGCTACTAGGCTCCCTTCTCATTGGGACGTTAACGGCGAGAACGATGGCGGTGCTACATGAGAAGCCGCTGTATGCGACGCATCATTTGAAATCACATGTGTATGCAAACTGGCTCCAAAGGCCAAAAGATATAGAATCAGAGTTAGCGCTCCGGGGCGCTAGCCCAAGTCTTACTAACTCTGATTCTACATCTTTTGTCCCGCAGTTTCCTTTGCTTGCCATGGTAATCTCTGGGGGACATACGCAGATTTTGTACATGCGGGGACATGATCAGTTTGAAATTATTGGAACCACACACGATGATGCGGTTGGGGAGTGCTTTGACAAGGTGGCGAAGATTCTGGGTTTACCGTATCCGGGTGGACCATCGATTGCAAAAGAGGCGCTGAGGGGCGATGAAAACAGATACAAATTACCACACCCGCATGTTGAGGGCTTGGATTTTTCATTTTCTGGGTTAAAAACCGCAGTTTTAAGAGCCGTACAAAAGGAACTTGGACTGCCAATTTCACACCCTAGCCACGATCTCAAGAATCATTTAACTGATGGGATGCGGGCGGATTTTGCGGCGAGTTTCCAAAAGACGGCGATTGATATTTTGAATGAAAAAATCAAGATGGCTTTGCAGGAGCATCCAGAAATAAAGTCGATTGTGTTCGCGGGTGGCGTTTCGGCAAATCAGAAGCTACGCGAAGAGGCTAAGAAAGTTTTTGATAAGGAATATACGGTTTATTTCCCGGAGCCAAAATTCTCTGGCGACAATGGCGCAATGGTGGCTGCGGCGGCATTTTATGAGATACAGGCGGGCGTGAAACCAACCGACCCATACAAGCTCAACATCTATCCGAGAATATCTGTCGAATCATAGTTTTTATGTTAAAATGTTCTTATGGAAGATGGGCATAAAGAAGAAGAAATTATTGAAACAAAAACCGAAAACACGGAAGAAACCGTGAAAGAAGCTGAACCAGTGAAGGAAGAAACGCCGGAAACTGAGGAAGTCGAAGAGATAGAAAAAGCGATTATTAGCGAAGAGAAGCCGAAGAAAACCGGTGCTGGAAGCAAAATCATGGCAGCATTTTTCTTTGTGGCGACACTTGGACTTGGTGCATTCTTGATTTACCACTACATGACTTTTGATCATAATCCGAAGACGCCGGAGAAGAAAGATGAGCCGGTGGCACAGCAAAAGGAGGAAAAGACCGAGAAGAAGGACGAGGATGGCAATACTATCACTTCCACAACAGTTACAAGTACGGTTGTTTCATCAGATGCTACAGATGAGGCGGTCCGAAAGGTGATAGGAGAACTATTCAAATTGGCTCGTAGTAAGGCGAGTGGTAGATATGAGACCATTTATGATACAAGTTCTACTTTAATTAAGCTTGATGAAGCGAAGGTGCTGCTACATGCTGAAAAATCCTATGGAATTGATGCTTTCTATAACGGTTCCTCTGATTTTACACTTAATAAAGAAATCCGTGAGGCTTTGATAAAGAAACTTGAGGAGCTTGATTTCGTTAAAAATACAGATATTAGTGGGCCGCATTATCTTGTCGGCGAAAACTATTACACTAATAGTGACACTGGTATAACTTGCGAAATCCTCAATACCAATCCAACGACCGCCACTTGCGCTCATAAATCATGGATTTCAGCCAATACTGTGAAGATTGCAAATGAGCTAGCTGAAGCTTATAACAAAGTGATGGGAAAATATCCGATAACAATTGGTGCATATAACTATACGATTAAGGATAGCCCTGTTTCTCCTTATCAAATTCTTACTACTGCCGTGGATAATGCAGCTGGCCTCTTCTATAGGGTTAATAAGGAAGCTGGTTGGCAATTTTTCGAAGCTGCGCAGGATGCAGTTAATTGCAAGAAATTTGATGCAAAGGATACTAGGAACGCCTTCGCTGGTGAAGTCTGTTATGACGAGACAAAGAAAGACTATGCGACGGTTGAAGCTTGGAAAGAAGACGAATAGTTAGTCTCTAAAAAGTTAAAACCCGCCGGTAAGGCGGGTTTTTAATAGTACATGATTATTGTTCGGCAGGCGGCTTCGAGTTCTTCAAAATAGGCTTCGCAAGCTTCGGAGGTCATGAAATCATAGAGAGACGCTTTGTCGATGACATCGCTGACCTTGTCAGGCACTTCCACATCGAGTTCACGAAGGGTTTTTAAGTCCTGATGGAGGTCGGTGCGAATATTGCTGAATGATTCGAATCGCGTTTCTGGAATTTCATAATTCCCCGGTTCGGATGGGTAGGTGGCGAGAATGCAGAGCTTGAAACGACAAATGTCGCTTAGAAGCATGGAGAAAGCGCTTAATCTTCTCTGTTGTCTTCTTTCAAGCTCTTCGGCCTTCTCAATTGCTTTTTTACGGTCGAAAATGCGGATTTTTTTCATCTATATCACTCCCAAAATATGTTAAGGTGCCGAAAAATAATCAATTAACTTTATTATATCACACTTTTGCTTAAATGTCAATCTAGAAGAGCGGGGCGAACTCAAAGATTTCCCTAGTGAACGGAATAGTGAGGGCGCCAATCGCGATAGCGATGATTAGGAGAAGCAAGAGCCCACGGAATAGGTTGAGTGGACGAGAGATCTTGTAGACGAGGAAGAGACCAATCGTGAAGGTAATGATGGCGGACCAGGTGTTGAGCTGGCCACGGGAAAGGCCGTTGGAGTGGGCGAAGATAGAGAGTGCAATCATCGAGGCAGCAATGGTGAGGCCGGTCGGAACAGAGTAATGTTTAATGTTGTGAATGAAGCGGTTCTTGATGCGGGCGGTGTTTTTCTCGAGAGCGAGAACAAGGCCTGGGAAACCGATGCAGCAGAAGCTAATCAGAGTCATTTCGATAGGGATAAATGGGTATTCGAACGGTAGGAAGACGAAGACAACAGCGAGAGTCGATGCGTAGACGGTTTTCGAGAGGAAGAGCGAGGTGGAGCGCTCGAGATTGTTGATGGATTGGCGGCCTTCGGCGATGATTGATGGGACGGCGCCGAAATCAGAATCAAGGAGGACGAGTTTAGAGGCGCGACGGGCAGCGTCGGAACCTTCGCCGATAGAGATGGAACAGTCGGCTTCTTTCATGGCGAGGATGTCATTCACGCCATCACCGGTCATGGCGACGGTGAAGCCGGCTTCTTTAAAGGCTTTGATGAGAGCTTTTTTCTCGGCCGGTTTGACGCGAGTAAAAATGCTGTATTCCTGAACAAGTTTCTTAAAGTTCGGTTTGTCCAGAGTAGAGAGATCGACGCCACGCGTATCAATAACACCGACGGTTTTTGCGATTTTGGTGACGGTTTCCAGATTGTCGCCGGAAATGATTTTAATGGCGACATCATTGTCGTAAAAGAACTTAATGATGTTATTCGCATCCTTCCTAATCTCGTCTTCAAGGCGGATGAAGCCGAGGAGGGTTTCCTTGCCTTTGATGCGCTTAATAACAGAGATAATACGGAAGGATTCGGCAATTTTTTGTTCTTCTTTGACCAGGGATTTGTCTTTTGTCATAAATTCGAGGGCACCCATCAAGAATTCGGTGTCTCTCTTTTTGATGCCGGAGTATTTGCGGTCGGAAGAAAACGGGATGATATCGTAATCATCGTCTGTAGCTTTAAATTTGGCCGTTTTTAGGTACTTTTGGTGGAGAGCCCTGCTCGTAGCGTTATCGGCCGGAAGATGGCTTAAAATAAGCTCTAGCGCGTCTAGAAGCGCAGTTTCGGTGGCGCCTGGTGCGACAATGTGGTCTCTCACTGTCATTTTGCCGGTCGTAAGGGTGCCGGTTTTATCGAGGCAGATACAGTCGACACGGGCGAGTGTCTCAATCGAATAGAGGTCTTGGACGAGGACTTTTTGGCGCGAGAGGCGGATAGTTGCGAGGGCGAGGACGGATGAAGTCAAGAGGACGAGGCCTTCTGGGATCATAGTAATGAGGGCGGCAACAGTAGAGATAATAGCGGTTTCATGGGTAGTGCCTGGAACGTTGAAGCGGGACCAGAGGAGGAGAGCACCGATTGGAATGAGGGTATAGGAAATGTATTTTACGATGTCATTCATGAGTTTAAAGAGCTTGGAATCGGCAGTTTTGATGACGTGGGCGGATTTTTCCAGTTTAGAGACGAGGTTCTCTTCACCGATGTGCTCGACTTTCGCGGTGCAGGTGCCAGAAACCACAAAACTACCAGAGATAAGTTGGTCGCCTGGGTGCTTGGTGATGTTGTCCTGCTCGCCGGTGATGAAGGACTCGTTGACTTCGACAATTCCCTCTTCGAGTACTGAATCAAACATGATTTGGTTGCCGAGTTTCAAGACAATTGTGTCGCCAACCTGGACTTCTTCAACTGGAGTTTTAACCTCTTTGCCGTTTTTCAGAACAATTGGTGGTTTATCAGAGATGAGGCGGAGTTTGTCCACCATGCGTTTGGCGCGAATCTCGTTCACGATGCCGATCATAGTATTGAGGAAGGCGATGTTGACAAACAACATGTTTTTGAAACTGCCAACAGAGGCGACCATGATGGCGAGAATCACGTTGACAAGATTAAACAACGTGAACGTGTGTTTCGCGATTATTTTCCAAACTGAGTTCTTCTGCATGTCTAAATTATAGCATTAATGGCGGATTTTCTTGGCAAGAGTGTAGGTTTTGCTAAGAGATAGTTCAAAGGAACCGATGAGTTCGACGACGTGGCCGCCGAAGCCTTTTTTGAATTCGTAAATGCCGTAGTCTTTGGAGTTTTCATCTGGAAGGCCGTTGATGCCATAGAAGTTGTAGATTTTGAAGTGGTTCGCGGCGGCGAACTTCAGCATGTGGTATTGGATCAAATATTGGGCGTTATAGTCACGCATGTATTTTTCGTCGGAACCGGAGAAGAGATAGACGACCTCATCGCCGTAGGTCATGAACATGGCAGCAGAGAGAACCGTCCTGTCGCCGGAATTGTCCTCTTCGGACACGCTCGAGGCCGCTACTTCGTACGCCTCTGGCGAACGGCCAAGCTTATGGTCCTCAGAGGACCCTTCCGGCTCCTCGCTCCGTTCGCTCCCGTTGCCTGGAATGGTCTCGAAACTACCATTCTCGACCTTATCCTCCGAAAGCCCTCGCTCCATACCGACTTCGGAAACCACGGCTTCGGCGACCATGAATTTAACTTCGCCGCGGGCGTGGAAGAGGTCGTACATGGTTTCGTAGTAGCTTAATGGTTTATCGGTAAAGTGGCGGCGTTCAGAGGTGGATTCGGTGATTTTCTTGAATTTATCAAGTTCGTCTCGGCTGAGTTCCCTGATAGTGACGCCCATTTTTTCAGCTTTCCTAATATGGTTTCTGGTGTTTCGCTTAAAGCTCTCCATTAGTTCGGTTTCTGTTCGGTTTTCTATAGGGGTGACGAACAGATATTTCGGTTGGGAGGCGTTTTTCATCTCTTTAAAACCCTGCTTTTCGAGATTTTCGAGGGCTTTTTTATGGTTAAAGCCGCCTTCGACCGGCAGACCGTCGCGGTCGCGTTCAATCAGTTCATAATACGGGTCGATATGAAGTAGATAGCCGTTTTTCGATTTGATGTATGATTTAAGATTATCAAAGAAGAAATCAACGAGTTTAGTGTTTTCGAGATCCATCAGTGGGCCACCTGGAGCATAGAAATAGAGCTTCTTCATGAAAGCCGGCTTCGAGACGAGCATCGAGGCTCCGAGAATCTCATCATCCTTTTTGACGGCGACATAGTGCGCAGTCCAGCCAGATTTACCTCTGAGCTCGGCAATTTCTGGGGTTTGCATGAAAGATTTATATGGACTTTGATTAGCAAAGGCGCGAAAATCTTCGGCGCTGATTTCTTCGAATTTCATAATTTCATTATAGCACAAGTGATTAGCCAAGGTGGCGACGGACTTTGCGGAGAGTTTTATAGAGATTATATTTGGCTAGCTTCAAAACAATATCGTAGGTACCGGCATAGTCCACTTCGTAACCGGCGAAGGTTTTCTTGAAATTGGTAAAGCCGGCCCACGGGTGGTTTTTCGGGGCGCCTTCAGGGGCAATTCCCCAGAAATCGAAGACTGTTTTGCCGTCTTTATAAGCGTCGAGGATCAGCTGAATGGTGAGGATACCGGTGGCATGGAGGCCACGGCCGGTGTCGGTTTGGGCGCCTTGGAGATTATATCTGGTGTCGTCGTAGTCAAAAACGAGACCAGCGGCAACGATTTCCTCTTTATTTGTCTCTGGATTCGTGTATTTGACAATGTAAAGAGTTGCGAAATCCTGCTTTAATTCGGTGGCGAGATAGTGCTCGGAAAAGGTCTTGATTCCCTTCTCTTTAGCGAGAGCTTTTTGGAGATCTAACAGATAGTGAATGTCGCCAGGATCTTTACTAGTTTCGATTTTTAGGCCATTTTTCTCATGATTCTTGTAATAACGAAGGAGACGCGATGGGAGGCGGGCTTTCAACTCGTCTTCGTTCCCTGTTAAATCGAGTTTCCAGGTTTCTTTTGGACAGAGGTCGGTAGATTTCTTGGTGTTCTTTGGTTTAATCTTTATAAATTCGAGATTTTGCGGCTCGACACGGATAAAAATCAGATCTTTGTCGAGATTTTGTAATGAATTAATGGCGGATTTCAGACCGGATTTAGTCTCAGCGACCGGTCCATAAGGGAGGTATAGGTATTTCCCTACTGGCGTAGTCTTTTCAATAGCTAAATAAGTAAAGTCATCTTGAGCCTCGTAATGTACGGTTTCTCCCAGATCATTCTGAAGATTCAACCATTCTCTACTCTGCGTAATTGGTAATTTCATAATTCCGATTATAGCACAATCTTAAATGACGTGAATTTAATTGACACATCATTCCCTTTATGTTTAAACATGCAGAAATTCCGGCTTGATGTCCCAAAGTCGGTCAATTTCTCCCAACTGAACCCCACTCTCTTCAGTTGTTACTTCGATTTTAGCGGAAGCTTTTTCGTTTGTCAAGTCGGGATGCTAGCCGTATGGGTTGCTAGACATAAGGGAATTAGTGTGAAAATTCTTATGATTTTTGTGCAAAAGGTTATGGATTTCGTGTGCAAAAATCTTGGCCTCGTGCGCGGACTGCAAAAGAGATTCTTTTAAGATGTGGTAAAATGTAGGTATGGCATTTATCCGTAAATTCAAAACGACTTCCGGCGCAACCGGAGTGCAGGTATGCTACAAAGAACAGGGAAGGGTGGTCCGAACGGAGCACATTGGCTCGGCATCAACTGAGTCCGGTGTGGAAAAGCTGGTGATAAAGGCCCAGGCGCTGATCGATGAAGGGAAGAATCCGCTGTTTAATCTGGATAAATACAATAAGAAGAAAGGTTAGTATGAAGATAAAGAAAGAGGTGGCGATTGGAATTGCGATTGGTGCGATTGCAGCAGCCTGCTCGATTGCTAGCACAATTATTGCGGTGAATAACAGACCGCAAGAAGGGGATAATGGTGGATCGGGTGACACAAGTGTGGAAAACTCTGATGATTCTTGTGGAGAGGGAACTTACAAGTCTTGTGGTGTGACGGCGAATGGGGAAGAGGTCTGCAGTTGCATCGAGGATCCAAGCAAAAAATCGGAATAAAAAAATCACCCCGGGTGACCGGGGGATTTTTTTAGATGAGTTCTAATTCTTGTTTCATCCTCTTAATGAGGTTTTCTTTTTCGAAGATTAACTCTTTGGTTTCTTTCACGAGATGTTCTGGAGCGCGCTCGACGTAGCTTGGGTTTGCCATGCGGGCGTTCAAGGCATCAAGTTCGCGACCGACATTAAGAATCTTCTCAGTAAGGGCGGCTTTGTACTCTTTAATTACTTTCTCTGGAACGTCGAGGTAGAGCTCGTGGTTTGCCAGAGGTACACGGAGACCTTTTGGCTGGCCATTATTCGAGTTAATCGTCGGAACCTTGGTGAGAGTGCGGATTAAGTTTGCATTATCCTCTACAAGTGAGTCTTCGCCGTACAACAGGCCATATTTTTTGGCGTTATTAGTGCCTGGAAGGGCCTGTAAGGTGGCTCTAACCTCCGACACGATAGTTCTTATGTTTTCAAACTGCTCGGCCGTTATAGCGTCAAATTTAAAGTCGTTTGGCCAGTCCTGGATGATAATAAAGTCATCGGTCCAGCTGAGATTTTGCCAAATCGCCTCTGTTACGAATGGCGCAAATGGATGAAGGGCGATGAGAATGGCTTCGAGAGTTTTCTTAAGTAATGGGATGTTCTTGTAAATTTTTTGGCTCTCGATAAACCAGTCGGCGTACTTGTCCCAGATAGTCTGATAGAGAGTCTCGACGGCTTCGGCGAAGCGGTAATTCTTCATGTCTTCGGCGACGTCGTTTAGGCAGGTGGTGAGCTCACGACAGATCCAGTCCTCACCCATGTGGTCCGTCGTATAATCGGCGTAATCGCTCTCTTCGGACACACTCGAGGCCGTTCGGCCGAGCTTATGGTCCTCAGAGGTCGGTTCTATCTCCTCCTCATCAACCATAGATTGAATCAAGCGGGAGATATTCCAGAGTTTGTTGCAGAGGTTGCGGCCGGCGATGACCGAGTTTTCAGAGAAGGCTTGGTTCATGCCTGCGGAACGACCTCGGAGAATTCCAAGACGGAAGGCGTCGGAGCCATACTTAGCCACGAGATCCATTGGGTTAATCACGTTACCCTTGGATTTGCTCATCTTCTTGCCATGAGCATCGAGAACGAGACCGTGGAGATAGACTTCTTTAAACGGTACTTCACCGGTGACATAGACGCCCATCATAATCATACGGGCAACCCAGGCGAAGAGAATATCGGCGCCGGTTTCCATTACATCGAGCGGATAATACGGGTTGAACACACCTTCGGTCCAGTTCGTACAAACAATTGGCCAGTGGGCGCTAGAGAACCAGGTATCAAAGGTATCTTCGTCGCGGACATATTTGACGCCAGCACGCTCAATCTCTTTAAGATTCACACGGCGGTCGAAAATCCACTCTGGAGCGGCGGTCGCCTCGAGCGTCACTTTCTTAAACATCGGAATAGCAATACCCCAAGGAATCTGGCGGGAAATATTCCAGTCTTTGAGATTCTCGAGGTAATTAATCAAAATGCGTTGCTTGCTCTCTGGGTAAAACTTGATTTCGCCGGCTTCGAGATGCTTAATCGCTTCGGCGGCGAGCTTTTTCACATCGATAAACCATTGTTCCTTAAGGGTAGGCTCAATCGTCGTGCCACATTTGTAGCAGTGAGAAACAGAATGGACGATGCTTTTTTCACCACGGAGAAGGCCAGCTTCTTTTAGATCTTTCAGGACTTTTTTGCGGCATTCAGCGGTAGTGAGACCATCATAGGCTTCAGGAACGTTAATCATGGTGCCATTCTCGGCAATCACCTGGATGCGCTCGAGATTGTGGCGGTTGCCGACTTCAAAGTCGTCGAAGTCGTGAGCTGGGGTAATTTTCACAGCACCGGTGCCGTATTCCATGTCGGCGTGTTCATCGGTAATAACCGGAATTTCGCGGTCGGTAAGAGGTAGGTGAACAGTTTTACCAACTAAATCTTTGTAACGCTTGTCTTCTGGGTTGACGGCGACAGCAGTATCGCCAAAGAGCGTCTCTGGACGAGTAGTTGAAACGACGATTTCGCCACCATCATAGGTGTAGGCGATATCCCAGAGGGAACCCTTTTCGTCTTCGTGCTCGACTTCGATGTCGGCGAAGGCGGTTTGGTGCTTCGGACAGAAGTTCACGAGCTTTTCACCTCGGTAAATCAAGCCATCATTCCACATTTTTTCAAAGGTGGTATAGACGCGGTCAACGACGTTTTCATCAAGGGTAAAAGTAAGATCGCCCCATGCACAGGAGGCGCCGAGAGCACGAACTTGGAGCTCCATGTTGCCACGCTGTTCGGCAACGAAGTTCCAGACGCGCGAGTAGAGTTCGTCACGATCAAATTCAAAGCGAGTATGACCTTCTTTCTCGAGGGCGCGTTCGTAAACGACCCAGGTTTCGAAACCGGCATGGTCAGCGCCAGGGATATACCAAGCACTCTGGCCTTTGAGACGGTGGAAACGGATGAGGGAATCCTCGAGGGCGATGGTCAAACCATGGCCGATGTGAAGATTGCCGTTGGCGTTTGGTGGTGGCATAACGATAGAGTAAACGTCGTCCTTATTGACCACTTTACGATCATCTTCACCGTTGCCGTCGTTGTCGACGGGAAGGGTGGTGATGGTTGGTTGGAAAACGCCGGCAGCCTCCCACGCTGCATAAATGTCTGATTCAAAGTCCCCCGGTTCGTAACTACTCGCAAATTTCATAAATTTATCATAGCATAATTTATCAGATAATAAAAGAATAGGCGAAATCATATTTACAGATGTAAGTATTGACTTATTCAGTAATCTGTGCTATAATAATAAAATGGCTTTGGCCAAAACTTATCATTTTGTCTTGGGAGGAAGTAAAAATGGTCGATCATTATCTTTCAGCAGAAGCAAACGGTGCCGCTGGCGCCATCAATAAGGCGTGGATGCTCAACCGTGAGTGTCGCTACAATATCCTTTCTATCACGCACACTTTGGTCCCGCAGGCGGGTTCACTCGCCACACCGCATGCTCCGAACTATCGGAAACTCGAACTTGGTTATCGTATAACCGTCGATACTCTTCCTACGCTGTTTTCCGATTTCATCCCTACAATTGTTGAGGCATAAGCCTTCAAAATACCCCGCAGAACCTGCGGGGTTTTTCTTTATTTTAATTCGAGTTTCTTTTGAATATCTTTAAATTCGTCTTCAGTTAGTTCAACGTGGCGGTCTTGGTGCCAGGTCTTATCAAAGGGAAGAAGATGAACATGGGCGTGAGGAACGTCGGTACCAATCACTTTCCAGAGGGTGCGGGTGCCGAGGACTTTTTCCATGTGAACAGAGAGTTTTTTAACAGTGTTCATGAGGGCGGTATAATCTTCGTCGCTGAGTTCATAGATTTTGTCGACTTCGACCTTCGGAATGACGAGGGTGTGGCCTGGAGTTTCTGGGTTGATATCGAGAAAAGCCATAGTTTTCTCATCTTCATAAATCTTGTAGCACGGAATCTCACCGTTCACGATTTTGGTAAAAATACTACTCATTTTTGATCCTTTGTTTAGTTACGAAATAATAGATAGCAGCAAAGATGGCGGCAAAGCCAAGACCACCGAGAACATCGGAAACCCAGTGCATATTGGCAAGGACGCGGCCGACCGAGACGAGGGCGATGAGCGCTGCCATGACAATGTAGAGGAAGATGCGGATATAGATGTTTGCGATGTATTTTTTGAGATTGAGGGCAACAATAAAGAAAATTGTGGCGACAACCATGGTGTGGGTCGAAGGGAAGGATGGTTCGCCAGAGCCATTTGGGCGGGTATTCAATACAAAAACCTTATCAAAGAGGAAGTAGGTTAGCGCCATCAGTATAAAAGGCAGAATCGCCCAAAGGAGATTTTTGTCGATTTTCATAAAGGATTTGCGTTTAATCCATTGATAGAGGCCTAACCATACAAAAATCGAAAAGATTGCGATGGAGGCGATTAATATGACGTCAGTTGCTTTTTCCCATTCCATTCCTTTATTATAGCATGAAAAAGCGGGACCTAGTCCCGCTTCTTTTACAGATTGACTTTGAATTCCAGATCCTCCTTTTCGGTGATTTTTTCATTGGCGATTTCCATGCACGGACTGAAAGTGTAGTACTTCTTAAAGAGAAGACCGGCATAAACATTGCGATTACTGTTGATACGGGCTTCGTGCTCTTTACGAAGTAGTTCAGCGAGAATTTTGGCATCGCTCCCCATATTGGGGTAGATTTCGTCCGTATATTCGGTTTCGCAGCGTCTAAAATAGGCGGCTTTTTCTTCGTCGGTGCCTTCAACGGCGAGGTGAAGAATTCGAAGAGGCTGATTGTCTTTTGGTTTCGCTTCTTCGTACTCATCCTTCATTTCGCCGATTAGCATCAGAATACGCTCAATCAGCTTCAGAATGGTTTCAAAACCAGGGATATCCTCAATATCGGTATCAAGGATGAGAGGCGAGTCTGAAAGCAGGGCGGTACTGATTGCGCGAGCAACGTACTCGAGAACTTTAGCGTCCAGTTTTTCCTCGGTGTAATCACCACCTAGCTTCTTGATAAATTTCTTCTTCAAGGAACCGTAGTGGACAACCATGGCATCGTTTCCGTCGTAGGCGACGCCAATCTTCTTGGCGAGATCATGTTTGTCTACCCATCTTTCACTGGTAAGAATCACAATGCGCTCTCTTAATTCAAAGATCATTTTTATACCCCCTTTTGATCTGTAAAAATATTAAGGTGCGAGAAAAATTATACCATAAGTCGCCTCTGTTATCAAGAGATAAGAACAATTACGCTACTCTTCGGAGACGATTCGGAAAGTCTCCTCAGAGTTAGCGTAATTGTTCTCCTCGTTGGTCGTAAAAGCTCCTCAGAGTTAGCGTAATTGTTCTCCTCGTTGGTCGTAAAAGCCCCTAGAAATGTATTCAACAAACAAAAAAGGCCGAATGGCCTAATTTTTAAGCATAATTTGGTATGCCCGACAGGATTCGAACCTACGACCTTTTGCTCCGCAAGCAAACGCTCTATCCAGCTGAGCTACGGGCACACAAATTTTTGGTTCACTCGTGGACCTTTAGGGTCCTTAAGTGCATTGTGGATGTTAGTAACATCCACCTAGAAATTAAATGAGCATCACCCTTGCGAGTGACGTCATAATTATACCATATTTTTTAGATATGTGAAGAACAATTTTCATAATTTTTTCACAGCGTGGTTGAGAAAACGGGGAAAATGTGATAAGATTGGACGTGGAAGCGTGGCCGAGTGGTTGAAGGCGCACGACTCGAAATCGTGTGGGGTCGCAAGACTCTCGAAGGTTCGAATCCTTTCGCTTCCGCCATTTTTTTTGCGAAAAAATTAAGATGCTGGCATGATTTTACCGGTTGAGTCGAGCTTGGCGTTAATACTCCAAGAGTTGATATCGTTAATAATCTGCTGTTTTTTGGCGCCCTCATCTAGGAGAATAGTTTGGCAATTAGTCTGAAAAGCGGGGAGAATGTAGTATTCCATTTTGCCATCTTGATCCATTTTAACCTGAAACAGAGCGGTGTCGGTATCAACGTAGTTAAAGAGGAAATTACCAAGGTTGTAGATGATTGGTTTGCCCTGATAAATCTCTACTCCTTGAAGATTGTGAGCATGATGTCCTACCACCATGGCTGCGCCGGCATCGATATAGGCTCTGGCGCTATCCACCTGTGCTTGCTCAAGTTCGTGGGAATTTTCGCGCCCGAAGTGAATGACAGGGATAACAAAATCCACCTGGTTTTTTAGATCCTTAATGAGATCAATCATCTCGGCTGGGTTATAGCACCAAAAAGTGCCGGGAGCTGTACTAGTGGCCTGTGGCGTCATCACGTTTTTTTCGGCCCTGGTGGCGGCAACAAAGGCAAACTTAAAATTGCCGATGGTGATGATATAAGGCTCTTTGGCTTCTTTTAGGTTTCGTCCAGCACCAATATGAGGAATTTTATAACCATCAAAGGCGTCTAACATATCTAGAAAAGCGTCCTCACCGTAATCGTAAACGTGGTTGTTGGCAAGGTCGGCGAGATCTACCCCCATCTCTTGGTAGATGGTAAGGCGTTCAGGTTTAGCGCGAAAAGTATACATTTTGCCCCGCAAAGGTGTTCCTCTGTTAGAAACGGTAAATTCGGAATTTACCACTAGAAAGTCGCTATTTTTCATGGTATTTAGCATGGTATCACCAAGAATTCCAGTGATGCCGCCGCGTTCGTCATATTTGGGAGCGATATGCCAGTTGTCGGCCAAGGAGATGTCGCCAGTAAAGGTAATTGTATAGGTTCTTGGTTCGGGGATAGGTTCTTCTGGCAAACTGATAGGGTCGTCATCTTGGTTCTCCGGAGCCTCGACTGGACGATTGAAGAAAAAAAGTGAAGTGAAGGTCAGAGTCGCGGTCAAAACCATACCAAGAGCAACTAGTGAGGCGTTTTTGATTTTTCCCATATTACCAGTATAGTATCATACATTTAAATAGGGGTAAACAGATGTGCTATAATCAGAATAATGAGAGAAGATAAGAGAATCGAGATTTATAAAGGCTTAGAGGGGGAAGTGATTTTCGATATCGACGCTGAGGGTGAGACGATTTGGGCGACTCAGGACCAGATGGCAAAGATTTTTAGCGTGGATCGTACGGTAGTTTCGAGGCACATTCGGAACATTTTTAAAGATGGCGAACTCGATGAAGCGCGAGTATGTGCAAAAAATGCACATACTGGACCGGATGGGAAGACTTACCAGGTGAAGATGTATAATCTCGATGCGATTATTTCAGTTGGTTACAGAGTAAATTCGAAGAAAGCGACGAATTTTAGGATTTGGGCGACGAAGGTGCTCAAGAAATACGTCGTTTCTGGCGTGGTGGTGAATGAGAACCGCTTGGAAGCTTTAACAGAGAGAAATGAAGCGAAAAAACTCCACGACGTAGAAGAAATGATGGGGATTATCCGCCGGATTACAGCGCGAAATGAGCTGGGGGCCGGGGAAGCAAACGGCATTATCGAAGTAATCTCAAAATACGCGGGGAGTTTTGAGGCGCTGAAAGAGTACGACAGTGGGCGGATTGATCTGAAATTTCTCAATAAAAAGCAGGCCGAGAGGGAATTAAGCGTAGAAATGTGTCTCACGGCGGTTGAGAAATTGAAACAAAATGTGAGTTCTACGGTAGAGTTCGGCGAGGAGGATGGTGACCGGTTTAAGAAGGGGGTCCAGAAGGTCTTTGACGAGGTAGGTGATAAAAGCGTACCAGAGAAAGCAACGGCGCTCCTATATTTTATCGTACACGAGAAACCATTTAAGGATGGAAACAAACAGATTGGAGCACTCTTATTTGTGCTGTATCTGACGCTCAATAATCACCATTTATCGAAGGATGGTGAAACAAAGATCTCGGATAAGGCGCTCACAGCGATTACACTACTCATCGAAGAGAGTGAACCGAGCGAGAGAGAACTAATCGTCGACCTCATTACGAAGCTACTTGAATAGGGTTAAGTTTTTTATTTTCAAGGAAAGGTGGTAGAATAAAAATATGGAAGAAGCAGGGAAATCACAGAGTAAAAATAAAAAAGGTGGCTTAAAAGCAAAAGCTCAGAAAATGAAAGCCGGAATACTAAAGTCATATTACGGCAATCCGATGAAGGATATGAAGCTGATTGCGATTACCGGTACGACAGGGAAAACTACCGTGGCATACTTTGTGCATGAGATTCTACGTGCAAACGGAGAACAGGTCGCCGTGCTCGCTTCCGATCAGACTTTTAAGATGGGAATGCTTCATAAATTCTTAAGTGACGCTTGGAAAGCCGGTGCAAACTATGTGATTGTGACGGTACCAGCCGAAACGCTAAAAAACAATGTCTTCCATGGACTCCCTGTATACATCGCTGCGATGACGAATTTTGTAACTGCTTCTCTTAAAGATATGTCGCCTGAGGATTATCTCGAGGATGAAAAGACCTTATTTGGTATGAAACCAGAAATCGTGGTACTAAATCACGATGACATCAATTTTGACACTTTCTCAGAATTCAAGGGCACCAAGGAAACCTGGGACTTTGGCCAGACTAGTTCGATTGTGAAGATTCTTAGCTCGAAGCTCTATCCAAAGGGAACTGAAACGACGCTTTCGATTAAGTCTGAGGTGGTGTCGATGGCTTCATTCATCCCTGGAGAAACAGCAAGCTCGTATATGGCTTGCGCCACGGCAATTGCGAAAGCGATGGGGATTGAGAACGACAAAATCGTAGACGGCATCGCTGAATATTTACCTGAATAATTTTTAATAATGAATAAAAATAACACTAACTCTTCGGAGACGGTTCGGAAAGTCTCCTCATAGTTAGTGTTATTTTTCTTTTGAGAGCTTCTTCAGGTATTTTTTCGCGACCTTGATGTCTTCGAAGTCGTGAGGACCGTCGGCGCGAAGGATGGTTTTTTCGTGGCCTTTGCCAAGAATTAAGACGATATCATCTTTTTTCGCGGTATTAATCGCGAGTTCGATAGCTTTTTCGCGGTCAAGTTCTTTAATGAGGTCCTTACCAAGGGTTTTCTTGGCTTTTTCAGCACCTTTAATAAAGCCTTCGGCAATCTTTTCGGGATCTTCGTCGCGAGAGTCATCTTCGGTGATAATCACAAAATCGGCATATTTACCAAGAATCATGCCTCTAATTGGTCGGGTGGATGGATCACGACGACCAGCACCACCATGGACGGCAATAATCTTGCCTTTATGACCTTTGACAGATTCAAATACTTTTTCGAGCGCATCTGGAGCATGAGCGTAGTCCACAATTACAGTGAATGGTTGACCTTCGTCGATTACATTCATACGGCCTTCAACGGATTCGAGTGACTTAATACCTTCTTCAATCTGAGATTTTTTGAGACCGAGTTTTTCGCCAACGATGGCGGCTGCAAGGGAATTGTAGACATTAAATTCGCCAGGAATCTTGGTCTCTATTTTCATATCACCACACGAATATTTGACGCCAGTACTACTCAATTTAATGTTTTCTGCCTTTTTATCGCCATAATTTATACCATATGTGATATATTTCTTCGTATGCATTGTGTAGAACTTAGTGGCGGCATCGTCGGCATTAAAGATTGAGAATTTGGCCTTCTTAAAGAGTTTACCTTTGGCATCACGGTATTTAATGAAAGTGCGATGATAATCGAGATGATCGTGAGTGAGATTCGTAAAGACGGCAATTTCAACCGGGATGCCGAGAGTGCGGTGCTCGGCGAGAGCATGGGAAGTGATTTCGAGAACGAGGTATTCGGCACCCTGCTTCTTGATCTCAGAAATGCGCTTGTTCAGGGTAAAGGCATCAACTGTAGTCATATGGCCTAGCTCTGGAGTAAGTTTATCGACACCCCAAGCAACAGTGGTCATGATGCCAGTTTTGTAGCCGGCTTTTTTAAGCATGTTCCAGATCATGAAACAGGTGGTAGTTTTACCGTTAGTACCAGTGACACCAATTACATGAAGTTTACGAGCTGGGCGACCATAACGAGTCGTAGCAACCACGGATTGCGCAAAATGATATGGTAGGACAGCGGTGTTGTAGAATGGTAATTTCTCGAGTTGTTTTTTCATACTACCTATAGTGCTTCAAAGAATCAATTGGGTTTTTACTAGCGGCCTTGAGGGCTGGATAGATACCAAAGATCACGCCTACTACTAGGGCAGTAAGGAAGGTGATTGCGATGATTTGCCAACTGACATATGGAGCAAATGGAGTGATTGATGAAGCGAAGATGGCGAGAACATAACCCAGGATGATACCAAGGATTCCGCCAAGAACTGAGAGAATTAAAGCTTCAAACATGAATTGCATTAAGATATTAGTCGAAGAAGCACCAACCGCTTTCCTAATACCGATTTCGTGAGCACGCTCAGCAACAGATACAAGCATAATATTCATCACGCCAATACCGCCAACGACGAGGGAAATACCGGCGACAAGCGAAAGCATACCAGAGATAATATTAAGGAGTGAGCTAGCCGGATGAGAGATATTATCGCCATAGGCGACGGTGAAGTTGGTGTCACCAGATTTCTTATCAACTAGAGTATTTTTAATCTTCTTTGAAGTTTCATCGAGGTCGCTAGTCGTCGCGACTTTGACATTGATCTGTTGGACTTGGAGGGAACCAACAAGCTTCTCGAGGACTTTAATATCCATGATAAGGGCGCTGTCAAAATCGATGTTGTCGAAATTAATCGAGGCATCGTTGTTTTCCATAACGCCAACCACGATAAATCTTTGACCGTGGAAGTTCAAGGTGCGACCAACCGGATTAGTGGTGTTATAGAGGTGAAGCGAAAGGCTTGGACCAATCACAACGGAGTTTTCACGATTTTTATCGTTGATGAAACCACCATAACGGAAGGTTTGTGGCTCAATAGTATTAAAATCGACGTTCGTACCAAGGATAATAGCGGAGTCAATGGTGTTTTCTTCGTCACTCAAAGTACTGTGAGTGATAGCAATCGGAGCGGCAGCAGTCACAGATTCAATCTCTTTAATTGCGTCGATATCAGAAATGGCAAGATTGCTCTTTTGGAAGGAGTTGGCTGAGGTCAATTCTTCAACAATGGTAGTGATAGAGTCCTTCGTGGTAGATGGGCGCACCACGATAAGATCGGCGCCAATATCGGTGATTTCGTCGGAAATCAGTTTAGAAACGCTGCCAGTAAGGGAAAGAATCATAATGATGCTGGCAATACCAATAGCGATGCCAAGGCAGGTAAGGAAAGAACGGGTGCGATTCTCTTTAATAGAGGTGAGCGCAAGCCTTAAATGAGTACGAAATAGCATTGCCATTAGTTTTTCCTCCCTTTATTTGATTTGCGGCTTCTTTTAGCTTTACCGCGAGTACGCTTAACTTCAATCTTTTGTGGAAGATTCTGGTCGGCAACAGTCTTAATATCAGTATTAATCTGACCATCAAGCATGTTAATTACACGGGTAGCATAAACCGTAAGGGCAGGGTTATGCGTTACCATGATAATCGTGTTGCCTTCTTCATGGATGGATTTTAGCTCTTCCATGACGGCGATAGAGGCACGGGAGTCGAGGTTACCAGTAGGTTCATCCGCAAGGATGATTTCTGGGTCACTCACAATCGCACGGGCGATAGCAACGCGTTGTTGCTGGCCACCAGAGAGTTGAGATGGTAAGTAGTATTCACGCTCTTGTAAATGGAAGCGACGCAGAGTGTCGGAAGCATTCTTAAGTCTGACAGTACGAGGACGATTGATATAAACAAGCGGGAGTGCGACGTTCTCAAGAACGGAGAGATCTTGAATCAAATTATAGTTCTGGAAGATAAAGCCAATCTTTTTAGCGCGGAGACGAGCTTTTCTACGGGAGGAGATCCCGGCGACGTCTTCGCCATTTAAGATATATTCGCCACTAGTGGCACGGTCCAAAAGACCAATGATGTTTAATAATGTGGTCTTTCCGCAACCGGATGGACCCATAATCATAATGAATTCACCGCGTCTAATAGTGAGATCGAAATCTTTCAGAGCGAAAGATTCAGTGTCGCCATAGCCGTACCTCTTGGTGAGCCCTTTGATTTGAATGATTTCTTCGTTCATTTTATCCCTTAATAAAATACTACACCTATTTTTAGGCATGGCGGAAGCGAGAGGATTCGAACCTCCGGTACGGTTGCCCGCACACACGCTTTCCAAGCGTGCTCCTTAAACCACTCGGACACACTTCCGTCTTTAAATTATCTTACCATGCTTTCATCTTAAAATAAAGACTATTTTAAGTTAGAGAAATGGTCGTGAAGGGCAACTAAACCGCTACTAATACCAAACATAATGGCGCAGACGAGCAGGAAAACAAATGGAATGATGTAATACTTCCCGCCAAAGGTGAGGCCATAGAAATCCGGCCAACACTGAATAATACAGACACAGATGATATATGGAGAAGCATAGATGACTGGTGGGAGGATGGCGAGAAGGCGAGGCTTTAATCCTACCTTTTCTTTAGGTTCAAGGAAGAAAATGTAGTTCACGGCAGCGAGAATTGGATTCAAGAAGTGAAGAAAGAACATTTGTTCAAGAAGCATATCAAAATAATTCTTACCACCAACGGCACGCATTGGAGCAAGGAAGAAAATCACAACAAGACAGGTAAGCATGCCGGAGCTTACAGCGACGAGATACCAGGTAGACATCGTTCTAGATAGTTCTTTTTTCGGGTGTTTAAGAGCGACAATCGCAGCAATTAAAGTAATAATACCGAGAAAGATGTTACTAAGAATAGTAAACGAAACGACATGGTGCCAGTATTCAATTTTAACACCACCAAAGGTACCATCGACGAGTTGAAAAGCGCCAGCGGCAGCGCCACCATCGAGGCGGGCGGCACGAGAGCCAAAAATTAAAGTTGAAATGACGGCAATCACCATCGTAATAAAAATGAATAAATTGATGCCGATAAATTTTTTACGCTTCTCGTTCATACTACAATGATAGCACAACTAAGTTTTCGATGTGTGGAGTGTGTGGGAAGAAATTAAAAGTTTTAATCTCTTTAATCTGATAGTGTTCTAGAAGTTTTTTAACATCGCGGGCCTCTGTAGCTGGATTACAAGATAAATAGATAATGCATTTTGGTTTAATTTCAAGCAGCTTATTGATTAACTGGTTGTCGCAGCCGGCGCGAGGAGGATCCAAAATTACAGTCATATCCGGTTCGATGTAACTCGTGACGTTTTCGGATTTATCGAGAACGGCGGTGACATTATTTAGATGTTCGGTATTGTTTAAGAGTTCACTATAAGCAGATTTATCAACTTCAACGAGGGTGAGATTTTTGTCTCTTGCGACGGAAAGGCCAATCGTGCCAACCCCAGAGTAGAGATCAAGAACTTTGTCGGTATAAATATGACTTTTGATAGCATTTAAGGCCATTTCGTAGACTGGGAGATTAATCTGGAAAAAACCGTTCGGGGAATAGGAGTAGGTGGTACCAAGAATCGTATCGGTGAGATTATTAAATTTTGGGTGGGGTTTGCCGTTTTCAAAAAGACCGCCAGAGACTTCGCCGTTTTGGTTACAGCGAAGAAGGAGTGATTGATATTTGCGGGCTTCTTCGTGGCGAGCATTTAGATCGTCAACGATGGCTTTCGCTTTTTTAAAAAGCTCCGGGCGTTCGATTGAAGAATGGTTGATAATAAACTTACGATGCGAACCGCGGGCATGGAAAGCAAGCTCAATCTGATTCGTTTCATTATTCCAAAAGAGGGAATATTCCATTTTATTACGGTAGAAATAATCTTGGCGGTCGGTAAAAATCTCGGGTTTTTCGATTTCGATCTGATGTTCGCGGAATACTTCGACGACCAATTCTTGCTTTAACTCTAATTCGTAGTCGTAATCCATGATTTGCCAAGGGGAAGTCGAAAGAAAACAAGCATCTTTTGGCTCAACACGGTGGGTAGAAGGATTCTTAATTTCAGTGGCAATGGCATTGATATAGTGAGATTTATTTTTTGTAATCTCATAGTTCACAACAGTTTCGCCAGGTAAAGCATTCCAGAAAAAAATCTTCTTACCATCTGGAAGAGTGCCCAACGCTTCACCACCCGGAATGATTTTTTCTATCTGAATCATGTTTTATATTATACCAGAAATATGTTATAATTTAGATATGTCTGCAGAAGATATCTTGAGGTCATCAGAAAATACTGCACTAGAGAACAACCAGTTTATTTCTAATGTGACTGGGAAAAGTGGTAGTAATTCGAAGAAAAAGAAGCGTGGTTTTGGCGCTTTACTCTTTTTAACCACAATTATTGCAGTATTCGTTGCATTCTTTAGCACTGGAAATTTGATTCCTTCGGCAATCTCGGAAAGACTAATCGAGCAAACTGATGTCCAATACGCCGATGCAGTGGAAAGTAAATTACTTGTCTTCCAACAGGCGATGTATGATGGCGACATGCCAGAGAACACGGCGAATAAACTAAAGGCACATGGTGCAACGCTGGGTTATGGTTCAGCAGAGAACTTTACTGAAGCAAATCGAGGTAGTGGTGCACTCAGTATTTTATTTGATAAAAAAGTGATTTCAGCGAGTGATATTATTACGGCCGTACATAATGATGCGAGACTCTATGAAGCTGTGAATAGTGCAACCTATTCAAGAGCAGCATATTACTACGACGATTCAGCCACAAATGTATTTAAGAAACTTGGCGCTTCTCGCAATATTTATAAAGATGATGATACTTTTGAAGAAGCGATGGATAAGGCAATGGGGGAGGGAAGCAGTGTTAGTGTAAACAATGTGGGTTTGTTTGAAAAGCAAAGACAGAAACAAGACGGCACTACAGAAACGTATTATGAATACGGACAAGTTGGCGGTAGTGCTAGTTCGAGTGCAGCGGATAGTTTTGTAGAGTCAGTACGTAGCAAGAATACCGCCGAGAGTGGCACACAGGCAACACTAAACGCCGCTGGTGCAATTAATGTAGCCGATACAATGTCTAAGGAACAAAGATCAAGCTTATTCTTCCTTGCATTTATGGAAAATATTAGCAAGATGAAAGCAGGGCTTGGTAATGAAACTAAAATTAACGATGCGATGAATTATTTGTATCGTGAAGAAGAAACGGAAATTATTGATGTAAAAACCGGTGAAACGAAGACCGAAAAAGGTAGCATGGTTGAAGCAAAGAGTTTATATTCAATTCTTGCCGGTGAAAAGATTGATGCTAAAGATGTAGAAAACTATTCTTCGGATCGCGTCTTGAAGACGGTAGCAAATCAGCTCGGAACGAGTGGTGGCGGTTCAGCAGTAACTGATACGGTGGTTTCAAAATCACGTGGTCTAAAGGCGGTGATTGGTAGATTTATTCAGTGGGGCGAGGAAGCGCTCGGTTCAGTACTTGGCAAAGTCACGCCAACGGTTGATAGTTCACTGGTGAATAACTCATTTAGTACAGTGAAAGGTATTTATGGCGGCGAGATGCTCGCTGAAGGCGCTGTAAACGTGGGTAAGGAACTTGCTAAGCAGAGTGGTGCAACACCGGGTGATGCAAGCGCAGTAAAAACTTATGCAAAATTAAATAATAAGATTCTAGCACTCGATGCGGAAGTAGACCGCATGAATCGTAGCCCATTTGATATCACTTCAAAGAATACATTCCTTGGGTCACTGGTTTATAAATTCGCGATGGCAACGATGAAAAAGGGAACCTTACTCAACCAGTTTGGCTCATTCTTAAAAGTAACAGCTAGCGCAGTGACATCACTACTTCCAGCGACTTTTGCAGATGATGAGAATAATTCATTCTTAACGAATTTTGGCGAGTGTGAGACACTCGGTTCGATTGGTGCAGTTGGATCGGCCAGTTGCGCGATGGTCGCAACCTTTGATACATCAACACTTAATGATACCTTTAATGATGCTGGATTTGCGGCGTTTGTGAACGCTAATACATCAATTAATAGCTCCGGGGTGAGAACCATTAATGATGGTTCAGTACTAGCAGATTTTATTAAATACAATAATGAGAGAAGTACACCGGTGGGGAATACAGATGGTGGTATTCTTGATGCATTAAAAAATAATTCAAAGAAGGTTTCATTTATTTCGAACATCTTGCAAATGATTCTCAGATTCTTAAATGCTAACGAAAACGAGAAGAGAATTGCATCGGGTGCAGCCTTTATTACTTCGTCTTCAAACCAAGATTGGGAACAGTATAAGTATGCCCAAAGATATGTATCACTTGCACGTGCGACGGAAGCACTGAGGCGCTATGATGGTGATACGACCGCATTTACGAATGTAAAATACTTCGAGGGTTACGAAAACCCAGTGATTGCTTACATCAATGAATACGTGATTGCGAAGAATCAATAATCGAGTTTGATATTTTCGACACTAGTAAGAATGATTTGGTTGTCTTTGAAATTTTTGACGAGGAATCGACGGCGAGTTTCATCAAGTTCAGAGAAAACATCGTCTAAAAGAATAATTGGTTTTTCATTTAAGAGATTAGTAATCATATTAGCTTCGATAAATTTAAGGGCTAGAATAACAGTCCGACCTTCACCACGAGAGGCGGAACCATCAGCAATCTTATCGTTGAAAATAAAGTCAAAATCATCACGATGAACACCGAAACTAGTGTGGCCTAAGATAATATCTTTATTTAGATTGACTTCTAAAGTATTTAAATATTGATTCTCGGAATTATTCTTAACATCGGATTTATAAGACAAAAGAATATCATCCTTTTTGTCGGCAATAGAATAATAAACGTCGCTGAGTTCCTGATTAATCCTGTTTACTAATTCTTCGCGAATACGGTGAATAATAGTGCCGTATTTAGCGAGAAGGATATTCCAGGAGAAAAGGGAGGCAGGAGAGAGGTTTTCATTCTTTAAGATTTCGTTACGTTGCTTCAAAGCCTTCTCGTATTTAGAGAGACTAGTATTATATTCTTCACTAATCTGCGAGAAGAAACGATCAAAATAGTCACGATGACGGGATGGTGAACCACCAATCAGATTTAAGTCAGAAGGCAAGAAAAGAATGACGGGATATTTCTCGGCTTTTGGTAAGCGACGAGATTTTTTATCCGAGATAATAAAGGTTTTAGTACTACCATCAAAAGTAGCAATACGTTTTTCGCCAGAGTCGGTGGTGAGTTCAATGCGATAAAATTCAGAGGTGCGATTTTTAATATCTGGATCTGAGGCGCGAAAACTTTTACCTCTAGTTAAAATATAGATAGCTTCTAGAACAGAGGTTTTACCGTAGCCATTTGGTCCCAAAATCAAAGTCGTATCTTTTTTACAATCTAATTCATAACTAGATTGATTACGAAAATTAGTGAGACTTATTTTAGAAATGATCATGAGTTCAAAGGCATAATAATATGAGTATAGGTGTTACTCTTTTTGTTACGCAGGACAACTGGTGAAATAGAATTAGAAAATTCAAAGACAATATCTTTCTCTTCGAGAGCATTCAAGGCGTCCGAAAGGAAGCGAGAGTTAAGATTAACTTTACCTTCGTTCTCGACTGTAGTTTCAATCTTAGAATCGTTTTCACCAAGTTCACTAGCGACGGATTTAATTGAGAAGATATCTGGTTTCTTGGCTTCACAGACGATGGCACCATTAACACTCTTAGCAAAGAGAGCAGCAAGTTTAGTGACACGAATTAATTCTTCACGTGATAAGTCGAGTTTAATGTTGTTATCTTTTGGAATGAGACGGCGATAATCCGGGAAACTACCATCAATCAGTTTCGACATGATTTCAATCTCACCCATACGGAAGCGTACGAGATCTTCATTGAAGGCAATCTCAATTTCTTCTATATCATCATTAATCGAGCGTAGAACTTCTTGAAGAGATGAGGCTGGCACAATCACACCAACTTCACTCTCGGCATTCTTAACTAAGATTTTTTCAGCAAGACGATAGCCATCCGTAGCGGCTACAGCTAAAGTCTTATCTTCCGTATTAAAATAGACACCGGTAAGGGCTGGGCGAGTCATGTCGTTTGAGGTTGCAACCATTACTTCGGAAATACCATTCTTGAACTCGTCGATACCCATCTTAAAGATGACGGCTTTCTTTTCTTCGATTTCCGGAAGTTCCGGGAAGTCATCAGCTGGAGAACCATTAATGGTGGATTTATATTTACCAGCCGCAATAGTAATTTTAGAATTCTTCTCCGAGATTTTAATCTTTTCACCACGTGGAAGATTAGAAACAAATTCAGCGAGAAGTTTAGCTGGTACAGTAATCACACCATCCTTAGCATTAGAAACTGGAAGATAATCGACGATGGCCATATCGAGATTAGTGGTAACTAGAGAAACTTTATTATCGAGAACACGAATGAGAACGTTATTTAGAATTGGTAAGGTAACTCGACCAACGGCAATACGACTGACATTGTTTAATGCTTTACTAAGTTTTTCTTGTGTGACTTCAATTTCCATACTAACCCCTTTCTTTTATTATTATATATTTAGTAGTTGTTGTAGTAGTTGCGGTGGAAAAGTGGAAAAGATTGGTTAAGAATAGGGAGAAACTTTCTGTTAATAAATAGTTGAAACTAGTCGTAAAAGTTTGTGTAAACGGCGAGTTTTCAACTGATTTTTTTAACGGGCTGTTTTTTACACAAAGTTTTCCATTTTTAATGAACATAGTTTTGAGCAAAGTTTTAAACAAGTTTTGCACTTTAGCCATAAATCTTCTCCTTGACGGCTTCGATCTTTTCGCGGAGGGAGAAGTCTAATTTAATATCTTGTTCAATCTTTTTTACGCCGTGCATCACAGTGGTGTGATTTTCGATACCGACTTCGGAAGCGATAATTGGAAAGCTGAGGTTTAATTCGTGGCGTAAGAGATACATAGCGACCTGACGAGCATTTTTGATATTGCTGACTCGAGTGCGGCTACAGAGCTCTTTTGGAGTGATATTAAACTCTTTAGCGACTTTCTCGACGATTTGTTTACTAGTTGGTTTCTTATATTTGGCGGGACGGTTGATTTGAGTAGAGCCGCTATTAATAAGATCAAGTGGGGAAACGCCGCGAATCTCGGACATGACGAGAATTTTTTGAAATTCACCTTCGAGATCACGAATACTAGTATTAACGTTCTCAGCAATATATTCAATGGCTTCGTCTTCGATTTCGGCACCACGAAGGTCGGCTTTGGCACGCAAGATAGCACACTTGTCTTCTAAGGATGGGAGTTGGATGTCATAAGCACCAGACCAGGTTAGGCGACTAGCTAGTCTTTCATCAACGGTCTTAATCTGACTCGGTAAGCGATCCGAGGTGACGATAATTTGTCTACCATTAAGATAGAGATCATTAAAGATATTAAAGAATTCCTCTTGGCTCTTTTCCTTATTCATCATCTGTTGGAAGTCATCAACAATAAGACAATCTAGTTGGGAATATTTATTATAGAATTCCGTACCTTTATTTCTTCTAATAGAGTCAATCAATTCAGCATAGAAGTGATTGATTGGGATATATTTAATCTTGAAAGTTGGATTATTTTTTTGGATGGCGTTACCAATAGCTTGAACAAGGTGAGTTTTACCGAGACCGGGGCCACCATAAAGGAAAAATGGGTTGATACTTTTACCTGGGTTATCAATGATGTTTTTAGCAGCACCATAAGCGATCTCGTTGTATTTACCCGCAACGAAGGTTTCTAGGGTAAATTTATCACTGAGGCCATTACCTTCAATATTGTAGTTTTTCTTAGCGGCGTGAGTAAGACTGCTAATTGTTTGAATACCGGTATTATTAGATGCGGGAGTAACTTCGTGAGGTTTAACCTTTGGTTTGTTGGCGGATTTAACTTCGAATTTGATTTCTTTGACGTCGATATTGGACTTCTTAAGAGCATCAGCGATGATGGTGTAGTACTTATCGCGGAGTTGTTTAATATAGAAGGTATTCTTAACGCCGATAGTAATGACTCCATCCTCATTGGAAAGAATAGAGGTATCAGAAAACCAGGTATTAAAAGAACTGGGATTTATTTGTTGCTGAATCTTAGCCAGGGCATCATCCCACGCGTTATACATTTAAAACCTCCTTTCAGATAAGTATAGCATCAAAGAAAAAAGTTTTCCACAGTTTTAAGGGGTGAATTTTTATTGTGTAATATGGTTTTTGATTTATAGGGGTGAATAATATCAACAGGACTACTCAATCCCTAATTATCTTGTTGAAAACTCCTTGAAAATTGTGGAAAAGTGATGTATACTATAACAAATATTTGAGAAAAATTAAATTTTAAGGAATAATATGCCAAAACGTACTTATCAGCCACACAAGCGCCAACGCAAGGTTGAGCATGGCTTCATGAAGAGAAATGCTACTTCAAATGGCCGTAAGGTGCTTGCACGCCGCAGACTTAAAGGTCGCGCACGCTTAACTGCATAATCTAAGCCCCGGAAGGGGCTTATTTATTATATAATTATATATATGTTGAATAAGAAGTATCGGTTTCATTCACGTGGTGGCGTGAGATATGTGTATCAGAAAGGTAAGACAGTTCGGACGCCGAAGATGTCTCTAGTTTTTGCACCTAACTCACGTGGTTTTACGAGGATGGCAGTAGTGGTATCGAAGAAAGTGATGAAGACGGCGGTCGCGAGGAATCGGATTCGTCGTCGTGTATATGAGGTACTTAGAAAGAATCTTGATTTAATCCCGAAGGAAACTGATTATATTTTTGTAGTGTTCTCAAAAGATGTTATAGACATGCCTTTTAATGAGTTAGAAAAACTACTCGGGGAACTAGTCGCCGAGGCTAAGGTATGCTATAATAAAGAGAATTAATAAGGAATAGAGTGTGAAGAAAAAATACATTATCTGGACTTTGATTGTCGCATTTATTGCAGGTTCGATCGCACTGGGTGGTCCATTCAATTTAATTGACTTTATTGTCGTTAGGCCAATTGTAAATATTTTGTTCGTGATTTTTAACCTAGTACACGACTTTGGCCTGGCTATTATTATCTTTACGATTCTCGTAAAACTCTTGATGTGGCCGCTAACGAAGAGGCAACTAAAACAGACTAAATTAATGCGTAAGATTCAGCCAGAGTTGACGCAGATTCGTAAGAACTGTAATGGTAACAAACAACTCGAATCACTCCAGACGATGGATCTTTATAAGAGATATAACGTGAAGCCGTTTGCGTCACTCGCAACACTATTTATTCAACTACCAATCTTTATTGCAATTTTCTCGGCGATTCGTGTGATTGCAACGCCACTCCCGATTGATAACCTTTCGAACCGTGCCTATGATATTGTGGCTTATGAAGGCTCAGAGATTAGAGCACTAGAAGATAAGCAAAAAGAATATTTAGATATTATTACGGACGGAAATAAGACAGACGAAGAGAAGAAAGCAGCAACTTATGATTTCCACCCACAACTCTTTGGTGTGATTAATCTTGAAGCAAAGGCAAGTGATGTGTTAAGTCCAGCCACGTTTAGCTGGAGTGCAGTATTTATGCTGGCATGTGCGATTCTCGCTGCGGTATCGCAATACTTTGCCACTAAGCAACAAATGCCAAACGACAATACTAAGAAGAATAAGAAGTTCCGTGAGCTGTTGAAGGAAGCTAAAGAAGGTAAGGAGATCGATGACTCTGATGTTTCCGGCATGGCAACGGGCCAGATGTCTAAGATGATGCCACTCATGATGTTCCTCATTATGATTAATCTTCATGGTGCTTTGGCGTTCTACTATTTCCTCAGTAATATGATTACGATTCTTCAACAAAAGTTGATCCTTAATAAGATTAAGGATGACATGGATGATGCGACGGATGCCGCAATTATGAAAGAATTCAAAAACCTTCAAGAAGGTAAGGTGGTCGAAAATAAAAAGACAGGAACAAAAATTACCAAAATCTCCGCTCGTGATATTAAAAAGAAAAGGAGATAATAAATGAATAAAGACGAATCAATCAGATTTGCGGCGAAGTATCTGGAAGACCTGCTTAGCTTCTTTGGTATTAATGTGGCTGTTTCTTCGACAATTGATGACGAGGTGATTCAATTATCGGTGCCGTCTACTTCATTAAACTCATTATTAATCGGTCGTAACGCAGATAACCTACGGGCTTTGCAACATATTGTGTCGATGGCGCTCGTGACGCGCGAGGCTGAAGTAACGAGAGTTAACGTAGATGTTGCAAGCTACAAGCGTCAAAGGGCTGATCGCATTGCAGAAAAGGCAGAAGGTTGGATTCGTAAGGTTCGTGAGACTGGTAAACCAATGGAAATTAATCTCAACGCAGCAGATCGTAGAGTCGTGCATAAGTTAGCACAGGATTATTCGGATATCGATACACACTCGGAAGGGGAAGGACGAGAGAGAAAACTCATTATTAGCAAAATCGATGTCGATTAAAAATACTATTTAATAGCTGGACTTTTCAGCTTGTAAAGAAATACAACACATAAAGTGTTGTATTTTTCACGCTGAAAAATCTGGTCTAAATCTCATTATGCTATTAAATAGTATTTTCAATCTAAACTATTATTCGGTTGGAGTTTCTTCTGGAGTTTCCTCCTCGGCTGGGGATGGGCCGAGAACGATAACAAAGGTGCAGGTCTTTGGTAAGCCTTCAGGCATTTCTTTGCCATGGATGAAGTCGATATCATAGAACTTCTCAAGTAAGCGTTTGGTGCCTGGTGCGATAGTGTTAGTGTAGTATAAAGTGTAATCTTTGTCATAAGTACCGGCAGTAGTGTTGTCGATAACATCTACTTTATATCCAGCTTCTTCGAGTCTTTCTTTTTCAGCAGCAGCTTTGCCAGCTTCACCAGAAGCATTGTAAATAGCAATACTGTAGTTCTCGTAGGCGCGAGGATCGTTGTTGAGATTTTTTGCAACGAATTCTTGAATAGCAGTGTAATATTCAGCGCCACCGCGTGGTAAGACATAGGAGATGCCATTAATTGAACCGGTGGTCATGTAGTCTGGCCAGAGGTTAAGTTGACGCATACTGTCAAAATTGAACTCGAAGGTAAGGTGAGCAAGGGATTTGATTTCATCAAGTGAAAAGTTGGTACGAAGATTATCACCAAGTGTACTAGCGAGACTTAAGAAATCAGTAATGGAAAGATCTTTTTCAAAGACTTTATTCTTGATAGCAATAAGAATCTTTTGTTGGGAAGCGCCACGGGAGAAGTCACCACCAGCAGTACCATGACGAGCACGGGAAAGACCAAGGGCTTGTTCGCCATTCAAATTGTATGGTACGCCGGCTTGGTAGGTGGCACCGGTCCAATAATAGTCGTTAATGTCTTCATCGAGAGTGACGGTAATACCGCCAAGGATTTCGACAACATCAATAAGGGAAGCCCAGTTGACGTGGACAAAGTATTGGAAATCTACGCCAAGAACTTGACCAACTTCGGTCATTACGGCTTGGTTAGCGGCTTTTTCTTCTTCGATTGATGCTTGGCCGCTGCCACCATTACACCAATATACCTCATTAATCTTGTCTGTAGCTGTACAGTGTTTAGTGCCTGTATATGAACCACGTTTCAAATCGCGTGGCAATGAAAGCATGGCGATATCACCAGTCTTTTGGTTCAGGCTAATCATCATGATAGAGTCGGTAAGTTGGGAGCCAGCGTGATGACCGCGACCTTCATCGCCGTCCATATTATAACCGCTGGTACCAATGGCGAGAATATTGGTACGACCATTAGCGTCAGTTTTAAGATCGACATAGGTTGGCTCAATGTAACGAATAAGGTCCATAATGTTGCCTTGGCCGCCAGTGATTTTTGCAATAATGTCATTACCCCAATAGACGCCCCAAATGATGAGACCACAAAGAGCTAAAACAATAATGAGAAGAGCAATTTTGATGCCTTTAATGAGTTTTGGATGCTTGCGATTAGCTTTCTTTTCGGCCTTTTTTTGCTTTTTGGCTTCTTTTTTCGCCTGCTTGCTAGCTTTTTTCTCAGCTTTCTTATCAGGAATTGTCACATCTTCGGATTCTTTTAATTCGCCGGATTCGCTATCGATATCGAAAGCTTGAACTGGTTTCAAAAAGTCTTCGACAGTCTGTTTTGGTTCTTCAACTTCAACGGTTTTAACCTTCTCTTCTTTAACTGGTTCAGAAACCTCTTTGACAGCAAGTTTCTTCACCGGTTTAGGTTTAACCGGAGCGGTTTTAGGTTTAGTAGTCGCAGTTTTCTTAACAGTGACAGTGGCACTGGATGTCTTCTTCGGCGCCACTTTTTTTGGAGCGTCGCGAAGAGTAAGCCCATCAATTGATTTATTCTCTTTCATTATTTATAATTATATCATGGTAGCCGTTAAATTGACGAAAAAACAATTAGCAGTTTTAGACTTTTTACGTGAATACACGGACGAAAAAGGCGTTTCACCGTCTTATCGTGAAATAATGGCAGGACTTGGACTATCGAGCGTGTCGGCGGTGGCTGAACACATCGATAATTTAATTGAGAAAGGTGTGATTCAGAAGAATCCGGGCGAGGCAAGATCGCTTGAAATTTTAGATTATGAGCACAAAGAGACCGTTGAACTATTTAAAAGTAGATTAGAATTTGCGCCGGACGAAGATAAAGAAATTCTGTTGAAGGCTGCAGATATATTAGGGCTCGACCTCGAGTCGTAAAGTTTACAAAAATAATCATAATTGTTATTATGTTATTAGGAGTATTTTCTGATGGCAGCAAAAAGACGAACACGTAAAAGCAGAAAATGGATTTCAAGGTTGTTCTTTTTGCTTCTCATCGTCGCAGCGTGCGTACTTTGTTATTTCGTTTGGGATGCTTATTTTAGAGATAAAAGTCCAAAAGGAGATGATCCGAAGCCGAATGGATCTTCAGTCGAGACTAAGACTGACGATAAAAAAGAGGAAGAGGATAAAACCGAACAGACAGATGAAAAGGAAAAAGTGCCGCAGTATGATGGTGATGATCCGAATACGGCGCCTGGCTTAACTGGCGCAATTACTTATACTGGAGTTTCGAATGGATATCTTAGAATTAGAGTGAATATCGATCAGTATCTCGCAAGTGGTAGCTGCAATGTAGTACTCACGCGTGGTGGCACGCAAATCTTTAGTGATTATGCAAATATCGTTTCTTCAGCATCAACGGCGACTTGTGAAGGATTTGATATTCCGATGACTAATCTAGGTTCTGGAAATACGCAAGTAAAAATCACATTTAGCTCGGGTGACCGCTCCGGCTCAGCCTCAACGGAGGTGGCACTATAATGTACATCTCACAGTGCAAGAAAAATGAAGTGGGTAAGATGCGTGTGAGAAGGCGTGATATAAGAATCTGGTACTTAGCGCTTAGTGTGTTTGCAGCGGTGTTTTTATTTACATTCTTGTCACTGAACTTTGACAAGATTGATACAGAAGTCAATGCAGCGAATTTATCAAATTTTGATCCTGGGTATATTATTTCGGATTACCAAATGGGAAATTACAATTCGATGACGGAAGCAGAGATTCAGGCGTTTCTCACGATGAAAAATCCGTGCGACAATACAGACTATAATTATTATCTAAGATTATCAGCGAACACGAATTATAAATGGCACTGGGCAAACGGTCATTTTGTTTGTCTCTCGGAAGAAAGATTTGGTGATGGCGAAGTAATTGGTTCGGGCGATACAGCGGCACATATTATTTGGCAGGCGGCGCAAGATTATAGGATTAATCCGCAGGCTCTCATTGTACTACTTCAAAAGGAAACCGGTTTAATCACGGATCGAATTCCAAATAATGGCGATTATCGTAAGGCAACCGGTTATGGTTGTCCGGATACGGCACCATGCTCGGCACAGTATTATGGATTTAAGAATCAAATTAGAAAAGCAGCGGCATTATTTAGAACTGTGCTTGATGGCGGTTGGACGAACTATCCACTCGGCGAGAACTATATTCAATACAACCCGAATGCAGCTTGTGGTGGTTCGGTAGTAAATGTACGTTCGCTCGCAACTTCGGCACTTTATCGTTATACGCCATATCAGCCAAATGCTGGAGCACTTGCTGCCGGATATGGTACGGCATATTGTGGTGCGTATGGTAACCGAAACTTCTACCACTACTTTGAAGATTGGTTTGGCGGAATTACTGATAATGGCATGGTTTATGATAGTAGAGATTACTCCGGCACATTCAATATATTATACGCAGGTAATCACACGAAAGCTGTAGGGGTGACGGAAGATAATTTAACAGTAAACGACTTTGATAAAACTGACGATACAGAAAAATGGGAGATCAAGAAATATAAGACTTATTACACAATTAAGAACGTATCGACTGGCAAAGTGATTGGCGTGGATGATGTAAACTTTGAAAATAAAACAAATGTATCGCAAATTAATTCGGATAGTTCCTGCAGAGAAAAATGGAATTTTACGCGAAATGTAGATGGTTCGGTTACAATTCATAACGTGTGCGCACCAGAATATGTACTTGATCTTCAGAATGGTGAAACAAATGTACAAATTTATTCCAAGACGGAATTTGAGAATGATCACCAAAAGTGGGTGCTAGTGCCGACGACGGTTATCGAGATTGAAAATGGTACATATTATATTCAGGCCGGCAAACACAATAAATATATGGGTGTGGCTGGGAATAGTATTGTGAGCGGTAGCAACGTACAGACCGATGTTTATCAAAAGACGGACGGTTCGAGACACTGGGTATTCACGAAAGTTGCGAACGAAAGTTATTACACGATTACGAATGGCGAAAGTGGATTAATGCTCGGTATGAAGAAAGACTCAGTCCAGAACAAGACCAATATTTTGCTATGCGGTTCGGAGGACGGATGCTTAGTAAACTGGTACATCGAGGAATATGATAGCAACAGTTATTATATTCGGAGTGCTTATGACATTACTTATGTGTTTGATCTACAGAACGGTGATTCGAATGTCCAGATTTATGAAAAGAGAAGCAATAATGTGCATCAACAATGGTTTATTACGAAGGAAGTATCGCTTGAAGCGTATGCTGGAACTTACAATATTATATATGCCGGAAACCAGAATAAGACGCTCGGCATCGAAAATGATTCGAATGTAGCAGTGATGACGACGAAGGGGAGTGATACGACGCAACAATGGAGGATTGAAATTGTAGAAGATTACTATGTATTTAGGAATGTAGGTACGAATAAGGTCATGGATGTGGCGGGTACGAGTTTAGCGAACAGAGCAAATGTACAACAGTTCGAATTAAATAAGTCCTGCGAACAAAGATTTAATGTTGAAAAGAATAAAGACGAAACACTTACGATTCACAATAAGTGTGATGAAAGATTTGTGCTAGATGTGCATAATGGTGTTTCGAATGTCCAGATTTATACGAAGACGAGTTATGAAAATGATCATCAAAAGTGGGTGCTAAAGGAAGCCGATACGACGAATTACAGTGGTACATATCAGATTATGTATTCTGGTGACCACAGCAAGGCGCTCGCGATTGTAAATAATTCAACGGAGAACTATGCGAATGCCTTGGTTGAGCCAATTAAGGAAAACTATATCGGACAACAATGGAAGATTGAAAAGGTCGATGATTTTTACACGATTACGAATGTGGGAACAGGAAAACTTCTTGATGTGGAATATGGCCAGTTTAAGAATAAATCGAATGTGTGGCAATATGCCCTAAATAAAACCTGTGCTCAGAGATGGCATTTTACGAAGAATGTAAATGGCACAGTAACGATTCAGAATGCTTGTGCGCCAGAATTTGTGCTCGATGTACATAATGGTATTTCAAACGTCCAGATTTATACGAAGACGAGTTATGCAAATGACCACCAAGAGTGGCTCCTAAATGTGCTATAATTAGTACAGAGATGGTACCGAAGAAAAAAATTGCTGTTCATATTCAGAGCGAAGTGCAGTTTTTTACGTTGGAACCGTTACTAAAAGAATTAAAGAAGCAACCATATTCCGTCGAGATTGTGACGGATATTTTTGAGAACAATGAAAGTGGCTACAAGGAGATGGCGGCGAGCGTGGTACAGCTAATTAAAAAAGCTGGCTACAATCCGAAGAGTCTAGATAGTTTTCCGGATACGGTATTTGATGCATATTTAACACCTTATATCGACAACAAGGTGAAGTCGAAATGCTATTTAAAGTATGAATACGGAACACTAAACATTAAGCCAAATCTAACTTATATTCCGGAAGTAATGCAGGAGTATCACGGTTTTCTCTGCCAGAGCACGATTACGAATGATATGTTGCAGGTTTATGGAAGAACATTCCCGGTAGATAATCTAAGATTCTTCGGTAAGAAGAAAAAGGCGGTAAAAAGGGAAAAGCCACAGGTGTTATTCGCGCCAACTTATAATGATGTGGATACGGAAGATGAGTTGGTTGAGATTGTAAAGAACCTGAAAAAGAAATACTATGTGGTAGTAAAAGGGCACCATGGTACAGAATTCTTGAAGAAAAATGCTTCGAAGAAACAAGTGCTAGTAGACCTTGCAGATAAATATTACGGATCAGAAGCGAGCTTGTCAAATTTGATTCTGGAATCGGATGTGTGCCTATTTGGCAATTCATCGGCGATTGGCGAGGCACTATATGCAGGTGTGCCGTGCGCAGTAGCGACTGGAGATTTGGATTGTTTTAAACTAGGTAATATTCATACAACGCAGTATTTATTTGTGAGAGACGGATACATTCCTTACGCGAAGACGGCGGCTGACGTGAATAAGGTAATCGAGGCGGCTTTGTCAAAGAAAATGGTTGAGAAACAAAAGGAACTGAGCCAAAAGATTTTCCCGAAGGAATACCGGACGGGCGTAAAAGGATACCTTGATGTAATTAATTATTTCCTATATGACGAAGTGGCACAAGATTATCTGAAACTCCATGATCAAAATATTGCAGAGAAGATGGACTTAAAAGCAGAACTTAGAAAAGCGAAAGCAAGAATTGATGCATTAGAAGATATTGAAAAGAGAAAATTAAATAGAATTGTAGCTAAATTTTATAAATTAGAAGGGAAAATAAGACATGGGAAAAGTTAAAATTGGTTATCTCGGTGGATGTTGGGATTTGTTCCATGTGGGACACTTAAACTATATTCGCGAGGCGAAGAAGCGCTGTGATTATTTAATTGTGGATGTGACGCCAGATGAAATCATGTTCAAGCAGAAGAATAAACATCCGATTATTGGCGAGCAGAATCGCCTCGAAGTAGTGAGAGCGATTAAATATGTCGATAGGGCGGAACTATCCGGTGAGGGTAGAGATTTTGAAGCGCTCGAAAAATATGGTTACAATATCTTGTTTATCAGTGAAGATCATAAAGGTAAAGAATACTACAATAATCTTGAAAAAGAGATGAAAGAAAAAGGTGTTGAGGTGGTGTACATCCCTTACACGCAAGGAATTTCCTCAACACAGATTCGCGCTGATTTAGGTAAATAATTATTTCTTAAGTTTTAGTTTCTTGAAGGTACGAGAAAAAGCGTTTTTGATGCCTTCATACTGGACGATTTGGAAGAAACGGATGAGTGGGTTTTTAGAGAAGATGGCTTCTTTTCCTTCATAGCTAATGTATTTTTCTTCTGGAACATCTTCTTTTTCGTATTTTTTAATCTGTTCTTCACAGTAGGCGAGGGCTTCGTCATATGGAGTATTCTTGAGAAAATCGATAAGACGATAGTAATAGACGTAGCTAGAACCGTTGAGCTTAACTTGACCTTTCTCGTCGATAGATTTAATCATTTTGAGCCAGAATTTGTTGCCTTCGGTTTTGACGCGAGGATCAGTGTTGGTGGCTTGACCGGAGTGGTAGCGGGATTTAATGAGTATCTTTGGAATATGAACGAAGCGGTAGGTTTTGTTCATCTCGAACCATTTGGCGTAATCCTGAGTACAGGCGAGTTTGGTATCGAGAAGACCATAAGTGTCCCAGGCGGCTTTTGGAATGAGAATGGAATTGCCGTTTAAGATACCGCGCATGAGAGCGTAGATTGGTTTTTCTTCGACTAAATCGTGATTAATAATCATTTCAGTAATGGTACGACCACGGAGATTGACGAGACGATAGTCGGAATAGGCGATAACTTTTTTACCGAGAAGGCCATGCTCTTTGAGGTAGTTGATTTCGGCTTCGACTTTGTTTTCGAAATACATATCATCGTGAGAGAGCCAAGAGAAGTATTCGCCTTTCATTTTTTCAACGCCGTAATTGATAGCGGAAGAGACGCCACCATTCTTTTTGTTGTAGTAACGAATTTTGTCGCCATAGCTTCTCGCGATTTTGTCGGTTTTGCCACCATCGGTGGAACCATCGTTTACAACAATAATTTCAACGTTTGGATAGGTTTGAGCGAGGGCGCTGTCGATGGCATCTTTCATGTAGTTGGCGCCGTTATAAACCGGAATCACAATTGAGACTAGAGGGAGAGTATCTTTTTTCATCTTATTTTCTCACAAACTTTATAATTTTTTTAACAATCTTTTTCGGGCTAATTTTTTTGCTCTGTTTTACTATTTTACTATACAATTCTTGATTATATGCATAAATTTTGGCTTGAACGGTGGTATTATTAAAATCGAACTTTTCGTCTGGGAGTTTTCCGTCGAGGAATTTAGTTAGAGCATCGAGGTTTTTAGGAGCCGGATCTTCGGGAGAAGGTTTAGGCTTTCTTTTTGGAAGATTCTGGAAGAGTTTTTCATAGCTTGTGAAATATTTTTCTTCAGTGTAGTTTTTAAGGACGAATTTACGGCCGGTTTCACCACGAGTTTTACATTCTGCTGGATTATTTAAGAGATGTTCAATAGCTTTTTCGAGCTCTTTTGCATTTCTTTTAGTTGCGATGCCAATCGTGGGAGCGTTCACAGTATCTGGAAGAGCGGTGCCTTCAAAGACGATGACCGGTTTTTCACAGGACATCGCTTCGATCGCCATGAAGCCAAAACTTTCTTCGGTGGACGGAGCGAGAAACAGATCGGAAAGATTATAGACTTCGGCGAGCTCGGCTTCACTATTCAAGGTGCCAAGTTCAATGAGGCGAAACTTATTTTTAATTGAATCTAATAAACCTTTAACGCCGACTGTAACGATGGTGACGTCACGGTCGGTTTGAAGATTTTTTAGGGCTGACTCGATATAGTCGATGCCTTTAAATTCTTTTTGCGAGCGGCAGAAAATCACGAAGGAATCGTCTGGAATCTGGTATTTCTTGCGATTGACCTTTTGCAGTTTAAAGACTTCAGTATCAATACCAAATGGGATGAGATGGACACGAAGGTTTTTGGTGGCATCAGATTTTTTGAAGAGATTCAACATAAATGGGGAATGAACGACGAAATCGGCATCGATGGAATTTAAGACGCGTTTACGCTGAGCATCGAGAGAAGTTTTATTCTGATCAGAATATTTAAAGACTTCGAGCATCGGGATATGTTCATCGGTGAGCCAGAAAGTGTCATGGATGTCGATGACAATGCTTTTATCCTTGATGCGAGTTAAGAATTCAATTGGGAGATGCATGTTGTGATACATGTGAAAATGGAGAAGATCGGCTGATTGATAAAGCGGATGATTAGTGAGCGCATCTTCGGTAACTGAAATCTGGTTCTTGATGGAAAGCTTTTCTTCGAGGGGTTCGATTTGCCAGTCAAAATTAGCAAGGTCATCGGAACTGAATAGTTCGACGACATCAGGATCTTTGCTATATTTGTGGTTGACTAAAAATTTCGCAGAGAAATCTTTGCTGCTGTGGTTGAAGTATTCCGTTAGGGAATAACCATTAAAACGTCGGCCATAAATATCAACGTTATTTAGCTCGAGGACCCGTTTTGTCACTTCTTCCAAGTCCTTTGATTCACGATCTTAGTGTAACTTTCGATGATACGAAGGACTTTGTCGGAAACATTTGTGGCAGTATAGTCCGGAACGAGAATCTTGGAATTATCCGGCTGGGCCTTGGTAGCGATTTCGATAGCGGAGACAAGGCCTTCAGCATCGATACCGCTTAAGACGATGGTGCCAGCGTCGAGACCTTCTGGGCGCTCGGTGGAAGTACGGACGGAAACGGCAGGGAAATGCATGATGGAGGACTCTTCGGTAATGGTGCCACTATCAGACAAAACGCAAAAGGCGTTGAGCTGAAGAGCATTGTAATCAATGAAACCAAGTGGATCGAGATTCTTGATGAGCGGATTGAATTCAATATGTTCGGCATCAATGCGTTTGCGGGTACGTGGGTGAGTCGAGAAGATAACTGGGAGGTTGTACTTCTCGGCAACTTTATTCAAGGAATCACAAACCGTGTGGAAATTGTCTTTGATATCGAGATTCTCTTCACGGTGAAGGCTCACGATAAAGTATTTACCTTTTTCGACACCGAGGCGGCTACAAACATCGCAGGCGTCGATTTTGGATTTAAATTTGTCGAGGACTTCGGTCATTGGTGAACCGGTGACATAGACGCTGTCGTCACGCTTACCTTCGGCAATGAGATAACGACGAGCATTCTCGGAGTAGGATAGATTGATGTCGCTGACGTGATCGACGACGCGGCGGTTGATTTCTTCTGGAACGTTGAAGTCAAAACAGCGGTTGCCAGCTTCCATGTGGAAGATTGGGATTTTGAGACGCTTCGCGGAATAGGCGGAGAGACAGCTGTTGGTATCACCGAGAATTAGAAGCGCATCTGGCTTTTCTTGTTCCATGATGGCGTAGGTTTTAGCGATGATGTTGCCAACACTTTCGCCGAGATTGTCGCCGGCAGCGTTCAAATAATAGTCTGGATTTCGGAGATCCAAATCTTTAAAAAAGATTTCGTTTAGATTGTAGTCGTAGTTTTGGCCGGTATGGACTAAAACGACTTGATGGAACTGCTCCAACTTTTTAATAACTTCGCTTAAGCGAATAATCTCGGGGCGAGTGCCGACGATGACCATGATTTTCATATTATTTGTCCATCCTTTCTTTTAAATCCGTGTATAAATCCGGGTGAGCGTCGACCCAGGCACGCATGTCTTTAACCATTTGTTCGTAGCTTGGAATCTTGAAGTCGTGGCTTTTATTAGTTCTAATTAAACTCTTGTCACTCTTTTTGGTGTCGTCATCGACAACTGTAATACCGAAGTGGAAATATTTTTCAAATAGACGGATAAGCTCGCTTTTCGCGATTTTTTCGTTATTTACGACGTGGTGGAAGCCGGTGATTTTTTCTTTCAAACCTTCTTCAATCACGCGGGCGAGCTCGACGGTAGTAACGCCAGTCCAAAAGACTTTGGAATAACCTTTCACTTCGCCAGATTGTTTAGAGAACCAGTTAAATAAACCGATGCCGTTTGGATTGATATCTGGGCCAACAATGGATAGGCGGAGAGTCAAGGCGCGGTCGCTTTTTACTTCGCCCATGGCTTTAGAAATGCCGTAGAAACTAGTGGCATTTGGCACGGCGTCTTCGGTGTAATCACCATTTTCACCATCAAAGACACAATCGGTAGTGACGTGAACGAGCGTAAATTCGTACTTTTTGGCTAATTCATCTAAGTAGTTAGGGAGAAAACTATTTAAGAGAATGGCGAGAGCATGGTGCTTCTCGGCAGCTTCGTTTAAGATGCCAATGCAGTTTATGATGGCATCCGGATGAACGCGAGCAATAATACCTTCGATGCTGTAGACATTTTCATAGGCGTCGAAATAATAGTTATCGTTCGGATCGCGAGAAGTTTTGACAACTTCGTGGCCTTTTTCGGTGAGATAAGTCGTCACAACATGGCCGAGCATTCCGTCTGCGCCGAGAATCAATATTTTCATGCACCCTCCTTATTTAAATAAATCAAGTTTTAGAAGTAACTTCTTCATACCTTCAACATCGAGACGTTCAGTGTTGTGAGAATGATAATCTTCGATAGTATCGAATTTAGTAGTGCCTTCAACTTCGTATTTCTGGTAGTTGAGATTACGCTTGTCGGCCTTGATACGGTAGTAATTGCCACAGTCTTTAGCAGTAAGCATCTCTTCTTTAGTAACGAGAGTTTCATAAAGCTTTTCGCCATGACGGGTACCAATGTATTTAATTGGATGGCCAGGATCCTTTAATTCGCAAACGGCTTTAGCAAGCGTATCGATGGTGGCAGCTGGAGCCTTTTGAACGAAGAGATCGCCTTGCTCACCATTTTCGAAAGCGTAGAGAACGAGGTCAACGGCGTCTTCCAACGTCATCATGAAACGAGTCATGTCTGGGTTGGTGATGGTAAGCGGAAGACCATGTGCAATTTGATCACAAAATAGAGGAATGACGCTACCACGGGAAGCCATGACGTTACCATAACGAGTACGGCAAATGATTGTGTCGCTGTTTTTGACTTCGCGACCTTTAGCGATGGCGACTTTTTCCATCAGAGCTTTGCTCATACCCATCGCGTTGATTGGGTAAGCAGCTTTGTCGGTCGAGAGAACGACGACGCGTTTAACTTTGTGGTTAATGGCAGCTTCGAGAACATTTTCGGTACCAAGGACGTTGGTCTTAACGGCTTGGATAGGGAAGAATTCACAAGATGGAACTTGTTTTAAAGCTGCAGCGTGGAAGACAAAGTCAACACCGTCCATGGCGTCATCGACGCTACGATAGTCGCGGACATCACCAATGAAGAATTTGATTTTGTCATTCTTATATTTGATGCGCATATCTTCTTGTTTCTTTTCGTCACGAGAGAAGATGCGAATTTCTTTGAGCTCGATATCATCTTTCAGAAAACGATCGAGTACTTTGTTGCCAAAAGAACCGGTACCGCCGGTAATCAGCAAAATTTTATCCTTAAATAACTCCCTTTTCATGCTGTTAATTATAGCATGATTAACCCTAATAAACAATCTTATGCCACTCTTTTTGTATCTGTTCTTGGTCGTAACTATCAATGGTCTTGTTGATGGCTTTTTGGAAGCTTTGGAGCTTATTTTTATCGTTTAATAATTCGATGATTTTAGCTGCCATTTGATCAGTATTGGCATTTGGAATAAGAACACCGACGTCGTTTTTTATCTGAGCGCGGGCGCCAGAGGCGCGGGCGAAAGCGATGCAAGGAAGACCATAACTCATGGCTTCAGCGAGAACGAGGCCGAAGGCTTCAGTAATGGAGGTCATCACGAAGAGAGAACTGTCATAGTAATATTTTTCGATTTCTTTTTGCGTGAGGAAGCCAGGCAAAGAAATGACTTTTTCAAGACCGAGAGTTTTCACTTTTTCGCGAACGGACGGAAGGGTGACGCCATCGCCGATGATGGTGAGATGGGTATCCTTATCTTTTTCGTGGACTTTTGCCATGATGTCGACGAGAGTTTCGAAATCTTTTTCAGGGACGAAACGGCCAACCGAAATAAGGTTCTTATTTTTTAAATCAGACTTCTTGGTTGGGATAGCATCGAGTGGATTATTGATCTGAATACATTTTACTGCGGTTAGTTTTTCGTAGTCTTTTTTCAGTTCGTCGGTCGCAACGACAAGGTAGTTAAAACCTTTGATAGAGTCCATCAACTCTTCGATGTAGTGTTGACTATTCTGATGATAGTTATGATCGGTGGCGATTTTTACAGCGTCGCTAGCATAGAACTTACTAACGAGGCAATTGTACTCGGCGCGGTCGGTAATAATGAAATCGGTTTTAAGATTCTTGAAAAATTCATCAAAGACTTTATCTTTCGTATCGTAGATTTCTTTACGACGGGCGATTTCCTTTGGAATTTTATGCCACTTAAAAGAGGTGATGAGATTTTTCATTGAAACTTCGGCCGGCTGAACGGGAGTTAGGAACGTAGTTTTAACTTTTGGACTAACCGGAAAAGCGAGTTTATCTTCGGCTTTACCATAGTTTGAAACGAGCTCGACTTCAAAATCGGAAGCGAACATATTCGCCAGAGTCGTAACGAAGCGTTCAATACCACCAGGTGTTTTTAACTGCATGGTGATAATGGTGACTTTTTTCATTTCTTGATACCAAGCATTTCGGTGTAAGCGTCGGCGACTTTATTTGGATCGCCATCCATGACGATTTTACCTTGTTCAATTAAGATGGCACGATCGCAAAATTCGCGGACGTTTTCCATGGAGTGAGTGACGAGAATAACAGTTTGCTTGTTTTCGTGGAGTGATTTGAAATAATCATTACATTTTTTCTGGAAGGCAGCATCACCAACGGCGAGGACTTCATCGAGGAGAAGGATGTCACCACGGGCACGAATTGCAATTGAGAAAGCGAGACGAACTTGCATACCAGAAGAATAATTCTTTAATTTTTGGTCTTGGAATTGCTCGAGTTCGGCGAATTTCCAGATGTCATCATACATGGCGTCCATCTCGGCATTGGAGAAGCCGAGCAGAGCGCCATTTAGATAGACGTTTTCACGACCAGTGAGTTCGTAGTTGAAGCCAACACCAAGTTCGATAAACGGAATTAAAGTGCCATTAATCACGATTTCGCCTGCTTGTGGATAGTAAATACCAGCGAGGATTTTGAGCAAGGTAGATTTACCGGAGCCGTTACGGCCGACGATGCCGACAAATTCGCCTTTTTTAATATCGAAATCAAGACCACGAAGGACTTTTTGTTCTTTGTAACCTTTAATGCCACGGAGACGATTGAAGATAGCTTGTTTTAGGCCGAAAGATTGTTCGGTTGGAAGACGGAAGCTTTTCTTCAGGTTTTTAACTTCGATAGCGATGCCGTTATCGAGTTCAACTTCTGTACGAGTACCGAGTTTACGTCTCATTAGACCTCCTCCGCAAAGAATTTAGATTTATGACGGAAGGTAAGAGCGCCAGCGATGAGAATTACAACGACGATGACAAGTGGAACGATGGCGTACGGAAGACCGACGAAATTCCAAGTGGTAACGGTTTCTGGGGTGATGAGATTGAAACGAACATCTTGAATGCATTGGGCGATTGGATTTAAAAGAATAATCTTAGCAGCGAGGGTACTGGTACCGGCGACCATTTGAATTGGATAGATAATTGGCACAGCATAGAATAAAGCTTGCACTAAGACATCCCAAATCGAAGTGATATCACGGTATTTAACATTGATGGCACCAAGCAAGAAGGCGATGCCAAGAGAGAGAAGATAAAGCTCGAGAATAATTGGGATAACGAGGAACCAAGACCAGCTTGGGGCGACGCCATTAATGAGCGCAAAAATCACGACTACGATCAAGTTGATGCCGAGATTGATGAGGGCGGTAAGCTGAGAGGAAACGACAACGATGTATTTTGGAAAACTGATTTTACGAAGGAGTTCACCGCGAGCGATGATAGCTTGGATGCCTTGGGAAGTGCATTCAGTAAAGAAGCTCCAAAGGGTGGTACCACAGAGAAGATAAACTGGATAATGCGGAATGTCGTTACCAATCTTTAAGAGTTTAGAAAACACGATATAGAGAATTGCGAACATCATGAGCGGGCGAAGGAGTGCCCATAAATAACCCAGAACCGAACCCTGATAACGGAGTTTAAAATCCGTTTTGGTGAGTTCCTTAAGAAGAATCCGATTTTTGCGATTCAAAACACGAGGGATTTTCATATATAGTATTATTCTATCATATTTTACTGTTTAGCGCGACGTTTCGAGCGGATGTAGGATACGCGCCACCGAGCGCGGACAGTGTGAAGCCAAAACTTTTCTATCATGGTTGGTCGTGGGCCGAGCCAAGTTTTCAGATCTTGATATTGCCTCTGCCAGTTTTCCCATTTAGTGGCAGCGCTTCTAATGGTGCTTGTCTCGGTACCAAAATTATAGATGTAGAGAGCCTCTAAAACGAAACGAGGTTCGCCGTCTGCGAGATTTAGATAATCAAGGACGAACTTAGTGTCTTCGGCAAAATTTAAGGATTCGTCGAAATGGCATTCCTTGGCGAATTTCGCTTGATAGAGTTTGTTGACAGAGGAATACATGCGGCCATCGATGGCGAGCAGATAGAGGATGTAGGTTTTTTTCGTTTCATTTTTCTTGCGACTCCTAAGTGGCTTAATATAAACATCTTCGGCAGTTTTAGTGCGAAGGCGTTTGTAATGGACGCCACAAACAGAGAGGGAAGTATTGTTGTCGTAGGCATGTAAGAGCTTTTCGTAATAATCCGGCTTAATAAAATCGTCGCTATCGATGAAACTGACATAATCGCCGGTCACGGATTTTAGGCCATGGTTTCTCGCGGCGGATTGGCCGGCATTTTTTTGGTGAATAACTTTAATGCGTTTGTCTTTTTTAGTATAAGTATCTGCAATTTTACCAGATTCATCGGTGGAACCATCGTCAACTAAGATAATTTCAAGCTCTTTGTGAGTTTGATTTACGATCGAATCAAGACAATTTTCTAAATATTTAGCAGTGTTATAAATCGGGACGATGACAGAAATCTTGGAACTCATTTTTTCTTGGTATCCTTTTTCGCGGTGGTTTTCTTAGCCGGAGTTTTTTCTTTACCAAAGACGAGGCGATCATAGAAGAGGAAGTTGAGAGTTAGGGTAATTAGTGTTACGAAAATGAAAATTGTGGTGCTCTCGACAAATTCATAAGTAAACGAAAAGCCCATGCCGAAGGAAATGCTGTAGAGGAAATTATGAATTGGTGTGTTGAATTTGAAGAGCCAAGTGAAGAACGGCGCAATCGCAAAAGCGGTGATGGCATTCCAGATAAAGAACATGATGATGCCGTGGTTGGTTGGCTTGCGCTCCTTCCAGGTAATGTTGGAGTGGAGGATGAATGCAAGGATGGTCGCAAAGATGTAGGATATGCCACTGCAGAGCCAGAGTAAATCATTATTATTAAAAATAACGTGAACTAGAAAAGTATAAAAAAGATATTGAGTGATAGTGAGAATAATACCCACAATAACAAATTTAAGTCCGCGATTCATGCAATTATTATAACATTTAGCGAATTAAATTGTATAATTCAGCATATGAAGGAGGTAAAAATGAAGAAGTATTATGAGGTGTTGAGACCGTTTCTGAAACCTTTTTTAATTGTGTTTTTAATTTATGGTTTTTCGATGTTGTCAGTATGGCGGAGCGGTGCGTCCTTTATTGATGATAGAGGAAGAGCAATTTTTGGTTATGCGTGGACATCGGATTTTAATCGATATTCGTCGACGGCTTTTGGGCTTTTAATGAATGCGAATGACCGGTTGCTTGATATATCACCTTGGTCGCAGATTCTTGCGATGATGATTCTAGCTGCCACGAGTGTGATAATCACTTATATCCTTTGTGATAAGAAGATTAAATATTTGCCACTCGTATTAACGGCGTTTGTGGGGTTAACGCCACTTGCAATTGAATGTTGGATGTATAAATTTGATGCGCCTTGCATTGCACTTTCGGTGCTAGTGTCAGTGATACCGATATTATGGTGGCCGAAAGAGATTAATAAAAAATCAGTAACGAAATTTGGTGTGGTGACGGTGATTTCAATGCTTGTGATGTGGACAACTTATCAAGCGTCGAGTGGAATACTTCCAGTTTTATGTGTATATATGGCGACGAAAGATTATTTAAAAGGGGAAAACTGCCGGGATATTATTAAAAAATTAGCTCTTTCAGTGGTATTTTGCGTAATTCCAGCGCTTCTATTCAAGTTTTGTTTACCAGAACCAGAGAAAAGTTATCGGAATAATGAGATGATTTCACTAGCGGAACTAGTGCCGGGGATTTGGAATAATTTTGTGGCACATCTTACACTAATGGTACAGAGTCTAAACATCTGGCAGAAGATTTTGGCAGTCTTATCGTTCGGCGGAATGTTGATTCTAGTGATTAAAAATTATAAGAAAAAAAGTTTAGTACTATTGTTAGCCTTCTTGGTGGCAGTACCACTATCGATTGGAGCATATTTGTTGTTAAAGAATCCACCACTAACACCAAGATCATTGGTAGGGATTGGAATAGCATTTGTGCCGGTAATGATAATTGCAACAAAAAATATAGGTAAAATCTTCGATTATTTCTGTGTTGGTCCAAGTTTAGTTTTGTTATACTCGTTTATTATGTTTGTACTAGCATTTGGGAATGGGCTAGCCGACCAGGAAAGGTGGGCGAATTTTAGAGTGGAAGATTTAATCGGTGGATTATCAAAACTATACCCGGATAAAGAAGAAGTATCTAGAAGGATAATACAGATAGATGGTGATATTGGAATGAGTAAGGTGATGCAACATGTGGCCGATGAATATCCAGCAGCGAGAAAACTCGTAACTATTCAAGAGACTGGGCTTAGCCGAGCATCTTGGGGGTTAACGAAGATTAGAAGTTATTATAATCGAGAACAGTCTTTTGAAGAAAATGAAGCCTTTGATGCTCATTGCGGTCCTGAAGTGAATAAAGTGATGAGAAACACTTATTATTATACCGTGAGGGATAATGGCGAGTATATCTGCGTGGACTTGAAATAGGCCTTACTCTAGACAAAACGCAAGTTTTTTGGTATAATAACTGATTAGTTTGATTAGGGGATGTATGGAAGATTATAAGAATGAGGCATTAGAGGGGGAGATTTTTAGCAATGATAATGCCATACGCGTAAGAGGCGCGAGACAAAACAATTTACATGATCTCGATGTGGATATTCCAAGAGATAAACTGGTGATTATCACGGGTTTGTCTGGTTCGGGTAAGTCGAGTTTAGCTTTTGATACGATTTATGCAGAAGGACAGAGACGTTATGTCGAATCTTTGTCGTCTTATGCGAGGATGTTCCTTGGTATCATGGATAAACCGGATGTAGACTCAATTACAGGGCTTAGCCCAGCAATTTCGATTGATCAGAAATCAACCTCAAGGAACCCACGTTCAACTGTAGCAACGGTGACGGAAGTGTATGATTATTTGCGTCTCTTGTTTGCGCGTGTGGGTGTGCCACATTGTCCAGTTTGTCACAAAGAAGTGTCGAGAAGGACGGTGGATGACATCGTTAATGAAGTAATGAAGTTGCCGCTCGGGGCAAAACTCATGTTGCTTGCACCAATCGTGTCTTCGAAGAAGGGTGAGTTTCAACACATTCCGGAGCAATTCTCGGCGCGGGGATTCTCAAGAGCGAGAGTGGACGGAATAATTTATGCGTTAGATGAATTTCCAGAATTAAATAAAAACGAACGTCACGATATTGAAATTGTGGTGGATAGATTTGTACTGAGCCCTGAGCAACAGACGAGAATTTCGGGTTCGATTGAACAGGCACTTGAACTGGGCCAGGGAATTATTAAGCTTCTTAAGATTACGGATACCTCTACGGCGGTGGGAGAGAATCGTATTACGTCCGAGAATACAGAAGTATTAACTTATTCGCAGCGCTATGCTTGTCCGGATCATCCGGATGAACTAATCCCGGAACTTAGCCCGAGACTATTCTCATTTAATGCACCGGAAGGCGCTTGTCCTACTTGTACTGGGTTAGGTTCTAGGATGGAAGTTGACCCAGGATTAGTCTTAAATGACAACCTCACGATTGCAGAAGGCGGGATTCGCCCGTTTAACCGCGTGCAGCAAGATTCGTGGTGGCTCAAGAGATTGATGCAAGTTGGTATAAAACACGGATTTAATATCTATACGCCGATTGGTGAGTTATCTGATGAAGTGAAACACATCATTCTTTACGGCACGGGCGATGAAAAGTATGAGATGAGAATTACGGGTTCCGGTAGATTTGCCGATGGTACGAAGTATGAGACGACTTATGAAGGCGTGATTCCAACGCTCGAGCGCCGTTATAATGATCCGAAGATTTCGGAGTTTATGAAACATGATATTGAAAGATTCATGCGGGTGAGAGAATGCCAGACTTGTCATGGGGCAAGGTTAAAACCAGCCGTGCTGGCTGTAACAGTGCATGATTTAAATATTGTAGATATGTGCAACCTAGATGTTGATGCGACACTTGAAGTTCTAAATCAAGATTTAGGATTTACGGAATCCGAAGAATTAATTGCAAAGCCAATTCTAAAGGAGATTCGTGAACGTGTGAAATTTATGCAGGATGTGGGGCTTGGCTATCTTGAGCTTGGCCGAGCAGCAAACACTTTGTCTGGTGGTGAAGCACAGAGAATTAGGCTCGCCACGCAGATTGGTTCAGGACTTCAAGGGGTGCTTTATGTCCTCGATGAGCCGTCGATTGGTTTGCACCAGAGAGATAATAATAAGTTGATTGCAACATTGAAACACTTACGTGATTTAAAGAATACAGTCTTAGTGGTGGAACACGATGAAGATACGATGTGGTCATCGGATTATATTATTGATATTGGTCCAGGCGCGGGCGTGAATGGTGGTAGGTTGGTAGCGGCGGGCACGCCAGAAGAAGTCGCGAAGAATCCAAATTCAATTACGGGCAAATATTTGTCTGGTGAGCTCACAATTCCGGTACCGAAGAAACGTCGTAAAGTTCGCGCTGGTCATGAACTTGTGGTAGTGGGCGCTAGGGAAAATAATCTTAAAAATATCGATGCGCATTTCCCACTGGGTGTGATGACGGTTGTATCGGGGGTGTCTGGTTCAGGTAAATCAACACTCGTAAATACTATCTTAGCCAATGAATTACTGGCAAGACTGCACCGTGCACAAACAGTTTCTGGTACGCACGAAAAGATTGAAGGAATTGAAAAGATTAACAAGGTGATTGTAATTGATCAGTCGCCGATTGGCAGAACGCCGCGTTCGAACCCAGCGACCTATACAGGTGTGTTTAATCAGATTCGTGAATTATATGCTTCGCAACCAGAGGCAGAAGTCCGCGGTTACAAAGCTGGTAGGTTCTCGTTCAACGTGAAGGGTGGTAGATGTGAGCATTGTCAAGGTGATGGCGTGAATAAGATCGAAATGCATTTTTTGCCGGATGTGTATGTAACTTGTCCGGCTTGTCATGGCAAACGCTATAATCACGAAGCACTCGAGATTAAATACAAGGGAAAAGATATTTCAGAAGTTCTCGATATGACAATCGATGAAGCGGTGGAATTCTTCAAAAATATTCCGTCGATTGCGCCGAAACTCCGCACGATTCAGGAAGTGGGCTTAGGTTACATCAGACTTGGCCAGCCAGCCACGACTTTCTCGGGTGGTGAAGCACAACGTATTAAACTCGCAACCGAACTTTCACGCCGTTCGACAGGTAAGACGCTTTACATCTTGGATGAGCCAACTACTGGTCTGCATACGGATGATGTAAAGAGACTACTTACGATTCTCAATAAACTCGTGGATGGTGGTAACTCGATGATTATTATTGAACACAACTTACACGTAATTAAGAGTGCCGACTGGGTGATTGATATGGGTCCAGAGGGTGGCTTGAAGGGCGGTGAGATTTGTGCTGAAGGTACGCCAGAGGATCTCGCGAAGTCCGCAAAGACTCCAACTGGTGAGTATCTCAAAAAAATGTTATAATTGTCTAAAGGAGAAATAATGGCAACAAATATCACTAAAATTTTTCTAGTTTTGAATTCCGGTTCTAGTTCGGAGAAATTCTCACTTTATGAAGGGCAAGACGAAGTTTGTTCGCTTTACTTTGAAGGTGTAGAAATTGATGGTAAGAAGAAGTTTATCTGCACGGTTTCAAAGGCCGATGGTTCAGAAGAAAAAGTGAATAAAACTTGGGATTCACTCAACGACGCATTTAAGGAAGCGAAGGCAATCTTTGAGAAGGAAGGATTCATTAATGAATCACATCCACTCGATGGTATTTTGGTGAGGACGCCAGCGGCTGGTACTTATTTCTCAAAGCATCACATTGTAACTGAAGAAACGTTTGACGAACTTGAGAAAGCGAAGCTTACTTATCCATTACACGTGCCTGGCGCAATCCGGGGCGTAAAGAATGCACAGGAAGCATTTCCAGGAATTCCAGTTATGACGATGAGCGATTCAGAAGCACTCACCCGTGATTCACGTCGTGATGCTGAGTATGCGTTGCCAAAAGAAATTATTGAAGAGTTTGATCTTGGCCGTTGGGGTGCACATGGTTCATCTTATGGCTATGTAATGGGCAAGGTTAAAGAACTTGGCATTCTTGAAAAGAAGATGGTGATTTGTCATCTTGGTTCTGGTTGTTCGGTAACTGGTTTTATTGATGGCGAACCGGCTTATACTTCAATGGGCGAAACACCACTGGAAGGTTTGATGTCCTCAACTCGTACTGGCTCGATTGACCCAACCGTGGGGGCACTGCTTGGTGAAAAACTGGGTGCCGCGGAGGCAATTAAGGTGATGAACAAAGTGTCTGGTCTCGTGGCACTGGCTGGCTCTTCGGATATGCGTGAGATTATTTCTGGTCTTGAAGAAGGCGAAGAGAACGCAACGAAAGCCTACAACATGTTTATTGATGGTGTGGCTGGCAAGATTGGTGAATTTGCAGCCAAGATGGGCGGCATTGATGCAATTGTCTTTACAGCGACGATTGGCGAACGTTCGATTCCAGTACGTAATTCGATTATTACAAAGCTTGAATTCATGGGCTTTAAGATTAAACAAGATGCGAAGCTTGATAAATCGAAGGGTTATGTAAACGTGGCGGAAGAAGGTTCGAAGCCAATCTATGTAATTCCGACCAACGAAGCGGCCTACATGATTACTAAAGCTAGCGAGCTTGTTGACGCAATTAAGTAAAATGGCTTTTAGAAACGATCAAGTATCGGAATTAGAAACGAATAAAATTCTGGAGCTGGCTAGAAAGTGTCTAGGCAGCTCTGGTGATTTCGTGGAGCTAGGTTGTTATAAAGGCGATACATCGCTTCTACTCGCGGAAATCTTACAGGGAAGTGACCATATATTATATATATATGATTCTTTTGAAGGATTACCGGAGAAAACCGAAAAGGATCAGTCGGCGCTCGGTGAGGATTTTAAAGCTAAGGAATTATTTGTAACTAAAAGGGAAGTAAAGGAGAGATTCTTACGAGCGGGCTATAAACTTCCAGTAATCAAAAAGGCTTGGTTTAACGAGTTAGAGGGCCAGGATTTACCAGATAAAATTGCTTTCGCATTTCTAGATGGGGATTTTTATGAGTCAATTAGAGATTCTCTGAAACTAATTGATAAAAAGATGACGAAAAATGGAATCATTGTGATACATGATTATTTAAATCCGGCGCTTCCGGGGGTAAAAAGGGCCGTGGATGAATGGTTAACAAATAAACAGGTAAAGACAGAAACTTTCCAGAGTATGATAATCATCAATGATTAGGTGTGGGATAACGGAGAAGAGGTTAAAGAATGCCCGTTTTAGAAAAACTGAAGAAACGATCCTAAGGGTCTTTTTTGAAGGGGAATGTAGGTGTATTTGCAGACTGGCCAAGAGAGCTGGGGTGCATCGGACGACAGTTTATTTTCATCATCATAGAGTAGCGGCGATTCCGACTGATTATCAGCACTATATATTATATATGTATAAAAGGACGCTGAAACGGCTGATTAGTGGTGGGGATGGGAAGATTGAAACGGCATTTGAGATTTTATTAATCTTTATGATGCAGAATAAGAAGTTGTTTAAGGTGGCGCTTTATTTAGGTGACACGACAGTATATCGAAAAATGGTTTGGATGTTAAGGCCGCTAATTGAAAAAGCGATGGGGCTCCCGAAGAATTCGAAACGGATGTTTAATGTTTATACGGGCGAGATAGTGGAACTAATGGATGAATGGGGTAAAAAGGACTATTCGGAAGAGGAAATGAAAACAGTTTTAAAGAATATTTTATATCTAACGAAGTCGCTCCGAACACGTCTTGCGCCGATTATGGAAAATTAGCACTCAATGCTTTACAGTGCTAATTTTTGTGCTATAATAGGGGTAGAAAAAGGAGATAAAAGGCATGAAACCATTAAAAGACAGAATCGTGGCCGTGGTAGAAAAGCCACTCGAAACGACTAAATCTGGAATCTTACTTGGTGAAGCAAAAGAAAAACCAGCATATGTGGTGGTAGAGTCAGTCGGTCCGGAAGTTAAAGATGTGAAAAAAGGTGACAAGATTATCTGTAAAGACTATTCAACGACGGAAATTAAAATGGACGGGAAGGAATACATCATCGTTAAAGAAGAAGATGTACTGGCCACGTTGTAGGAAAGGGAGTAAAAATGGCAAAAAAGATCTATTACGAAGCAGAAGCTCGCGAAAAAGTATTATCGGGTGCGAAGCAATTATATGATGCAGTTAAGGTGACATTTGGTCCGAAGGGCAAGAATGTCATTATTGAAAAGGAATACGGTGCACCAGTGATTACGCATGATGGCGTAACGGTGGCAGAAGCCGTGGAACTACCAAACAAGGATGAAAAACTCGGTGAAGCCGTGGGTGCGAAGCTCATCAAGACCGCAGCACAGAAACTCAACAAAGTGGCGGGTGATGGTACCACAACTGTGACAGTTTTAACGTACAACATTTTGAATGAAGCGAATAAATTAATTGCTGCTGGCATGAATCCAATGGAACTCCGCCGTGGCATCGAAAAAGCCGGTGCGGAAATCGTGGCCGGAATCGAAAAGTCTGCTGAGCAAATTGAAGGTGATTCAAAGAAGGTCGCAGAGGTCGCCACGATCTCAGCCGGTGATGAAACGATTGGTAAACTAATTGCCGAAGTGATTTCAAAGATTGGTAAGGATGGCGTGGTAACAGTGGAAGCCGGTCAAGGCCTCGAGATGGAACAGGAAATCGTCGAAGGCTTTAGCTATGACAAGGGCTATGCATCGGCGTTCTTCGTGACGGATGTAAATCGCCAAGAAGCGACTTTTGACAAACCACTCGTACTCGTGACGGATAGGAAGATTTCCGCTGCGAACGATATTTTGCCACTGCTGGAAAAGTGTGCACAAGCCGGACGTAAGGATCTCGTGATTATTGCCGAGGAAGTCAGCGGTGAAGCGTTGTCGCTACTCGTGCTGAACAAACTCAAAGGTGTGTTTAACTCGCTAGTATTAAAGGCGCCAGCCTTTGGCGATAGACGTAAAGAAATCATGGAAGATATCGCGATTCTAACGGATGCAACGGTGGTATCGGCAGACAAGGGTTTGAAACTCGAAGAGGTGGGGCTTGAAGTGCTTGGCTCAGCCGCTAAGGTAATCGCGACGAAGGATGAAACGACAATTATTAAGGGCGCCGGTGATCAAAAGGAAGTCGCAAAGAGAATTGCTTTGATTCACTCACAAGCTGAAATGGCTCGCTCGGACTATGAACGCGAAGAATTTGAGAAGCGCGCAGCGGCACTGTCTGGCAAGGTGGCAGTGATTAAGGTTGGTGGTGCAACCGAAACCGAAATTGATGAAAAGAAATTCCGCGTGGATGATGCAGTGGCAGCCACGAAAGCCGCTCTGGCTGAGGGAATCGTGACTGGTGGTGGTGTGACGCTTGTGAATCTTGCGTCCAAGCTTTCCGAAGAAGATGCAGGTCACAGAATCGTGAAGAATGCGCTCAAGACTCCATTTATTCATATTGTGGAAAATGCTGGTCTTAATGCACAGGCTCTGCTTCACGAAGTGGAAAAGTCCACGAAGGAAGGCTATGGTGTTAATGTGATGGCTCCAGAAAAAGGCCTAATTGACCTCAAGAAAGCCGGTGTGATTGATCCAGCAAAGGTAACGAAGGAAGCCGTGAAGAATGCAACTTCAATTGCCGCAACGGCAATTACGATGGGTGCATTAATTGTGGAAATCCCGGAAGAAAAACCAGCCGCTCCGGACATGGGCGGAATGTATTAAAAAATAGCCCCTTCGGGGGCTATTTTTTAAATGCAATTACATTTTGTCGATTGATTCGACGAGATAGAGCAAAGCTTCAGCACGCTCAGTATCATCAGCAATTTCTTTAGCAGCAAGATAAGCTGGTTCAAGCACGGTGTAATCGTGCAAGTCATCAAAGATGTTGCGATAGAAATTGAATTTCTGAGATGGATTCATGTTGAGATGATCAACGAGTGGAATCAAATCGCGGAGAGCGGCCTGCTTTACTTGACGAGTATCAAGACCTTGGGCGACAGGTGCTGGCTCAAAGGCTGGCATAACTGGAGTAGGAGCTGGTTCAAAGGCTGGCATAATTGGCTCTGGTGCTGGGGCTGGGGCTGGGGCTGGAACTTCGAGGCTTGGAATCGCAATCTCTTCGATCGGGGCAATTGGCTCTGGGGCAGGAGCAACCATCTCGACCGTCGGGGCTGGAGCAACTGGTGCTGGTTCTGGAGCAGGAAATGGTCCAATAGCTTCGGCGAGTTCGCCAGTATCACCTTCTGGTACTGAAGAAGGAGCTGCGACCGGGTCAGAAAAAACCGGGTCTTGGTTAGTCGTATTTGCGATGTCGTCGATTGCTTTTTGCAGATCGTTGTCTGCAGGTTGATTTTGGTCCATTATTTTGCCCACCTTTACATTATACTTATGATTAATTTTAGCACAGATTTTTTATATACGCAAGAAATTTACGATTTTATCTAGGAAATCCAGCTTTACTTCTTCCATTGGCAAGTGATTGCCGAGCATATCAACAATCTCTTCGCCGCTACCTTTCGGGAAATAAACTTTCACACTGAGACCAAGACGTTTCTTTGGGATGAGGATGGCAGAGTAGTGATTGCCTTCTTTTAAAATGCCAAAAGCGCGGAAGTTTTCGTAAGGATGATTGATATTGCCTTCGGTAAGGCCTTTATTATCGAGCTTGTATTTAATTTTGCGCGGCGGACGAAGTGAGAAAACAAGAATAGTGATAACAATCACAATGACGAGGGCAAGGAAAGTCCAGCCACGATAGATAATTGCAACAGTTGAAAGACCACCGGCAACTAAAAATAGTCCAATATACCAGAGAACATTGTGATCTTTCACAATGTATTCTTCGGCTTCCCAAGAGACCGGTTGCAATGTCTTAACCATAAGGTGATTATAGCATGTTTTACAAAAAAGTGCTAAATGTGATAGAATAGCTTAGATGGAGGGTTACCCAAGTGGCTGAAGGGGACGGTTTGCTAAATCGTTAGGCTGGGGCAACCTGGCGCGGGAGTTCGAATCTCCCACCCTCCGCCAAGCTTTTCTAGATAATAATAACACTAGTTTTTCGAAGACAGTTCGGAAAGTCTTCTCAAAACTAGTGTTATTTTTATCTTGGAAGTCGGAAAGTGTCCTCGGAACTAGTGTTATTTTTATCTTGGAAGTCGGAAAGTCTTCTCAAAACTAGTGTTATTTTTATTCTAATGCATACTTGTCGAAGATTGGTATATGTGGTATAATAAGGGTATGAAAAGTATTGCTAAAGTTTTATTATCGTTTGTAATCTGTGCGTTTGTGGCGCTGACTGGTTTTTCTAGCATCGCTTCAGCATCTACCATGACTTCGCTGCGTGAGGGTGCAGAGGCAGCCCGTTGTACCGGCTGTCCAAGTGATCTTTTTGGTGATACTGGCGTGTTTAAGCAAGTAACGAATACGATTCTTTACATTGTAGGTATTATTGCCGTGATTATGCTCATCATCGGTGGTATTAAATACGTGGTATCTGGTGGCGACGCGAAGAAAGTGACCGATGCGAAAAACACAGTGCTTTATGCGATCATTGGTCTTATTGTTTGTTTTCTCGCATTTGCAATCGTGAATTTCGTGATTTCGTCACTTCCAGCCGGAACTACCGATACGACTGGCGCGTTAATCCAAACTGCTAGTTGCAAGTAAAGTTACAATGATTCTTTTAGCTCCGGCCTCCCGGAGCTTTTTGATGGCGGCGTTCATACTGGCACCGGTGGTCCAGACGTCGTCAAAAAGAATGTAGGTGGTGTTTGGATCGATTATAGATTTTGGATTAATGGCGAAGGCGTGGTCAGCTTGAGCGAGACGGGTTGCGCGATCGGAGCCGACTTGGGTAGTGTTAGCGGTACGGACGAAGAGACGTTTCGTTTTCAGATGTTTATTCTTGGCAATACGCTTAGCAATGAAATAAGTGTGATCGAAACCGCGTTCACGGATGTGGCTAGTGGAAGTCGGAAGAGGAACAATGACGGAACTATTAGGAAAGTCTGGCAAGTGTTCACATAGGAGTCCAGCGAGGGTGGCACCAATAGCACGGGTAGATTGGTATTTGAAATCGTGAATCAGAATTGAGAGAACATCTTCGCGTTTGCCAAGGCAGTAGCATTCCGGAAAGTCGTGGCAATGGTCGCATTTTCCGGACGACTTTTGGCATTTACAAATCGGGCAAATGTTAAAAAAGTAAGCGCTTATGTATTTTTTACAACGGCTGCAAAGAACCTCACCCGTACGCCCACAACCCCGACAGGTGTGGGGTGCAAGCCAGTCGAGAGGATTAAAAATTGTTGTATTTTTTACATTTAAGAGCATATTCTCTTGATTTTACTGCATTCTTGCTTTATAATAAAGCATAACAATATAAGTGGAGGAAATATGGCTCGTACAAACAGTGACGATTTGCTGATGGAGGATGATCTCGCCGCTGCTTTTTTGGGAGGAGATGATGAAACTACTCCTGCCAAAGAAGAACCAGCTGGAGATGTCGAGGAAACTCCTCAAGAAGAGGGCAGCGAACCAGTCGAAGATGATGGTGGGTGGGGGGATACCGACGATTTTCCGGGACAACTCGCTGTAGATGTCTACGAAACCGCCGACAAATTAGTAGTTAAAGCACGCACCGCTGGCATTTCGAAGTCAGATCTTGATGTCAGTATTTCCGATAATATCTTGACGATTTCCGGTGTTCTTTCTGGTGGCGAAGATGAACAAACTACTCGTTGGCATATCCAAGAATGTTATTGGGGTGAGTTTTCGAGGACGATTGCTTTGCCAGTTCCAGTTCGCGAGGATGAGAACAGTGTAAGAGCAGAGCTCAAAGATGGTGTTCTCACAATTACTTTTGACAAAGAGAAGAGTGAGGAACCAAAGAAAATCACGGTTCAGTAATTGAATTTAAAAAGGCGTCTCCTCGCGGGACGCTTTTTTGTTTTTGGATAAAAAATATCTCCCCGAAGGGAGATATTTTGAATAACTAATTAGGCGCCACCACCGATGATGTTGCCAATCACGAAGTTTACGATCGCGAAGGAAAGAGCAACAATCACGAGACCAATCACACCGTAGAGGATGGTGTCCTTAGCTTTCTTGACTTTGCCGGCATCACCAGATGAGGTCATGTAACCAACACCACCGATAATGATGACAATCACAGCTACGATACCGAGAACAGCGATAACTGCATTAAGAATGTCAATGATTTTGGTATCGAGGTCGCCGCCTTCGTCACCGACCGTATTGATAGTTGCGGCTACTGTTGAGATTAGTTGATTCATTTTAATCCTTTTATTAATTTAATTTAATAATACAATTATATTTTTAAAAAATCAATAACGTTTTAACTACCATTACCGAGAATGTTGATAATGACGAAGTTGACGATGGCGAAAGCAAGTGCACAAATCACGAGACCAATCACACCGTAAAGGATGGTATCCTTAGCTTTTTTGACTTTGCCTGGGTCGCCGGTTGAAGTCATGTAATTGACGCCACCAATGATGATGACGATTACGGCGATAATGCCGAGAACGCCAACGACGACGTTAATGATTTGAATGATTCTTTCAGTGAGGTTGTCGTCGCCTGGTAATGGCTCGACTCCGTCTGCAATTATTCTTAATAAATCCATTAGATATCCTTTCTTGATTAGATTTTATAACGCTTATTCTTTAATTGCAATAATTGATGAGTTTGGTAGGCTCGAATTGCCTCCTTTTTGGCCGTTGGCCAATCTAGTAATTACGAAGTTGGTGATGACAAATGATAACGCGACGATAATGAGACCGATGATAGCGTAGAGGATTGTCTTCTTGGCTTTTTGGACTTTACTTGGATCGCCAGCAGAGGTCATGTAACCGAAGCCACCAACGACAATAAAGATGGCGCAGACGACACCGGAAACACCAATGACCCAGTTGATGGCGTGCATGACAACGGCCATTTCACCACCGGCACCGACTTGAGTTTTGGTACCCATAGCGGAAAGGATAGCGCCAAAGATGGTTTTAGCGAGAGCGACGATGAGAAGCCCAATGATGGCGCGAGTAATAGTTTTCTTACCAGCCATGGTTTTAGCAGGATCGCCGGATGACATCATGTAAAGATAGCCGCCGTAGATGATGAAACCGAGGGCGACGTAACCAACGATAGTGACGCCGGCATCGCCAACGTTCATGATGATTTTTTCGATGTTGGTCTTAATATTGCTTTCAACATTCCAGTCGCCGAGACCACAGTTCCAAGAATTCATGCCGAGGAAGGTATTACAGTTGCCGGCAGGTTGAGAGTTCACGGCGTAGGTTTGATTAGTGGTAAGCGATGTGATAAGTGTGAATGCCGCGACGATCATGAGACAGGCGACGACAAGTTTTTCGATTATTTTTTTCATTTAAAAATCCATTTATTAGCTTAGCTTTATCATAGCATATTTTTTTAAAAACGACAAAGGAAGACGTAAGCGTTGTAATCTCTGTTAAATACCTTGACAAAAAAGCTTATGTGTGCTATAATTATAGCACCCCTCAAAACAGGGAGGAAAATTCTGATGATATTCAAGAAGAACTCAACAAATCGTCTGAGAAAAGCCATTTTGGGCTGTCTTTTTGGTATCTTGGCCCTGTTTGGGCTAACAATGCTGATGCCGGGAACAACGGCAAATGCGACAGCGGTACACGAAAAGCCATCGTTTATCACTGTGGCAACTAACCCGGTAACCACTCTGGCGACAGCGTCAAATACACAGAATAATCAGAATAACTCCCAAAATACAAACAATGCAAATAACAATAATAACAACAACAATCAGCAAAAAGGCGTGACCTGCGAAGAGAGCCTTGGGGCACTCGGATGGCTAGTCTGTCCAACGACTGGTAAGCTATCTGAGGCGATCGACTGGATTTACGGAAAAATCGAGAATATTTTGCAGATTAACCCGGTAGAAGTGAAGGACGGGGCGCCGATTTACGAGATTTGGAAATACATACGCGGATTTACGAACATTATATTCATCATCTTCTTTATGATAGTGGTGATTTCGCAGATTACTGGGTATGGGATTTCGAATTATGGGATCAAGAAGGTACTACCGAAGCTGATTGTGACGGCAATTCTCATCAACCTTAGCTTTATCATCTGTTCGCTGGCGGTGGATGTGTCGAATATCGTGGGTAGTAGCCTGCGCGGGCTATTCACATCGATTGAACAGTCGACGGCGGGATCGATTACGGCAGGTACATTTTCTGGCACTTCGATGGCGCAACTATATGGTGCACTGGCTGGTGGTTCGGTGATTGCGGTAGGTGCAGCGGTGATTGCCTTTGAAACTGGTACGATCTGGATGTTAATTCCGGTGGTGCTCGGTGGTATCGTGGCGGTGGTGGCCGGTCTTATTACAATCTCGATGCGTCAGGCAGTGGTGGCACTCCTCATTATGATTTCACCGATGGCATTTGTGGCGAATATGTTGCCGAACACGGAACAGTATTTTGCTAAATGGAAGAATCTGTTCATAAAGATGTTGGTGTTTTACCCGATGTTCTCACTGTTATTCGGTGCATCGAACCTCGCGGGTTGGGCAATTATTACGAATGCGCAAGACGGATTTAGTTTACTGCTCGGTATCGCGGTGCAAATATTCCCACTCTTCTTCTCAGTGTCACTGATGAAGATGTCTGGTACGTTCCTCTCGACGGTCAACAGCAAGATTCGCGGTCTTGCTTCAAAACCACTCGCGGCCAACCGCAGTTGGGCAGATTCGCATCGCGAATTGCAGAGGCAGAGGACGCTAGCAAGGAGAAATGTTTACACGCCATCGGCAGCATTGATGCAGTTTATGTCGAATCGAAAGATTGCTCGTGAAGAGGAAACTAAAGAGCATGCAGCAACAACGAGAAATCGTGCACTGGCATATGTGGCGAATAGCCATTACAAGAAGGATGGTTCGCCGACGAAGGAAGGTGAGCGTGCATACGCTGAGCAGGCACAGAATCTCGAGTACTCACGCGATATCATGCATCATCAGAACCAGATGAATAAGGGTATGGGTTACCTTGCGAAGGAAGGTACGGCGCAGAGAGCACGTCTCGATAAGCTTGATCAACAGACGGTTGAGGCAGCTGATCTTCTCAAGGCCGAGTCAGCCCGTGGCGAGAAGATTGCTTACGAAAATGCCGTGGGTTATCACAAGCGTATGGAAGCTGCGGTGAATGCGCATATGGACGAAACGGCCGGCTTCACAACAGATGCAAGTGGCAACCGTGTACTAAAGAAAGACTACAAGAGTCAGTTTGCTTCAGATGCAGACCGTCAGTCGGCACTCGACCGTTATAATGCCGTGGCGAAGGTCATGGAGGGCAATGTCAACGATGTTCAATTCGTGGCCGCCAACGCAGCGCTTTCATATGATACGCAACGTAAGGTGATTGAGAATAAGATGCAGAAGTACTTTGAACTTGCTCCACCAACAGTGGTGAATGTTCAGAGACTTTCGGAGATGACGAAGGCGGCCGATGCACCAGACAATATCGATATGATTTTGCCAGGTCTACGCGTACTCAACCAGCGTGGCGATACGGACCTTGTACGTGAGCAACTGGTGAATGTTTTGAACCAGGGCGTGGATCTAGGCTCACACGCATCGCAATCGCTTGCCAGCTTCCTCATGTTTGAAGTGAAGGATGCAGACCCATGGATGCGCCGCTTCGGTAAGTATATTAACCTTGAGACGGCCCGTGTTTATAACAAGAACGAGCGCCAGGAAATGAAGGTGACTTACGATGAATATGTGAAAGGTTATCACATTGAGCCGGATGGTTCGACGATGTACGCCAAGAAGGGTATGCGCGAGCTCATGGAAGGTACGCCACTTGATGGTATTGAACGTACGGCACTCGATAACTTTGACATGAGTATTCGTGAAGCTTACACAACGAATGGTGTATTAGATTTCGATGGTTATCTCGCGAAGAGGAAGGAAATTGAAAAATCATTTGAACCGTCATTTATTTCGGCAAGCCTTAAGTATCTATCTGGTAGCGAACAGCTCGTCGCAGCCGTGAAGGCAAAGACTGGCTATGCACCAAAGCAGAAGGCGGATGGTACTTACGAGATGCTCCCAGTTTGGGAGACGGATAAGGCGTTTGCTGGACACGAAAAGGAAATGAAGGATTACTTCGAGAAGAAGACTTTGAATTACATCACTGACCAGACACCAACGCAGATTCTTGGTCTCCGTTCAGACTACAAGGATGCTTTGATTGAACATTTTGCCAGCGCTTACGAAAATGACGAGATGGAAGATTGGACCGAAGAAGAAAAGGCCGAGAGGCGCGAATACGAGCGTGAACTGGCTGAACTCCAAACCAAGTATGGCGATCTTTCAACTGATGAAGCCAAGCAGAAGTATGCGGCTGAATCGAAGAAGATTAAGATGAAGATGGCTGGTGCCAAATTTAGAAGGGTGCTTGACGGTAAAGGTAAGCTCAATCAGATTTATCGCACGCGTAGATCTGGTGCCGCGAACAACGCTAAAGACTGGGTACGCGAACTTCTTGATCTTGACAATGAAGTCGCAATTAATGTGAAGCTCGAAAATGATAAACTCCGCGAGAAGCGTGAGTTTGAAGAAGCCAAGCGTCGCATGAAGGCAGAGCAGGCTTCGGATGAGTCAGAAGTTGATGATGATGCTGGCAGAGTTTATACGGCAGTAGATCGCGCAACGTATGTTTCGAACGTGGAAGATATGTGGCACGATTACCGTGACGACGACGACGGATTCTTTGATGTTTCGTACAAATTTGTAGTTGATACGCTTGGTGCGGATAGCTATATTGCAACGCAGTACAAGAAATTCCATGAGGACGATCCGTATGCGGATAGCCATGCGATGAAAGAGTTCTTGTGCGACCTTTTGAACGATCCGGATAACTATTAAAACCCTTTATCATATCCGTTTTAATATGTTATAATTGTTGGTATATGGCGCAGTATAAGGTGCCTCAAGACGTTGAGGCAGATGACAAACTGATTGGGCCGTTTAGTTTTCGGCAGTTTGTATACCTTCTAGTAGCGGCCGGTTTAATTGCTTTGGCGGTGGGTTTATTTCAACTTTTTCCGCTTCTCGCATTAATCCCCCTACCTCCGGTATTCCTGTTTTTGGTGCTCGCATTGCCACTGAAGAAGGACCAGCCGATGGAAACTTATCTCGCAGCAATGGTGACTTATTATTTAAAGCCGCATACCAGGGTTTGGACGCCAGGACAACGTGATTCAACTATCTTAATCACAGCTCCGAAAATTGTCGAAGACAGCAGAACGCGTGATATTACGGGTGAAGAGGCAACACACAGATTGTCGTTCCTTGCAAATCTGATGGATAGCGAGGGCTATGCAATTAAGGGTGCAGTGAATTCTTCGATGCGTGAAGATTTAGTGGCGGAAGCCAATGCACAGACGGACATGTTCGATAGCTATAATTCCGAGAATTTAAATAGGGCAATTAGTCAGAATACGACGACGCAAAGACAAGCGGCAATGCAAGAAATGCAAACGGCACTCCAAAATCGTGAAAACGAACAACGCGCAGCACAGGAAGCCGAACAACGTCGCCAGCAAGAAGAACAAGCGAGAATCTTAGCAGAACAGAAACGTCAACGCGAAGAAGCTGAATTTAAACTTCGCGAAGAAGAAATGCATCGATTAAATGCGGAACACGAGGATGCTTTGAATTCGATGCGTGCGGCGATTAATCGAGGAAATGATATTGATACGAGCGGTGCAATGATCCAAAATAACCGCGGAATGTTAAGCAAAAAACCAGAGCCAGCTCCAGCACCGGCACCGGAGCCAACGCCGGCACCAGCGCCGAAAAAAGTTGCCACAGAAACACCAAATGCTAGTATAATAGAACTAGCTAATAATCCTGATTTTACTGTTGCGACCATCGCAAAAGAAGCTAACCGGTTAAATAAAAAGGAGGAGGGCGAGGTTTTCGTCTCGTTACACTAAAATGAATCCACAACAGCAATACTACCAGAATGGACAGATGGGTAACCCGCAAATGATTTTGCCGGGGCAACAACCGCAGATGATGATGCCGCAACAACAAATGATGCAACCACAACAAATGCAGAGCATTGGCTCGGCTGCGATGAATGCACAACAAATGATGCCGGTGTCGCCGAATCATGATTCACCAACTTCGACGCAGGCAACACTCCTCATTTCTGAGCTTCGCGATAATGTGGTGATTATGAAGGATGGTTCATTCCGCGCCGTGGTTGCTTGTAAGTCGATTAACTTCGATCTTATGTCTGATATGGAGCGCGAGGGCGTTGAATATTCGTACCAGAACTTTCTAAACTCACTTAAATTTACGACGCAGATTTTGATTCGTTCACAAAGAGTGGATATTGGACCATACTTACAGAGATTACTTGATATTCGTCGTAGTAACGATAACATGCTCCTTGGTGTGCTCATGGATGATTATATTAACTTTATTGATGTGCTGTCACAAGAAGCCAACATTATGGATAAATCATTCTTCATTATTTTGCCGTACTATTCTTCGGCAGAAGCGGAGAAGGAACTGCAACAGACGAAGAATTTCTTTAAGTCATTCTCCAGAGCGAAAGGCCCGGAAGTGACGAGAATCGACCGCGCAACTTACGATAAAGCTTTGTCCGAACTTAATACGCGCGTGGACACGGTGATTTCCGGTTTGTTCCAGATTGGTATTCATTCAGTGAGACTTAATACGAGGGAACTCGCGGAGCTGTACTACAACTTCAACAACCCAGACACCGCCGTGAGGGAGCCACTAGTTGATTTCACGAAACTTGCAACAATGTACGTGAAGAAGGGAGATAATACACAAAATGGCTAGAAGGATGATGTCACCAGCAGAAATCGCAGCACAAGCCGAAGCGATGGAAGCGGCAGAAATTCAGCGTGCATTTGAGCAGGGTACTAATACACTGCGTGATTTGATCAGCCCAAGTGCGATTGAAATCCATTCGGATTACTTTAGACTCGGTACGAAGTATGGTAGAACCATGTATGTCTATGGCTACCCACGTTCGCTATATACGGGTTGGATTTCGCCAATCATTAATATTGACGAAGTGCTCGATGTGTCGATGTATATTTATCCAGTGGAATCACAAGTGGTGATGAAGAACCTCCGTACGAAGGTGACCCAGCTCGAAGCATCGATGAGCCTCAATATGGAAAAAGGTCGCGTGCGTGATCCAGAGCTCGAAGCCGCGATTAATGACGCTGAGGAACTCCGTGACCAACTTCAGGTGGGTGCTGAAAGATTCTTCCGCTTTGGTCTTTATGTGACACTTTGGGCAGATTCTCTTGACGAATTAAAGTTTATTCAGCAAAAGATTGAAACAATTTTTGGCCAGCAGATGATTTTCTCGAAAGTGGCTAATTCGCAACAGGAGCAAGGTCTAAACTCCATCATGCCACAATGTATGGATCAACTCCAGATTCGCCGCAACATGAATACGGGTGCAATTTCAACTTCATTCCCATTCACTTCTGCCGACCTTACGCAGGATAAAGGTATTCTTTACGGCATTAACATGCATAATAATGGCCTCGTGATTTTCGACCGGTTCTCACTAGAAAACGCGAACATGGTGGTCTTTGCAAAGTCTGGTGCAGGTAAGTCGTTTACCGTGAAACTTGAAGCACTCCGTTCGATGATGGTGGGTGCCGAAATTCTGATTATTGACCCAGAAAATGAATACCAGAAACTCTGTGATGCAGTGGGTGGTTCATATATTCGTTTGTCTCTAAATTCGGATGTTCGTATTAATCCGTTTGATTTACCGAAGGTGGTAGATGCGGAAGACGCTAACGACGCGCTCCGTGCAAACCTCGTGACGCTACATGGTCTCTTTAGATTAATGCTTGGTGGTAATCAAGTATCGGGTGGGGGACAAGTGGTGCCGGCACTTACGGCCAATGAGGAAGCCGACCTTGACCAAGCACTGATTGATACGTATGCGAGAGCGGGTATTACTTCGGATCCTCTCACGCATCAGTCGACGCCGCCAACGATTTTGAATTTGTATGATACGCTTCTACACATGGAGGGAACTGGCCCACAGTTGGCGCAACGCCTCCGTAAGTACACGACTGGTACGTTTGCGGGTATTTTCTCACAGCAAAGTAACGTTGATATCAATAACCAAATGGTGGTGTTTAACATTCGTGACCTTGAAGATGAACTCCGTCCAGTTGCCATGTATATCGTGCTGTCACACATTTGGAATATCGTAAGAGCACACCAGAAAAAACGCCTACTCATCGTGGATGAGGCCTGGCAGCTCATGAAATATGATGATTCGGCAAACTTCCTCTTCTCACTCGCGAAGCGTGCGCGTAAGTATTATCTTGGTCTTACGACGATTACGCAGGACGTGGAAGATTTCATGGGATCAAAGATGGGCCGTGCGATTGTGGCGAACTCTTCGATGCAATTACTTTTGAAGCAGTCGGCAGCGGCGGTGGATGTTCTTTCGGACGTATTTAAGTTAACAGAAGAAGAGAAGCGTAGACTTTCGAACTTCCCGGTAGGGCAAGGGCTATTCTTTGCTGGGCAGAACCACGTGCACATTCAGGTGATTGCGTCGGAGACCGAGGAAGGCCTCATTACAACGAATCCAAATGCGAAACCACAAACTGGTCCGCAACAATAATATATATAATATATAGTAGTATTTAGCACTCTTTACATTAAAGTGCTAATTTGCTACAATATAATATATGGCAAAACGTGATTATTACGAAGTTTTAGGCGTTCCAAAAAACGCATCTGATGATGAAATTAAGAAGGCTTACCGGAAGCTTGCAATTAAATACCATCCGGATAAAAATCCGGGAAACAAAGAAGCCGAAGAAAAGTTCAAAGAGATTTCCGAAGCACATGAAGTTTTAAGTGATAAACAAAAACGCGCGCGTTATGATCAGTTTGGACACGCCGGCGTTGGTAATGGCGCTGGTGGTGCGTACGGCGGAAATCCGTTTGCCGGTGGGAATTTCAATTTCAACGGACAGACATTTAATTTTGACTTTGGTGGGGCCGGTGGTTTTGATGATATTCTCGGTAGTTTGTTTGGATTTGGTAATGCCAGAAGGCCACGTCGCGGAGCGGATTATCAGACGAATGTAACACTGACTTTTGAAGAAGCAATTTTTGGTACGACCAAAACAATTAATGCGGATGGAAAAGATTTGAAGGTGAAAATCCCAGCCGGCATTGATGATGGCATGAGTATTAGACTCGCTGGAAAAGGTGGTCCAGCACCAGAAGGAGCAACAGAGCGAGGCGATCTTTATGTCCGCGTACGCGTGAAACCGCACAAGACGTTAACGCGTGAAGGTGTAATTATCTTGTCTGAACAAAAGATCGATATGGTAGATGCGGCGCTAGGTTGTGAAATAGATGTCGAAACGGTGGATGGTAAGATTACGATGAAGGTACCAGCTGGCACACAGTCTGGAACACCATTTAAACTATCAGGACACGGCGTGCCATACCGCGCGGATGGCGATCGTGGTCCACACATTGTGACAGTGATTGTAGAAACGCCAAAGAACTTGAGCCGCAAGCAAAAGGAACTTCTCGAAGAATTTAAAGGCACTAAAAAGCGCGGGTTCTGGGGTTAAAAAAGAACTTGCTTAAGGTTTAATTGTTCGGTTTTTTGTGCTATAATTGATAGTGGAAATTTATAATTTGATGTTATTTGTTAACCCGCTGGTATAGAGAAAAATATCAGCAAAAACAATTAGAAAGGCAAACATGGAGATAGTTATCCCAATTGTTGCCGCAGTGGTAGGTATTGCGGCTGGTGCGGGAGGCATTTTTGCGTACAATAAACACAACGAGAACGGCGGTAAAGACAAGGCCGATGATCTCGTACGCAAGGCAAAACACGAAGCTTCTGAGATCGTTCTAAATGCGAAAAAAGAAGCAACTTCCATCGCGGAAAAATCGCAAAGCGAAGAAAACGAACGTCGCAAAGAATGGAAGCGCACGGAAAATCGTTTAGCAGAACGCGAAACGGCACTCGATGCAAAGCTCGATCAGCTCGAAAAGAAGACCGAGAAATTAAATCGCGAAGAAAAGGAAATCGAAGAACTCAAAGTCGAGATTCGTGAGATTCGCGATAAGCAACACGAGAAACTCGAGAAGATTGCTGGGCTTTCAAAGGCAGATGCTCGCGATAAACTCATGAAAATGACCGAGAACGATATTAAGCAAGACCTTGTGAATTTGGTCGCAAAAGAGCAAAAGGAAATTAAACACGATATTGATGAGACGGCACAAGCCATGCTACTCACGGCGATGGAACGCATGTCGTCTGAAGTAACGGCTGATCGTACTGTGACGGCACTCAAACTTCCGGATGATGATATGAAAGGTCGTATCATTGGTAAGGAAGGTCGTAACATTCAAGCCTTACAGCGCGCAACGGGTGTGGATATTATGGTGGACGATACACCAGGTATGGTGGTTCTTTCATCATTTGATCCGATTCGCCGCCAAGTTGCAAGATATGCACTCGAGCGCCTCATGAAAGACGGCCGCATTAATCCAGCTTCGATTGAAGAAGCCGTGACGAAGGGCGAAAAGGAAATTGAAAAGGAAGTGGTCCGCGCGGGTGAAGATGCGGTCCGTGAAGTGGGGCTCGTTGGTATTCCACGCGAACTCGTACATTTAATTGGTGAACTGAAATTCCGTACTTCATACGGACAAAATGTATTGCTTCATTCAATTGAAATGGCACACGTGGCTGGCATGATTGCGGAAGAAATTGGTGCTGATAAGCGCGTCGCAAAAACCGCTGCTCTCATGCACGACATGGGTAAGGCCGTAACGCACAAAATCGAAGGCAAGCATGCGGACATTGGCGCAGAACTTGCTAAGAAATATGGTATGCCAGACGAAGTGGTGCACGCGATTGCTGCACATCACGATGATATTGAAGCCACGACGCCAGAAGCGGTCATTATTAAGATTTGTGATGCGATGAGCGCAGCGCGCCCGGGTGCTCGTAACATTTCAGCGGAGAACTTTGCCGAAAGAATGCGTGACCTTGAAAATATCGCAACTGGATTCCCGGGCATCGATAAGGCCTACGCAATTTCAGCCGGTAGGGAAGTACGCGTGATTGTCGAGCCAAAGCAGATTGATGATCTCTCAGCTCTGAAGCTGGCACGCGATATTGCAAATAAGATTGAAGCAACGATGAGTTATCCGGGTGTGATTAAGGTAAATGTCATCCGCGAAACGCGCGCGATTGAATACGCAAAGTAAGGATGCTTTGTAAAGGAAAAATCCCCGCTTCATGCGGGGATTTTTGGTGCAGGGGGATTTATTTCTTGTGACAGTTGATGATGGTGAAGGAGCCGTCCGGGGACAGACGCAGGTTGAAGTGGTAGTGACCTTTCTTGTCACTGCTGTCACGACCATAGAGGTCTACTTCAGCGGTGCCGTCGGTGTGGATGTAGACATCCTCGACGCTGTCCGGGTAGACGCCGTTGTAGGAACGATACTTGCTGCCCTCGATCATTGCTCGGAGCTGCTGCTCGATAGTCCAATGCTGACTGGTGTCAGAACAATCCCAATATTTTGCCATAATGTACGTCCTCCTAAAGAGAAAAATTTAGGGCAAGCCCTATTTAATTATTATAGCATAAATACATTGATTTTGCAAGAGTTTTATGCTATAATATATATAGATGCTAGAAATAGCGATTTTTTGTACATTAAGAGGAGGGATAGTATGTTCTCGTATGTAATCGTAACTTTAGCGACATTCGCTGGTGCATTTGTGCTAGGCAAGGTGTTTAGCAACGTGCGAAGGGACCGGGAATTCCGGGAAGCTTTGCGGAAGAAAATGGAAGAAGATCAGAAGGGGGTTATCAATTACAAATCTACTCCGTATGTGGAAAGCAAGGTACTGCCATGTGGCACGACGATTGATTATTTCGGATTCTTAAACACCGTGAAGGAATACAAGAGATTTGCGAATGTAGAAGAAGCGCTCGTGGAGTTAAAAGCCCAGGAACGAAGAGTAAATTTTCTGTTTGGAGAAATTGTACCGCTGGTACGACGACTGAAAATGAAACGGCCGAAATACGCTTTTGCGGTGATTCAAAGATGCTTTGATGCATATTCGGAAAACCGGACGGCACTCATCGACGTCATTGACGGTCTGTGGGATTCAACACTCGAAAAGAACAAAAAGCAGTATGCTGAAATGATTCTGGATATCGCGAGGGACAACCAAGTGATTATCAATTCACTTGAGCAGTTTTACGAAGCGGCGAGTGTGTATCTTGCGAAGGTTTACGAAGATGACACGTCGGTGCATGTGACGGATCTTGGTTCGGCGGCGGAGCTTGATAAACTCACGGATATCTTTGAGAATGTGATTCTCAAAACAGAAGAGCAGATGCAAGAGCAGTTAAAACGGAAACAAGATGAAGACATTATGACGTATGTCGAGAAATACGAAAAAGAGCATGCTAATTCCTACGAGGCGAACTCCGAGCCGGAAAGTTTCGAAGAAAGGATGAAGCGGGCTGGCGGAGTACAGCTGGGTGGGAATTAAAAAGTCTTGGAGTGTTTAGCTCCTAGTGGCCGGATGAAAGTCCGGCCTTTTTATGTAGTGTATAATGAAAGTATGAAGAATAAACCATTAGAAAAATACCAAAAGATTGGGATATTGCTTTTGGTGGCAGTATTTGCGGGGTTCTTTGGTTGGGTTTATGAAATGATTTTTTATTTCTTTGACGGGGGGACGGGGGAGTTTTACATGCAGGGAGGGAACTTCCTGCCGTGGATTAATATTTATGCGATTGGGGCGATATTAATTCTCGCGACTTGCTGGCGATTTAGAGATAAATGGTGGCTGGTGTTTTTGGTATCGATGGTAGTGACGGGACTTTTGGAATTAGTGGCCGGCTGGTTGGTGTTTAAACTATTTGGAGCGAGGTATTGGGATTATAATAAAGAGATTTTGAATTTCGGAAATATCGGGGGATTCGTGTGTCTTAGATCGGTGCTGTTCTTTGGGGCTTCGGCGTTGTTTCTGGTGTACGCAGTGGTGCCGGTATGTAGGTGGCTTGCGATACATATGAGCCGGAGAGCATTTCTCACTCTCGCGATTTTACTATTTACGATTGTGATGGTAGACGAAGTATACAATCTACTTGCCTCAAAAGTATTTGGCTGGCCAGACGCGATGGATTTCTGGCGAAGCATGGGGTGGAAGTATTTGACGTAGACAGTCTTGCGGCAAAACCTGCCTACTATTTGATGATATAATATAGATATGGAAAAGGTGCAAAAAGAAATTAGGCTTTTTAATGCCGAGCGAGACTGGGATCAATTTCATAGCCCAGAAAATCTTGCAAAATCTATTTCAATTGAGGCGGGCGAGCTATTGGAGTGTTTTCAATGGGATGGAAATTATAGAAAGGAAAAAGTTTGCGAAGAACTTGCAGACGTTTTTAATTATTGTTTTTTGCTTGCAGATAAAATTGGTGTTGATCCAGAGAGAATTATTCTTGAGAAGTTGGAAAAGACTAGACAAAAATACCCAGTAGAAAAAGCAAAAGGGACTAGTAAAAAATACACGGAGTTGTAAGATGACTAGCATATCGAATGAACTTGATTTTACGAATAATATCAGGAGAGATATTAGTATTAATGAACCGGAATATGGTAAAGAATGGCCAATTGTCTATTTGATTTATAACGAGAACGAAGTATATATCGGCGAGACCGTAGACGCTAGTATTCGATTGGAGCAACATTATGAAAACCCAGTTCGTAGAAGCTTAGATAAAGTAAGAATTATTTCAGATAAAAGATTTAATAAGTCCGTTATTTTGGATTTAGAATCGTATCTCATTTCTCATATGTCTGCAGACACCAGGTTCAAAAAATTGCAGAACGGAAACGCTGGGCATCAGAGGCATAACTATTATGAAAGGGATAGCTATGTTACAAAATTCCCTGGAATATGGAGTAGTCTCAGAAGGATAGGTTTGGCGGAAAAGGCAATACGGACGATTGAAAATGATAATCTCTTTAAATTCTCTCCTTACAAATCATTAACTGATGACCAATATATTGTTGCATCTCATATTATTAGAGATTTAGTCCATGACGTGAAGAGTAAAAAAGAAAGAACGTTTATTGTGAACGGTGGGCCTGGCACAGGAAAAACGGTTTTAGCGATTTATCTAATGAAATTGCTCTCTACGGATGTTGAGGAGGATTTGGGTACTGATGATGAAGAACTTATTGAAAATATTCAAAAACTTAGACATTTACTGCCAAAAATGAAAATTGGTATAGTAGTTTCAATGTCGAATTTAAGAGCTACGCTTATAGATGTTTTTAACTCAACATATGGTCTCGATAAAAGAATGGTTTTTAATCCAAGCAACATTGCTAATTCTAGTGAAAAGTTCGATTTGCTAATAGTGGATGAATCTCACAGGTTAAAAGCGCCGCGTAATATGATGGGCACCGAGATGAGAAACATTAGAGATAATAATATGAAACTTGGTCTTGATGAAAATGATGGTACTCAGCTTGATTGGATTATTAAGAAGAGTAAGTATCAGATTTTCTTTTACGATAAATTTCAATCTATTAAAAGAACGGATATTGATAGCTCCTGTTTCGAGAAACTAGAAAAGAATGGTGCGAGATCAATGAATTTGGATACTCAGGTTAGATGTGGTAAAGGTGGTCAAGAATATGTCAATTATGTACGCTCGATTTTTAGTGATGAACCGCCAGAGTGTTTTATAGATTTTAAAGATAAAAAGAAGAAACTCGATTATGATTTTAGAATATTTGATAATGTTAGAGAAATGACCGATTTGATTAAAAAACTGAATAGGAAAGATGGCGTTGGTCTATGCAGAAATATTGCGGGCTATGGTTGGCCGTGGAAAACGAAGAATAAGATCCATCCGAGGAATGAACGTGAGACTGAAGAGTGCATTAGGATGGGGAAATATGATATTGATATAAAAGGAAATAAATACATTTGGAATTCTAAGTACTATGGTTGGGTTGGCACGGAGAATTCCGAAAATGAGATCGGGTGCATTCATACAATTCAGGGGTACGATTTGAATTATGCCGGTATTATTATTGGAAATGAACTGAAATATGATAAGGGTTCTGGAAGAATAATAATAGATCGTTCTAAGTATTACGATAAAAATGGAAAAAATAAGACAAGCGATGAAGATTTACGAAACTACATTCTGAACATTTATTCTGTTTTATGTACGCGCGGTATTAGTGGAACATTTGTGTATGCATGCGACGATGGATTAAGAGATTATCTGAAGCAGTTTATAAAAAGTTTCCACTAGTTTTTAATAATAGGGTTTTCAAATCTAATGTTTTGTGGTATAATAAATAGAGTTCTTTTTGGACGCGTGAGCGGGCCGGTAGCTCAGCTGGTTAGAGCACGAGCCTCTTAAGCTTGGTGTCGAGGGTTCGAGTCCCTCCCGGCTCACCAAATAAAAGAAGCCCCGTAGGGCTTATTTTTATTGCCGACATTACCAAATCATTGGCACATATCTTTTGTTTAATTATTGTTATTATACCAATTTACATTAATACTTCCGTTATATAACTCTGGGAGGTTGTCGATATGGCCAATCTTTGAATAGTCGTAATTCGTATCAAATGATTTGTAAAAGATTACGAGACAGTTATTGCCAAAGAGCATTACGTCGCTAGCCTCGATATGCTTTGGGCTGTAGACGTTCGTGGGAAGGGGACTATCTAGATAAGCGTATTTTTCATTACCGTTTAGGTCGCTCATTGAAATGTCTAGTGGCAATAAACTAATCAGGGCGGCGGTAGTGGAATTATTTTCGAGATTAACTGTTAATTTTTTATTGTTGATATTAAGGTAGATTTTATCCATTTTGGCTTCCTTTTCTCGTGGTTCGTCATTCGTGGTTTCTTGATTTAGATTTGGATCTATATCCGGTTCTTTGTTATTCATCATGATGGTGGTAACGACAACCGAAATAATTATGACGGTGAGGATTGGGATTGATATTTTTAATGCTTTATTCATTTTGATAATTTATAGGCTGTTAGTCCAATCTTTGATTTCTGCATCGGTAGCATCTTGCGAGAAACGATGGCCAGGCTGCCAATTGCCACCGGTAGCTTTGGCTTTTAGATCTGTATCGCTCGTACCAAGACCAGAAGAATGGGAAGTACAAAACGGGACGACGGTTTTGTTGCCAAAATTAACTTGCTTTACAAATGAATCGACTGGCCAGGCTGAATCGCCCCACCAGATTGGGTAGCCGATAAATACGGTTTCGTATTCGTCCCAGTTTGGTACGGAGACGGATTTAAGGGCGACGTTTTGGAGTGAAGCGTCGCTATGCTCGCGTGAGACGCGGGAGGCGGAATCGGTCCAGTCCAAATCATCTTCGGTGTAGGCTTCAACTGGTTCGATTTCGAAAATGTCGGCATTTAGATTGGTAGCGATTTTCGTTGCGACATTTTTGGTGTGGTTTTGTGCGGAAAAGTAAATGACGATTGTTTTGGCGTTTTTGTCCATGGCTGGTTTCTCCTCTTTTGCGGTTGAATTATTAGATTGTTTTTGGTCTTCATCTTCGGCACTCATGAAAAATAAAACGGCTCCTGCAACTACTGCGAGGAGACCGACGGCAACCAAGATAAAAGCGAGTAACTTTTTATCCATGTAGATATTATAGCATATGACTTGAGTGGGTATTTAATCGCTTGCATCGACGTCGAGTGTGATATTGTCTTAAACTTTTGCTTAAAGTTTTTTTGACGGATTCAATTAGAGTATAATAATATATGTCATACAAATGAAAATAAAGGACGTAAAATGAATTCAATTATAGATATATTAGGTAGCCTTTATCAAAATTTTTCCTGGAATTCTGGATTAAATTCAGTTATCGCTGTATCGTTTATTGCTTCAATTCTTGTGACTATCATATTTGCATGCAGTGTAAAGAATAGAATTAGACAGAAAAAGGATTTTGATGGTTTTGGTTGGGGTATTGTTAATGGGATATTTGGTACAGGAATCCTTTGGGTCATTATTGCCCATAATTCGATTAGTAAAGATATTGCAAGAGCTAAAGACAGAAAATATGTAAAATATGCTAATGAACAAATGCAAACTTTTATTAAAACGTATGCTATCTGTTTAATCTTATGGATTGCTTATATTCTTTCGTTGTTATTATTTCTTGGGTAGATAAGCCTTAGAAACTATCTTTCAGTTATTATTCCACGAGACTCCCATGTTATGGCTTCGAAATTATAACTATTTCCACGAGCGTCTTTCATTGTATTGACTATATCTATTATCTCTAACACCGTGTCTGGATGCTCTTTTGCAATTAGAAAACCTTTGCTTGGTACTATTCCGTCATATACTAGTCCATCCCAATACATTCTTAATTGATAAACATCTTTACTGGTAGTGGAATCGGCTTTTCCTTCGTAAACATAATTAATAGTCCCAATTGACTCAAACATATCTATACGAACTTTATCGCTGGCATTGTTTGAATGAGTAAATACGTGCATTTCGGTATCGCATCTATAAGACTCGCCACGTTCTTTAGATAAAATACCCCTTGACGTATAACTCATCTTTTTGAGTTCCTCAAATAGATCCGTTTCATGAGTTGAGAACGAAATGTCTTTTGGTGGTTTTTCCATTTTTGACCGAATCCAACTATATAGAGCTTCAAGTCTTTCGTCGCCTTCGCGTAGACCATTTTTTGAAGTACGTGTTTTCGGAAGAGCGTCCGGATTATCTGAAATAATATTAATTTTAACAAGAAAATTATTATATGAGTTGTGTTTTTCAATTCCCCATACTTCGTTAAAGAGATTTGAACATATGATGCGTCCATTAATTCTAATCTCTACACCTGATGATTGCATGCTGTGCTTGTAGTGACGCGCTGCGGTTTTATTATTGAATTGTTGCCGGTCTTCCAGTTCGGTAAAGCGACCAAATTCATATTCTAGTTTTACGTCGCCGCCACCCAGATTGATTATTTCGGTCCCGCTTCCCGGGGTAATATATTGTTCCCAAAGAGGAGTTAATGCTCCGACGCTTTCGTTGATTTCGGATTGCCCATAAGGAATAGTTTTTATTAAAATAGTTGCTCTTCCTGATTTTATAATGTCTGCATATGTGAAGCCGAGATCTTCCATTAACGCATCTGCGATGCGCACAAAATCCGTAGCTCTTTTGTAAATAGTGCGGTACATCTCTCTACTACAGATGAATCTGACTAGGGTCCCAGTTTTTAGGCTATATACTCCAGGCCAATTAGTTTCTGATGGATTAAGAACGCTAATTTGGTATTCTCCTATACTATACGGAGCTTTTATCGCTCTATATTGATTTTTATCTGCATCTGATTCATTTTTTGTATAAATAACCCAGCTATCGTTAGTAGGGTTTGCTGATGCGAGTGCGTGTTTTAACCCAAAACCGTGTTCATTTAATGGAGATTCGGCGCCCGCTCGTCCACCGAGCGTAAAGGCGGCGTCTAGGTTCTTTATACCTGTGCCCGTATCTTCAATACTTATTTCTACGTTGCCATCTTTTTCGAGCTCTTTAAGTTGAACGCAAATATTTTTTTGGATAGTGTTATTAGCATCAAAATTTGATATACAGTTATCTACGAACTCATTAATTATTTGTCCTAATGAATCAAAATGGCCTCCAATGCCCGACCATATCTCTTTAACATCTGGGAAATTATGAATGGTTTCAGTGTTCTCCATGTTACTCCTTTTATACTATTATACCATTGCTAGCTTCTTTGCATTGGTTTTAATAACCATCATCCTGTAATCTTAGTTACTGATGGCATCGTATGATGACAAAAATGTGTTATTATGTTATAATATTAACATTGAATGGACCTTAAGCGGTTCCAGAAACTTCATTCTTCATTCAATGTTGTAAAGATTCGGAAGGTTTTTCAACGCTTCAGCTATTAACTCTAGTGTACCAAAAAGGGTGCTGTTTGTCAATCGTACCGGCACAGAGAAAAAGCATTATTGGTACTTAAAAAAGAGCTTTTCCAAGTGCCCATCAAGGCCGTGCAAGTAGCGTTGTGTCGTTGCTGCGTCAGCATGACCAACCATCTGCTGAATCTCCATTAATGTTGCACCTTTTTCCTGCAAATCAGTGGCGAATGAGTGGCGCAGTGAGTGCGGATAGAAGTCAGTCAGGCCAGCTGCAATGAACGGTTCACGCAAATGGATCCGAACCATGTCTCTCTGCATGTGATTGCCATGTTCATTTAGCCAGAGCCAGTCCTCAATACCATGTTTCTTGATGTATTTCTGAAGTAGTTTCTCGGTTGACCGGCTAATGTAACTCTCACGCGGTTTGAAACCTTTACCCACGAAAGTTATGCGGCGGCCACAAAAGTTATTCAGCCGCAGATTCGTCAGCTCGGTAATACGCAAACCAGCATCAAAGCAAATTCGAATCATTAAACCGCCCATTTCGTCAGCACCTTTAAGAACTCTATTTATTTGATCCCTTGTGTAATACCTCCTGCGCGCCGGACCTTCTTTGAGTTTATGAATTAGAGGAAGTTTAATGGGCATGTTCAATCCCATCTCACGAAAATACCTCAACATAGAAAGAATATTGGCCATTCGGGTGTTGATAGCTCTAGGCGAAACGCCGCGTTCCGACTGATACCTTACCCATTGGTCAAAGTCTGCGTTTGTCAATTTAGCGAGATCCTTACAACCACTTCCAATTATGAAGTGCTTATACGTATGCTCTTTAGACCTTAGTGTTTGTTCTGACATTCTCCGCGTGTACTGGCAGTATGCCATATATTCATTTACTTGGCTGTAAATTGGATATTGTGATTCCACTTATTGAAATCCTTTCTCCCACTCAAATTAAAATTATTATTTTTTGCCGAGCCTACTATTATTCTTATTATTCTGATATGGGAGGTACAATTTTTGTACAGCGCTCTCTATAACGCGGAGGTACAATTTTTGTACAGCGGAATTGTGATTTTGACACTTTTCCACCGACTTTTCCACATACTTTTCCACAAGTAGCTCTTGACAAATAAAAACAGAGGTAAAATTTCGCACTACCTCCGTTGCGTAATTTTGTTTTTGTTGTGTTTTTTACAATACTATTTTATAACGAGATTTCACGTTTTGATTCTTTCCTTGAATGTAGTCAATCCTTCCGGCTTTAATCAGCTTGTCGCGGTCACGTATGAGCTTGCGCTTGTCAATACCGAGCAATTTGCAAAGATATGTATTCTCTACCGAGAAGTATCCGCGATCATCTTTTTTCCGCCTATGAGAGAGAAACCGAAGTTCAGATAACAAAATCGCAGCGTCCGCACCATACGCTATTTTTTCGTCATTATAGACGACCATATATGGCCGCTTTGGTTTCTTCCCAATCACTAAGTACCTCGCTTATATCTTGATTGTGGTTATAATTGAGGCACTGAAAACCTCGGCATTACCGAGGCTTCTGAGTTTAGTTTCTGTGATTTCATTGTAGCAAATTATTGCCATTTTGTCCAGAGTCATTATCTGTTACGCTTATGGTATAATAGAGGTGTCCACCATATAGGTGCTAAACGAGAGGGATAATACCGAAGCCTCTACTCAACTCTCGGGCGCTGTGGACCAGAGCGTAGAGGCTCTGAATGCCGGTCACCTGCACAAACAGGGTTCCGGCATAATTCGGGGTTGAGGAGGGGTTTACCTCGCCAGTTTCATTCACTGGAGTACGCTGGTTCGAATCCAGCCCCCGAGACCACATGTTGTGCGTAGCTCAGCCGGTTAGAGCGTTGGATTGTGGCTCCAAAGGTCACCAGTTCGAGTCTGGTCGCACACCCCACAAGGCTTGGTAGTTCAACGGCCAGAACGCTAGATTGTCGATCTAGTAATCGGGGTTCGATTCTCCGTCAAGCCGCCAAACCTGAATGTGGTATAATTTAATTAAGACTAATTGCACCAGCGTTTTGCTGGTGCATTTTTGTTGTAAAGGAGCAAGACATGCCACTCACCATAAACGAGTTCGAACAAATACTAACGCAGAGAGTTCTCCTCGACAAAGTCGCAAGGAATAGTGACCGGCCATATTACCGAGTGCTCTATTCCAACGCATTTTATGCATCGAATGAGATTCTGCGCGACTATGGTTTGAATGACTATGCGTGGGCGATTAGGCGTGGGAATAGGCTTTATCTCCTACACCCACAGACCAAGCGAATTATCTGCGAAATCGGGGTAATTGCCGAGCCAGCCGCAGAGTTTCGTGTAGTTACGCTCAAAGGTTTGGTGCCTGCAACAGAAACTCTCGAGAGTCTTATTCAGGCGGCTGCGAATCGAGGCATCCGCCGAAACGCGTTTAAGTTCAAAAGAAAGGAACAAAATGGATAATATCATTATCGATGCTACACCAAATGAAGATGGGCGTATCATTATTGAGCTCTATGGTAAAGAGTTCGAAATCGATGACACGATGTTTGACGAAGATGGCGTGGCATTAGCCAAATTCTTTGGCCAAAACTACGAAATTCATAAGCCAGTTGCTAAAACTCAGGCTCGCAAACGAAAAGCTACGAAGAAAGAAGCCGAACCGGAAGTTGAGGAAACTCCAGTAGAGGCTGACGAAGTAGAGCAAGAGGAGGAATCCTAATGTTATTTACTGTTACGAAGAATAAAGTTGAGCTGGCCTCGCAAGAGCCAGTCAATCAGGGCGAATACAAAGCAACGGTTTTGACCTTTGATTTCGTATCTGCTTACAACAACTTAACCAAAAAAGCGATCATCAAGTCCAATGTGAGCGACAAGTCCTATGAAGTACCGGTTATTGACGGTCAGTGCGACATTCCGGCTGAAATACTCGCTCAAAAAGGCACAGCCACGGTTGGTGTCTATGGCTACGAAGTGCAGGGCGAGAATTTGGTGCTTCGCTATTCACCGAGCCCAGCAAGCTTCAAAGTCATTGATGGTTCATATACCGAGAATGTAGAGAACCCGAGCGATGTTACGCCTTCACAAGCTGCCATTTACGAAGCTCAAATCCAGAGGAAAATTGACGAAGTAGACGCTGTCGTAGAAGATGTCGAAGAAAAGCGCGACAGTGGAGCTTTCGATGGTCCGAAAGGCGACAAAGGCGACAAGGGAGATAAGGGCGACAAAGGTGACAAAGGCGATACTGGTTCACAAGGCCCGAAGGGTGACACCGGAGCGACTGGTCCACAAGGCGAAAAAGGTGATACCGGAGCAAAAGGCGACAAGGGTGATAAAGGTAATAAGGGAGATACCGGTCCGCAAGGCGCAACCGGTCCGGCTGGAGCAGACGGAACGGATGGCGAAGATGGTTATTCTCCGCAAGTCACTCTCACCCAAACTTCTGCTACAGTGGCAACATTAAGCATATCCAGCAAGAACGCCCAAGGCCAAGTAGTTACTCAAACCGCAAGCTTCGGCGGCACGTGGGATGAAGCAGAAAGTGAGAGCTTCTAATGACTAAACTATTAATTGACTCAGACACATTAACAGATATTGCAGATGCAATTCGCGATAAAGAGGAGTCTAGCAACCCAATTCAAGTTAGCAATATGGCTTATAGGATTGAGCATATTCAAACTGGTGGAATTCCAGTAACTTCTGTCACAATCGACAATAAATCTGCTTTTCAAAATCTATCGTTTGAAGGCACTTATTTAACAATTCCGATAGAAGTGACGGTATCTCCGGAAACTGCGCCGCAGTGGTCACAAATTGAGGTGTCAGATCCAAATATGGTTCACATACTAGATGATGGAGACGGAACTCATAGTTTGCATATCCTCAAAGGTGGTACCTGTACGGTAACGGTCTATGATTACTCTGGCTCAGTCTCAGATAGTATGACAATTACAATCAATCAAGCGCTCGTGGACATCGCGTTCACTGCTTCCTCGTTGAATTTGACAACAGGCGTTTCGAGAAAACTAAACGTTCAATTCAAACCAGCTACCGCAACCAATCAAACGCTTGTGTGGTCTAGTTCGCACAGCGATATTACGGTAGATCAGAATGGCATCGTAACGGCCAATGGTGCTGGGCACGCTACAATTACTGCCTATAGCGCAGCAATAAGTAAGACAATTACTTGCACAATAGATGTGGCCGCCAATCCGGACACAACGGACTGGGCAGATGTCAAAACCAACTGGCAAAATTATGGCGCAGGTACGCTATTACCAAGTACACTTCTATACAATGGTTCGTCTCAGACGCTGAATTGGCGTGTTGTGGATGCGGATTATCCTGTAACTTTGCCAGACGGAACAACAGCAAGAGCGACAATTATTTTAGCAGAGGAGTCCATGCCATTTACTTGCAAAATATCTACCGAGCAAAAAATAGCTTGCGATTCAGCGACTGAACCTACGGCCTTGGCGGATACATATTACTATGGTTACAATGGTTCGACTTATACTAAGCTTAATGTAGTAGCTGGCGATACACTGCCGTACGCGGATTATACAACTATTTACAAATCGGGGTTGAATTACACGAAGAACTTCTCGGTTATCAACAACAACACCATTAACAGATGGGATGGCGCAGAACTTCGTGCTATGTTGAATTCAGATGCAGATAATGTGAGCACAAACTACACTCCAGTCCATATTACAGATGTATGCACTGGGTATACCGGTAAGGGTTTCCTACAGATGATACCGTCCGATATGTTAGCTGTAGTGGGTACGATTAAAAATACAACTGTAAATAATAACAGCTGTTTCGATGGTGATACCTACACAACCGATGATTTATTCTGGGTGCCTGCAGCTTACCAGATGAATTTCTTACCATCTAGCTATGATAGCCGTCCAGTTGCTTCAAATGCGCTGGAGGGTACTCCATTCCAATATTATGTGAATGAAATCGGCGATCCAACCAATAATGCAGCGGATTGTCGTAGAAAGCATGCGACAAACAGGTCTGACTATCAGCCATACTGGTTGCGCTCGGCGTATTATGACACCGCGAATCTTCAGCTGCAGGGCAATAACAACGGGTCGTTAGACCAGAACCTCACCGCCGCCGGTCGTCGCTTCGCTCCAGCTTGTGCCATCCTCCATTAATCCCCTCATCACCACGCACGCTTGCGTGGTGATGACTAATCTTCAGCGCTTGCGCTGCGGGGGGGGGCATGGTATAAAATAGGTATAGGATAAGCAAAATAATGTCTGTGCTACAAGAAAAAAGAAAAGAAGGACGGCTCGTAGTATTGGTCAAAGCTCTGGAAGTAGCTAATTATACCAATGGCATTTTAGCGAACCGTAAGAAGTTTCCTGTGGAATTAGACGATGTTCTTGGAAATGACATAAAAAGAAATGGGCAGGCAATTTATAGAAACTGCAAGTTAGCCAACGATTTACGCGTACAGAAACCGGTCACAGGCGAAATTGACGAAGAAGCGAAAGAGGCTAGGTATAGGTTCCAAACTCAAGCCATACAAGCATGCACTGAATTATTGATTTGTATAGATATGGCCTACGGCACGTATCATCTATCCGCTAAACGGATAGCTTATTGGGGGAAAATAACAAAAGAGGCACGCGACTATATTAAGAAGTGGCGCAATGCCGATAAAAAGCGCTATGACTCATCATAGCGTAGGATGTAGGCTAGAAAGTAGCTGGTGATTGTGGTGTGGTTGCGCTCGGCGAATTATGACAACGCGAATAATCAGCTGCAGGGCAATAACAACGGTTCGTTAGACCAGAACAACACCAACGCCGGTAATCGCTTCGCTCCAGATCGTATCTTACGGCACCAGCTTACGCCCGTTACATAGTATAAGGCGCTGGACTATTGGTATGATACAAGGAGCCGAATTCCTGCCCAAACTGGTCGATTTCGACTAGGTTGGCGAACAACTGCGCGGTGACGTGATTGACTTACGAGTCAGTATCACTATAAGCACCGCGCCTAGGGTGGAAATATGGATAATGTTATAGGTTTTGAGGCGCTTTATAAGAGCGCAATGAAATGCAAAAAGGGTGTAATTTGGAAAGACAGTGTAGCCCACTACATTTTGAATATAATCGAGGAGACACTGAAACTAGAAGAACAGCTAAAGAACGGCACGTATGTTTCCAGACCATTGCGTCCATTTACAGTAATTAGCTCTGGCAAAGTACGAACCGTAATGGGTGTGGCCTTCCGAGATAGAGTATATCAACGAAGCCTCAACGATAATGTGATATATCCGACTATAGAAAAAAGTCTGATTTACGACAACGGAGCCTGTCGGAAAAATAAAGGAACGAACTTCTCGCGAGGGAGGCTTGTTTGCTTTTTGCAGAGATATTACCGGAAACATGGCACGAAAGGTTACGTCCTACAATGCGATATTAAGGGCTACTACCCAAATATGCGCCACAATGTAGTAGAAGCAACATTCAAGAAGCATCTCCCACCGGAAATATACAAGATGGCTTGCGAGATTATGCGTGGCCAATACTCTGGGGAGGTTGGCTATATGCCCGGCAGTCAAATGATCCAGATTGCTGGTATTTCGGTATTAAACCCCCTTGACCATTTCATCAAAGAGCGCTTGCGCATCAAATTCTACACAAGATATATGGACGATTTCATTTTAATCCACGAGGACAAGGACTATTTAGACAAATGTCGCATTGAGATAGCTAAACAACTCGAACCTATGGGCTTTGAACTCCATCCTAAGAAAACGAGAATATATCCCATTACGGAAGGCATCAAATATCTCGGTTTCATTTTCAAGCTCACAGACACCGGCAAGGTAGTCAAAACCGTCTTACCAAAGAATGTGAAGAACTACCGGCGCAAACTATTCCGGCTGGTGAAGCTGGCCAAGAAAGGCAGAATTACCAAGGATAAGGTGGACGAGTGCTATCGGAGTTGGTGCGCACATGCGGAGAGGGGCGATTCAACCAAGCTGTTGCGCCGCATGGACGCATATTACAAGAGCCTTTGGTAACTCCATTTGTGTTATAATTAACTCAAGGACTATTGCACTTGTCAAGATTGATTGGCAAGTGTTTTTTGTGCCCATCATTCACCTAGAAAAAGGAGACGAATTAATGCTTCGGAGCGTAACAAATAAATGATTGAAATCATAGTGGCCCTAATCGGCGCAGCAACAACAATATTCACGATAGTTTGGCAAAGTCGCAAGACCAACCAAAAGCTAGACGAACACAAAACGACATCAGCAAGAAACGATGCAAAGCAGTCCATCTTACATATGATGGTGGAGGACAAAGTAGATTACCATTTGAATCATAAGCTACCCGAGAATTATTCCCGGATTCATGAAGAATACGATATTTATCATGACAACGGCGGTAATGGTCTCATGACGAAGAAAATCAAAGAATATGATGATTGGTATAAGCAAATTGAAAAGCAAATAACTAAATAATAAGCGAGGTAATTTTTATGGCAGAGAAAAAGATTGATATTAGTAGGAAGAAGAAACCGATCTCGATTTCTGCTGCAAAAGTTACTCCGAAAGTACCGGTTCAGCCTCCGAAACCTGAGCCGAAAGAGGAAAAGCCACAAAAAGAGGAAGCTGTCAAACAAAACGCGAAAAAACCGCGTGGAAAGCCCTTCACATCTGAGTATCAGCCGAATAATACGTGTGGTGGCCGTCCGCAGAATGACTTCTCATATCGTGCAATGGCGAAGATACGAGCAAAGAAAGATCCAGAGCGAATTCAGAAAGACCTCAACCGATTAGACGAGATTATCGACAATCCGAAATCCACACCGGCAGAAATTGCCAAAGCGTTGGAGATAAAGATTAAGCTCAATGGGAACTTTGATCCACAAGAAACCAAAGATGTTACTCCGGCGCGACATATCGAAACGCCACTCGATAGCCTTTCCGTAGAAGAACTGCGGACATTGAAGGCTTTGAAGAATTTAAGTAAAGGTGCCAAGAAATGATTAGCCTAATTATCCCGGTCTACAATAAAGCCCCATTCCTGAAGCGCTGCCTTGATAGTGTTGTGAATCAGACCAATACTAAAATGCAGGTGATTATGGTTGATGACGCTTCAACAGATGGCTCCGGCGAGATTTGTGATAGTTATGCCGAGAAATACGGCTGGGAAGTCTACCATAAGAAAAAGAACGCTGGCGTTTCGGCCAGTCGGAACTTTGGCATGAGCAAGGCTACCGGCGATTACATTGCTTTCCTAGACGCAGACGATGCGCTCACCAATGACGCGATTGAAGTCATGACGCAGATGGAACGCTTCGATTACAATGCCATTCAATTCGGCCAATACAGATATATGCATGGACCGAACTTCAAGCCGGTCCGAAGATGTGCTCCGAGCAAGTTTTATGGGTTAGATTTCACACCAGCATACACCTCAATGGTATGGAACAAGATTTACAAAAAGAGTTTCCTAGACAGAAACAAAATCAAGTTCAAAGAAGGTATGACATTTGGCGAGGACGAGCTGTTCAATGCAGAGTGCATATTGGCAAATAGAGGGTTATTCCACGCTCCACAAGTGCTAATGCGCCATTATTTAGACGACAACAACTCAATCTGCCGTGGCGGTATGTGCAAAGAATATCTGGAAGGATTAGACAAAGAGCTGCAAAAATTGAGGGCAAAACAAAAGGATCCAGAAAGGTTTGGCTGGATTGATTGGGCCATTAAGCGAAACTACGACAAAGACATATTCCAAAGGTTCGGGGTTGGCACGAGAGAGATTGGCAAGTACGATATAGTTTATTTCCTGAAGGATACACCGGACAATGCAGAACTGCGCTATTCTTTACGCAGCGTTGCTGAGAACCTGAAGCACCGGAAGGTTTGGTTCTATGGTGGATGCCCGGGCGGTCTCAAGCCTGATGGAAGTGTCAGAGTGCTGCAAGGCTCGCCTACAAAGTGGCAGAACGTACGCAACATGATGATGTTAGTGTGCAAGAACGACAATATTACCGAGGATTTCTGGCTGTTCAATGACGATTTCTTCGTCTTAAAGCCTATGAGCGAAGATATGCCGGTTCAATATGACGGAACGCTGTCGGAAAAGATAGCGACAACAGAGGAAAGGAGGGGCAAGTCAATAGATTGGACAAGACGACTGCGCAAGTTGCAGGAACTACTCACCAAAGCTGGCAAACCAGAGCTGAATTATGCAGTTCACAAGCCCATGCTAATTAACCGCAAGAAGATGTTGGAAGTATTGGAGAAATACCCATACGAGCCCATGGTACGAGCATTATATGGGAACTATTGGGAACTTGGCGGAGTTGATTCCCCCGATAAGAAAGTTATGAAAAGACATATTACTGGCCTCAGCGACAAAGTGAAAGATTGGGATTTCGTCTCAACCTCTGACGCAAGTTTCAGCAATGGCAATATCGGTGAATGGCTCCGAGACAGATTTAACAGGCCGAGCAGGTTCGAAAGGAAGTCATGAAAACGGATGAGCAGAAGATATTGGACCGAGTACCAGAGCGTGAGCTTGATATTGCATTAGCTCGCAAAACGCTGTGGGATTTCTGCCGTGTTATGCATCCGAAATTCTACAAAGAGGACCGCACATATTTGCGCGATATGGCCGATAAAATCGAAGATTTCATTGAGAACTCGCCGAAGCATTTCCTCGTGATTAACGCACCACCTCGCCATGGTAAGTCACTCACAGCGCAGGATACAACAGCGTGGTTATTCGGTAGAGAGCCGAGCACTCGCATTATGACGGCATCCTACAATGAGCGGTTGGCCAGCATATTCTCGCGTACAGTTCGGAATATGATCCAGACAGAAAAGATTGGCGACAATATCGTTTATGCAGATATATTTGATACTGCCGTGAAATACGGTGAAGCGGCTGCACAGATGTGGACCATTGAAGGACAAACGCAAGTATCCTATCTCGCTACAAGCCCGGGCGGAACTGCAACTGGTTTCGGCTGCGATTATCTGATTTGCGATGACCTCGTGCGCTCAGCTGAGGAAGCATACAACGAGAACGCTTTGGATGATACATGGAGTTGGTTCACGAATACAATGCTCTCACGGTTAGAGGGCAAGCGTAAAGCAATCATTATCATGACAAGGTGGGGTGAAAAAGACCTCGCAGGCCGCATTCTGGGCGCATTTGGCGATGATGTAGAGCTGATAGCCTACCGAGCCCAAGACGACAAAGGAAAGATGCTCTGTGAGGAAATATTGAGCAAAGCAGACTATGAATTCTTAAAGCAAGAAATGAATGTAGACATTGTGGAAGCAAACTACAATCAGAAGCCCATTGATGTTACTGGCCGGTTATACAGTGAGTTCAAGATTTGGGATGAGCTGCCAAAAGGCGATACGCTCAACTATACAGATACGGCAGATACCGGCTCCGATTACCTTTGTTCGATTAACTATGTCGTCTATGAGGACGAAGCGTACATTACCGATTTAGTATTTACCGATGAATCAATGGAAAAGACCGAACCCGAAGTCGCCGCTCTGCTCTTTAACGGCGAAGTGTCAAAGGCTGTAATTGAGAGCAATAACGGAGGACGTGGTTTTGCGCGGAATGTGGAGCGTTTGTTGAAAGAAACATTCAATTCAAACAAAACAGTCATAACCTCGCAGACTCAAACCCACAACAAGGAGAGCCGAATCCTCGCTAGCTCGGCTTGGGTGCAGAACCACGTTTACATGCCCCACAACTGGCATATTCGTTTCCCTGACTTCTACAAGCAGGTTATGAGTTACCAGCGTAAGGGCAAGAATGCACACGATGATTCCGTAGATGTCTTGGCGGCCATCTATGAATCTATAACAGCACGAGGTAAGCCTCGTATAATTACAGAAGCCGATTTAGGCTTCGGCAGGACTCAGAGAACAGTGTTCTCAAACGGATTTTAAGGAGGAAAAATGATAAAAAAAGTCTATTATCTGCCAAAAGGTACCGAACCTACGGCACAAGTCATAAACAATCTGTTGAATGGCTCAATCCGCAAGAAGCAGATTGAACACTACGACAAGTTATATTCATACATGATGAACGAGGCTGTTGTGAGCCGTGAAGCGCCACATAAGATATTGGCCGTCACAAACTTTGCTCGTTACATCAGCAAGACCAATGTTGGTTATTTACTCGGCAATCCGGTGCAATATCTCGCATCTGAGCAATACAACATTGACGCAATTACTGACCTATACCGTAAGCAGACGATTTCCAAATTGGATGTTGAGCTAGCGAAAGATGCTTCCGTATTTGGCCATGCATTCGAGCGTATTTACACCGATGAGAACTCGGAGAGCTGGTCTACTCGCGTAGATCCACGCAATGTGATTTTGGTCTACGATGACACCGTGAAGCACGAGAAAATGTTCGCTATCGTTTATGTGCCGTCCTATGACGAAAAAGGCGATGTAATCGACAACCAATTTGAAGCGACAATTCTCACACCTACCATGGTAATGGAGAGGACGCTGAAGAATGGCGAGCTTATTGGTAACGAAGAAGATGATTCCGTGCACTCATTCGGTGAAGTGCCGATTATTGAGTATCCAAACGATTCAGACCGCGTGGGCGATTTCGAACCGGTGATTTCGCTCATTGACGCTTACAACATTCTACAATCTGACCGTGTAATTGACCGTGAGCGCTTGGTAGATGCCATTCTCGCGTTCTACGGCTCCGACTTTGACGAGAAGCAGCGCAAAGAGCTCAAAGACAGCCGAATTATCGCGAATATGCCAGAAGGCTCAAAGATTGAGTATGTCATTAAGAACATTGACGAAGCAGACGCGGATGTATTACGCCAGACTATCGCAACCGACATTCATAAGATTTCAATGACTCCAGACATGAGCGATGAGAACTTCGCCGGTAATTCCTCCGGTGTGGCCATTCTCTACAAGTTATTGGCGTTTGAACAGCATATCAAAGATAAGGAGCGTTACTTCGAAGATTCACTCATGGATCGCTTCCGTATCTACAACCAATTCCTCGTGACAAAGTCCAGCATGTCTATCGTGCCTACTGAAGAAATAGACGCTGTATTCAAGCGCGCATTGCCACAGAACGACCTAGAAACCAGCCAGATGATTAACAACCTCGTTGGCTCTGGAATCGTAGACAAAGAGACTTTGGCAGCGCAGCTTTCATTTGTGCAAGATGCGAAAGAAACTGTAGAGCTGGCCGAAGCAGAAGCCAGTGAGGACATGGACCTCGGAAATTACGGAACAGACAAACCAAACGATAACGAAGATGAGGAGTAATCCTCATGCCAAAGTATCAGCCTGAAGAATACTGGGAGAAAAGGTCACTGCAGCGATTGACGAGTGCTGAAAAATCCTCCATTCAGTATCTCAAGAAAATCCAGAGCACTTATCGTTCAGCCGCCAGATCGGTAGTGAATACCGTCAAAGAGACTTATGCGAGCTACTACCGGAACGATGAGACTTTCAGTCAAGAACTCCTAGAGGAAATTGAGCCGAAAGGCAATATCACCAAGTTTCTCAATAACATGGCGAAAGCTGGGCTTGATACTTCATTGCCTGAAAACTTCAAAGGACGAATGAGCCGGCTGCGCATGCTTGAGGCACAGCTTTGGGCTGAATCAAAGAAGGTAGCAATTCAAGAGCGCAACATTTCTACCAAGTCCTACGAAAAGACGCTCACAAATACCTATTACCGGACCATTTACGATGTATTAAGTGGCACCGGAACGAATACGGCCTTTGCTACGCTTAACCAAAGGACGATTGAGAAGATACTCGAAACCAAGTTTGAAGGCAGCAATTACTCCGAAAGAATATGGAAGAATACCGACATTCTGGCTAATTCATTACAAGATATACTCGCTCGGGCTGTAGCTACCGGTCAATCGCCGGAGAGGACGATTCGGGAGGTTATGGAGCGGTTTGATGTCGGATTCTCTAACGCCAGCCGTTTGGTCCGTACGGAGACCAATTATTTCGAAAACAAAGCTGAGCTGGAGTCATACAAAGAGCTCGGCATCAAGAAGTTTAAGTTTCTGGCCACGCTGGATGAACGGACTTCTGATATTTGCCGAAGCATGGATAGCAAAGTATTCAATGTCAAAGACGCAGAGCAGGGCGAGAATGTGCCTCCGCTCCATCCGTATTGCCGCTCAACTATCGTACCGGTTGTAGATGGGTTTGAATCAAGAGAGCGCAACGCAAGAAATGAGGAGGGCGAAACATATCTTGCCACAAATCAGCCATATAATGAATGGATAAGAAAAGTACAGAAGTCGTCTCCAGACATAAATGCGCTCAATTTAGTTAATACCAAAGTCGCCAAGAGCACATCAGCACCACAATTCAAGCCGTTCAGCGATGCGGAAATAATGCACCTAGATGAAAATGCCGAGAAGATTATTAACTTTGCTCCGCGCGAAGAAGATTATGCGCTTGAGAATTACACTGGATTAACATTTGATCCGATTAATAAATATCTATGGGGAACCTATGAAGGAAATCCTAATATTCTTCAAGATATTAAAGCGTTAGACAGTCTATTGAACAGGAATAAGACTCCACGAAATGCTAAAGTATTCAGGGCCATAAAGACCAAAGATTATGCGAAGCTGATAGAGTCTGGCGAAGGAACTGAGTTCGTGTTTAAGGGCTTTACGTCTACTTCGGCGAAAGAACATATTGCGGAAGAATTTCTGAAACATTACCAAGAAACAGGTCAGTCTGCTATGATTGCAGAAATCAATGTACCAAAAGGCACACCAAGCTTCTTTATTGGTCCACGTTCAATGCATAGCAATGGATATAATGAAGCGGAGCTCTTGCTAAAACGTGGCCTGACATATAAAATAAAATCAATAACCAAAGATAGAATAACGTTTGAGATAATATTGAATGAAGAATAATCGAGAAATAGTTAGAAAACGTTGGGAAGCCGAAGATGATGCTATGGGCGAAGCCCTTGAGAATACTGATGAAAATTAGGCTTGTTTGTTTGGATATGATATAATAATCGTAAGACTAATTGCACTCACAGGCGACTGTGGGTGCTTTTTGTTATTTAACTATTAACTCGTGGCGACACGTAAAAATCGGAGGTAATATGGCTGACGAAGCTAACAACTCAACATCAGATGGCAATGAAGCTACCGGTGCCGAAAAGTCTGATGTCAAAGACAACAAGGGTAGCAGCAAAACTTTCACTCAAGAACAACTCGGGCAGAAGCTCTCGGAGGAACGTAAGCGATTACGTGACGAGTTCGAGAAGGAGAAAGCCGATGCACTTGCGTCTGAAAAGGCCGAGTGGGAACGCCAATCCAAATTGACCGAGGAGCAAAGGGCGAAAGAGGCTCAGGAAGCTCAACGTAAAGAGCTTGAGAAACGCGAACACGATATTACAATGCGTGAACGCCGGTCTGAGGCGATTGAAAAGCTGAATGAGAAAGGTATCTCAACCAAACTCGTAGACTTTGTAGTAGATGCCGATTCGGATAAAACCGACCAAAATATCGAGGTTTTGGAGAAAGAGTTCAACAAAGCAGTTGAGGAAGGTATCAAAGCCAAACTCGCCGGCAGAACTCCAACTGACAAAGGCTCGACAACCACAAGTGGTAAGACCACTGAAGGCTCGGCCAATGGAATCATTTCCAAAGATGGCTATAGAGCGTTTTAATAATTTAGAAAGGTATTAAAATGGCACGAACTGATGCTCTATCTATCCTTGCTTCACAAGATACCAAGGATAAACTCATCGAACTCGGTGGCAAACTCATCGAGTCTATCCAGAAAAATGCTGTTTCTTCCTACCTGAAGAATACTGACTATTCTGGTGATCCTACAACCGGTTCTGTTGAAATCAACCGCTTTGCTAACGCTTCGGTAGATGCTTACGGAACTGCTCGCGCTGCTGGTAAAGGCAATGCGTTGCTAAACTCTGGTAAGGTTACTATCAACCTCGACCAAGACAAAGAGATTACAACCGAAATCGAATTCAAAGATATTAAACTCTTTGGAATCACCGGTTTGCTCGACAGAAGGACTGCTAACCACGACAAGAGGGCTATCGCTCATCTTGACCGCGCTTTCTTCGCTTGCGCTGAAGCTGCAGGTACCGCGGTTACCACGAGCTCTACCGACTACATCGACATCGTAGACGAGATGATTGCTAACGCTGAATCTACTGTCAACGAGTTCGTAGACGGTGTGGATCGTGAAGATTTGGCACTCGCTATCAAACCAACCGTATTCAATGCTCTACGCAAGTACGTTGATACGATTGACGGTGGCGCTGAAAAAGGCACCGTGAACAAAATCCATGGTGTAGATGCCTACAGCAACTTCCGCCAGAACGCTGACATCGTCCTTATGTACAAGGGTGCTGTTGGCCAGCCAGTTGCTATTTCGGATTACACTGCGGAGAAAATCCCTCTATCCGAAAGCTTTGCTACCGAAACCTATCTCCACTATGGTACTAAGGCTGTTATGCCTGACCTCATCTGGACCTACGGTGGCGATGAAAGCGGCGAAAGCTAATAGGAGGTAAAGAATATGTACGCTTACGATACGTTCACACTCGAGGTGGCAAATGCGACTAAGGAAATTAATCATGCTGCGGCTGAAGATGAAACACTTCTCAAAAGCGTGTGTGAGGAAATTACTGACCGTATTTCGCTCTACCTAAACTTACCGGCTGAGCAAGAAGCTAAATGCTTTGACCGTAGGCTAGTAAGGATTGCTGCGCGAATCGTAAGCGGCATCTTTACTCAAACCCAAGCCAATATCGAGGGAGATAATGACGATACCGAAGTCAAGTCTCTATCAGATAACGGTCAATCCATTACGTACGGAGAGAAAACCAAGAATTACTTGGCCTCCGCAACGGATGGCGAATTGTTTGGCGGATTTGCCGAATTACTAAAACCATTTAGGAGAGTCCATGTTGTTTCCAGATAGCGCAAAAGCTAAAATCAGAGACGCGTTTTATGATAAAACGATTGAGATTTTAGACGCTACGGAGAATGTGGATGCCGAAGGTGGAATAGTAAAGAATATGACAACCGTCAAAGGCACATTCAAAGGTAATATTCGATTCAACGCACTTGGCGAATTGCAAACAGAGCTAGGCCTTACACAGAATATTGACATTGCGATTTCTTGCCCAACTGATACTGAAGTTGAGGTAGGCGATCTATTGCGATATTCAAGTATTACCTATCTTGTGACTGATTCATTGCCGAGAGATTCCCATAAATACATTATGGGGGCGAAATGGCGAGCGGATTAACGATCAGGATAAAGGGTGTCGAAAGCATCCAAAAACACTTCGCAAAGATAGCTAACCCAGCCAAAGTTCGTGAAGCTGTAGTGAATAGCACGGCCATCGTGCTTAACACTGCGAAGCATTACGTTCCGGTTGGACGAGAAGGCGGCGGCGGTCTCCGTAACTCACTGCACATGACAGTCGAGCAGAATGGAGACGGATTTGTCGGCAAAGTATTTGCAGGTGGAGGCCATGCCATGTACGTGGAGTTCGGAACAGGTGTAGTGGGCGAAGCTTCAAATTACCCGAAAGCAGGTGAGCTGGGGCTGAAATACGCACAATACAGCTGGACCTACACTCCGGACGGTGGCGAACACTTCTACACAACCAAGGGTTATCGCGCAAGACCGTTTATGTACCCAGCATTGAATCAGAATAAAGCCCAAATCAAGAAGCTAATTACTAACGCATTAAAAGAAGGTATCAAACGATGACTTATAATCCAAAACCTGAAATCTACGCCAAGTTGAAAAGCTTGGGTTATACCTGCATCCAAGGCAGTCAGGAAACGTTTACAAAGACTCCGGCGATTACTTTCACGTTAGGCAGCAAATCGGCTCGTTATGAGCTCGACAAGAAGCCAAGCGTCTATGATGTTGAGGTAGTAGTTGATGTGTGGGCAAATGATAGTGTTACCGCGAGTGGCATTGTTGACGAGGTAGAGGCCGCAATGCTCGATATTGATTATCTACTGACATATTCCACAGATGTTCCTGCACCTGATGGATGTTTATATCACACTAACCTAAGGTTCAGTGCGATTAAAGAACCTAATTAAAGAAAGGAATTACAATGGCTGGAAAGCTTACTATGGGTACATCCCTTACGATGACCAAGGCTGGATCTGAAGCTACGGATACCGTAATTAAGTCACTCACCTCCATCGGCTCTGTGTCTGGCGAGGGTGATGAGATTGATGTAACTACTCTTGATTCTCCAAACGGTGCCAAAGAGTATATCCAAGGCGCTGTCGACTGGGGTACAGTAGACATCGAAGGCAACGTTACGGACGGCGATCAGCTCGCTGCACTTCGCACTGTCTTTGACTCCAAAAAGACTCGTGAATGGACTATTGAGACTCCGGCTGGTCACCAAATCGTGTTTGATGCGTTTATCCAAACCTTCGAATACGGCGAAAAAACTACCGATGGTCTTGATACATTTACCCTTACACTACGTGTGAGCGGTGATGTGACCTTCACCCCCGGTAGCGAAAGCTAAACCCTCGGGGAGAGGGTATCTCCCCACCTTATCAATTTAAGCGAGGAAATAATATGGAAACCAAACCAACTTTAACCTATACAGCCAGTAAGATTGCGCTTGCAGAACGCGAGCTCAAGATGAATTTCTTTGACGAGTTACCAATGCTCGCGAGAAGGCCATCTATGTCAGGCTTGTTATTCTTATTCAAGGCTGGTGGAGGCACTGACGCACAGTTTGACGAAGTGTTCAAGCAGGGCGCAGATGCACTAATGGTTATAATTATGGACGGTCTGGAAGCTGGCGGTTTTTTACCAAAAGAAGCCGTAGAGGAAGTCAAAAAGGCCATGGAGGACATCAAGACAACCCAAAAAGCTTCACAGAATTCTGGCGAAGCAACCAAAAAATAGCGTTCAAAATTGGACTCCATATTAGAGAATACTGGGATTTAACTCTCGGCGAATTTTACGATTGTATAGATGGATACGATGACCGTTTGTTAGATATTGATGGATTGAATCTCATACTCGGAAATTATATCGGCGTTGGGATTAATAATCCTAAGAAATACCCGAAAGAGCCAGTCATGGCAAAGAAACTTGGTCGCGACAAAACGGTTATGACATCAGACAACGAACTTGATGCATTTATAGTCGCGATGGCCAATAAAGGAGGAAAATAAATGGTAACTACCGTTGACGAATTACAAGTAGTAATCGGCGCAAATTCTGAGGAATTCCAGAATGAGATGCAGAAAACTCAGAAACAGCTTAATACTTTTTCAAAGAGTTTTGACGGAATTACTGCTGGGATGGCTACTGCAGCTGTTGCAGCTGGTAATTTAATTGCAAAGGCCGTTGAAAAAGTAGTATCGACTGTATCCTCCAATATTGATTACGCTGTAAGGCGTTTGGACTCGCTTAATCGTTTCCCAATCGTAATGCAGAACCTCGGTATTAGCACCGAGGACGCATCCAATGCGATCAACACTTTGTCCGAATATACGGTCAACTTGCCTACGACATTGAACGATGCGGCGGAAAAGGTACAATACTTTACCTCCTCAACCAATAACGTATGGCAATCTATCAAGATTTTCGAAGCGTTGAATGACGCGATTGTTTCCGGTGCTCAATCTGCAGATGTACAGAGCACAGCGCTTTATCAGTGGTCACAGGCAATCGTCCGTGGCTCATTCGATATTGAGCGTGAGTTTAACGCGATGGTTGTGGCTAACGCGAAGGCCGTCAATGAAATCTCCGAAAGATTACTCGGTGCAGGCAAGAACTTCAACGATCTATGGGAAGCACTCAAGAATGGCACCGTAACCACCTACGATATGGTCAATGCTATGGTCTATCTGGACGAGCATGGTGTCGGAGGGTTGGAAAGCTGGAGCAAACGAGCACAGAACTCTGTGGCCGGTATTGATACCGCAATTACGAGGTTCAAGACGAACATTGGTAAGGCTGTTGCAGTCGTGGCCAGTGAAATCGGTTGGAAGAATCTCTACACCTTCGTCAACAATGTAGGTGACGCGATCTACAAGGCTGGTACTTATGTGGCAGCGTTTGTGAGGATTTTGAAGGAAGCATTTGCTTGGATTTCTGCCCTATTTGGTGGTGGTTCAGGTTCTACGGCTGATATAGTCAAAGAGACTGGTTCGGCTGCAGATAATACCGCTTCAATGGCTTCAGGCGCAGCAGGAACAGCCGAAGGGTTGGAAGATGCGGCTGGCGCTGCCAAAAAGCTCAACAAACAGCTTTCCGCATTTGATGAAATGAATGTACTCCGAGAACAAGACGCTTCTGGGAGTGGTTCAGGCGGAAGCGGTGGATCGGGCGGTGGTGGAGCCGGTGGTTATAATTTCGACTGGGATACAAGCATTGTTGAATCGGCTGGTGATAAAATTGCAAAGATTGTAGACAAGCTCAAAAAGAAGCTGAAGGAATTATTTGGCGAGTTTGATATTGAAAAGATTGGCAAAGCAATCAAACGGTTCGTTGAAGATATTAAGAAATTCACCGAGCCGCTCACTCGCATTTTAAGTGATATTTGGAATGAATACTTGCGACCATTGGTCAACTGGACCGGTAATGAGTTATTGCCGGCATTCCTCAATGCATTAGGCGGCGCGATCAACTTGGTTGGTACCGTGATTGGAACCTTCTGGGATAAGTGTCTCAGACCGTTTATTGATGATTTTCTTAAACCTATCGCACAATGGACCGGCGGCGTAATTGTGAATGTATTGAACTGGATTGGCGATGCTTTACGTGGTCTCGCTTCAAACCAAGGCGCAGTAGACGCGATTGCTGGCTCATTAAAGATATTATTGGAAGCGTTCATATCATTTAAGGTGGTGACCGCAGTGAGCGATGCAATAAACATCTTCGGCGGCGCACTCACGGCACTCAAAGGACAGGCAAGCTCGGTTGTTACTCCAATGAGCTCTCTCGCCTTTGCTGTGGGTAGCTCAACGAATAACTATCAGATGATGGCCGCTGCAACGCAAATGGCTGGTATTTCGGTTGGTTCATTCGGAACTACGCTTAAGGGCGTGTTAGATGCCGTGATTAGTCCGACTACAATCGCTATGCTTGGTCTTGTCGCAGTTATGGAAGCCGTGCAGGTTATTACAGAGTACATCAAGCTCAAAGACATGGAAGCAGCTGCAGCGCTCGCTGAATACAATGCAAAAGTATTTAACGAGGAAAAAGCACATGCGATGGTGAATGATGCTATTCAGGCACAGTTGGATTTGAAAGATAAGTTATTGGGTATTCAGAAAGATTTGGCAGATGCGACTCTCAGCCTATTAGATGCGCAGACTGCAGAATCGGCATCGCGGAAAGCAGCCGAGATTGTGGCGCAAAAATATAACATGACTTTGGAAGAAGCGAAAGAGTATGTCCACAGTCTTGATACTGTAAGTGGAAATTTGACCGAAACAGATTTAGAATTAACTAGAGCTATTTCTGAATTAGAAAGTAAAGAAGGTAAATTGCGTGAAGCGCAAGACGCGGTGACTAAGAGTAAAGAAGCACAAACGAAAGCTTCATACGACTTAGGCAGCGAAGCATGGGCGGAGTATGCAGGCCAAAAGGCATTAGAACTTCAATCGATGATCAATGAAGGTCGTTATATGGATGTGGCGGCAGCTCTCGAAGAAGTGACAAACGCAACCATTACTTACACAGACGAAAACGGCAAGATGTGCGAGATTACCGGTGAAGATATGAAGAACATGGCCGATTATCTTGGTGATTTGATGGAAGATATAGATTCTGATCAAGGTAGGGCATGGTCACATGCATGGGAATCAGCGAATTATTCAACTTCCAATATTCGTGGTGCACTCAAGAACTTGGGCGTGGATGCGAAGTCCTACGGTTCCGAAATTCCGGCTGGTATTTCTCAAGGTATTCAGAATGGGCAAAGTGGTGTGTTAGGCGTAATTGGTTCACTTGGCAGCAATATTATGAATACATTCAAGAGAATGTTAGGGATTGCCTCGCCATCAAAGGTATTTGCTGAATTTGGTGGGTGGATTGATAAAGGTCTCGCGAATGGTATCGAGAACGATGCTACAATCGTGACGGATACAGTGAGCGATTTAGCAAAAGATACATTTGGCGCATTTAATGACTATGCGATTGATACAAATATAAGCGCTGGCCTCAGTAGAGCCTCTCTCGCATCGCTTGGCGAAGCAACGCAAGAATTATTGGTGGATGCCGAACAAACTCCGGTTCATGTGGTTGTAAAGGTTGGCGAAGATACACTCATAGATAGAATTGTTTCTGGCATTAATGATTTGAGCCAGCTAAGTAATAGATCCGTGATTAATGTTTAACGCTTGAAGATTTTGCCGCAGTTATGGCAATAGAATTGGACTTTCCGGCTATTGCCACCAAACATACCGGTAACTAACCCTACGCCGGGGTTCATAGTCAATGCGCCACCAACCGCTGCTTTGCCAACCGAGAAGCTTTTCTGCTTTTGACCGATAGGTTCAATGTCTGTGCTATGGCATTTCGGGCATTGAGCCTTTTTTGGTACTTTGGCAGGCTTTGGCTGCTCTGGTGTGGGTGTATAATTTGCCATGTTCTCGTTATAGGTCTGAATCTGCTTCTTAGCATGGTCAATAGTGACATCTTTGAAGCTGAATCGTCCGGGGAATGCCTTGGACAATTTTTCGCTGCAGGATCCACACACTCGCCGACCTTCCAGCTTATTAAGTGATATATTCGACCATTTAAGCACTCGGCCACATAAAGGGCAGGTGTTGGATGTAGTATTAGCCATGTTTATTTTCCTTGTTTATTATTTGTGCAATCATAAGACAATTATATCACAAAAAAGGCCCTCGCAGTTGAGCACCTTTTTTGCCTAGGTAAGTATATCTTACCTCTTAATTATAACATACTTAACCATTTTCGTAAAATGACGAAAAAGGTCATATAATTCCGTATTTTGCACATTTATTCCGAATTAATGCGAAAATTCACAAAAATCCGGAATAATCTGCGTTATTTTTCACATTTTTCCCATTTTGACCACTTGACCAAAATGATTATGTATGTGGAAATGTTACACTTCAAATTAGCCATGCGCTGCACTTCAAATTAGTCAGACATGGTAAAATAGAAGTAGACTAATTGCACTCCAACTTTGGAGTGTTTTTTGTTGTACGTTAGCTTACGAAAGGGGGTGAGCAAATTGAAAAAGCAGAAGAAAAAACGTACGGCTATCAAACGGTCTACGGATTACCATCATCTGCTTTATCAGTAGCAGAAAAGGCATTGGAATCAGGGATACGCCAAAGCTCTCAGAGAACATTCATATATGGGGAAAATGATACCGAGGGATACACTGCATCGTGAGATTCATTCAAAGATCCATGACATACCTTGCCCGAATGGGAAAGAATGCCGGATGGCTTTTGAGGAGCTTTGCCGCAGGGAGCGTCTTGGACTTATTGACCTCGAAAACGACACCGTAGAGCAACGCATTGATTTCCTGATCGAGATGTGGAAGGACTTATGTCCTGCAACCGTAGCCATTCTCGAATGGCAGAAACAAGTCGTAAGCAAATATTATCGTAGGGGTGGCGAGTGAGTCGCCCCTTATTTCAGGGGGTTAGCTCAGTTGGTAGAGCGCCATTGTGATACGATGGATGTCATTGGTTCGACTCCAATACCCCCTACCACCTAAATACACTCTATTCAAAAACAAACATGAGCCATTAATAAACTCCACACACTACTTAGCGAGAGACGATTCCCCCAAGTCTCTCGCTTTATTATCTCCCTTATGCTATAATTAGGCTGTTAGTGCCTCGTCCATGATTGTGATATAATTAAGTTAGACTGATTGCACTTCTGCTAGAGCAGAGGTGTTTTTTGTTACCAGCCTAACGAAAGGAGCTTCTATGGCCAATATACAACCAATCAAAACAAGTCTCACAGTTCAGAGGAAACTGTCGCTTGCAGCAGGTATCCTATCCGCTATTGCGACATTTGTCTCATTAATCTCGAAAACGTGGGGTTTCGCAGGCGTAGGAGAACAGATCGTAACAACTTTCCTTGCTGCTAACACCGTGATTAATATGTACTTCTTCGGCTCAACCAGCCAAAAGATTACGGAGGATAAGAAAGATGAAGGCAGTAAGTAAGTTTATCAGACGAAATCTACATTGGTTTATCGTGGGAGGAGTATCAATCCTCTGCGCTTTGTTTATAATCTTTGGTCACACATCGGAGAATGGGCAATACCGGACTCTCGATGGCAATGACGCGCAGATTCCAGAAGCAACCACCAAGTTCATAGAAGATGCAGAAGCGGCCATGTACCGCATTATGAATGAAGATAGGCCAACCGATGAAGCTACTATGCAAGAGGCTGACGAAGCTACCGGTCAAGGTGGTTCAGTCACGCTGGAAACCGTAAAGAGCCGGAGAAAACCGGATGGCGATACAGATAATGGGAATGGTTGGCAATGTTCCAAATATACCGCTTATCTGGCCACAGGAAAGAAGGATTATTCGTCCGCTCATCCTGATTACGGACCGCGAAACGGAAAAGATATTGCCGCTTGGCTTGTGAATAACTACGGTTGGAAGTATATTGACACGCCTATTGAGGGCGCGATTGGTTCTGGTGGGTTTAATACTCAATACGGCCACACAGCCATGTATCTCTACTCTACCGGAACAAATACTGCAATGGTGAACGATGCGAATTATGTGCCGCTTACAGTCGCAACGCACAATATGAATATTAGCGGCTGGGTATGGGTTGTGCCGGGTGATTATACTCCGGATCCAGAACCAACGCCAACGCCAACTCCGACACCTACACCTGAACCAACGCCGGTTTCTGGTGATATAACCTATGTCGTAAGGATTGGTGATACATTGGGCGGAATCATTCGCAGCAACGGATATACTGGGAACAGATTATTCGGAGACGATGGTTTAGCACAGGCTATTGCAGAGAAGAATAACATCCCGAATCGTGGGCTGATTTATCCGAATCAGACCATTATTCTTTACCGAAACCTAATGAATTCATATTAGCGGAGGGGCGATGAAAGGATTATATGAAATTTCTACACAGAGCAAAACAACGGAACAAGCTTCCGGCTGGTTTGCGCTACATCAAAATACCGATAAAATAAGGAGGATTAATAATGGCATTTAGTGGAACGCTGTTGACGATTGGAAGCACAGCAATTTCTGGACTAAGGTCGTATTCTGTCCAATACAACAAGCTTTGGAAGGATGCGGAACGCAACATGGCCGGCAATATCTCGGCCAGCTTAATCGGAGTATTCCCGAAATTGTTGCTCACATTCAGGGATGGGCTTACAGAAAATGAAGTTTCCAGTATTGCTGCATTACTTAATCAAGATTATTTCTCGGTTACATATTTCGATCCACAGAGCAAGGCAACCAAGACCGCCAATTATTACGCCGGCGATTATGAGTTGCCAATGCTTGATAAGGCAAGAGGGCTGTATAAGTCCTTCAGTGTGAACTTAATCCCAGTGAGTAAGAGGGTATAGCATGATTAATGTATCAGATAGCTTTAAGACAGCCGCAACCGCTCCAGTAAAGAGAGTTTCGGCGAGCATAGTAGTAGATCCATTTGGCGGCAGCCCTGTAACGATTTCTGATACAGACAATCTTATTTCGTTCTCTCTCGAAAGTACCGGTGAACTATTTGGCTCTGTAGCCACAGTCGCAACGGTCAAGTTACTGGGTTCAGACTATGATTTAATTGGCAAGACAATTCAAATTACTTACAGCCTGCTCATTGGTAATGACAGCTATGAGCAGATTGATTATGGGTATTTCACAGTGACCGAGGCACCGACCAAGAAGGGCTCCGAAACAACGACCATCAAAGCCATTGGCAAAATGAGCGAGATGCAGAATGTTGGTTACGAGGCGAATATTACCTACCCGATTACCATTGCGAATTTGGCGGCTGCGATTGGTGATAGGTTCGGGCTAACAGTGGCGGATATGACCACGCTGCCGAACTACAGCTACACAATTCAAGAAGATTTATATTCCAATATCTCGTCCGAGAACTACCGCAACATTTTAGCCGAGATTGCAGGCGCAACGGCTTCTATGGCCATTGTAGACAACCGTACTCAACAGATTATATTCAGACCGCATCAAACGACAGTTCAAGGCTCACTCGATTACGAGAAACTGAAATCATTGACTGTGAGCTCACACTATGGCCCAGTGAACTCCGTAGTGCTCGCTCGCTTACCACAAGAGGATAATATTGCCGTTACTGACCAGCAAAGCGTAGAGGACAACGGTTTGACCGAAGTCAAGCTCGCTAACAATGAAATCATGGACGATGACCGCACAGCGTTTATCAGCAACCTACTCACAGCCGTAGATGGCATTGAGTGGACCGGCTTTGAAGCTACAACGGTTGGTCTCGGCTGGTATGAATGTGGAGATCGCCTTGAGTTTGAAGATGATCAAGGCAACCAAGTCGAAGGCATAGTCACCTACCACAAAATCACAGTGGACGGCGGAATTAAGGAAGAACTCAAAGGCGTTACTCCGGAAGAAAGCACGACAGATTACGCGCTGGCCGGTGGTGTTATGAAAACCATCTACAATACCGAGATTAAGGTAGACAAGCAGAACCAAGAAATCCGCTCAATCGTAGAGGAACAGACCAGCTTTGAGAACCAAACCAACTCTAATTTTACGAATATCACACAAAATATTACTTCAGTAGTTACCAGCGTGCAGAATTCCGGTGGTAATAACTTGATAAAAAACTCGGCTTTCTATCAAGTAGACTCCGATAACTTACCACTTTATTGGACATTATCAGGCGGCGGAACGTGGTCGGCGATACCCTCAGCGGATGCGAGTGCGAATGGTTCGCTCTCCGGCCAAGTAATCCAGCTGGCCAACAAAACTATTTCTCAGGTAATCACAGTAAAACCGGACGATGATAGCATCGCAGAAGCGAGCAAGACCTACTATTCGTTCTCATGCAGGATCAAAAAGACCGCTGTGGGCTCTGCAACCATTGCTTTGACGGATGGAACGCAGGAGGGCGTTTGGACTATTTCACTCGGCAATAATGAGTCCTCAAATTACGGAGAGTTCGCTATAGAAGCTATTCTGCCGCACTCCACAGAACTTACTTTGACCGTTACGGCTTCAAATGATAATGGCATCGAATTCTATGTGACTGACATGATGCTCGCAGTTGGTAATTATCGCAGCCAATGGACGCAGGCTAACGGCGAATTCTCAAACTCACAGGTGCAAATCAACATAGATGGTGTGACCGTCAAGAATAACAACTTGGCTGGATCATACACGAGACAGACTTCGCAGGCCGTTGAGGTATTCAAGAATAATCAGCTTGCCGCAATGGTGAGTTCCGATGAGGTATCAGCGAACACAGGTGCATTCAAAGACGAAATTGACATGCCACCGATTAAAATTGTAGCCCAAACAGATGGCTGGGCATTCGTAAAGAAGGAGAGTTAATATGTCGACAGGATTAGGCGTTTTAGCGATTAGCAATACCTCCACATACATTCAGGGTGGTATTGATACATGGATTACTGATAATGGTTCGTCAAAGACCGTTGATTGTTATCTCTACTTCCGTAGGACGAATACTTATTCTGGTCAGACTTATTCCTCGAGCACAGCTATGACTGTCACGATTGACGGAACTTCGGCTTCGGCGACATCCGCTACGAGCATTCCGGGTTATAACAACGACTGGCAAGGTTGGTATGCACATTGCTCCAAGACGTTTACTGGAGACTCGCGCACGATTACGATTAGCTGGTCATCGTCTGGCGTAGGTGCCTACTTCAATGGTTCCGGTTCAACAACGATTACAGTGCCGGCTTCATATACGGATCCATCTACACCTTCAGTTACGGTGAAATCAAAGACTTACAACTCGGCTACATTCGGCGTAAGTATCAGCTCGTATGGTAATCCGTCCAGCGTATCCGGTAGATATATCGAAGCAGCAATTCTCGCTCAGAACTCATACGGTAACAGTTACCGGTATGCCATATCGAAGAATACAACCTCAGCCACAATTACGGTCAATAACTCGTCAAGTACAGGTTCAACAGCGCTCACTATCCAAGGCAACAAGAAATACTGGTATGGTGGTTACGCATCAAATACGCAGCGCAATAAATCCACAGTTACCGGCACGCTTTACTTACCATGTCCGCCACTCTCTGCACTCTCACTTTCTTCGCAAGCGTATGCGACCTACAATACCGTAAATGCTGTGCTTTCATATACTCGCCAAACAGATGGTGGCGCAGAAACGAGAACCGGTAAATATCGCTACACAACGGACGGTGGAACTTCATATACCGACTGGACTTCATTCGGCACCGTATCGAATACTACGGGCACCTTTACCGTTACGCTGCCAACCTCAAAGACGGTTACTTTGCAAGCTCGGTTAGATACTCCGAATGGTGGAGCGAGTGAAACCAAATCTGTCACGTTCACGACCAAGACAACTCACACTGCACCTAATTTCTCGAATTTCACCTACGAAGATGTAAATTCAACCGCAGTGAGCGTTTCTGGCAATAACCAAGTATTCATTCAAAGCCAATCGCAACCAAAGGTTACTATTTCAACCGCAAATAAGGCCACAGCAAACGATGGAGCGACAATTACCGGCTATACGGCATCATTGAACGCTCAGTCCATTCAGATTGCTTACAGCTCGTCTGCGGCGGTCTCAGGCACATTTTCTAATAAGACTCCAACCGCTTCCGGAACTCTCGCATTGTCTGTGGCGGCCAACGACTCATTGAGCCTCGCAAAGACCGTAAGTAAGAATGTGACGGTGGTTCCATGGTCAGCGCCGACCATTACCGCAAGTGCTACTCGTGTGAACAACTTCGAGTCACAAACCACGCTCGCAATCAGTGGTACATATTCGCAAGTCAAAGTTAGCAATGTCGTGAAGAATACGCTCGCAGTTGCTTACAGATACAAGAAATCAACCGACTCGTCATGGGGAAGCTGGACGAACAGGCCAGTCACCATCAGTGGTTCATCATTCCAAGCAACCGATTTGGTGCTAAGTTTCGATAATGAGAAGCAGTGGGATATTCAAGTACGCGCTGTGGATGCCTTCACGACTACAACCGTTTCAATTACATTAAGCGTAGGTAAGCCGATATTCTTCATTAGCTCAAACAACAAGTGTAGCATTAATCGGAAACCTACCAATTCGGCTGCCGATTTGGACGTGAATGGCTTGATTTATTCGCAAGACCAGCCAGTAATGGCCTCACACGTGGGAATGATCATATTTAGCAAAACATTGACCACTGCGGCTGACGTACGCGCGATATACGGCGGTTATTGGACTTCGGACAGTAGTTTTTCGGCTTCCGGCGTTTATTGCTGGCGTAGGACTTCATGATTCTTTGACGAAGCTACCCTCAACCACTTTGCCTTTACGATTGCGAATCGTTTGGTAAGCCATGTTGATACACTCGGATAAGTCGAGGCCAAGATGATGCGCCATACCTACCAATGTGACAAATGTATCACCGATTGCGTCTTTCATTTCATCGGTGTCTTTATTGCCGCGCGTTAGTTCGTGGGCCATCTCTCCGACTTCCTCGTTCAGCTTTGCGTACTGCATGATTGGATCCTTCAGGCCTTTCTCCTCAAACCATGCATTAATTCTGACTGTAAGGTCATTAATATCGTAATCTAAAAACATTGGGTTCATTGTTTCTCCTTTTATATGTATTAAAACACTCCTGTCGCATAAAGCATTATTGCCATACATAATGCAAAGCCAAAGATAAAACCAATTATGGCCGCGTCCATTTTACTCATTTCCTAACCCCCTTATTTGTTGGTAAGCTTCCCAGCAATACTTTGCGCAGAAGTGCCGGCCATGATTAACGACTATTTTGCGGTCTTGCCGGCGAGCTTCACGAAGCGCGTCTGTTTTATTCTCAATATCCGGAAACTCTGCGATAAGTTGGCCGCAGTAGTCACAAGTGATTTGAGTAATTTTATTAATCATTTTTTGCCCTTCAACTTCTTGTCAATATCTTTGCTAAGTTTCAGATACCATGGATCTTCCGTCTTTTCATAGAAGTAATCGACAAGAGCCTGTATTGTCTCAAGGCTTTGGCGCTCTTTAAGCAGCATTTTTCTCTCCTTTCTTCTTGTCTTGTTCGAACCTCGTTTTCCATGTCGCTTTGTCTGGATAAACGGTGACAAGAATGCCGTCTTGTATGATGTATTTGTATCCCTTATGAACAATTATGCCGTTTGTGGGCGCGTTCCACTTCTGTACCTTATTCAGATGGCGAAGCAGATGAACGCAACCGCGGCGTTGCTGGAGGCGTTCAATGGCATGGAAGCTAACGGCCCGAATCATAGTTTTATCCTTTCGAGGATAATCGTAGAAATATCCGCTATTTTCATGACACAGCTCCCAAACGCCGGCGAGCTCGCTTTCTTGCCGAGCCCACTTTCGAATTTGATTCTTCCATTTGGCACATAAATTACCCCCCCCCCGTGGGCCCAAAATGTCATGGAAGCGCTTCGTGGTAATGAACTCAATCGGGAACAAAATGTAGATGTCGGCTTTGGTTTGGTTGAAAGTTTCCACCGCTTTCTTCAGAAACTCGTGCTTGATGGTGAATGGTGGATTGATCCATATTCTTTTGTATTTCGTCCAATCCGCCGCAAGTCCATCGGTCTCTATGGTGTCGAAGTTCTCAATGCCAAACTCTGCAGCCTTCTCCTTCGTAGTTGCTGGATCGTAATCGAATTTGCCGAATTGTTCGACAAAAATCTTGGGCGTGTAATACTCGTTGTCTTTGGTGAATATAACGCCTGCTTTAGCCATTATTTATCCCCCAAATATTCATCAATTATCTTTATGGCTTCGTCAAACCCTATGGCAAATTCGGCAGCGTAACCAGCCTTGCGCAGCTTAAACAATACGTCCGCCTGCTCTTGTAGATGCTCGTTTTTGTATTCCTTACCATCAAGCGACAAGAAGCGTTTCTTGGCTCTCGGCCCGGGGAATAGCGTCTCACCATCCTTCTTAAGCTCTAGGAATAAACCATTTGCAACCACTATCTCAGGCTTGAACTTTTTGCCGTTCATATCCACTGCGGTGAAATCAATCATAACTGAAATGTCGCGGCGCTTTGGTTTTGCTATCAGTAAATCCGGCCATCCGCGTCTGTAACCGTTCTGACGCAGTTGGATTACGGCTTGTATTTTGGATAGCTTAACTCCGCTGCCAAAGTCGGAATGAAACTGTACATCCGGATATTGTCGGCAGAGATATTCAGCTATTCGCATTTGTAATGATGATTCTTGCTGTCTCATATCAACTCCAATAGAACTGTGCATGGTCCGTAGCGTATGACCAGATGTCGTATGGCATATACATGCCGCTACAATGCCCACAATGGCACTTTATCGGCTCTGTCGGCATCTTATCGGGCTCCAGCATGAAATTGTTGGCATAAATATCCATCGTCCATTTGAATATCTCCAAACGCGGTTGCTGGCACTCGGGTTGCCGGCCAAACAGCTCGACCATCTGCTCGGCACAGAAATCGTACAGGGCTTTCGCCTCACGTTTATTCCGGATGGCAAAAACACCGTAGCCATGCCGGATGTAATACGCTTGGCTATGCCTCATCGCCAACCTCCGAAGTCGCTTCAAAGGCGCATGTTTGACGCGCTGCTTCATTGAGCTTCTGCGCATCTTCTGCACTCATATTTTCAAATTTATCACCCACGATTTTCTTTATCTCCTCTCCACATTTAATGATTGAATCGTGGAACATTTTGTCGTATTTCTCGACTGTCCGCTGGTATCTCTTGTCACTTGTTCCGGCTGTACTCGCCAATACACACTTGATGAGTGAGCCATTGAGTCCAACGAGATCTATCAAACAATCTAATTTCTTATCTAATATCTGGACTCTCGACCATAGCGAAATATCTTCTTCCATATAATCCTTTCATTGAGCCCACTGCGAAGGAGAATATTTGTGAAAGGTCATACAAATTAACACAAACAAAACTAATTCCGCAGTGGGCAAGGGTGAGTGGCTTGGCTTTCGATTTGCGGTACGCTCATTGAACCAGTTCCGTAGCTATTTTTTGTTATCTGGCACCACTCGTTTATTTAATTGTTAAAATCCAAACGCCCATTTCAAAGTAGCGTAAGTAAGGCCGGTTGCAATGAGCAGCAAGCAGATTACCAAAAACACACCTACAATGCGCGCTGCAATGCCGGGCTTGTCATCATCTTCTGGCTCAGAGCTCTCGTAAGCGACCATTGTCACTTTTGGCTCGCGATCATAAGTCGCATGCTCAACGATTGACTCTAAGTCACGAGTGGCTTTGCGTTTATCAGCAACTCGCGCTCGGTATTCCTCATAAGAATCAGTGTTGCGGATTGAGCGACAAGTGCTATCACCAATCTTATACTCGCGCATAACCTTCTTGTGGTCAGCCGGAGTATTTAGTTTTGGTTTCAATTCCGCGTAAAGTTCGGGTGTTACGCGGTTCACCCCTCGGCGAAACTTTGCCATAATTACCTCCATGTTACGTTTTGCTCCTAATTCGGTCTTGAACGATGAAACTGGGCCTTCCGATTTGCTGAAGCGTCAAGCCCAGCGAGTCCGATCTAAATGTGCTTTAGTGCCTCTCGTTGAACTCGGACTAATTGCACAATGTTCAAGACCGGAGTAGAAGCAAAACCACTTAATATTTAATGTGCTATGGGCGTTTTTGGTCTTTGCACCTCCTTTCTACAATCTGCTTGATTTCCGTAGATAATTCGCTCAAATAATGGTACATGCTGCTCAAATCGTCATTGACATCCTTGCCCACGAAGGTGTGCATCAAAACGTCCAAGTTTCCCATGGTGCTTTCGAGCGTAGCGTTGTATTCGCCCAAGTAGAACTCGGATATTTTGTCAGTATGCTGTTTATCAGTCTTTAGCCACATATTTAGCCTCCAATGATTCTTTGGTGTAGCAGGACAAACCGAATGTTCCGCCAACGCCGTAGATATTGATGATCGCGGTGGGGTATGTATCAATTACGAACCCGGCCACCTTACCTATGCAGCGCGAACAAATACCAACGGCCTCAAAAGAACCTTTCTGCTCCATGCTATTCACAATGTCTTGTAGGGTTATTTTCGGTTCACTCATCGTCTGCACCTCACAATTACGTAGAGCAATAGCAGTAGGTTGAGCGCAAGAATGGAGAATGTCCACATCAATATGGCCCAAGACATCGCCTCGTCTTTAATCATGATTTGGGCAATCGTAAGTCCGAATATTGCGCCGGACATATACCAGCTAGCGTAAACGTACCAATTAGGCATCCTCAACCCCCCACAACTTAACACTCGGTGTTTCGATATTTTGGACCAGCTTATACATCATATATTTCAAGTAATCCTCTCTGGCAGATGGAGTGTCGTGCTCCTCCTCCACCATGTATTTGTAATCGAAGCTATAACCACCTCTTGTATCTACAAAATGCAGAGTGGCAAAGGCCCGGAAGTCTTTGTAGCTCATCTCATTCAGGATCCATTTGTATGACCTTTTGAGATTGAAACGCTCACCCTCCTCGCCTTCGTGCAATTCCATTATTGACTCTCTCATTGCGACTCCTCCGACTCGCCGAGCTCGGCATCAACAACTTCAACTTTATTCGGATTGTCTACATATTCATCGTCTGCGGTTTGGTCTTTTTGAATTGCATCCTCAAGCTGCGTGTTTAATGGCCCGAATTTGCTAATTAGAAGCTTCAGGACGGTCTTTTTGGCCATAGAGTCAAAGTTATCCGCCCAAAGCCCAGTTTTGTATTTAGCGTAGTTTTTGGAGTATTTCTGGGCATGTTTTTCAAGCTCCTCGGTTGTCATGAACAAAGACTTTTCAAAGCCATTAAGTAACTGGAAATAAGCCACATATCCAACGACCTTCGCTTTGCTGCGTTCTGCACCGTCCAACCATTCAAACGATAATTCGCCGCTTAATCGGTCAAAGCCGGTCATTTCACCTTCGCGAACATCAGTTGCGTTGATGGTTTTGTAATAGCCGGAACGCTGGGCGAGCTGAATAAAGCCTTTGTAGCCCATTTGGAACTGACAGACCTCACCGGTCTTATTCTTGTAGGGAATAAGGTAGGCAAAGCCCAAGTTTTGATTAATTGGTAGATCGAGCGAAGCGGCAGTCAAAGCAGCGGTTAGAACTGACTCCGGCTTACAGCCAGCCAGTAATGAATTCGCATTTACTGCCGAGACTAAGCTCGTTACAAATTGTGGCGCTCGCTTGCCCAGAAGCTCATTCAGACGCTTCGAGACTGCATCCTGCCTTACGTATTGTGCGATTGATAAGTTTGCCATAGTTTTTCTCTCCTTTCTACAAACTGAAATCACCTAATTCATTAACATCCTCGATTAAGAAGTTTGGCTCACGATCACCAAATTCATTAATCTCTTGCAGACACTTAGCCAGCTTGGTTTCACCATGCTCCAAGAACTCCGCGCTGGCGTGGTGGTATTGCACACGATAAGGTGCAACAGTTTCCACTACGCAGAAGTAGAAGTTCACCAGAGACGAGCTGATTTTCTGCGAAGCTGCGCCTATCAAAGAATAGGTTGCGGCCTGCAGATCGTAATGCCTGCGCATTGACCGGTATTTCCACTCGTCAAATTGAGCGGTGGTTTTGATGTCGGTAATCACCATTGCATCGCCATTTATCAGCATTGCATCGGCTTTTCCTCTAAGCCTTACACCCTCGGCAGTTGCGAACATCTCAATCTCGTGTCTCACATTCTCGCCTTTGAGTAGTTTTTGGCTCATTGGATGGTTTTCGATATTATCGACAATCTTGGCAATAGCATCGTATTGGTCTTTGGTTACGATGGTTTTCCCAGCCTCTAACTGTTCCGCTTTCCAATCTCTCGCTTCTTTAGAACGAAAGTCTGAATACGGAGTGATAATGAAAGCCTCGGCATCGCCTCCAAGGACGAACATGTGCGCCAACTCTCCCAAATCAATGAATTTCCCAGAAGGTCCGGGCAACATTCCGCGCTTGGCGGCCACAGCATAGTCAATCCCTGAGTCGAGTATCACCTTCATTTGTGAATACGACCATTCAGGACGATTGTGGTAGCTGTCTCTTTCACTCATTCTTGATCCTTTCCATTAAAGTTTGTTAGTGCTTCCGGTTTCGCTCGGCGAAGTCTTAACTTCATGACCTTCGCTCACTTGCAACGAAACTTTTTGCGTTCTCAGAGACGACTTTACAGAAACTAAACTCGCCTCAATCAAAAGCAAAAATTCCGGAAATTTCCGGAATTCATAAAATAAGGGTTTTCACCTCAGTCATTCAATGTTATAATATTTTTATGAATTGTATTGTATTACAACCAAAGGCAAGTGAACTAGCGTGTAACAACTTTGATAAGACGATTGCCACTGGGGTAAAAAAGGAATTATTGCAAAAGTTTGTTGAGGACCATGATTGGAAAATAATTGAAAGCCTCGATTTAGGTGACAAGGTTCGCGTTTGGGGTGTGATGGATAACAATGTCTCAAAATTTAGAAAACTGGGTAGGGGTGATTTAGTTTTATTCACGGCTAAAAACGTTATAGAGGCTTACGGGAAAGTAGCCTATTCTTTTTATTGTCCTATTCTTGCAAGATTCTTGTGGGGGCAAGACGAAGGTAAAACCTGGAATTATATTTATATCGTTGAAGATTTTCACCACGCCAACGATATACCAGTTAAAGCTCTCAATAAGGCACTGGGATATCATGAGAACAACGTAATCCAAGGTTTTACGGTTATTGATGATAAGAGCCGTATTAATGGATTTTATAGGGATTTTGATTATTCGAATGGTATCTTAACTTTGCATGATTCAGGGAAGACGGCAGCATCACTAACGTCAATTCTAGATTTACTGAATAAATATAATGGATTATCTTTTGAAGAGATACAAAGTAAGACTAATACATCAAGGGAAGAGCTAGAATCGCTTTTGAATGGCGGTGTTCGTGGGAAACTATTTAGATTTGAGTCCGGCAGATATTATGCTTAAAATTGAAGACCTTGAATTGGTTAATCTTTTATTTCTAGAACTTGATCGCGCCTAAATGTGCCCATTCCGCCACCGGAGAATTTATCACTTGTGCAGTAGAAGTATTTACTATTAAATTTTACTAGTTTGTATGTTCTCCAGTTTTTGCCGCTGTTTTTCTTTTTGCTTTGGTACTTAAAGGTGATGTCTTTTCCGAGATGTGTTTCTAAAAAACTGGTTGTCATTATAAGATTTGATGCATCTGGCTCATCTGTAGTTTTGCTTTCTTCTGCTCTTATGGACTGAACAATGCCATTCTGGTTTGATATTTCATTGTTTTTATACTCAAAAACATCTGAGATTTTTATTCTGTATGGGCTAGATGTCAACTCAAAACTACCTAGGAAGAAGTCGTTTTTATCGTCAACTTCTTTAATATACATTTTCATGAATGGTACCATGTTTTTCTGCGCGTCATTTAGTGGCACGTTTGAATACTTGATTTCTAATGGTTGGCCATTCTTTTTGCATTTTTTCATCAGGTTAACGAGGGTTTCCCCATTGACTTCAGTTTCGGTTTTTTTACTGGTGGGGATGTCTATAGTTAGTTCACTATCGTTGTCATCGCTTTTAAATGGCTCGGTTTGTTTTGCTGGTTCGTCGTATTGTAGTTCAGAATCAGTATGTTGGAAGACATCTGAATTATCGTGATTAAACTCATCATAATCACTATCGACTCTATTATCTTCTGGTTCTTCCTCTTTTGCTAGAAGTTCGTCTATTGTTTGCACTAAATCATTAAACTCTTTTTCTGTGTCACGAAGCCAGTTTGTGGACCAAATACGATAGATATTCCACCCTTTTCTTTCAAGGGTAGCTTGACGTTGTAAATCAGAGAATTCTTTTTTGAATCCACTATGATATGTTGCGCCATCCATTTCGATACCGAGAATGAATTTCTTTTGTTTAACTCCATAGATGCCAATATCAATGCGAAACCCGACGTTCCGATTATTCTTTTCTCTTGCTTCTGCGTTTGGAATTATCATATTCCAACCAACTTCACACCATATTTTTAGATCTCTACCGAGCCGGCTGTCATAATGCTCGTTAAGTTTATCATAGAGTTGTTGCGTGAGTGGTGAATCAATGTTTTGTGCGTTTGGCCCGAGAGTTCTCTCTAGATAGTCTTCATCTATTATTTGGCCAGCATCCGCTAGTAAAGTATGTAACAACTCTGCGCTGATTTTTTGGTTTGATTCACAGTTGTCGTCGTCTAGAAAGTCTTGGCAAACTTGAATCCATTGGCTTTTTGAATTGCCCATGATGACATCTAGCGTTTTTCTTTGACGAGTAATGCTAACATTTAGACGTTTATATGCTCCTGCAGCCTGATTGAAGAACCACATTGCACGTGGGGAATTATAATAAGGCAGGTACATAATGGTATGGTCGCCTTCAATGCCTTGGCAATTCGTTACGGTTGAAATCAGAATACGATCTTCTTTGTATAAATCTGCAATTTGGGAGTTGTTAGATTCTTCCAAGTATTTTTTAAAATTGTTTAGCCCTCCCTTATCTTGTCTCGTAAATAGAATGCAGAATGTTGCTTTGTCATCCTTGCTTAGATAATAGTCAATCCTTCTGATAATACTTGAGAAGTTTCTATTGTCATCTTCTCCAAGATTATCTTCAACATAAAGAGGCATCGTATTGCTTTTTGCTTCATAAATTGACTGAACGCCATACTGTTCGTATATTGCTTTTCTGGATGGTTCAAATAGTTTGTTCGATTCTGAACGATAATGAACTTTAAGATAGTAAGTGGCGTCAAGTTGCATATTGATTGCAAGATCGAGAATGCTTTTTTCATCGCTGCCATCTAACCCGCCATCTGTTCCTCCATCAAAACCACTAAAACCAATAGTAATAGTCGATGTTGGCGGCATCTGGTGTTGATCGCCTACGATTACTGCCTTTTTCGCGCGATAAATTGATGGGAGTGCTTGGCCTGGTAATAATTGTGAAGCTTCATCAAAGATTACATAATCATAAAAGTCTTTTCTTGGAGCAATATACTTAGCTACATCTGCCGGTGTTGCGATGGTAACTGGGAACGCATCGGAAATCATTTCACTATTCCTTGATATTCGTTCGATGTTTGTTGTTGCTGGTCTCCAGTTAGAATTGAAGCTAAGTGTCTTGGCTGGATCTTCATAGGCCAATTTGAGGTTTTGGAGTCCAGATATATACTCGCGCATACGTAGTTTTTTATGAATTTCTTTATAATCTGAGAAGTATTTATTTGCAATATGTTTTCTGACGGATAATGGGGCATTATCGTAGATAGTGCCAACGATGTCTTTTGTCATATGCTCGCGGAACTCGTCAAATGTAATATCTTCGTTATTAAGATAACTATCAAGTATCCTATTGTTTCTTGGCGTGAGCGTTTCCTTTAGTTCTTTTATGAATCTATTATGAATAATAAATGCGTCGAATTCATCTGGTCTATTATAATCTCTAATTGTATAGATGTGATTTGACCAGGTATAGAGATTATCATTCGCGTTCATAGTAAAAAACTTAGGTGAGAGGATTTCGCTTTGTTGTGCCGTGATTAGTAACTGTCTGAGTGAATCAATTTTTTCTATAGTATATTTTTCTGCGTCTGCCGGATTCTGGATGTTCTTTAATAATTCGTTTAACGACTCGCACTCGCTAGACAATTCTAATAACTGTTTGCAACTCGTTTCTATCTTGGTCGATTCATTAAACAATGGTTTTAATTCTTCTTCAATGCGACTTTGTTCTTTTTCGATATTATTGTCTGCAATATTCTTGTTAATCTTACTAACGACTTCTTCAACACTTTCGGATGAGTAGCGCTTATTTTTTGCGACTATTCCAAGTATTTCATCTATGTCTTTTATTTGTCTTTCTGCGATAGAGATAATGTTGTCTAGAGTATAGCCGCCAATTTCGTTAATCTTCATTTTGCGAATGATAAGCGCAGAATTAATAATCTTCGTATATGTTTTTACATCTGGTTCATATTCGCTTATGTTAATTGATTTTTTGGTCGTTTTATGTTTGGAATCGCGCGCATCAATAATATCTTGAATTGTGAAGTCAGTTTCTTTTAGTATATCTAATAGAAAGGCTAAGTATTCAAGATTTTCTTTGTATGTATTTATGTTTCCGTTGTTTACGGCTTTATTTTTTGGGATGTCATAGACCCACCTTTCAAGGCGCCTTAGGGAACTATATTCGCTTACAATGTGGTAGATTTTAGTTAGATCAGAATAATTACAGTGTTCAAAGTTATCATTGTCATCTTCTCTTAAGCCACGAAAATTCATTTCGGCTAGAACGTCTCTTAATGCGATGTCATACGTCGTGTTTCCGTCTATTCCACAGGTTACTAGTAATTTGGCGCATTTTTGAATTTTACATAAGAGTGATTCATATTTATCTAAATCTGTGATACTCTCGAGCTTTAGAAGTGGTCTATCTTCTTTTTCTTGTAGAACAGCTGATGATTCTGTTTCTGGAAGACTTTGTTGGCTAATTTTTTGTATTTTTTCACCAAGAGTAACCCGTTTTTTTGCAATCTTTAATATGTTGCTAAAATCTGAATCTGAACTCACAAATTTATTAAGATTAATGATTTTTGAGTAGCGAACAATTTGACAGAGGCTATTCAGATATTCGTTGACGTCTACTTCCTTTGCCGCAGTGAGTCCATTTATATTCGGTGTTTCTTCTATGTTTTCAACAATGTCTTCAATGATTTCTTGAGCGTTATGGAGATTAAAATCTGTTTTTTCTGGGTTAAGGTATTTTAGCGGTCCTTTCGGATTATTTAATTCAGAGAATAAATTATATCTGTCGGAGTAGCTGTTTAATAGTTGCAAAGCCTTTCTGTATGAGTTATTAGGTACTGTATGGAGAATATCTTTGATGATATCGTTATGATGAATGTTTTTTAATGAACTGGCAAGAAGTTCATCAAGGCCGATTTCGTCTGGTTCTGCAGTGAGGTTTTCATTTTTATCCAGTTCACGATAAGTTAATGCATATGGTAAATCGTCGTCTAGTTCTTCTTGACAATATGGCATTGTCTCAACTGGTTTTGTCATTATGCGCGTTTTTTGTTGTTTAATATATTGGACTCTTTTTTGAACTGGGTCATTTAAACACCAACAAAAATCTAGAAAATTTAGAGAGCCATCCCTGATATTTAGCTCTTTGTTGAGTTTATTATACATGCGGACAATTACATTGAGCGCTTCTGTGTTTTGACTTACAAAGAGAACTTTATCACCACGAACGGCGAGTTCAAATAGGAGGCTAAGGATTAAATGCGATTTACCTGTACCGGGAGGGCCATAAATAACGGATACGTCTTCCTTACTATTGTTTAATACTCCATCAAGAGCTTGTTTTTGCGATGGATCTAGTAGGTTTATTGTTGTTCGCATAATATTTTTTCCCATGTTTTATCTAGATATTCAGTTTCAAAGCCAGTTACAATGCCCAACATACTAAAGGTTGCATCTACCTTTATATCCTCAACGTTCGGTAGCTCTAGCTTTTCTAATTTGCTTTTTATTAGATTAAGTTTTGAAGGTAGATTGCTATCTGCTATAATCGAAACTCCATTGGTGATTTTTTGAATTTCAGATTTAAGATAGCGCTCGTCTAATGAAAAATTGACGAATCCGGATTGTTCAATATATGCTGTGCGCTTGATATTGTCTGTGTGTTGACAATCAAAAAGAAATAGAGGGAATGTCATGATTTCGGATTTTGAGCTATCAACAATTGTTGCTGTAACCTTTCCTATTGTCAAATAGTGTAACCGGCTGCCGTGGATTCTGTATTGCATGTCGGTTTTTTTCTTTAGCTGGTATAAATTCTGTGATAGAAGACGTCTTTTTGTTGCGTCGCTTGCCGATAGCCATAAGTTACGTTTTTGCTCATTTTCGAAAAGAAGATATTGGCTTAGTTGCGTAAGTTGAAGTTCATTTCCGGAAATTAGTTCACGAATTATCCTCTCTGTGCCATCAATGTCGAAGATAAATCCGTAATCCCTGGAGAGTTTCCCCGGTTTTTTAATAAATAGCGCGCCAAGATTGTCTGGATTAGTACTGCTGTTTGCTAATTCTTCTGATGATACATCGATTATCACTCTGTTTCTTGAGCGCGAAGTTAAATCCATATATTCTGGAATGGAACCGCAAATAAGAGACCCTTTCTGTGATACTAGGTTTTTATGGTAAGTATCAAGGTTATCTGATCCGTTTTTTCTAATTAATTCATCAAATGCTGACATATTTTTCTCTTTAATTCTTGGTTTATATTTTACCATTTTTCTCTGCCAATTGAAAGCATGAGCGTAATACAAATTGAATTGCGTGCTATAATTAAACTTGAGGGTTTATGGCGCATTTTATACCAGTTGGACAACCAGAAGACTATCATGATAGCAATGCTGAAAGAATGGTTTATAATGCTTTCAGAAAGCTACCGAATAACTATATCGTTTTTTATTCATTGAAATGGGGGAGAGAATACGATAGTCGTTATCAAAAAGGGGAGGCGGATTTTTTGTTGTTTGATCCGTCGCGAGGTTTTCTGGTTATAGAAGTTAAGGGCGGTGGAATTAAGAAAGACGATAAAGGACGTTGGTTCTCAATAGACAAAAGTGGTTACGAGCATCAACTGCGATATTCTCCTCTTGACCAAGCATGGCGTAGTGCTAGAAGATTTATGGATTTATTGTCCGATTCATCGGATAGGGATATTCGTAGATATCCAGTCATCCCAACGGTGTGGTTCCCAAGCGTGAGAATGAATGAAATTCAAGGCGACCTTCCTTCAGACTATCAGCCTTCAAATACGTTTACTTATCCAGATTTAGAAGACCCTGAAAAAGCGATTAACTTAGCCTTTGATTATAATAATGCGAGACGAGTTCCCCCAGAAATGGCAACGAGGGAGAAAATAGATGCCGTTATTCAAGTCTTTGCACCATCTTTTCATATAGTGCCAAGTGTATCTATTGAAATACAAGAACGGGAATATATGTTTAACCAGTTAACAAATGAACAGGCCGCTCTGCTTGATTATCTTGTTGAACAGCGTACGGCAGGTATTCAGGGTGCTGGTGGAACCGGTAAAACGATGATTGCTCTTGAATGCGCAAGGCGCTTACCTAAAGACACTAATGTGCTATTTCTATGTTTCAATAAAATGATTTTGCAATACTTAAGGGATAATTTTTCTGAAGAGATGCCAAATGTTACATTTTCAAATCTTAATCAATTATATGCTCAATCTGGTGGGCAAGAATATGCTAACGATGATGAGATTACTGATTTCTTGTTAAGTGGATTCAGCGATAATTACCAATTTGACCATATTATTATAGATGAAGGGCAGGATTTTGCAGCAGATCATCTTGATTTTCTGATGGATATAGTTCAGGCAACGGGTGGCTATTTTTACATTTTTTATGATAAAAACCAGCTTGTTCACAAGTGGGGAAGCGATGTGGATCAAACTATTGAATGGCTTAAAAAGCTAGATTGTCGTTTAGTATTGAATAAGAATTGTCGCAATACGTATCAGATTGCAAAAACTGCCTATTCGCCATTTGGACTGGATAGGATTACACTTGCAGAGAGAATTAATGGTGACACCCCATGTATCAATAATTATTCAAGTATCGAAGAAGCAATACATGGAATTGCCGAAACAATTCGTTTTTATACGGACAAAGGCTATAAGAGGAAGCAAATAACGATTTTGACATTGAAGACTCTTACAAAGACAATCCTAGCAGGAAGAGAATCAATTGATGGCTACCGATTGACAAACGATCTCAACGGTGATGGGATTCTATTTACTACTGCAAGAAAATATAAAGGCCTCGAGAGTGACGTAGTTATAGTGGTTGATTTTGACGAACAAGCATTTAAAGACGATAACGCTAAAAGTGTGTTTTATGTGGCTTGTAGTCGTGCAAAACATTGTTTAACGTTTATCGCGTCTTTGGATGATGCTGAAATGACTAAGATGGTCGAGGATTTAGGTGGGAACCCGACGAACGAGCCACGTAGAAACTTGAAAAAAGCTCTCAGCGTGGATTTTCAGTTTATAAGATAGATTTACAAATTTAGTCGCTTGTATCGTAGTGCTCGACTACTTCGCCATTAACTCTAATTACGCCGTTGGCTGCAGTGATTCTTGGAAGTTGGCAAATTGTGAAATAGTCGTTGATATCAAAATTACCAGGGGTACATCCAATTTCTTCTAGATCTTCATCTACATCTGAATAGTAACGGTTTGCACATTCTAGGTTTTCTGGATAGTTGCGCTCAAGAAAATCCCACCAGTTTCTTTTATCTACCTGGGTGAGTTCATAATCGCTTTTTTGGTAATTACTCATAATCCGCCTTTCCCTTTAGACGATCTTCATGATATTTTCCGCTGGCAATAAACGCCTTAGCGATAGCGATCTTACATTCCTTATAATTCTTTGGGTCAAAACTCATATAAAACCTTTAGTTTATATGTCTATTATACCACTTTTGGTTATTTTAGTCAATAGGTTTATGCATATTTTGTTATCTTGAGCTAAGTTTGTTTTTAGTATTGACTTTTTTGGCAATGTGTGCTATAATGATAATATATCCATAGAGATGCGGAACGTTTAATATAGCGCAGTACGTATAATACTATGGTTAAGCAGTACTCAATTTATGTCGCTTATAGAAATAGACTCCGTGAAAACGGAGTCTATTTTGTTGGTAGCACCTTGCTATATTCCGTAAAAAATGTTATAATACCTCAGTTGGCCTTCGGCCAAAGTATTTTTTAAAAGGATGGTGCATGTGAATGAAGACAATGAAAAAGCTGGTAATCGCAATCCTCGTTCTCATAGTAATGGTGTTTCTGGTGGGATGTAGTGAGACGGTGGTGCCTGATGGCGCAACCGGCGTCGTGGTACACGACGGAATTGTATCAGATGAATATCTGCAGCCCGGTCGGCATACGACCGATGACAGTACGCACACTTCGATTGTGATCGTAGACAATAAGATTAAGACTGCCTCTTATAGCAATACCATTGAGGGGCAGAGCAAGGACGACGTCATTATCAATGCTTCCGGCTATAGCTTTAGCTACCGGATTGGTGGCGGAGCAAAATCCGTCTGGCTTGTGAAAAACATTTCCGACCGCGATAATATCGTTCCGCCGTCCATCGTGGAAAATGCCCTGAAAGACGCTCTGCTCGAAGTGGAAGCGAAGAATGTGACGAAACGCGTATTCGTGGAGCCGATCTTTAAAGAGATACTCCAGAAGAGAATCAATGAATATCTTGGATATCACAACGGCGAAGATACGACACTCATCACGGTAACTTCCGTTTCGATTGGCAACCTTTCGCTGGAAGCGGCGTACGACCAAGAACTCTCGCGTGGAGCAATTCTTACCAAGCGTGCCGAAAACGACAAGCTGGAATACGAAACGAGCATCGCTAGTGCGGAAACGCAGGCGGAACTCGCGAAGTACGAAGCCGAACGGCTGACAGCCGGCTGGGAAGAACTCAGCGAAAAATTCACTCCCGAAGTGGCAGCCTATCTCATCATTGAAAAATGGGATGGACATTGTACTCCTGGTAGTCCGATGGAACAGTTGATTGAATACTACGTGAGCGAAGCGCTGAAAGACGAGCCTTAAGTGAGGTGACACAATGAAACAAGGCCAGAAAATCGTAATTATCATTCTGTTTATAATTCTGGCGGCGTTTTCGTGTTTCCGGTATTATTACTACGCGACACACGGAGAAGAGTTTTTTCCTTCGATGATTAAACGCTTCCTCCGGCCACCAGAAGAGAGCCCCGAAATAGTTGAGGTTGATTTATCGACTAGACTAACGGTGAACCCGGCTTATGACGGAACGAACAAGGAATTCATCTATGATAATACTCTTGACGAGGACGCCGTGGTGAGAATCCACCAGACGAAAACGTATCAGTATTATGATAGTAGTGGTAATGCCATTGAAACGGTGGAAACGCAATCTTACAATGCGAATTCCGAAATGCTGTTTTCCGGCTATCGGCGGGGAAGCAAGAAAATGTCTGATACAAGTGTTACGAGACAGGAAATCGAGATTCTCTATCGTTATGAAGACGATGTGATTAATCGAGAGTATACGATCAGCTCGTTTAACGGGTCGGAACTCTTAGCGATAGACACTCGGTCTTCAACCAAAAATCGCACAAAATCCTAAGCCCCTACGGGGGCTTTTTTATTGAAAAATTGTTAGATTGATAATCGGGGAGTTTTATCTTATAATTCTATACAAGTTGTAGAGGTAAAAAAATGAAAAACAGATTACGTTATTGGCTTAGGAAGGACCGGACTTGGTACTTGATTACTTTTGTGCTCCTCGCGGTACTTTGCTTTTTGTTCCCGTATACAGGCGACGACTGGTCGTGGGGTTCATCGGTGGGGATTGATCGGATTAATGCTGGATTCGTTGACTATGGTGGACGTTATTTTGGCTATATTATTGTGCTAGTACTAACGAGGCTACGTGTACTCAAGGCTCTCGTGATGGCGGGGACATTCTTTGGATTAGGATGGATTGTAAAAAGCATTGTGAAACAAAAGTGGGCATTCTTTGCGACGATACTTCTGATCTTTCTCGTCGGAAATGAAATTTTTGCGCAGTCGGTGGCGTGGACGTCGGGTTTTTCGAATTACGCAACGACAGCAATTATGATTGTGGCGTTTCTGATGGTGGTATTTAATATTATTTTTGAAGGTAAAACAGAATCGCTTTGGCTAAGAATCGGGATGTTTTTACTGGGGCTTGGCGGAAGCCTTATTATGGAGAATGTGACGGTGTTTTTCGTGGTGATGCCGATATTACTGCAGATTTATTTGTGGGCGAAGGAAAGAAGATTTTCGCCAGCGCTTCTAATCTTTACGATTGGCGCGGTGATTGGTGCGGTCCTCATGTTCACGAATTCGGCGTATACGAATATTGCGAGTGCACAGGACGGGTATCGTACGATGAGCTTTTCGGTTACGGAGTTACTGATGCGGGCGAAAGAGAATTACGTGACGGCGATTCATCCGTACGGATTGTTTAAGAACGTGATTTTGATTTTGTCGTTGTTTCTTGGTGGTCTGTTCTTCCTTGGCGGACATAAAAGAAATAAAGTGTCCGTGTGGTCGTTTGCAGTGTTTGCTGTGTTTACATTAATTGATTTCCTGAGCAACGTGGTGATTGGCGCAACGTACAAGCCGAAAATCTTTTTGTATCTCGAAGCACTTCTTTCTTTCATTGCGATTGTGTCGCTCGTGGTGTTTACGATTTCGATTTTGAAAGAGAGAAAGACGGAACGAAGAATCATGACGGTGCTGTGGCTGTCGTTTGCGATTCTGGTCGGGCCGCTCTTTGTGGTGACGCCGATCGGGCCAAGAAACTTTTTCTCACCATATATATTATTAGTGATTATTAGTTTGATGGTGTGGGTGCAGGCGCTGGAACCATTTAAAGCGAAGAAGCAAAATGTATTTTTGCCGTGGCTCGAGAAGGCGCTAAGACTCAGTGCTGTGGTAGTCGTGGCGGTTTATGTGTGCATTTTTGTACCAGTTTATTATGTGGATGTGATGCGCCTAAAGACGATTCGAAAAGAAGTGGAAGCGGGGAAGCAGGAAGTAATCTTGAAACGCTTGCCGTTTGATTCACTAATGTGGGTGTCGTCACCGACGTTTGATAAATTTACTGAGCGCTACAAAATGTTCTACGACATCCCGATGGAAGTGGATGTGGTAAACGAACAAATTTAGGAATTAGTTAGAGAAATCTCTTCACCTTTTTCGACGACGAGTTTATTCTCCGCAGTGAAGCGGGCGACGATGTCGTGATTTAATGCGTCGCTTCTTGGGTCAGTGTGGTATGGGATGCTGTGCTTAGCGTGAACTTTCTCGGCCGCTTCGGTCGCGAGTTCTGGTGTCATAGTGTAGGTGCCGTCCATTGGGAAGAAGGCGTAGTCAAGGCCGCGATCTTTAAAAGAATCCATCCCAGGAGTGATGGTGGTGTCGCCTGGAATGTAGAGGGTGATGCCACTTTTTAAAGTTAGAATGTAGCCAACGCATTTGGTTTCGTCGTGGAATTGGTTATAGCCGGCGGAGACGGCCTCGACTTTGACGTAATCAAAATCGAAGGTTTTATACTCGCCATTAACGAGAGCTTCTTTCTCGGTGATAATAGTCGCGTGGTCGCGGTGCTGGACTTTAGAAATCTCATTATGGTCGAAATGGTCGTGAGTGACGAGGATTAAATCGGCCGGGAGTTCGTAGTCACTGTCGTTTCCGGCATAAGGATCTACATAAATAATTTTGCCATCACTCGTGGTAAGGCGAAGGCTGGCATGGCCTATATATAATAATTTATCTTCCATATAGATAATTATATTATAAAACACTTGACTTTTTTAAACATAAGTGCAATTATAGAGATAAATAAAGGTCATACAGTTTTAAAAAATGAAGATAAAAACAAAAAATCGGAGGATTTTTGTCAAAGCCCTCAATGGGTTAGTTGTTGTTATCCTCGCAGTCTTAGCTGTATTTGGCGTGGCAAAGAATGTAAATCTGATGCCACTTGCGGTGGCAGATTCACCAATGATGGAAGGCGCAACGCCTTCGGGTGGTATGAGCTATGGTTCACTGAATACACATATTTATCGTATTAATGATGGTTCTTCGGGGGCACCATGTTGGAATGGTGGTGGCTGTTATACTTCGTATGCCATGTGTCTCCAGCCGGGTACAGCATCGCACGTGGGTGACTATGGTTACATTACTTCGACGTCGAACCAGACGATTGTGAAGATTATGCTCGTAACGAATGCGGCGGTAAACCCGACGATTTACAATGCCTTTAAGTCGACTGGAATGGATCTTGAAAGCCTTGGTTCGCAAATTACAAGTGCCGGATCGGTGACTTATGGCTACGGGGCGAGTTTTACGGCCGGGCAGGCTAGGGCTTTCGTAGTGGGACACGTGCTCGCTGGTGCAGTTTACACTGGAACGGCTGGTAGTTACTATGCCGGTCTGTCTGGCTCAGCGGCTAGCAGTATGACGCAAGCTTACAACACAATTATGAGTTGGTTTAATTCGAATTATTCAGATGCGCCAGCGCAATATACTTTGTATACTTTCCATCCGAATGATTCGAGCCACCAGACGCTCGGTTGGATTGAAGGTAGTTACACACCGACTCCGATAGTGCAAAAGGGTTACATCCAGTTACTCAAATATGACTCGGCGACTGGTTATAATGCGGCTTTGAATGGTACCGGTGTCCTTAGCGGTGCGACGTTTAGAGTTTACAATCAGAATAATAGCAGTGTGACACTGACAAACCGGACGACTGGTTCAAACGGCTATACTCCATTATTTGAGGCGACGGCCGGAGATCGAATCTGCTTCGTAGAGACGACGCCACCGAGTGGATATGTGTTGGATACGACACCGCACTGTGCGGTTATCCAGGCGAATGCGACGACTTATCTAGATATGGCCAACACAAAGGCGACTGGTAACATTCGGCTTTACAAAACCGATTCGGCGACGAGTTCGGCTTTAGGTGGAGCAGTCTTTAGGGTTTATGATCAGAGCAATAGTAGCGTGACACTGGCGACGAAGACGACCGGTTCGAATGGCTATACTGATACTTATACAGCGGAAGTCGGGAAGACGATTTGTTTTGTGGAGACGACGCAACCGACTGGATATGTACTAAACTCGACGCCGGCTTGTGGCACGATTACGGCGAATACGACGGTGACGGTAACGCTTTCTAATACGAAACAGGTTCTAAACGGCGGTGTGACGGTCCGAAAAGTCGATGTCGAAACGAATTCGGCTTCGGCACGTGGTTCGGCGAGAGTGCAAGGTACGACCTTTACGGTTTATAAGTCCGATTCGAATGGCACAGTAGGTACTTCTACTGGTGTGACTTTGACGGCGGATGCCTATGGTAACGCTTCGACCAGTAATTCGGCGCTCCCGATTGATCCGGTAGCGGGCGGAAGCTGGTATTGCGTGAAAGAAACTAGTGCGGGTCCGGGCTATAATCTCAGTGATACGAGCTGTAAGAAGTTTTATCTAAGTTCGAATGGACAGATGTTTGATCTTTCGACAATGCCGTTTGCAGATTCAATTATTAAAGGTAGCCTTAAAATCACGAAGTATCGCAAGATGTATGACGCGACGACGAACGGTTGGACGGATGTGCCATTTTCTGGAATTACCTTTACGCTCACGAACACGGCAAATTCGGCGATTAATTATACGACCGGTGAAACTAATAGCAATGGCGAAGTGACGCTAAGTGATATTATATATGGTACTTATACAGTAGTTGAAAATGAAGCACCGAACAATGCGGCGTATACGCTTGAGAGCTTCAACATTACGATTTCGTCGCAAGGACAGACGGTGACGAAGACGGTAGTAAATGAACTGCCGGATGTACCGCAAATTGATACAGTGGCGAGAAACACGAATAGTAATCCGGATGATAAGGAGAATGTTTCGCCGGAAGACAAGGAAATTGAAATTGGCGAGAATGCCGGTGTGACAGACTATACAATGTATGGTGGGCTTGAAGCGGGTGCGAGTTACCGAGTGGAAGGCGAGCTTTGGAAGATTACGCCACCGCAGGAGAAGTTGACGACTAAGACGCAAAACTTTACGGCTTCGAGTGGTGGTACGGGTAGCTTTGATCTCAACTTTAATACAATTGATACGACGGAATACATTGGTGAGACGCTCGGTATTATCCAGAAGCTTTATAAGAAGAATGGTAACGAGTGGCTCTTAACGACGGTGCACAATGCGGACTTTTCGGATACGAAACAAATTGTGCGCGTGGTGGATCTCGGTCTTTCAACCGTGGCGACGGACGATGCGGATGGTGATAAGATAATTGAGCCAGATAGGGCGCAGGTGATTCGTGATGAGGTGACTTACCAGAATTTGGTGGTAGGTAGAGATTACATTTTAGTGACGAGACTGATTGATAAGGCTGCGACGAAGACAGCGGGTACGACGAAAGTGCTTGAAGTCAATGGCGTGGAAGTGCCGGCAAAGATTACGAAGATTACAATGCCGGATGCGGTCGAGGATTCGAAGACAGTGAGGATGAATATTGATGCGACGTCGATACCGGGGAAGGAAGTGGTCGTATATGAGCGCGTTTATGAATTTGTGGACGGTGTGACGTCGACAAACTGGGAAGATTTACTGGATGAGCTGGTGATAAGTCACGAGAATGTGAACGATGCAAGTCAGACAGTGAAAGTGCGTCCACGCGTGGGTACGGAAGCGGTGGATAAATCTGATAACGATCATGTGATTGGTATGGGCATGGCGACGATTGTGGATCGAGTGAGTTTAGCTGGCCTCACAAAAGAGAAATATAAAGTTGTTGGTTATGTAGTTGAGAAGAAAGGTCAGAACGGTGAGGATACTGTGGATGAACCAATTGAAGCAACTGTGGAGACCGGTGATCGTGCGCAGGTGATTGGTGAAACGACGATGGACTTAAGAAGTGCAAGTGTGATTCCGAATTCGACGGAAGTGGAGTTTAAGTTTGATTCACGCGAATTCAAGGGTAAGGTTTTGGTGATTTTTGAGGAACTATACCGCGTGGAGAATAATGGTTCGGAAACTTTGATTGCTTGGCACAAGGATGTAAATGATGCGGGACAGACGATTCGGGTTGCAACGCCAAAGATCCAGACGACGGCTTCCGACAAGAAGGATGGCGACAAAGAACTTGAGAAGGACGCCGAAGTGACAATTGTTGATAGAATTGAATACGAAGGCTTGATAATTGGTGAGACTTATACGCTAGTAGGTGAACTGCGTGATAAGGAAACGGGTGAAGTGATTGAACTACTAGACGAAAAGACAAAAGTAATTCATGTGTTTGAGGCGCCGACTACTAGTGGATTTGAAGAAATGGAATTTACAATTAAGACGGAAGAAATGACCGGTAGGGAAATTGTAGTATTTGAAGAGCTGTATCTTGGTGAATGGATTGAAGAAGAAGTGGATGAGGAAACTGGTGATGTGATTACGCCGGCTCAGGAACTCACGGAAGATGATTTGATTACCGACCACAAAGATCTTAACAGCAAGAATCAGACAGTGAATGTGGAACTTGAAGTGCCGGATACGGGTGCATTTACGCACGGAAATGAAGGGGTGAAAGTATTGGCGATTCTGACGATTCCGGTGGTGGTGGCAATGATTGGATTTGGCACGATGATGGGTATCAAGATTAACCGACGCCGTAACTTCGGTTGGCACAAGAGATAGACATTGACAAAAAGTTTATTTGCGAAGTAGTTTTAACATTTTTTTGGCGTCTTCATCGACGCGGTAAGAATCGGAGACTTTGGAAATAGTTTTATTAAAAGTCCATTTAGGAAGCCTGGATGCTTTCATGTAAGAAAAGGTTTTGTCTGGGAATTTAATAAAGCATTCGGCAAGGAGCCAAGCAATGGCCATTTTAATGTAATATTCGTCGCGATCTTTTAGCGTTTCGATACGATCGAAAATGAGATGAAGATAATCCTCTTTCACATAGAAATCAAGAAGCGAGACGAGGCCAGCGCGGACGGCAAAAGCATCCTTGTGATTCAAAAGTGATTCAACTTTTTGCTCCAAATAATCTCGTTCGTGACCTTTAATAGTTTTTCGAAGTGAGGCAATAAAAGTATCCACGGTACACCAGTTGTCCAGAAAGGCGATTTGCGAATCAAAAACTTTTAACATTTCATCGTAAGAAAGACGTGCAATTAAAAAACTGCGAGCGAGAACTTCTTCTAAAGCGATTGGTTCAACTTTAATAAAAGCATTTACGTCTTCGGCTGGAATTTCTTTCACGATTTTTTTGATATCTGGAATGCGAACGCCAATGAATGGTCGGTCGGTCGGAATGCCTTTCATTGAGAATTCACGATATTCGTCGTCGGCAAGAGAAGCAAGTTTAGTCTGAAAATCGGAATACTTAGTCATACTATATATTATATTGTATAATACTGGTAAGGAGAAAATTATGAAACAATTTAAAGCAATTATTTGGGGGCTCGCGATTATTGCGCTCGGTGTAATATTCGGCGGAAATGCACTAGGGCTATTTAATTTTGACGTCTTCTTTGAAGGATGGTGGACGTTATTTATCATTGTGCCAAGTGCGATTAGTTTGATTACGGACAAAGAAAAAATCTCAAGTTTGGTTTTTCTCGCGGCCGGTATCATTCTGCTACTCGCAGCACAGGGCGTGTTTGGTGAGGGCTCATGGAACGTGGCTTGGAAGGTAATCCTAGCCGTATTCCTAGTTGGTCTTGGTCTCAGTATTATCGTGAAGAGCGTTTTTCACAGCAACAACGATAAAGAAGTCGAGAAAAAGGTGAAGGATGCTGATGATAAAACCATGGATGCGCAGACAGCCGTGTTCTCCGGAAGCGAGAGAGTTTACAATGACGAGGTCTTCTCCGGTTCTAACATGGTAGCAATCTTTGGTGGTGCCGAGCTCGATCTTCGTAAGGCGAAATTTACGAAAGACACTGTGATTAAAGCGTTTGCTTTGTTTGGCGGAGTGGAAATCAAAGTTCCGGAAGACGTAAATATTAAGTCGAAATCCGGATTTATCTTTGGTGGAATTTCGGATGATAGAAAAGGGGAATCGAAGGGAAAATATACTATTTATATAGATGCTGCCGGTGGATTTGGTGGCATAACGATTAGTGATAAACCAAAACAAAAGAAATAAAAAGGAAAGGAGTTTATGGATAACAAAGAAATCTATAAGAAAACTTTGACTTTTTCACTAAGACGATTCCTATGGGATCTTGGTTCCGTCATTGTAATCGTGCTATTATCGGCAGTTGGGTTCTTGATTGCTGATAAGGTATCAGGTAATGGATTAATTGGTGTGTTAATCGGCGCTGTGATTGCAGTTGTAATTGTGGCGATTGTTTCGCACTTTGTTTCATATATCTTTAAAGCTGGTCAGATTGCAATGATGACTGAAGGCATCGTGAAGGGCAAACTCCCAGATGATGTCTACGGCGCTGGTAAAAAGGTAGTGAAGGAACGCTTTTTAACTGTCGCTGCTTACTATTTGGTGACGAATGCGATTAAAGGCATCTTCAATCAGATTGGTCGTGCCATTACGGCTGCCGGCAATGCGATTGGCGGCGATAGTGGCAGCACGGTCGGAAGTGTAATTTCTAGCGTGATTCAAACAATCGTAAATTATCTTTGTGATTGTTGTCTTGGTTGGGTATTCTACAAGAAGGATGAAAAGGCAACAAAGGCGACACTTGAAGGTGCAGTGCTATTCTTTAAGCGTGGCAAGACTTTGCTTAAGAACCTTGGCCGTGTGTTTGGGATCAGCTTGATTTCATTCGTCGTGATTGGTGGTGCATTCTTTGGTATTACCTACTTAATCTGCATGGCCTTCCCAGATGCATTTAAGGCACTTGCCGGCGAAGTAGCCGAATTGATTGCTAATGGTGAACTCGATGCATCGAGTTGGTTCGCTGAGGCCGGTAACTTGATGATCTGTGCTGGTGCACTTGGTGGCATCATCATGTGGAGCATTCTCCACTCAGTCTTTGTCCGCCCATTCATCTTGGTCGGCGTGCTTCGCAACTTTATCGAATCTGGTAAAGAAGAGAAGATTACCGAAAAAGATCTTGACGAACTTGACGGTAAATCCAAGAAGTTTAAGAAACTGCACGAAGCTGAAGCTTAAAAAAAGAAACCCCGCGAAGAGCGGGGTTTTTGGTTCACTGGCCGTAGACGTATTCTTCGAGGCAGAGACCGTGGTCCATGATTTCATGGGCGGTCTGAGAAGTGCCAACGAAACGAATTTCGTAAGGTTCACACGGGACGCCGGTAACTTTTTCTTTGCCGGCCGGATAGCGGTCGATAAAGCCATAATCGGCAAGATTCTCGTGTAAGGTTTTGAAGAATGGAATCGTTTGTTGACGCTCTGCAGTTTCAGTGTACCAGATTTCGTTGCCGTTCTCATCGGGATAAAGGATGACGACATTAATCAGAAGGCCGGTGTGGTGTTCGGAATAACCAGGTTTTACAACTTTGTTGGTTTCGCTCCAGCCGGGCAGATTCGAATAATAATCGTACACCCATTGTTGGTCATCTTTGGTGCGGTAGGCACTGTAGAGACCGATGGTCATGCCTTTTTCTTTTAAGGCGACTTGGAGTTGGCTAAAAGCAAGGAAGGCAGCTTTTTCAATCGGTGTGGCGTAGCCGTAGATGTCGGCGGCATAGACAAGATCTTTTTGCAAGAAGATGTCGTAGGCGCTGGTGAAATCGTACGGGTGGTCGTCATTCACGATGAGTAGGTAGTTGAGATTCGGATCGATTGCCTTGGCCCATGGATCGGGGTTTGGTGCAGCCGCAAATGTGGCGACACAAGTGGCACTGAATAGAGTGGCGAATACAACGAGCCAGAGAATTAATTTTACTATACTGTTTTTAATTTTCATAGAAACACCCCCTAATTAAGATAAACAGTATCTGCATAATTTTAACATTTTTTATAGTAAAAGTCAAGTGATGTTCGAATGTAAAAGCAGTATGGTATAATGAAAATACTAATAAGGAGAAAACAAAATGTGTGGAATTGTTGGCTATGTAGGGAACAAGAATGCACAGGATTTTTTGATCAGCGGTTTAAAGAGACTTGAATATCGTGGCTATGATTCGGCTGGAATTGTGACGCTCGATGAAAACGGAAATGCGACTTTACTTCGAGCAAAAGGAAAGATCATTAATCTTGAAGAGAAGTTGGCGAAGAACAAGCGCCAGGACAAGATTGGCATCGGCCATACCCGTTGGGCGACGCATGGTGAACCAAGTGAAACGAACGCTCATCCACATCAAGCCGGTGATATTTATTTGGTACATAATGGCATTATCGAAAACTACAAAGAATTAAAAGCAACTTTAACGGAGCATGAATTTAAATCTGAGACTGATACGGAAGTATTGGCGGCGCTCGTTGAATCTTTTTACCAAGGTGGTGCACATCCACTAATTAATGCAGTTGTGCAGGCTTTAAAACTCGTAAAGGGAACTTACGGGATTGCGGTCGTATCGACCAAGGCACCAGATGAAATTGTAGTAGCACGCGCTGGTTCTCCACTCGTGATTGGTGTAGGACACGATGAAACTTTGATTGCTTCCGATGCGTCTGCATTAGTTGGTCATACGAAGCAAGCGATTTATCTCAATGACGGCGAAGTGGCTTTGATTCACAAAGATAGTATTGAAATTAAGACTCTCAATGCGGAGCCTGTTTCTGCTAAGGTAGAAATGATTGAGACGAATCTCGCGGCGATTCAAAAAGGTGGTTACGAGCATTTCTTACTGAAGGAAATCATGGAGCAACCAGAATCGCTTAAAGAGACTCTACGTGGTCGCGTGAATCTTGAAACTGGTACGGTAAGACTCGGTGGTCCAGGACTTTCAGAAGAAAAACTTAGGAAGATTAAACACCTAGTAATTGTTGGCTGTGGCACGGCTTATCATGCAGGACTTCTGGCTGGTTATTACATCGAGCAATTTACGCCGGAGATTACGATTGAGACGGTGATTGCGTCGGAATATCGTTACCGTTCGGCTTACATTCCAAAAGATTCAGTTGCGCTCATTGTTTCGCAATCTGGTGAGACGGCAGATACGCTCGCTTGTCTTCGTGAGATTAAGAAACAAGGCGTACCGACGATTGGTATCGTTAATGCGATTGGCTCGACGATTGCGCGTGAGGTGGATGGTGGTACTTATGTGCACGTCGGTCCAGAAATCTCCGTGGCTTCGACCAAGGCCTTTACTTCGCAAATGATTGCGATGGTGATGTTTGGCTTGACGATTGCACAGGCGAAGGGTGTAAAACCGGGCGTACTTTATCCATACATCAAGGAAATCGCTAATTTGCCAGAAATGATTCGGAAGACTTTAGAACAAGTCCATGATGACGTGAAGCGCGTGGCAGAGGCACACAAGAAATATGAGCATGCGATTTATCTTGGTCGTGATACAGCTTACCCGGCTGCGATGGAAGGTGCGTTGAAGCTTAAGGAGATTTCTTATGTGGATGCGAACGCCTATGCATTTGGCGAACTTAAACACGGTCCATTAGCACTGATTGATGATAGATTCCTCGAATTTGCACTTGTACCAAAGGGCCCACTTTTTGACAAGGCGATTTCAAACGTGCAGGAAGTCTTGGCGCGTGGTGGTCATGTGATTGTGGTGACGAACACCGATTTTGATTTGCCGGTTGAGGATGTGATTAGAATTCCAGGTGAAATTGAACACTTTGCACCGATGCTGATGAATCTCGTTTCGCAATTATTTGCTTATTACATGACGGTAGCCAAAGGTTATAATGTTGATCAGCCACGTAACTTGGCAAAGTCGGTAACTGTCGAATAAAATACAAGCCCATTACGGTTTTTGTGCTATAATATGGTTAAATAAAGGTCATATAAAAGGAAATCGTGATGGGCAAAAAAACTGAAGGCCGTTTCCGCATTTTACTAGTGTGCGAAATAGGTTTAATTGTGATACTCGGTGCGCTACTAGCGTTAGTGATTGCTGGTAAAGCACCTTGGCAACAAGGAAAACTAAAAGTATTAAGCGTGGAGGCATCTGACGTCGTTGACGGCGTGGTGAAATCGGACTCGCATTTTTTGGTGAAGACTGAAAATGGTAATCTGACGAGTGTTCGTAAATCGCTTTACCTTGAGCCAGCGATTGATTATGATATTGTGGAAAGAATTGGCGGATCACTTTATGAAGTGATTCCGATGTCGGATTTGCCAGACAATACAGTTCTTAATATCGATTCTGTGAGCAATGAAGTGATTGCTTATAAATGGGCCTTCCAAACGAAAAAAGATTTATCGGTTTCCAAGTTTTACCCGGTTGATGGCGCGAATTATGTATCGAAGAATTCAGTGATTGAATTTGCATTTTCGTATCCAGATATTGAAGATGTCGAATCGCATTTTTCGATTTCGCCGGCGATTGAAGGTAGTTTGAAAAAAGAAGGACGGGTGTGGCGATTTACCCCATCAGCGCCACTTGCCGAAAATGCGACCTATGAAGTGACGATTAAGGCAGGACTCAAATATGGCGAGCAAGTCATGAAGAGTGATTTCCATTCAAGTTTTTCGACCTATGCGAAAGCAACAACTTCTTATGACACGAATGCTCGGCACGGTATAACTTTTGATGATGTGAATACATTTACCGAAAGTGAAGCGCCAGTGGTGTTGTTCTCTAACGAGACTGCCTTTAAGGATACTACGGGTGTCAAGATTGAGAAGTACGAGAAGGTCGACGATTATATCAAGTTTTTGAAGGATGGGACCGGTAGTGGCTCGACTATTGATGGTGAGTATACATTTGAAAAGAGAACTGAAGCCGGTGGCACTTCCTATGATTGGAATTACTTGTTAACACTAAATCAGACTTTAACATCCGGTTACTATGTATTTCATTTTGTGAATGCGTCTGGAACTAATACTTATGATGCTTACATTCAGGTGAATAATTATGCGGCGTACGCATTTGAATCGGAACGCGACGTTTTGGTATGGGTGGCGAGAGATGGAGAATTAAAATCTGGCGTGAATGTAAGCTACAATGGCAAGTCTCAACAGACTGATGATAAAGGTGTTGTGATTTTTAAAGATATTTCGGATTTTTCGAATGAATTAAGTTATGTGAAAGTTGGTGATGAAAACCAGCCGTTAATCGTGGCGCTGAAGAATTATCGGAATGATTTATATCCGAGCGGCTATGTTTATACGGATCGCCCTTTGTATAAACCGACAGACACAATTAAAGTTTGGGGTTACATTCCAATTAAATTCTTCCGCGATACGCCGAACCGACAAAACTTTAACGTAGTTTTTGGGACACTTAAAAAGACGGTGACACTGGATGAGGATGGTTTCTTCTCGACGGAGATTCAGCTAGATAACTATCGCGATACGAAAGCGTATAGCTTAGACGTTCAGTATAATGATTCGATACTAGCAAGCCGGAGAATCTCAGTAGAGGATTACACGCTCGAAAATTATTCTTATGAAGTGATTGCTGATAAAAACTATGTCAATGGTGGTGAAAATATTAATTTCTCGGTGAAAGTAACGCATGTGACTGGTTTCCCAGCAACGAACAAGACGATTGCCGTGTATGAGGATGGTGGCAGGGAAATCTATGGCACAACTAATGGACAAGGCGTGGCTTCGTTTACTATTCCGACAACTCAGGTTACAGCCACACAAACACACAGTACGAACATTGAATCTAGGAATTTTCATATTAAGGCGGCTGGTGTTGAATACAATAAATACGACACGGTGGCAAGTTTCTATGTGTTTAAGAATAATCTGACTTTTTCGCTGAAACATGACGCTGAAGCAAAGAAGCTTGAATTCACGGCTAAGGTTCTTGATTTAACTAAGAATGTGAAGACAAACTATAGTTATAAAAATATTGAGACGTCAAACTATTCTGGTCCTGGCAAGGTGTATCTTCACATGGCAATAACGGAACGGGTGGAAAGTGGTCAGTATTATAATCCTTATACAAAAGAGACATCGACAACTTACAACTATTTTACTTACGATCACCAAATTGGCGTGTATGATGTAACGTTTGAGGATGGTAATGCTTCATTCAGCTATCCAACGGAGTTTAATGAACCAACGGAGACTATGCAGTATCGATACTATGCGATAGTGTCGGCGACGGATGCAAAAGGTAGACCGGCTTATTCTGGACAGGTGAATTATTACCAGAATAGCTTCGGTGGAACTACTTCTACTGGCGCAAAGAGAAATAGTAATACGCTTAATGATTATTATTCATATTATGGCAACAACTTGTCATGGGCGTATAATATGTATCGTTTCGGTTTGAAGGATTACAACTATCCGGTAGAAACGAATTATTATCAACAGTATAACTATTCGATTGGCGATAAGTTGAGACTTGGACTTTATGATGCAACAGGACAAAAGGTGGATAATGAAGGCACAATCTTGGTAGTTGCATTTAAGGAAAACATTGTTAGTACTAATACATTTAATGAGAATGATTACGAGCTAGAATTTGATCAGAATATGTACCCGGGCTCGGAACTTATTGGTGCATACTTTATGAACGGTAGATTCTATCGTATTATGCCGAGCTACAGAGATTACAAGCATTCGGATTCGGAATTAACAGTGAAAGTAAATCCGGAAAAAGAATCATATGAACCGGGTGACACTGTAAAGACGAAGATTGTGGTAGAAAGAAAAGACGGTAGTAAACCAGATAAGGTCAGAGTGAATCTTTCGGTAGTAAATGAAGCAATCTTCAATGCCGATGATGATCGGACGGAAATTCTGAATAATATTTACACAAATAAGAAGTTAAAACTCTATTCAATGTCGACATTTACAGACTTTGAATTAGTTGGTTCTGATGGTGGGCTTGGTGCTGCTGCCTATTGGAGATTTGACTTTGGCGATACATTGTTCTTTGAAGAAAGGACGATTAATAATGGTGAGGGCGAGTTTGAATTTAAACTAAATGACTCGATTACGTCTTTCCGTATTACGGTACATGCGGTGGAAGTAAACGACGTGATTAATGCTGGTGTTGGCACAGCTAAGGTGGCTTCGTACTTACCACTTTCGATTTCGACGGTGATGCCGAAGTATGCTAAGAATACTGATGATGTGGTGCTGAATGCGAATGCGGTGGTGGCCGGTGGCGATAAGATTGATTTCACATTTACGATTGATGGAATCGATAAAACACTCACGGCTTCTGGCAAGCCAGGGCAGAATGTGTTCGTGAACTTCGGTAAACTGGAACTCGGCGAATATACGATTAGGATTTCGGGACGTGATTCGGCGGGAAATGAAGATAAAATGGCCTTTACTCTAAGAGTGGTTGAGACTACCCAAGAAGTCTCGATTAAGAAAGAAGTAGAACTCGCAAGTGGGACGACAGTGACGCCGGTTAAAAATCCGGTGATTGTAGAGATTTATAACAAGAATACAAAAACGTATCTTAGCTATCTCGATTTCATTCGTTCGAATTTGACTTCACGCCTCGATACACAAGTTGCTTACTATAAGTCATTTGAATATAGTGATAAATACTATGATGAAATCACGTCTAGCCAGACTCCGAACCTTAGTGGATACTTGTTAACGGATGGTTTGTTGAAACCACTCGAGAATGCGGCGGGTGATTATGTACTGACGGCGCTCACGAATTACTACATGCCAGATTACTTCAAACTGAAGGCGGCCAATTATAGCTTAGACCTCAAGGACGATACACCGACGATTATCAATAAACTGTTAGTACTGGCAAGCTTTAGGGAACCGGTGTTACTTGAATTAAAGGAAGTGGCTAAGACGGCAGGACTCACGAATGAAGAAAGAGTGAAAATTGGTATTGCATTTGCCTTCCTCGGTGATTACGACAGCGCGAAACTATTCTATGATGATTTCTTAACTGATGATGTGGCGGATCTAGCGGCGGTCCTCGCGACCTTCATTAACAAGGAAAAGGCAGCCGAGAAGATTGATGCCGTGATTGCGATTGACCCAGCGACAGATTACTTAGAGTATGCTTTGATTTCGTTCTTTGAAAATAACGAAACTGATTTGTCGCAGAAGGAATCAGTGGCGATTTCGACTAACGGCTCGACAGAGAATGTAGATATCTTGCCGCTCAAGATTGAGAAGCGGGTGTTCTACATGGATGAACTTAAGGATATTAAGTTTAATCCTTCATCGGATAGTTTACTTGCGACATATTATTATCAGGGTAGGATATCTGAACTTGGTGAAAACTACCTTGATGACATTTCGATTAGTTTTGAGGGCAACAAGAAAGTCGGCGGTACTTCGACGCTCGTGATTGATATTACGAAGCTAGTTGGGGAAGCAAGGAATGGTACGATTAACTTGGCACTGCCATCGAGCTTGAAATATTCGGCGACACTGAATAGTGCGGATGGCCTCTATCTCATTAAGAACAATAATGAATATGTGAGCATCATGCTATCTGATCGTTACAAGGGCAATCAAGTCAGGATTCCGGTCTATGTGACGATGAGCGGTAATTACGAGATTGAACCGGTGGTGTTTATCAATAATAATGTCTATCACATCTCGAACAATTTGACGCTGGATTTGCAACAGTAACAGATAAAATGCTATAATATAATATATGCGGAAAAAGTCCGACTATATTCTGAGAGTTTGTTTAATTATTGGTGATGCAGTAGCGCTGGTGCTGTCTTTTGCGATGGCGTACTTCATCCGTGTGCACGTAGATCCGCGTCCGTACGAGTTTAATTCGCAGCTTCTTGTCTTTACGCGCGAAACTTTGTGGGTGATTCCATTTTTGATTGTGATTCTCGCGGCACTTGGGCTGTATAAGAAGTCGGTGTTCCTAGGTAAGTCAAGACTGCCGGAGGTGGGAAGACTGATTCTTGCGGCAATTCTTAGTGTAGCGGCACTCATCGTCTATGATTTCTTTACGAGCAACAATTTGTTCCCGGTAAGAGTCGTGGCACTAATGTCCGTGTTTTTGTCGTTTTTGTTCCTCGCGGTGGAGCGGATGCTGATGCGATTGATTGTGAAGCAAATCTTCAAGCGGGATTACGGAACGAAGCGCGTAGTAATTATTGGTAATAATAAGAACACGGAATATCTCGCGAACTATATTTCGTCTTCGCCAGAAAGTGGGTATCGGTTAGTGGGTGTGGTATCGGCGAGAAAATATATCCCAGAAGATTTACGCGATAAACAGTACTCGTCACTTAAGGATGCACTTCGCCGGGCGAAGCCAGATGTGATTTTCCAGACCGATGAAAAGTCGACAGAATATGTATATCGCCAGGCAATTAACCAGCATTTACTATATTATTTCGTACCTTCTGAAACAGCTTTGTCGTCGCACTTTGGTGAACTTGAGCTCGTGGGGAATACACCGGCGGTGCTCGTGAAACTCACGCCACTTACGGGTGGTGCGGCCGTGGTGAAAAGGATTTGTGATATTGTTTTGTCACTGGTTGGTTTAATTATTGGCGCAATTCCGATGCTAATTATTTGGCTCGTAATTAAGCTTTCGGACGTGAAGCATAAAGCGATTTATGCGGACGAAAGACTGACACAATTTAATCGAAGATTTAGGTGCTATAAATTCCGATCGATGAAATCGGAATATAGTGGCATGACGCCGGAAGAAGCGTTTATTAAAATGGGGAAGCCAGAGCTAATTAAAAAATATCGCAAGAATGGCGATTTCCTAAAGGACGATCCGAGAATTACGAAGTTCGGGAGATTTATCCGGAAAACTTCACTCGACGAACTCCCACAACTTGTGAACATTTTGAAGGGTGATATTTCACTAATTGGACCGCGAGCTTTACTCCCGGGCGAACTGCGCGATTATGGTGATAGGTCGCTCCTTCTCACGGTGAAGTCTGGTTTAACGGGCTTTGCGCAAGTGTCTGGTAGGCGTGATATTTCATTTGAAGAGCGAAGGGCACTGGATATTTATTACGTGATGAACTGGTCACTGATGCTTGATACTCAGATTTTCTTTAGAACGATTGTGTCAGTAATCAAGCGAGACGGTGCAAAATGAAAGTTGCAATTGTTTGTGATTGGTTAACAAATGTTGGTGGTGCGGAGAAGGTTTTACTTGCCGTCCATAAACTCTATCCGGATGCGCCGATCTATACTTCGAAATATAACCCAAAGGGAATTGATTGGTTTAAGGATGCGGATGTAAGGACTGGATGGCTACAGATTTTTCCGTCATGCCTACGTCGGTTTCTTGGTGTGTTTCGGCAGAGATGGTTTTCGCATTTGAAACTTTCGGAGTATGATTTAGTGATTTCGGTGACGGGTGCAGAAGCGAAAGCAGTAAAGGCGCCAAATGGGATTCATATTTCGTATTGCCACGTACCGACGCAGTATTATTGGCAGATGTATGATGAATACGTGGAGAATCCGGGATTTGGAATTCTGAATCCAATCGTCAGATTTTTCTTTAAATTACTCGTGAAGCCACTTCGCAAAAAAGATTTTAAGGCCGCGCAGAATGTGGATTATTTCGTGACGATTTCGGATTATGCAAAAGATTTGATCAAGAAATACTATAAACGTGACGCAGTGGTGGTACATCCGCCGGTTGAAGTTGATGATTTTAAGGTAAAAGAATTTGGCGAGGTTGAAGATTATTACATTGTGACTTCGCGCCAGGTGACTTGGAAGAAACTGGATCTCGCCGTAAAAGCATGTCTCAAAGCAAACAGGAAATTACTGGTAATCGGGGAAGGACCGGAACATAAGAACTTGGTGAAGATGGCGGGCGATTCCCCACTGATTAAATTTTTGCCTTTGATGGATAAAAAGGAATTAAAGAAATATTTGTCGCATGCTAAAGGATATTTGTTCCCAAGCATGGAACCGTTTGGGATTGCGCCGGTCGAGGCGCTTGCGACAGGGTGTCCGGTGATTGCGTTTAAGGAAGGTGGGGCGAAGGATTATGTGTTTGATAAAAAGAATGGACTTTTGTTTGATAAGCAAACCGTGAGTTCACTGGCGGACGCAATTAATGAATTTGAGAAAATGAAATTCGATCGTAAGGAAGTGAGCAAAACAACAGACGGATTTAGTGGGAAGAGATTTGATAAAGAACTCACAGATTATGCGAGGGATTGTCTAAATGAGAGAAAGAAGTAGATTTTACCGTATATTATTATATGTACTGCCGGCGGTGCTATATTTTTCGTATTATCCACTGATTTCGTTTGGTACAAACGAGTCAATGTATTTTGAAATCAATTTGCCTTTGATATGGCTCGCGGTGTTTGATGTGGCGGCGCTGGTTTTAATTATCAAAAGAAAAATGATTAACGAAGTTTTTTCGAAATGGCAATATTTCTTGTTTCCGGTTTTTGCGAGTTTAAGTTTGCTGTGGTCGGCGAACCGTGTGCGGGGTTTACTCACGGTTGGCGTGGTGTGGATGATTTTCTTTGCAGCGCTATCTTTTTATCTACTGCGCGAAGAAGTGGCGGAAAAAAAGTTTTGGCAGAAACTGTGGAAGATTTTTATCGGTAGCTCGCTTGCAGTAGTGGGCTGGTGCGTACTGCAATGTATCTTAGATCTCGTGGGTGTGCCGAGAGAATGCTCATTAATGTGTGAGGGATGTGTGTCGACGACGTTTGGCTTCCCACATCCAAATGGCTTTGCGATTGAACCGCAATTTATGGGGAACTTGCTACTTGCGCCAACAATTATGTGCGGTTTGTTCATGCTGAAAAACCATTCGAAGAGGATGATGATACTATTCTTTGTGTTTCTATGTGGATTATTCTTAACATTTTCGCGCGGAGCAATTTATGCCGTGATGGTCGCGATGATTTTCTATACAGTGATGCAGATTGTGAAGACGAAAAAACTTAAAGCGATGTTTTTGTGGCCAGTAATTATTCTCGCCTTTATTTTCACTTTGAATTTGCAGGGGATTATGGCGGCAGTGTCACCAACGAGTGATACTTACATGTCTGGTGTAGCGAAAGTTCTAAACCATTTGTCACTTGGAATTATTGATGTCAGGCCAAAGGACAATAATAATGCCGGTGCAACGGTGGTAGACGGGACAATAATCGAGGGTGATCCGGCTGATACTTTGCCACCGGATCCAGATGCAGCGTCGAAACCAAATGGAACGCTAGTCACATCAACTTTTGATGGTTATGTAGAAGATTCAACGAATATTAGAATGCAACTCACGGGCGCAGCAATTAAGACCTGGGCGAAGGACCCAACTACGATTCTGTTTGGTGTGGGCGTAGGTGGCGCCGGACAGGCAATGTATGATGCTGGTAATACGGATTGGCCGAAGGAAATCGTGCAAAATGAATATGTGAGCTTGCTGCTTGAAACTGGTTTAGTTGGGATTGCGATTTTGGCGCTGACAGGCGTGGTGGTGTTTAATTCTTTGAAGAAATCGAAACACTTTGAATTAATCTCGACGGTTCTGGTGGGATATGGAATAACCCTGCTATTTTTCGCAGGGCTTCCAAATGTGATTCACTTATATTTGATTCCGGCTATAATGCCTTTCGGAAGAAATTAGTATCGTAGACTTCAGCACCATGGTGCTTATAAAATTCTTGGGATTTTTCACGACCATGTCCGCAGGTGAATTCGAGATTTTTACAACCTTTTGCTCTGGCCCATGCTTCGTAAGCATTCCAAATGGCGGTACCGACACCTTTGCCACGGACTTCAGAATCGGTCACGAAATCTTCGAGATAGGCGTTCTTGCGGATGCCAGGACCCATGGTGACCGAGACGCTTGCAATGCCAAGAATCTTGCCATCTTCTTCGGCGATGAGTAAATCGTGCCATGGGGAATTAATGATATCGTTGAACCAGTCTTCTGGGATCTCGCCTTTGTCTTTGCCGCTTCTGGATAATTGAATTAGCAGTTCGCGGACGCGAGTGGCGACTTCTGGTGTGTATTTATCGAGTGGTTTGACAATCATAAAATTTCTCCTAGTTTAGTTTTTAGTTCATTCGCAAGAGCTTCGATTTTATCGGAATCGTTACCCCACATGGTGATGCGGATGAGATTTTCGGTGCCGGATGGACGGACGAGCAAGCGACCTTCGACGGATTCGAGTTTCTGATTGAATTCTAGAAGAAGATTCTTGGCTTCGTCTTTTTCCTTCAAAGCTTTCTTTTGCTCTGGCGTAGCGTCCATATTCAGAATGATTTGCGGGAATTTAGTCATGATGGATGCAAGGCCTTTTAGGGATTTCTTAGTTTCAGCAACAACCTTTGTAATCATGAGAGCGGTGAGCATACCATCGCCGGTTGCTTCGCCCGGGAGAATAATGTGGCCAGATTGTTCGCCGCCGATTTTAATATCCTTTTCGCGCATAGCAGCTGCCACGTTGGAGTCACCCACGGCAGTGATTTCGGCGTGGATGTTGCTATCCTTGGCCCAGTTTAAGAGACCTTGGTTTGCCATTACGGTAATCGCGATTTTATCGAGTTTCAAGTGATTTGCAAGGATTGCAATAATCTCGTCACCGTCGACGACTTCGCCTTCGTGATTTACGAGTAGACAGCGATCACCATCGCCATCAAAGGCAACGCCAAAATCGAGTTTTTCTTTTTTGACTAAATCTTGGAGTTTCTCGAGATGAGTGCTACCACAGTCGTGATTGATGCCAGTGCCATAATTTGCGTCGGCATTGATGAGCTCGACTTTCGCACCAAGCGCTTCAAAAATGGAATTGTTCACAACGCTGGTGGCACCATTGGCACAGTCCATGCCAATGTGAAGACCGTTGAAGCTTATTTCACCGAGATAATCCTTTAGATGCGATTTGTAGAGGTCGAGAGCATCGTCGTGAAGACTTTCGCGAAAAGTGCCTGGACCCGGGTCGTAAAAGAAAGGATCTTTGTCGAGTTCGACCTCGATTGCATTACAACCAGCTTCGGAAAGTTTGGTGCCGGAAGCTTTGCCACGTTCGAAAATTTTGATGCCATTATCAACATACGGGTTATGAGAAGCAGTGACGTCGACGGCAAAATCAAAACCCATTTGGTAGAAACAATAATTAATACCAGGAGTTGGGAGTACGTCGATAGTGGAATACTCAACACCTAGGTTTTCAAAGGCAATTTCGAGGTCACGAATAATCCATTCGGAAGATTCGCGCGTGTCGCCACCAATTAAGACTTTGATTTCATCGCCGGCGTAGTCAACGAGACCACGAGCGATTTTGAAAAGAAATTCTGGAGTAAACTGGTCGGCTTTTTGACGAATACCGTCGGTACCAAAATATTTCATTAGGCGTTCCTTTCTAACATTTTTACAATGACATCAATGGTTAAAATCACATCTTCAACGGAGCTACCGCGGGAAAGGTCGGCAAGTGGAAGGCTGAAGCCTTGAATGATTGGACCAGCCATGGTCCAGCCACCGAGATGCTCCATGCTCTTATATAATATATTGCCGGAGTTTAGGTCTGGAGTAATTAAGACATTAGCGTGGCCGGCAACTTCGGAGTTCCCGACTTTTTTCTCACCCACGCGTGGGTCGATGGCGGCATCGAGTTGCATTTCGCCATCAATCTGCCATTCCGGATGATTCTTATTAATTTCATCAATAACGTAGTAGATTTTTTCGAGATCAGGATTTTTGCCGCCACTGCCTTTGGTAGAATAGGAAAGCATGGCAATGCGTGGAGTTTCTTTAAAATAGATTTCGCAGGTTTTCGCAGTATCTTCGACGATGGTATAGAGTTGCTCTTTGGATGGGATTTTATTAACGCCACCATCAGCGATGATCAGGCGTTTGCCGTCTTTTTTGCCAACAAAGCAACTAGAGAAAAATGGGGAACTTAAAGGAATTTTCGCTTTGTAGGCAAGGAGGACATCGCGCGAAGAATAATCGAGGCCAGAAACCATCGAATCCGCTTCGCCACGAGCGAGCATATCAGTGGCAGTTTCGAGATCCGGAGCCGGAACAACTTCAAGGTCCGGGAATGAAACCAAAGCCTCTTTAATAATAGGATTTTCTGATTCAGGAAAAATAACTCTCATGAATTTATTATACCATATCAGAGAGAAAACCGACTGGTGACTAGTGTTTGTGGCTGAAGATACTTATGGTATAATGGGGGAAATAGGAGGATTTTTATGTACAAAGAAGCTGTGTCGTTACCAGTAGATTCCTGGGAGGATGAAGTAGTAACCGGTATCATCGAAGAGTTGGATGATACGCCACGCAGTGGTTTTCATAAGGAGCCGGATCAGTTCTTGCTACCGGCGGGGATTGTGACGGTAGTTTTATCGCTTGTCGTTGCACTAATCCTTTTCTTTGGTTTAGTGATTAGAAAGAAGGATCCAGAATCTGGATTTGCCAAGTGGTGGAAGGAATTCTTGAACTTCCGCAAGATTTGGATTGCCGGAATTATGAAGTTTGTTTATATCTTCGGCTCACTACTTTGTATCTTTGGCGGTATTGCTCTCATGATCTATGGTCTCTGGGAAGGCCGCGAACCGGGTATCATGATTTTGGTTGGTCTTGGTACGATGATTGTCGGACCAATTTCACTAAGGTTAACATTTGAAATGACCATGCTCTTTGTCGGTCTTTGGGAAAACACGGCTGACATTCGTGGCGCGGTAGTTGGTGCAAGGCAACGTGTTGAAGAAAAGAGAGCTGCGGTGCTTGCGAAGGCAGAAGCGAAGCCGGAACCAAAGCCAGAAGAACCAAAACCAGAAGCATAAATTGAATAAAAAATGGCCCCCGGATGGGGGTCATTTTTGTAGAAAGGATTATTTGTCGACTACTTCGCCTTCGACTGCATCGTCGTCGCCTTTGTCGTCTTTTTTGTCATCAGACTTTTTATCATCTGAGGCTTGTTGATACATCTTTGCGCCGATTGGCATGATTTTGTTAGAGAGTTCCTTGGCGGCTTCTTCTAATTTATCCTTGTCAGCGTCGGTATCATTTAAGACCTTCTTGGCTTCTTCGACGGCTTTCTTGATGGTTTCTTTGTCGTCGTCAGAGATCTTGTCTTTGTATTCATCAGGCATTTTTTCGGCTTGATAAATGGCATTTTCTAGGTGGTTTCTGACATCGACAGTGTCACGCTTCTTCTTGTCTTCTTCGGCGTGAAGCTCGGCTTCCTTTTGAGCTTTCTCGATATCTTCCTTACTCATGTTGCCGGAGTTTTGGATGGTGATGGATTGCTCTTTGCCGGTGCCTTTATCCTTGGCGGTAACATTTAAGATACCGTTGGCATCAAGGTTAAAGGTGACTTCAATTTGTGGCACGCCACGAGGAGCCGGAGCGATACCATCGAGGATAAAGCGGCCGAGAGATTTATTGTCTTTCGCGAATTCGCGCTCACCTTGGAGGACGTGAATCTCGACCTGTGGTTGGTTATCGGAAGCGGTAGAGAAGATTTCAGATTTAGAAGTTGGAATCGTAGTGTTACGATCGATGAGTGGAGTACGGACACCGCCCATGGTTTCGATACCGAGGGTGAGTGGGGTAACATCGAGGAGAAGAATATCCTTGACGTCGCCTTGAAGCACACCACCTTGAATAGCGGCACCAACAGCCACGACTTCGTCTGGGTTCACACCTTGCATTGGGTCCTTGCCGAAGATGGATTTAACTTTTTCAACCACAGCCGGCATACGAGTCATACCACCGACCATGACGATTTCGTCGATGTCTTTGGTGGAGAGCTTGGCATCCTTAAGAGCCTTCTCAACTGGGCCAGCGAGACGATCGAGCAGTTCGGAAACGAGCTCTTCGAGTTTAGCACGAGTTAAAGTGTGTTCGAAGTGCTTTGGACCATCGGCATCAGCAGAAAGGAATGGGAGGTTGATGTCGGTAGAAGTAGAGCTACTAAGTTCCTTCTTGGCTTTTTCAGCTTCGTCCTTTACACGTTGCATAGCAGCAGCGTCGCCACGGATGTCGATGCCGGATTCTTTCTTGAACTCATCAACGAGGTAATTCACGATGATGTTATCGAAGTCTTCACCACCGAGGTGAGTATCACCGTTTGTGGACATCACTTCGAAGACGCCGTCACCGAGTTCGAGAACGGAAACATCGAAAGTACCACCACCAAGGTCGAAGACTACAATCTTTTCATCTTTCTTAGACTCAAGACCGTAGGCGAGAGCAGCAGCGGTTGGCTCGTTAATGATACGCTTGACTTCAAGGCCGGCGATTTTACCAGCATCCTTGGTAGCTTGACGTTGTGAATCATCGAAATAGGCTGGGACAGTAATGATGGCTTCGGTCACCTTGTCGCCAAGGAAGGCTTCAGCATCAGCTTTGATCTTAGAAAGGACCATTGCGGAGATTTCTTCTGGAGTGTATTCTTTGCCATCCATCTCGACGGCGACACCTTGGCCTTTTTTGACGATTTTGTACGGGCTGATTTCGAGGTCACGCTGAACTTCTTTATCATCAAACTTACGACCAATTAAACGCTTAATACCATAGATGGTGTTCTTTGGGTTAGTAACACGTTGACGTTGGGCAACCTTACCGACGAGGCGTTCGCCTTTTTTGGTCACAGCAACGACAGAAGGAGTGGTGCGATCGCCTTCGGCGTTCGTAATCACTTCTGGTTTGCCGGCTACCATGTATGCGAATGCAGAGTTGGTTGTACCAAGGTCAATACCAATGATTTTTGACATTTATATCCTCACTTTCTTTAATATTTCTAGCACTCGTTATATGTGAGTGCTAATTATCTCTATTGTAGTAAACTAGCACTCATTTGTCAATAGTGCTAATAAATTTCGCCATCTCTTAAAAGGTGAAGATTTTTGGGTAATTTGGGTTTAGAATTTCGAACTTCGCTCGAAATATGGGTGCCGAGGAAGAGTTTTTCTGGGTATTTCTCGGCAAAATTAATCACAGTGTCGAGGCCCATGTGAAAGATACATTCGGTAAGATAGGAGGTGTCAATGACGAGAGTGTCGGATGTTTCGATAATCCTCTCGATGTTTGGGCAGGTTTTGCTGTCACCAGAGAAACCGACGATGTGATCTTTAGTCTTAAAAATCAGGCCGTAAGAGGGAACCATGGCAGCGTGGTCGACCTTTAAAGCTTTCACCTCGTAATCTTTAAAATGGATTGGACTATTATTATATTCTTTGATTTTGGAAGAGAAATGCATCCAGGTGTCTGGGTCGATATTTTGGTCGAGAGTGTTCAGGGCGATGACGCGGAGCGCTTCGATACCACCAACCGGCAGATAAATACGGAGAGTAGGGATATTTGGGTCGTCATCTTTAAGGATGTTGCGGTGAGCGACGATGGCGGTAAGATCGATGAAATGGTCAGTATGAAGATGGGTAATAAAAATAGCTTCGAGGCTTTTAATATCGACATTCTCTTGGAGAAGTTTTTTGTAAACGCCATGGCCGGCATCAACTAAAATCGTGTCATCGATTAAAGTCGAGGCACAGATTTCTTTAGAACGGGCGTTACCACTGCCAATGATTTTTAACTTCATAATCTATAATTATATGGGTTTAGAGATAAAAGGCAAGATTTCTGGTATAATATAGATATGGCAATTGAGAGGCTAGTTGAACCAACGGCTGCGGATGATTCGGAAGAGGCGAAGATTGAGATTTCGCTTCGTCCGACGACTTTTAAAGAATACATTGGCCAAGAGCATCTCAAGAATAATCTAAAACTCGCGATTGACGCAGTAAAGAAGCGCAACGATGGCGCTTCGCTTGATCACGTATTATTATATGGCCCACCGGGGCTCGGAAAAACAACGATGGCAGGTGTGATTGCGCACGAACTGGGCGCAAATCTCAGGGTGACTTCTGGGCCGGCGATTGAAAGAGCAGGGGATCTCGCTTCGATTTTAACGAATTTGAAAGATGGCGACGTGCTATTTATTGATGAGATTCACAGGCTCCGCCGGGCGGTGGAAGAGGTGCTTTATTCGGCAATGGAGGATTATAAACTCGATATCGTGATTGGTAAAGGACCGGCGGCGAGAAGCGTAAGACTAGATTTGCCACACTTCACGGTGATTGGAGCGACGACGAGGACGGGATCTCTCGCTGGACCACTTCGCGACCGGTTTGGGATTATTCACCGTTTGGAATACTACAAGGAGCCGGAGATTGAGCAGATTATTAATCGGACGGCGGGGATTCTTAACACCGAGATTAGCCCGGACGCGACGGCACTTCTTGCGACGCGTTCGAGATTAACGCCACGTATTGCAAACCGTTTGTTTAAACGGGTGCGTGACTATGCGGATGTGAATGGTGATGGAATTATTGATACGAAGATTGCGGAAAAATCTCTGGAACTCATGGAGATTGATTATCTGGGGCTCGATCCGGCGGATAGAAATATGCTGAAATTGATGTATGATAATTATGGGGACCGACCGGTTGGCCTCACAACAATCGCGGCGCTCACGGGTGATGAAGCGACGACGATTGAGGATTATTATGAACCTTATCTTTTACAACTTGGACTTTTAGCACGAACGCCGAGAGGTCGAGTGGTAACGGAGAAGGGAAAAAAACATTTGAAAGGAGATAAATGGACAAAAATCTAATCAAAATCCGACACGATAGGAGCGTGAAAGATTTTCCATTTTTGAAACTAGAAGAAGATGAATATGTAGAATTTTCGTTCAAGAGAGCGAAGATTTGCTACATGTTGATTTTTGGCGGGGTAGCGGCGGCACTCATCGTGGTGCTCGCGGTGTTTCTGCTTGTGCTCATGAGCCAGAGCACACTTGATACAATGGCGAGAAATTTCATGTATATATTATTAGCAGTCTTAGTAGCGACAGCACTAATTGCAGCTTATATCGCGGTAACGGTGTTTAGTAAGAATAAACTAATCCTTACCAATAAACACGCAGTGCAATATGTTATGAAGCACCCGCTCTCGACTTCGGTAAACATTATCGATCTCGTATCGGTGGAAGACGCGAGCTTCTCGCAAGAGGGAATCTTGCAGAATTTCTTTAAATACGGAACGCTTCGTCTCTCGACGGTGGGCGATGAAACAACCTACACTTTCCCTTATTCAGACATTACGCCAGCCGAATTAAAGGCGGTGTCGAAACTGATTTCTTCAAAGAAACAAAAAGATTAATTGTTGCGGCTGTTCTTGATGTAAGCGTCTTCTTTTTCGAGTTCAGCTTTTAAGATGTATTCTTTACATTTGCCATCTTTGCAGTTGGCTGGGGTATAGGAATAAGAGCTAGAGCCATCGCTGATGTGAAGGCCGTATGGGTCGGACCAGAGGGCTGGGTCGATATAGGGAATCACCTCTTCGTTGATTTCTTCTGGGTAGTATTTATGCTCGGTGTAGTAGCCTTCTTCAAGGGCGAAGTACATGGCGTTGATGGCGGTTTTACGATCTTCGTCGCGCTCCATAGCGTCAAGATTGGATTTTTGGATAAAGAAGAGAATTAGGAGTAGCGAGGCAAAGACGGCTACGATGATAATCTCTAAAACTGTGAAGCCCTTTTTCGTTTTCATATCTTTATTATAGCACGAAAATGTGTTATAATGGAAAAACGTGGTACCGTAGCTCAGCAGGTTAGAGCGTGGGACTCATAAGCCCGAGGTCGGTGGTTCGATCCCACCCGGTACCACCATGCACAAGCTCCAGCAGGAGTTTTTTTGTTGGGAACCACCGGGCTTCGCCAACGGTGGTTCGATCCCACCCGGTACCACCATTTTTATTGGTCTTCGTTTTCTAGTTCGTCGTTTTGTGTATCTGTTTCTGTCTCTTTTGAGGTTTCTTCTGGCTCTTCTTCGACGGTTTCGGTTTCTTCGATGTTTTCGTCTTCTTTTTGGTCTGTGTCTAGAATTGCGTCGTCGGTAGTTTCTTCGGTGTCAGGGGTGGCGGATTCTGGGTTTTCTGGTTCGACTGGGTCGTCGGCGACGCAACGGACGGCGTAACCATTGTATTTGTAGTGATAATCTTGGCTATTTGTGACTCGACCGATGTAGCCCGCATAGAAATAGTGAGCAGTAGCATAGCCGATTGAATATGGCGATGCCGTCCAATAATATCCATAGCTCCCACGATTGGTTGTTGCGGCGCCGGAGTACTTGCCATTTCTTACAAAGTTAAGTGGATAGTTTACTGGGTAGGTATTATTGTTTTGCATTACCGTGATTAGCCCTTGGTATTCACCATTGCTGTTGCCAGTTGGAAGATGCCATCCTTTTGGACAGATTGAGCTAGAGGTAATATTGACGGTCCCATTTTCATTATGGGGGTTGGTATCGGCAACAGCGGCTGACCAGGTATAATAGTTGCCATATAAGAAGAGGTTCTTATTGATGGTGGCACCACTGCCGGTTTTATTATCTGTGATAACTGCCGCTCCATTGTCTTGATCTGCGACGTTTGAATTATTGTGTCTTGGCATGCGGTCTCCTATATTGCTACCAGTGATATTGGATGAACTATACAAGCTGTTCGCTGTCGTGGAGGATGAAAAGTTTGCTGTTTCTGGATTTGCAAGACCAGTAAAGACGCCACCAAGTCCATGAGTATTATTGGTATCTAGAACCACTGGCACCGTGGTGTCATTATCGATGTAAGTATTGCTGAGCCTTAGATTGCTCGTCATCCAACACTCACTATAACTAAGTTCATTGTCTACGATTTTGGTAACTGTGTAGATGTTATTATCGCGACTGTCCGTTAATGCAACCACCTCGTTGCTATCAAGTGTTGAACAATCGAAGTTTTGGATAGAGCCGCTTGAAGCTAGCCATATAGCATAGAAGGTAATAACACCATTTTCATTAGCTGAAATGATTTCATTTGTAATGGTGATTCTTTCGTTTGGTCCGTAAATGGTATCATTACCGTTTGCCGTTGCATTTTGGTTTATGCTCCAACCAACAAATGCGTAGCCACTTTTAGTATAGTAAGGGACATACAAATCAATATAATCGCCAATACCATAGTTGATGTGAGAAATATTTGCCATTGTGCTAGTTCCGTCTGCACCGTTCCCATTATAAACAATGGTGTATGTCGGTACCCATTGCGCATACAGGTTAAGAGTTTCTGGAGTGGTCATATTCGAAGGTGTGTCATAGTATATGCCAGTCGTATATGAAGTACCAGAGCCATCTGGTGCAGTATTCCAAAAACCTATTTTAGTATTATTCGTCAATGCAGTATAGGTTGTTGATGACTTTGAGTACCATCTTTGTCCATGCGTGGCAGTGGTGGTGCTGACTAAGTCTGAGGCGTTGTTGGAATAGAAATTTATTGTGTAAATAGGGAGCCACTGTGCATATAATGTGATGACGTCTCCGTCTGTCGGATTGTACTTTGAAACTCCGCCGGAATATGTCGTGCCCGAGCCATCTGGCGCAGTATTCCAGCCGTTGAAGGTATACCCATTTCGTCTAAATGCGTTACTCTTTACGGTAGTACCGTTAATGTCGACATTAATTTGATCGTCCGTAGTACTTGTAACTGGATATGCTTCGGTTCCGTTACCCTCATAATGAATTGTAATTTTGCCATTTGAGGCTATACATCTGATGGTCTCTCCATAACGTTTATAATTATTAGTGTACTTAGCTGCTGAATAGGCGTTGGAGTAGTAAGCATTGCCCGAATAGGATCCGGTTGCGCTAGTAGATGTCCATAAGTATGTCGAGCCGGAGGAACTAACTGTACCCTGGTTTGAATAACCACCAGCGACGAAGTTATACGGAGATGCACTGGCGCGTGATGCTGTAGTAAGTCCGGCCATAGATACCAGATTGTCGTATTGTTCACTGGTAGGGAGATCCCAATGAGCTGGACAGATTGAAGTATTGATGGCTACGGTAATATCATTAGTGCTAGCGATGGCTGCCGCCCAAGAATAATAACCACCATAATTGTTACTTGCGTAAAATTTTGGTTTGGTATTGGCAGTCAACCCGTAGTCGAAGGTGCTATTATATCCAGGTAATATGAAATAGGAACCGTTTTCAATATCAGTATCATGATAGGATAATAGTATGGCATCGTTTTCGTTGCCGATACTGAGATTTTGTGTCATCCAGACATTGCCATCATCTAGCAAAGACAGAGTATAAGAACTATTATTGCGGGAGTCAACTAAGTTATAAGTTGTTTTTGCTATCATGCTACTCTTGACGGTTGGGTTCATGTCTTGGAGACAAACGGCGTCAGTTTCATTATTGTTGGTTCCAATAGTAGTAGCATTATGATTACAAAACGTTTCAGTCCATATTGCGAATAGTGTAGCCGGCGTTTTTCTGACGATATATGGGTCATTCGGCTCAGTTATTTTTCCTTCTTCGTCAATCCATCCAGAGAAAGTATAGCCAGAACGGGTAGGTGCTGTATTTGAAATGTGTTCTACAATGCCAGTGTTGTTTTCAACGGTTTGTGATGCTGGTGCACCTTCTCCACCGTTTGCGTTGTAGTTTATAGTATAGGTTATTTGTGGATTAGCAATACAGCGAACCGCCAAGCCGTATACTTTATGATATGAGTAACTGCCAGAATTGTTCATGTTATTACTCATGTAATAAGCGCTGCTGGTAGTGCTTGTGTTGGACCTAGCGAATGTTGATGTCCAATAGTAGGAAGAATCACCACGGCTAGATGATGCTCTATAATATGAGTCAGTGCCATAAGTAGCGGAGTCGGAAGTTGGACCTGTTAGGAATAGACCAGATTTTACAAGATTAGTTGGGTATGATGTGAAAGAAGCGATGGAGGATCTTAGATTAATAACGTCGCCACCAGTATATCCACTTGGTAGACGCCATCCGAGAGGGCAAATGCTTCCTTCTACGTTCGTATTAGTTATGCCATCCCATACACCGTTGCCGGCGGTAGCGGCATACCAGTTATACATGACACCATAAGAATACCAGTATTTATCTTGGTGTGGTCCGTATGTTAGAGAATCAGTATTAAAGTAACTGGCTTCGTTCTCTTTATTGATATTTCCGATACCAAAGTTTGTTTGATTGACATCCACAACTCGGTAATAATCAGCTGCATTTCCAATTAACTTCCAATCGTCGGCGAAGTTGTCATCGATTAGGAAAACATCTTTTGGATTGTTTGTATTATAAACTGTAAGTGGAGTAACCGTGCCGTCGGTGATTGATTTTGCGCCAACGATTGTCTTGTTGTCTGTGGTACTACCGTAAGAGGCAAGTTGAAGTCTTAGGTTCTCGATCATCCACCATTGTCCGTCTGCAAGTTTGGCGACCGTATATATATTATCATCACGTTCGTCTCTTAAGGCTATGACCGTACCACTTGGACTACTAGCATAATCGCCAGGGTTGAATTGCTGAAATGTTCCACTAGATTGAACCCATATGGCGTAGAAGGTTATCACTCCGTTGTTGGCATTTGAAAGAATGGTACTAGTAACTTCTATTGATTCATTAGGACCATAGATAGTGTCTCCGCTGCTAACTGTCGCGTTAGGATTTAGACTCCATCCGGCAAATCCATAACCAGTTTTATTATAGTTTGGGGCGATTAGGTCGATGGTTTCTCCTTGAGCAATATTATCTTGTTGCACACTGGACATGCTCCCTTCGCTTGCGCCATTGCCGTTATAAACAAATGAATAGGTTTGGACCCATTGTGCATATAGATTAAGTGTCGTAGGGGCTGATAGGCTGGACGACGCAGTAAATGTCTTATTAACATTGTATGTATCACCACTTCCGTCCGGCATAGTATTCCATGAACCGATTTTAGTGTTAACAGTACCTGTGAATGCGTTATAATTAAGTGTTTTCCATGAATTGCCAGCTTTGACGTCGAATTCATTAGTTAATTGGTTTGTGTCGTTGGAGTGGTGAATGACAGTAAGATTGGGAGTCCATTGGGCATATAAATTATATTGCCCATTTAATGAAATAACGGTAGCGTTAGATGATATGGTGGAACCAGTACCGTTCGCATTGGTGTTCCAACTCTTAAATGTGTAATGGTTTCTAACGAAACTGTTACTGGCAACTCTGCCCTCATTGTAGGAGACGGTCCTATCGATTTGAGACGGGGAATCGACTGGATAGTCTATTGAGCCATTGCCATAGTAATGGAGTGTGATGGTGCCATTATCCGCTATACATCGAATGTTTCTTTTAACTGTTCTCGCGGCGCCCGTAGTAGAAGATGTTCCGGAATTAGCAGAAAGACTAAGGCTGGTACCAAGATTATTCACGCCATAGGCGGTGGTGCTGCTACTGCCTGCGGTTGATGTCCATAAATATGAATAATTCTCATTATATAATATGGTGCCGCTGTAGAATCCTCCGTTGGTGTTAAATAAATAAGGGGAAGAGGATGGTAGTTTGTTAGAATTAAATCCGACGATAGATTGCAAGGAGCTGTATTGGGTAGATGTTGGTAGGTCCCACCCGACTGGGCAGAGCGACGTAGTAATAGTATTAGAAGAATAGTATCCTTGATCGTTGTCGGCAATTGATGCATTCCAAACATAATAGTTGCCATAAGTATTATTTGCAATGTATTGCGAGTCTTCTAGTAAGAACAAAGAGGCGTCGCCTAAATCTGTATCGAATTTTGTGAATAACATATTTGTTCCATTACCGATTTCGAGATTTTTGGTTAACCAGATATTGCCATCTTCTAGTAGCGACAAAGTATATTCTTTATTATCACGGGCATCTTTGAGGGTATAAATGTCTTGTAATGTCATACTGCCTTTGATTGTGGTATTAATGTCTTGGAGGCAGACTGCATCGGTGACACTATTACCGGTTCCGATTGTGGTGGCATTTGGGTTGCAGGTGGTATTATCCCAAATTGCATAAAGGGTGGCCGGATTCTCATTAGTTATGAATGTTCCATTTGGAAACACCTCGTTGCCATATTTATCCATCCAGCCAGAGAAAGTATAACCGGTACGAGTTGGTATGGCAGCACTAACAGTGAAGTGATAATGACTAGTCGCAGGTGCAGATGTGGTTGATTGTGGGGCGTTATCTCCGCCATTAGCATTGTAGCTGAGGGTTGAAGTGGTTAATTCTTTAACGCGGCATTTTGCTGCTTTGCCGGAATAACTATTATGGGGGTAGACTGACACGCTGGCATCAGTAATGGTCAACGAATCATCGTCGTGATCACTTTCCCTTGTATCCGAGATTGCATATTTGGCGCTTTCTCCTCTTTTTAGGATATAAAAAGCGAATGGGCTATGAGCTTCTACATCGTACATATCAAAGTATCCAGATAATACATAATTCATTGGGTATTTTAGAATACTTTTGGCTTTTTCGGCGGATGTATTTCCTGCTAGTTGATTTGCGATGAAAGTATTCATTTCATTTTTAGTTGGAAAACGCCAACCGGATGGACAGAGATCGCCAGATAGCTCAGTCATATTCCCGGCCATTACGGTGGACCAGCTGTAGAGAACGCCATAAGAATACCATGAGCTATTATCGTCATTATTGGTCGGTGATGGAGTTTTACTTCGGTTGATGTTGTCGTTGTTGTATGCATATTGCCAACGGTTGCCGCCCCAACTGCTCCATTCTTTCGAGGTAGTCCCGACTTGATTAGCAAGGAATGATTCAGTAGGCTGATTGGTGTTTGCTTCGGTTATGGTTGCAGTGTCTAGACTTAGTCGCATGTTTTCCATCATCCAACAGTTACCATCGCCAAGTTTTGAAACAGCGTAGGTGTTACTATCGCGATTGTCGGTAAGTGCGATAACACTTCCAGTAGTCATTGCGCCGCACCCGGCCCAATCTTGGATTGTTCCAGACGACTCCAACCAAATAGCATAGATATAACGAACGAGGGTATCACCAATGATGATTTCATCTTCACCATATTCTGGAGCGATGATTTCTTCGTTTGGACCATAAATCACGGATTCATTGGCAGTACCAAGCGTCTCAGCAGCATCTTCATCAAAGGACCAGCCAAGGAAACCGTAGCCATCACGATTGTAGTTAGAGGCATAGAGATCTACAGTTTGTCCT
>JAFRJX010000001.1 GCA_017432025.1 Candidatus Saccharimonadota bacterium
GGGTTCAGAACGTCGTGAGACAGTTCGGTTTATATCCGGCATGATCGTTAGGAATTTTGAGGAGATTTGTCTCTAGTACGAGAGGACCGAGATGAACGAATCTCTAGTGTACGGGTTGTGGCCACCTGCTGCATCGCCCGGTAGCTATGTTCGGAAGAGATAAGCGCTGAAAGCATATTAAGCGCGAAGCCCACTCCAAGATAAGAATTCCCTAGGAGACTCCAGAGAGAAGATCTGGTTGATAGGCGCAAGGTGGAAGTATGGCAACATATGGAGCCGAAGCGTACTAATAGGTCCATCGCCTTTTTATGTCTTGAGCTTAGCTAGCAATCGGTGCTCGCACCGAAGACGTCATTTAAAATCTACACCTTATAGGCATCAATCGTAACAAAAGACGTCTCTTTTGTTATAAATTGGTGCCCATAGCGCTGGGGTAATACCTGTTCCCATCCCGAACACAGAAGTCAAGCCCAGTCGCGCCGATTATACTGCTCTGCGGGAAACTAGGAAGGTGCCAAATTATCGATAAACCACCCGAAAGGGTGGTTTTTCGTTGAATCCACCCGAACGAAGGTCCATTTAAGGGTGGATTTTTCATTGCGTTTATGTTATTTTAAAGATATGGATGAACTAGACAATAATCAGCCTTTAGATTCGATGGGCGAGCCGATTACGCCACTTGGTGATCGTCCAGTGAATCCTTATGTGCCGAATAATATGAATAATCCGGTGAATGCGCCGAGGAACCCTTTGGCACCAGAACCGGGCGAAATGCCGCCAACGCAAGGTGGTATGATGAACGAAATGCCAATGGAACAGCCGATGCAACAGGGCTATGGCCAGCCGATGGGGCAACCGATGAATCCGTACGCGAACCAGCCGATGGGCCAGCCAATACAACAACCAATGGGCCAGCCAACGCAAGGCTATGGGCAACCGATGGGTCAGCCGATGATGTATAGTCAGCCGATTGACTCTTATCCTGAGATGATGAATATGGGTGCGATGAAGCAGCCGAAGACTGGGGGAATTACTTCTTCGAAAGGTTTCATGATTGGTCTGATTGTCTTTGGGCTAGTTTTGTTCGCAGTGCTTCTGTTCTTACCAAGTATGCTTCCGAGTGGTTCTGGTGGCGGAGAAGGTGGCAACGAGGGTACTTTGAATGCTATAACGGCGAAATCGGTAGCAGATTATTGTGCGGCAAATGGTTATACTGATGAAGATACAAGTAACAATTCTATTCTTAAGGATGCGATTGAGACGCATGTTTGCTCAAACAGGGATAAGGGTCTGCAGCTTGCCTATGCGAAGTTTTCGGGCTCAGCTATAGAAACGACTGCTGCTAAAGAGGTAATCGGTGACATAGAATCACTGAATGGTGCAAAGGTTGTAGATGAAGAAAACCATTTAGAGATGGTAGCTAACACTGAACGGTATAAGGTCTATATGGTTATCGATAGTAATAGTGTTTTCTATACAATCGTGAATGATACCGATGATATTGAAGGTATTCTCGAAGCCGTGCGTGGCAAGAACGATTTGAACGCTAAATACAAAGATGTCATCAAGAATATGCCGAAAGAAGAAGAGAAAAAAGACAAAAAGGATGATGATAGTTCCGATGACGGAGATTCCGATGATGATGATTCTGATGATGATGACGAGACGGATACTAGCGATACCAAGGCGTCGGTTAGGGATGCGACTAGAAGAAATGATATGAGCCGAGTCGATGTTGCACTGGTGATACACCAAACAAATAATAATACCAAGAGTAATAATTTACCAGGTGCAGGTTGGTGGAAGGGTAAGGCCGATTTTATGGGTACAAATAACTGTTCCTCAACTGATACAGCATGTTTGTTTGCGCGTGACTATATGAATAGTTCACTGGACGAAGAAACGATGAAAAACGAATTTGTTGATCCGGATGGGACGCCGTATAGCTTTCTCATTACGAGTAACTGGGCGAAAGAAGGCGATGGGACGCTTGGTGTAATAACCCCTGGCGAAGGTGGTGAAAACTCTAAGCTCGTTGAAAAGGATGGTGGTTATACTATTGGTGGCGACAACCCATTCTCCGAACATGTAGTTTATATTGTGCCGGGTGGACGTTGTGATGGTGAAGTCGTAAACCAATCGCAAAAACGTCATTTCGCAGTGCTTTATAAGCTCGAAGGTGGTGGCGTATACTGTATTGATGATCATTAAAAAAGGGGTAAGATATGGATGGGCAAGATAAAAACGGAAATTATGGACAGGGCTCGTTCGGTATGAGTAGCGGACCGAGTTTTGGTTCGTTTACTTTTGACGAAAGCAAGGTGAAAGTACCAGAGCCGGAGCCGATGCCGGTGCCAGAGCCGATGCCACAACCGGTGGCTCAGTCAGCACCAGAAATGCCACAACCGCAGCCGGAACAACCACCGATGCCGATGGGGCAGCCTCAGCCAATTGGTCAACCAATGCCGATGGGACAACCAATGCCGGTGAATCAGCCAATGCCTGGGGATAACTATCAGGTTACGAACAAGAAGAATTCGAAAGGCTTAGTGATTGGAATAGCGATCGGTGTATTCGTGATTTTAGCGATTGCTGTGACGGCGATTATTATGTTTGGCCAACCGCCAGCACCAGAACCGGAACCAGCACCAGAGCCGGAACCGATTGACTACGAAGCAGATGTGCCAACTCTAGTTACTACTAGGCGTTACTGTGCTACGAGCGGGCTCTATGTTTGGGATCTGCCGGATGAAAAGAGTAGTAGAGAAGCGGTTTATGGTACGGTAAACTGTCGTTACAACGAACAGGCGGTCGAAAAAGACGATGGTACCAATGAGGAAGCTGATACCGAAGAGGAAACTGAGGAAGTTGATCTAGATAAAATCGTTGAAGAGCCGGAGGGCGCGGTGATTGCTCTAGACTATTATGTTCTTACGAAGGATCATAACGAGCTTGAGTCGGTGAAGACACTCCAGGGCGACTATTCCTCATTTGGCTCAGAGCTTGAAAATAGTACTGATTACAAGATTTTCTACCAATTTAAAGACAATTTCAATTATACAGTGGTGACGTATACAGTCTTTTACAAGAATTCGTTGTTCTTAATGTCAGCGAAGAATGCGGAAGAGATTGAGACGGCACTCAAGACAATTGGCTTCCCGGAATCTGAACATGAGGTGCCAACTAAGGAATCCGAGGCCGCAAAGCGAGAGAAGGAGCGCGAACAGGGGAAAGCGACTCCAGCAAAACGTGATGTACTCCGTCGGAACGATATGGCGAGAGTGAGTACGTCTCTCACGCAATATATGACCAATAATAAAGGGGAATTGCCGGGTCCGAGTGTTTGGACTGCTACGGCAAATTATGCCGGCGAAAATGCCTGTAAGGCCGAGAATACTGCCTGTAATTTCGTGATGTCATATCTGAATACCACTGATGATAAAAACGATTTCGAAGATCCGAGCGGCGATGTTTATAATGTCTTAATTACTGGAAACATTGCAGATGGTGGCGAGATTGGAAATACTATCTACAGTGCCGACAGTAAACTCGCGATCCAGAGCAAGAAATACACGATTGCCGGCAGAAACCCGTTTTATGAGCATGTAGTTTATATCATTCCGGGTGCAAAATGCGATGGCACCGGCGCTAAGGCAGCTAAAAAGGATAATTACGCGGTACTTTACCGCCTAGAAGAAGGCCAAACTTACTGTCTAAATAATTAGTGGTGAGCTAGTAAATCTTATCTGTTTATGATATAATTAACCGTATACTTGTTAGGGGGTGTTTTTAGTGCAGGTAGGTTCTTTACCTTTATGGGCTATGATTCTCATTGGAAGTGTAATTTTTTCGTTTGTAATAGGCTTTATCAACCCATACGTTACAAAGGCAACGCTGATCCGGCTCGAAAATGTCGATAAAGAAGACTGGTCTAAACCGCGGCCGACGGTGACTATAAAAGAGCGGCTATCGCCAATCATCGTGGTAGATTTTATCTTTATAATACTATTCGTCGGCTTTATGTGTTTTCTAATCCAAGGTTTGATGCCGATGTCTAACAGGTTTGGCGGAGGCGTATTAGTGACACTGATGGTGGTGCTTTTTTCGATTATTGCTTTAGGACTAACCTTTATCATCGACATGATGGCTTATATTACAGGGCTGGAGCTTACTGCGACCAGATTAAAACGACACTTCGAAAGGCAATATGGTGCCAGAATCGAAAGAGAATCATAGTTAAATCTAAAACCCCGTTTTACGGGGTTTTTATCTTGAAAACGCTTAAGATATATTGACATTTCTAATAAAGTGTGCTATAATAATAGTTATATTCTATCTAGGGGGGTATAAAAATGGAAGGTACATTACCAATCTGGTCTATCATTCTGGTTTTGGGAGCAGGAGTGTTATTCTCCTTGGGATATGTGAAACCATATATTTCAAAGGAGAACAAAGCGGAAATTATCGCGTATGCAAAGAATGAGAACATCGGTAAACCGCCAGTAGTGATCATCCGTGATCACATGACACCGGCGATGAGCCTGGCACTGGTAATAGGGATTGCACTCGCCTCTCTGATACTGTTTATTGTCGAAACTTTCGGCAACATGGTGCAGCATTTTGGCGGTGGTTTCTTCGGTGTACTGATCACAATCGGTCTCATGTTCTTGCTCTACAGTTTTTCGTTTATTGCACTGCTCTTTCTTCACCTAATCGGTGAAACCGTCACTTCAATCTCGTTTGAGCGGCTTTACAGGGATTGCTACGGTCTCGAAGTGAAATACGAATCAGAAACTAAATAGACCATCATCCCCATCTTCGGATGGGGATTTTTCTATGGACAATTTAGCATAAATGTTGTATAATATATCTATTCTGCATTTGAAGGGGGTGCTGGAATGCACGAAAGCACATTTCCGTTTTGGGTTATCGTCCTGTTACTCGGCGCAGCTTTCGCATATTTTGTGGGGTACGCTAGTCCGTATGTCACGAAAGAGTCTAGGGAAGAGGTGAAGAAATACGTTAAAGGGGAAAACGCCATCCGGCCAAAAATCATTATCAAAAATAGAACAGATTCGGAAACCGTAATTTGTCTATCGGTCGGGTTGGCAATCGTATGGATGATTTTCTTCTTTTGTGACGGTTTTTCTAACCTCATTATGAGGCTCGGCGGTGGCACTTTTGCATCCATCTTTGCAGTTCTCATCTTCTTAATCAGCTTCGGGCTGATATTCTTTGGGATGCTGTTTATGTATCTCTTTGGAGCGACCGTGTCGTCCGGAATGCTAGAGAGACGCTACAAAGATCGTTACAATGTCGATGCTGAACTGGTGCTCGATGAACCGGAGATAAACCATTAACCTGTATCCCCTGTTTTACAGGGGATTTTTTATTACCTCTGTTTTAGGCATAAGTATTATTGACTTTTTTGGCGTTTTGTGCTATAATATAGAGTATAAAATGTTTTTTGGGACATTTTAGAATTTTAATAGATGTTTTTAGGGGGTAAGATGAAAAACATATTTTTAGACGAAGCTTCACGGGCGGTTAATCATGGTGGTCTTGAAGGCACCATCTACATGATTTTCAAGTACGGCAACTTTTCGATGGTGGACGATGAAGGCATGAGTATCGAAGAGAAGATAAGCTACGGAACCGAAATGCTCGATATCGAAGTAAAAAACTTCGAGAAACGAAAGAAGATGGTTAAGCAGCAAAATAGCATATGCTACTTCTTGATTGGACTGATTCTGATAGGGTTAGTCATCGCATTATTTAGCACCGATTATCTATCGGCCGATGAAACTATGGTAATTAGCGTATTGTCTTTGCTGATATCCTGCATGCTAATTTATGAAACTGAAGAGTCAAAGTCTAAAAATACCAATCTACTGGTGCTGTTTTGGGTCGCCTACGTTGAGAGAATGCTCTTTTATGTGGATGATCTGGCACCAGAAGTGACTTTTCCGGCTGCCATTAAGGTAGGAAATGCAATTAAAGACGTATCTTAGAAAACATCGCCGAACTCCCGAGCAATCGGGAGTTTTTTATCTGTAAAATATCGTTTAAGCATAAGCAGTATTGACAATTTTGCTAAAGTGTGCTATAATAGTAGTAAGAATTAGTTAAAGGGGGTCAATAAAATGACTAATCTCGCACTTTACAATATCCCGTTCTATGTGTACGAAGGACTGTTTACATTCATTCTGATGGTGATACTCGGGTTATCTTACATCAAGGTATCGAAGAGTAACCGCTCTGGTAAACGGTTTGAACATACTGAACGCTTCGGCGTTGAGACGATTCTGATGTTTGCCTTCGGTGGTGCCGTACTGTTCGTTCTCTCATTCGTGAGGAAAGCAGTGACGATTCCATCCAGCTTCTTCTTCAAAATCGTAATGTTCGCGCTGATGATTGGAATGGTTTTCGTGATTGCACTCGCCAATGTTGGCATTTCGATGTTCGCATCAAACCTTGCCATTAATATCGCCGAGAAAGATCTCGAACACCGCTAGAACAAAAATCCCCGTCTTTAAGACGGGGATATTTTTTGTCTTAAAATTATTCGTCTTCGGCTTCTTCAAGCGCGGAGAGGAGGGAATCCTCGACGTTCTGTTTTTTCTTCTTAGGAGCGGATTTCATGAGCTCGATATCGATTTCGTAGCCGGTAAGCTTAGAAGCGAGGCGAACGTTTTGGCCTTTGCTACCAATCGCGATCGATTGTTGATCTTCGTTGACGTAGACCTTGGCTTTCTTGCCCTCGATGTCGACTTTGTTGATTTCGGCTGGACTAAGAGCTTCGCGGATGTATTCAGATGGATTGTCGCTCCAGGTGACGATGTCGATTTTCTCTTTGTCACCGATTTCGTTCATCACGGCTTGGACGCGGACACCACGGCCACCCACGAAGGTGCCAACTGGGTCAATGCCAGGAACGGTGGCGGTAACCGCAATCTTGGTGCGGCGGCCAGCTTCACGGGCGATACCACAGATTTTGACGGTGCCATTCTCGATTTCTGGAACTTCCTGGCGGAAGAGGCACTCGACGAATTCGGCGGAGCCACGGGAGAGAATGAGTTGGGCGCCTTTGTCGCCACGCTCAATGTTCTTGATATAAACCTTAATACGGCTGCCAACCGAGTAGTATTCGCCGTCGATTTGCTCGGAACGTGGGATGATACCACTAGCGCGACCGAGGTCGACACGGACGAGTCTGGCTTCCACACGGGAAACAGTACCGGTCACGATGGTACCGATTTTATCTTCAAAGGCAGTCAGTACTGCGTCATTTTCAGCTTCGCGGAGGCGTTGAATCACGACCTGCTTAGCGGTCATAGCGGCAACGCGGCCAAAAGTGGTAACTTTAGATTTTTCTTCGATCACATCGCCAACTTTGGCACCTTTGCCAGCTTCAGCGAGTGGGATTTCGGTTGATGGGTTGTAAGCGAGACCATCCTCGATGACTTCGCGGGATACAAAAACATCAGCTTCGCCGGTTTTGGTGTTAAGGGTGGCACGGACATTCATGTCGCGGTCGCCGTTATCCTTACGCCATGCAGCGGCAATAGCTTGTTCGATAACATTCAGAACTGTCTCTTTTGGGAGACCTTTTTCTTCAGCAATAATGTCAACCATGCTGGACATTTGCTTCAAATCAAGATTTTCCATATTTCCTTTCTGCCTCTGGGCCTAAAAATACCGTCTCTTTTCGAGCCGGTCAATTCTGTATACTCTAATTATAGCAAAGTCTTGAAAAAATGCAATAAATTTAGTACAATAGAGATAGCTGATTTTACTTGTAATATAAAAGGAATATATGAATAAAAAAGAAGAAGAGCGTCGTGCCCGGCTCTTAAAACTGAGGGCAGAAAGGTTGCCTGATATTAAAAGACAGTTTGAAGAAGCGCAAAACCGCAATTTCAACTCGAATTTTAAACCAGGTGGCAAAGATGAAGCTTTAGTAAAACCAAAGAAAACTGCGACGAAAAAAGCCACGAAAACTGTAAAGGCAGTAAAAGAGCCAACGGCGAAAGAAAAGGCCAAGGAGGAAGCCGAGAAACGCAAGGTGAATTTATCTGTTTCGGTGAAAAAAGGCGAAATGGTGCACCACCAGAGAATGCTCTCGCAGGACGTGAATGCGCAGGCGACGCAGCATATTATTGGCGTTCCAGTGAATAAATCGCGCTACAACGGCTATAAGGGCGAGCAAATCACCAATGCGAAGCTCAAAAACATGCGCATTGACCCAGAAGCAGTGAGAATTATTCCGATTGGTGGTACCGGTGAGTTTGGTATCGGTAAAAATATGACCGTGATTGAGTACAAGTCCGAGATGATTGTTGTGGATATGGGCGTGTTGTTTGCTGGCGATGATTATCCAGGTGTGAACTATTTGATTCCAGATATTAAATACCTAGAGGACAACCGCGAAAAGGTGAAGGCGATTCTCTTTACGCACGCTCACCTTGATCATATTGGAGCGTGTAGGCATCTTCTACCGCATTTTAATCCTCTGACACCGATTTACGGTACTGATTTTACGATTGGAATGATAAAGAAGCAGATGTCTGAGCTTGAGGATGTACCGGATTACAACTACCAGGTAGTGGATCCGTTTAAGCACGAAAATATCAAGGTTTCAGAGCATTTTTCGGTGGAATTTATCCATACGCTCCACTCAATTCCGGGCAATACCGCGATTGTGATTCGTACACCAAATGGCGTGATTTACATGTCTGGTGACTGGCGCGCTGAGGCGAATCCGATGGGTGTGCAAACAGATTACGAGCGCATTGATGAGATCGTGGCAAAGGAAGGCATTGATTTGATGCTGAACGAGTCGACGAATATCGATTCGCCAGGGAAGCACCCGCATTCTGAGTACGATGTCGGCGAGAACCTTGGTCTGGTGATGGACCACTATGTGAACGGGCGCGTGATTATTTCGTGCTTCTCGTCACAGATTTCTCGTATTGAACTCATTCTGAAAGAGGCCGCAGCGCGTGGCCGTAAGGTGGCTTTCTCGGGCTTTTCAATGATTAATAACGTCGAGGTGGCACTTCGCTCGAAATCAATTAAGGTGCCAAAAGATACGATTGTAAAGATGGAAGATATCATCAAGCTCCCAGATGAGAAGGTTTGTATTGTTTGTACTGGTTCACAGGGTGAACTAAATGCCGTCTTAAACCGTATGGTAACGGGTGCACATAAGTACATCAAGATTAAATCGACGGATACGATTGTGTTCTCGTCGAACCCAATTCCGGGTAACGAGCCACACGTAGTGTCGACCGTGGATGGCCTGCTCCGCGAAGGTGCGCAGGTGATTCAAAATGGTAAGACACATTTAACGAATATTGGGCCACTTCACTTGTCCGGCCACGCTTACTACGAAGATCACGTTGAATTTGTAACGAGACTTCACCCGAAGAATTATATGCCATATCACGGTGAGTTTTACATGCTTCAGCACAATGCCGAGATGGCAGAGAATGTCATTGGTATTCCGCATGATAATATTTTACTTGCAGATGATGGCGACATCGTGGAACTCACTCCTGAGAAGACGATTCGCAAAGCTGGTAGGATTTATGTCGGTAATAAACTTTATGATGATGCTGACCAACCAGTGCACGAAGCGGTGGTGAAAGATAGAATTCACATTTCACGCGAAGGTATTTTCGTAATTGTGCTGACACTCAACAAGAAGACTGGGCATCTGATGAAGACGCCAGATATCGTGTCGAGAGCATTTATTTATCTTGATAACTCAGAAGAGTTGATTGGTAAGATTCGTCATTATCTACGCCAAAAGACGGATAAGTCGATTTCAACCGATCCAGAAATGAAAGTGTTGAAGGAAGAGATTAAGGAAGACATTACGCATATTCTCTTTGATGCGACCGGTCATACCCCGATTGTGATTCCGGTGATCAACAAAGTCTAGTGTGCTATAATTATAGTAATGAAGAAGAGTGTGACAAAACGCATTTTTGGTTTTGATACATTACGTTTTGTGGCAATTACTTTGATTGTAATTTACCACGTATTCCCAGGAGTTTTGCCGGGTGGGTTCGTGGCGGTAGAATCGTTCTTTGTGTTGTCTGGTTTTTTGATTTGTCAGAAGTTAATTAGGGCGAAACGAAAAGAGGGAAAGAATTTTGGCACAGCGAAGAGTTTTATCAATTATTTCTGGAATCGCCTGGCGAGATTTTGGCCGACGCTTCTGTACTGTATGATTCTCACGCTGACGTTGGCGTATTTTGCGAACCCGGATTTATTAACGGGCGCAAGGCAGAATTCACTGTCGGCAGTGACGTTTACAACAAATATTGTGGCGCTAAAGACCGGTGTAACGTATGAGAATTCGCTGATTCCGAATCTCTTTAATCCAACTTGGTATTTGGCGCTCGAGATGCAGATTTGTCTATTATTCTATGGGCTGTTTGCGGTATTTTATCGGATGACGGCGAAGAAATGGAAGATTCGTCGGCAATATCGGGTGTTTAGCAGGATTTGTGCGCTAATTGCAGTGCTATCGTTTGCATTAATGATGGTGTATGGCGGGTATCTTTGCCTATTCGATCGGGCTTACTTTGGACCGGATTCGCATATCGGTGCTTTTATGATTGGTGCAGCGATGGCTTCGTATCTCGCGATTCGTCCACGAATGAAAACCGCTAAGAGAAAGTGGGTATGGTGGATTCTGCTGCTATTATCCGGTGGTGGCATCATTGCGATGACGCCATTTGTGCTTTATCAGTCTTCTTTTGCATTTTACTTTGCTTTGCCAGCGACGGCGGCGCTGACTATGATTTCGATTTATGCGATTTTGAAACTACAGAGCAAGACGATGCCAAGGATTCTGAAGCCGTTTGAGTTTCTCGGTTCGATTTCGTTTCCGATATATCTACTCCATTATGGACTATACATCCTGTTTCTAAATTTACTTCAATTTATGCCACTGGAAATCATCCCGTATACGGCAATTCTCACTAGTATTCTATTCTCAATTATTCTGTTTAAAGTTATCATGCCGTTTGGTAAGAAACATAAAAAGGTTTTTGCCTTGTTGTTGCTACTTAGTTTAATTTTGCCAATTCTGGCGCTTATTAAAGCTCCGGAGAAATCTTCGATTGAGGAGAATTTGAATGAAGGTGCGGCAGTAATTGAAGAAAAAAGTGCGGACGATGCGAAAACGACGACACGGATTGCGATTGACTACGCGGGCATTAAGGAAATGGCGACGGTCTTCACTAATGATACGATGAAATTCTTTGATAAGGCCGAAGATTATGCGAAGCCATATGTAGCGAGGGTGCTTTATGGTGGTGGCTCCGGTGGTAGCGGGCGCGCAAGGTTTAGCACGCCAATTTATAGCGCAGTGTCGAGGCTAAACTCCTCAAGGGTACTCGTGATTGGTGATTCGGTAGTCCTAGGTGCGACCAGTGCAATTTATAATACGGTGCCGGGCGCGTTTGTGGATGCAATGGGCTCGAGAAATATGTATGATGCGATTGATTTGATTGCCGGATACCGGGCGGCAAATGGCGGGAATCTCCCACGCGTGATTGTGATTGGTCTAATTACGAACTATTGTTCATTTGGTGCGGGTACGCTTCAACAGATTATGAACGTGGCTGGTCCGGGTCACCAATTTGTCTTTATTACTGGATATCTAAGGGACAGTAATCGTGATTCGCAGAATGCTACACTAAGGTATATGGCAAATTCATATGGTAACGTGAGAGTGGCGGACTGGGTGCCACTTGCGGCGTCGAACCCGGGTTATCTTTACGCGGATGGAATTCATCTTACGCCGGCTGGTCGGACGGCTTATGGGAATATGGTTAATGCAGCGACAAGGGGATTATAATGAAGGTTTTTAAAAAGATTTTCATAGCATTTATCCTAATCGGCCTACTAACGGCGGGGGTGCTTTACGAAGCTTATTCAATCACGAGAAAAGAGTATGAAAAGCAGGCCGAGGTCGCAAATGATGTACGAAAAGAAGTGAATTTTGATCTTAATATGATTAAGATTGCCGTGCAGACGAATGATGCGGATGTTTTTAATGAGAATCTGGGAAAAATGAAGGTCCAGGCGGAAAGATTAAAAGATCTGTCGTTCTTAGAGAATCGTTTGGCGGGTTACAAGGCAAGACTAACTTATTATATTGATTTACTAGATTCAAAGACGGATCTCTTGCCGCAAATCAAGCAACTAAAAACGAAGGTGTCGGAAATTGCGACTTTTGTAAAAGAGAATTACGTTGAGAGTAAAGCGTCGCGCGATAAGGTACGCGAAGTAAATCCGAAATTAAATCAGTTAAAGATTGCGCTGGGTGATTATACGAACGATACAGTTAAGAATGTGGTGAATACCGTGAACGGATTTCTTGAGGAAATGGCGATTGGTGGAACTTCACTTTCGGATTGTATTGATACTTGCTATAAAGATAAGATTTCTGGGATTAATGACGGGCTGGAGACAAAGATTAAGGCGTTTGCCGACAAAACGGCCGAGCTAAATGCGGGATTAGAGAAGGAATTTGATTTCGAGACGCTCGCGGATTTACAATAAAGGAGGAATATGAGTAAAGAATATGATATTGCGATAATTGGTGCCGGAATGGCAGGTCTCACGGCTGCGATTTATGCAGTGAGAGCCGGTAAGAAGGTCGCCGTGTTAGAGAGGAATGCATATGGCGGACAAATCATTACTAGCACGAAGATTGCCAACTATCCGGGCGTGCCGGGCGTATCTGGGTTGGAACTAATGAGGGGTGTTTACGAGCAGGCGAAGAAACTCGGTGCGGAGATTTTAGACGAAGAAGCAGAAGCGGTCGATTTTGGCGGCGAGATGAAGAAGATTAAAACGGATGAAGGCGAGATATTAGCAAAGGCTGTGATTGTCGCAACCGGTTCGCGCGAGAAGGCACTCGGGCTTCCGGATGAAGAGAAGTTTACTGGGCATGGTATTTCGTACTGTGCGACTTGCGACGGCGGATTCTATAAGGATAAGCCAGTAGTGGTAGTCGGCGGTGGTAACACGGCACTCTATGATGCTTTGTATCTTTCGGATATTGCTTCTAAGGTTTACATTGTGCACCGCCGGAATGAATTCCGGGGACAACCGTTCCTAGTGGAGAAATTACGCGAAAAAGAAAATGTTGAATTTGTGATGGAAAGTAAACCGGTAAGGTATATCGGTGACGAGAAAATTTCTGGTTTAGAAGTGGAAGGTCTGGAGGGAAAAAGAACGTTCGATGTAGCTGGAATCTTTGTGGCGATTGGTAGGGTGCCGGCGACAGAGATTTTTACAGAACTGAATAAGGATGAGGGTGGCTATATTGAAGCGGGCGAAGATTGCCACACGAGTGTTGAAGGTGTGTTTGTAGCCGGTGATTGCCGTACAAAGAATTTGAGACAGCTCGTAACGGCTTCAGGTGATGGCGCCGTGGCTGCGACGGAAGCGGTGCATTATCTCGGATAATATGATATAATATATATGTTGCCCGGATGGCGGAACTGGTATACGCGTTCGACTTAAAATCGAATGGAGAAATCCGTGCGGGTTCGATTCCCGCTCCGGGCACCATATAAATGGTCTTTGGGCCATTTTTTTATTTTGCGACGCAACGGATTGCGACACCATTACTTCTGGCGGAGCCACCGAAAGAAGTACCCGAATCAGTAAGACTCATGATGTCCATATTTTCACTACTGGACCAAGTTGAAGTCCAATAGTAGCCAGATGTGCCTTGATATGAGACGTTGCTGAAGAACAGACCGGAGAGAACGAAGCCAGCTCCACCGTTTGCGATTGATGCTCTCATAAGGCCACTAGCACTGTATTGTTGATAGATGGTTCGTGTTTCTCCGGAAGTGCCACCGGTTGGTAGTCTCCACCCAGCAGGGCAGATATCCTCGTAAGCACTACTACTATTGGAGTTTCCCGTTTTTGTTCCGGCAGAAGCGGCATAGTAGTTATAGAGTGTGCCGTAGGCGGTACCGGAAGTTGAGTCTGTACCAGAAGTGTTAATAAATTCACCAGCGGTATAAGTATTTGTTCCAGATGTCTTCTTCCAGCCATTAAAAGTGGAAGCTGTTATTGTCGAAGAGATATTAGTATTAGTAATGGTGAGATCATTAGTGAGCGTAGTGCGCCCTAGATCCAGGTTTTCGGCCATCCAGATTTTTCCGTCTTTCATCTTGGCGACTTTGTAGGTTCTATTATCACGATTATCTATAAGGTCATATGTGGTGCTGTCTGCCATTGAAGCGAGGACGGTTGCCTTTTGACTAGAGGATAATTCTTTAAAATGCTGCATATAGGTTATATTAGAAATAGTTAGCGGTTCGTCCAATATACATCGTATGGATTTCCCGGTATAACCGTAGGTTAAAGAATTTGTTGGATCGACGGTTGAAGTACTAAGACTCATATTTCGAACATAGCTATTAAGCCTAGTAGAGGACCAGTAGTAGCCATTATTCCAATTCGTTGGAGTAGAATTACTGAAACTGCCAGCGAGGGCGAAGGCGGCTCCGCCGTTTGCGACTGACGCCCTCATAAGAGCGTAAGAATTATATTTTTGGTAGAGAGCGCTAAACTCTCCGAAATTTCCACCGGTTGGAAGTCTCCACCCAGCAGGGCAAATATCATATTGGGGGCTATTGGTGTTGTTGCTTCCGGAAATGGTTCCGGCAGAGGCAGCGTAGTAGTTGTAAAGCGTGCCAAATGCAGTATCAGATGTTGCGTCAGAACCGGCCGTACTGATGAATTCACCGGCATCATAAGTAGCAGAACCAGATGTTTTCTTCCAACTGTTAAATGTGGAAGCCGTCACTGTTGTGGATAGATTCGTGTTGGAGCTAGTGAGATCTGTCGTAAGTGCGGAACGACCGAGGTCCAAATTCTCCATCATCCAACATCTGCCATCATTTAGACGTTGAATGGTATAGGTATGATTATCACGAGCGTCAACAACTTGGGAAGGCGTAGAAGTACATTTATTAGATGATATGTTTTGTATAGATTCTCCTGCGGTGACCGTAAGGGTCGCGTCCATTGCGCCCATGGTGAAGGTCGTGGACTGAGTGGTAGTTGAACCTATAGTACCAGAAGTCGTAGACCAACCCGTAAATGAATATCCTGAAGATAGTTCAACGTCAATAGTATAGGTTTCTCCTTCTTCAAGCTGGATAGTACTGTTATTATAGAGGTAGTTACTTCCCCTGATTATGATTCTTGAAACTCCAGTACCAATGGATGTTTTAAGGGTATGAAGTGGCTTTTTAACGATACATCGAATAGCGTAGCCGTAGTCGCGACTGCTGATGTTGACTGGATAGACGCTTGACGTGTCAAGGGATAGGCCATACATTTCGGTGTTGCTGTATCTAGTGGTGGCCCAGTAGCGACCAACGCTGTTTGCAAGGGTCGGGGTACTGTTAGTGAAATAGCCAGCGAGGGCGAAAGCGGCTCCGCCATTTGCAATTGGTGCCCGCATGAGAGCATTAGAATTATATTGTAAACTAAGGGCTCGGAACTCTCCTGTATTGCCACCGGTTGGAAGTCTCCACCCAGCTGGGCAGATGTCATAGATAGCATCTTTATTGTTGGTTGACCCTGAAATATTCCTCATAGTGGCGGCGGCATAATTATATAAAGTACCATAAGGAGTACCAGAAGTTGGATCCGTGCCGGATACATTGATGAATTCACCATTAACGAAGGTTTGTGTGCCGGAGGTCTTTTTGAAATCATCAAAGTTAGTGTAGGTGGCATTATCTGCGTAGTTAGTATTATCGGCAGTTAGATTATCTAGGAGGGTTTCTCTGCCTAAGTCTAGGTTTTCGGCCATCCAGATTCTGCCATCCTTCATCTTGGCAATGGAATAGGATTTATTGTCGCGATTGTCTATCAGGTTGTAGGTAGTGCTATCTGCCATGGAGTTTGCAACGGCAATGAGATCACCCTTCTTAAGATTCTTGAAATCTTGAAGATATGCCAGATCAGAGATTTGTTTTTTGAGAACACATCGTACAGAGCGACCAGCAGAACGATTCGAGAGACTATAAGGGTTGCCTCCCGTTGCGGTGACTAATAAATATGACATCTTCGTATTATCAGATGCTGTAGATGACCAGTAGGTACCACGAGTACCTGTACTATATGGAGCGCCGTCCATGAAGATTCCGTCAAGAGTAAAGCCTGCTCCGCCGCTTGTGGTTGGGGTATTCAGTACGGAACCAGATCCATATTCTTGGTAGAGTAGATTATAAAGATTGTCAAATTCTTCGCCTTGACCACCAGTTGGAAGTCGCCATCCGGCTGGGCAAATATCATATATTACATTACCATCCGTAGTGCTCCCTGTGATGGTTCCTGCCGAAGCGGTGTAGAAATTATAGAGGGTGCCATATGGAGTATCGGAAGTGGGGTCGTTTCCGGTAATATTAATAAACTCGCCAGCGTCATATGTATCGGTTCCGGAGGTTGTTTTCCAGCTATTAAAGGTTGAGGCAGTGACGGTTGTGGAAATATTAGTGTTTGAAGATGTTAGATCGGTGGTAAGGGCTGTTCGGCCGAGGTCTAAGCTCTGCGTCATCCAACAATTGCCGTCAATAAGGCGTTGAATAGTATAGGAATGCATATCACGGTTATCATAAACGGTGGTTGGAGTTGAAGTGCAAATTGAAGAACTCATGTTTTGCATAAATGGACCACTAAAGGTGGCAGCAGCGGTAAGGGTAGTATTGCCGGTAATACTTCTTAAATATGTAGAATCGGAGCTTGCCGTGTCGATGCTACCGGTTGTTGCAGTCCAACTGGAGAAGGAATAACCAGGCCCTAAGGAGGCATTAATAACATACCTTGTGCTTTCTTCGAGGGTAATAGTTCCATTGTTTGCTACAGAAACACCATTAATAGTAACGTCTGTGATGCCAGTTCCATACGAAACGGTTACAGTGTGAGTTGATTTTTTTAGGATACAGCGAATGGCGCGTCCGTAACTACGATTACTACTGCTGTTTGGGGTTACACTCGATGTGTTTAGGTATAAGGAGTATCTATTTGTACCACTGCTTCTCATAGAAGACCAGTAGGAAGCACTACTGCCCTGATTGGTTGGAGTGCTATTGCCAAAATAACCAGCAAGAGCGAAAGCGGCTCCTCCGTCTGCAATTCCAGCTCGCATTTTTGCAAGAGTGTTATATGAACTATTGCTGTAAAGAACACCAAATTCGCCCCAGCTATCGCCGACTGGAAGTCTCCATCCGGCCGGACAGATATCATAGAGGGCGTCATACTCATGAGTGCTTCCAGTGATGGTACCGGCGGATGCTGCAACGTAATTGTAGAGGGTTCCATATGGAGTACCGGAAGTGCTATCTGTTCCGGAGACATTAATGAACTCGCCGTCATCAAAGGATAGCGAGCCGGAAGTTTTCTTCCAACCGTTAAAGGTGGAAGCATCAACAGTAGTGGCAATATTTGTGTTCGTGGATGTAAGATTTGTTGTGAGGGTAGTACTGCCAAGATCCAGGTTTTCCATCATCCAGCAGCGACCATCGTCGAGACGTTGAACTGTATATATATGATTGTCGCGAGTATCTTTTACATAAGATGGGGTAGTGGTGCAGTTACTTAAGGAAAGATTTTGCATAGTATAACCGTTGAAGGATGCGGTGGCTGTGATGGTGGCATCACTAGTGCCAACGGTAAAAGTTGTAGATTGGCTGGTAGTTGAGCCGATGGTGCCAGAGGTGGCAGACCAATTTGTAAAGGAATAGCCAGTTGCGACAACCGCATCGATGGAATAACTCATGCCTTCCTCAAGAGTGATAGAGGTATTCTCAGGTACGAGAAGGGTACCACTTACATCGACTTGTGTAACACTTGTTCCGTCGTATGCAATAGTAATGGTGTGAGACGGCTTTCTAGCCACGCACCGCACGGCCGCGCCTAGATTACGGTTGGCCTCATATTCTAATCCTCCCCAATCATCATTGGAGTACATCCACATGGAATCGGAATAACCTGTGGCTGTTGAAGTCCAGTAACTACCGGATTCTCCCTGCGACTGTAAGCTTGATTGAGAAAACTCACCAGAATATGGGAATGCTGCACCACCGTTAGCGATGGCTGAATGCATACTACTGCCACTATAATTGCTATCAAGACTATTGACTTCGCTTTCAATTGGTAATCTCCATCCGGCCGGACAAATATCGGAATGAGCATTATAATCGTATGCGTTTCCGGCGACAGTACCAGCGGAGGCGGCATAGTAATTATAAAGCGTTCCGTATGAAGTGCCGGTCGTAGAATCTGTCCCGCTAAGCGAAACGAATACACCTGAAGTTAAACTGGCTGAGCTAGTGGTCTTTTTCCAGCTATTAAAGGTGGAAGCGGTCACACTGGCAAATGTATTAGTGTTGGCGCTGGTAAGATCGGTGGTAAGTGTCGTGCGGCCAAGATTAAGGTTTTCGGCCATCCAGATTCTGCCATCTTTCAATTTAGCAACAGCATAGACTCGATTATCGCGATTGTCGGTCAGGTTATAGGTGGTGTTTTCTGCCATGGAAGCAGTGATTCCTGCGAGTTCATTTTTGGTTAGATTCTTAAAGTCTTGAAGATAATTAAGATCGGAGATTTGTTTTTTAAGTATGCATCGTATAGCATACCCACTGTAGCGAGGGCTGACGCCGTTTGAAACATATGATGTACTAACGACTAGATTATACATATATGTGCTACTGTCTCTTTTAGAGGACCAATAGTAGCCATAGTTGCCTTGGCTGGTAGGAGTGCTATTGGTAAAGTCACCAGAGAGGGCGAAAGCAGCTCCGCTGTTTGCGACTGGCGCTCTCATAAGAGCATTGGAATTATATTCTGCATAGAGAGCCTGAAATTCTCCGGTGCTACCGCCGGTTGGAAGGCGCCAGCCAGCCGGACAAATATCATATTGAGCGTCACTGGTATTTGTTCCTCCGGTAATAGTTCCGGCAGAAGCAGCATAATAGTTATAAAGGGTGCCGTATGCAGTGCCGGAAGTTGCGTCCGTGCCCTCAATAGGTATTAATTCGCCGGCGATGTTGGTCGCATTGCCGGAGGTTTTTCTCCAGCCGTTAAAGGTAGATGTAGTAACAGTGGAGCTAATATTGGTATTGGCGCTGGTAAGGTTTGTGGTAAGAGGAGTACGGCCGAGATCCAGGTTTTCCATCATCCAACAATTACCATCGTCGAGACGCTGTACGGTATAGATATGATTATCACGATTGTCTTTGACTAGCCTAGGGGTTGAGGTACAAAGAACGCTACTAAGGTTTTGCATATCTGAACCAATAAATGCTACATTGGCGGTAAGAGTGGCATCGGTGGTACTAATGGCGTAGGTCGTAGATTGAGTATTACTAGAGCCAATTGTGCCAGAAGTAGCAGACCAGGAATCAAATGAATAGAGGGTCTGGTCGTAGGTCATATTGATTGGATATGATGCGCCCCGAATTAATTTAACGGTTTCGCCATTTGCAATAGTTACACCGCCGACGGTTACTCCGGTGACGCCGGTACTATAGTTTACTGTGAGGATGGAAGACGGGATGATGTTGGCGGTTGCTTCAAGGATTAGATTTTCGTTAATATAAGTGCCGGATGGCAACGAAGTATCGGCACGGGCGCCGAGGGAAATAGTGTAGTTTTTAGCGGTGGTGTTTGCGGTCGAAGTGCGGTCTAAAGTGACAGCAGTTGTGCTGACGCCAAAATACCGGCTATTAGATTCAGAATTGTAGAAGTTCGGTTTAAAGCCCCAACGATTATTAAGGGTGGTGTTGCTGCTAGTTGAGAATTGTTCAGCGGTTACGCTGGAAGCAAGGGAAGTGAATGAGTTGTCGTCTTTGTCGATGGTAGTTTTGGTGCTACGAACCGATAATGCGTAGCCGGTGTAGTTACTGGTTGCTACAGAGAAGGAAATATCATTAGCACCTGAGGTAGTAGCAAAGACACCAGTTTTTGATGGGTCAATTGTGATGCTTGCTGCATTATTAATGGAGGTCATAGTAATAGCGGTTTCACCGGTGAGGTCGGTGATGGCTTCGGCAGATTCTTGATTCTTAGCGGCTGGGTTGATGATGGAACCAAAAAGGATTACTGCACAGATGGATGCAGCTATGCCAACCGCACGATGTCCCTTCCGTATTTTTAACATTTTATTTAAATGTTTATTTAAAATGACCTATTTGGTTTTATTTTAGCATAAGCTTTCTTAATTTGTCAAATAAATTTTGTAATTTTGTTTATGCTATAATGAAAGTATGAAAATAAAAAGGCTCATACCTTTGACGATGCTTGGTGCACTGGTGGCAACACCGGTTTTTGCGATGACGTCAGAGTCGAGTTCGGATGTGCAGTTTACTTTTCAGCCGGTTTTGTCACTTTCTTTTTCCGAATCAAGCCTTTCGATTGGTGATCTTTACCCAGGAACTTTCGGTCGGAGCAATTACATTGACGTCGTGGTTAACACAAATAGTATTTCTGGTTACACGCTTTCGGCAGCGGTGGGTGATGGCACGACTTATTTAAATACGAATTTGATTAATAATAGCACGGCTACTCCATTTACGAGTTTGGCGGCTAATGTAGCGATTGAAACATTTGAAAGTGACAACACCTGGGGATATACGATTGATGCCGGCGAGACTTATTCCGGTTTGCCATATTACGGTGAGACAAATTGGAAGGTTTTGGGACAAACCGAGAACAATGATGGCAATAAGACATTCCAGTTTGGAATTGCGGCGAAAGCTTCGGATTCGATGTCGTCCGGCGAATATAAAAATGTCATCCAATTTAGAGTGATTGCAAATCCGATTCCGGAGGAGCCAGAACCGGAGCCAGGCGTTTGATTTGACTTTTAAATTTTTATGTTATAATAAAGTTATGCTTAGGCATCATACACAAAAACAAAAACTATTTTTGTATCTAATGAGCGTTTTGATACTGCCAACTTTGTTGGGAGTTTTTTGTAATGTAAATGCGGTGAGAGTTAATTGTGAGACGTCGGATTGTGAAAAAGGTGTGACTTTTCGGGCACTCGTGAATGAAGTTCTGACGGTTTCGATTTCGGAACCAGAATCGTGGGCGACCGGCGGTTTAACAAATAAAGTGGGAAATCGTAATTATAGTGATTTATTAAGAAACCGATTTGGTTTAACAATTTATTCGAATAATCCGGCGGGATTCTCGGTGTTGATGAATACGGCTTCAGTGGCAGGCGCGCTCGTAAACACGCACGCGTCACTTTCGAGCGATACAATTCCAATGCTAACTTCAAACTGGACAAGAGAAGATACGCTAAGAACTAAATTCTGGGGCTATTCGATTAACGATGATAATGAAGATGGTACTTACAGGGCTTTCGCAAAAAGTGGCGAAGCACCAACGGAGATCTTGGCAGTTGATGAGGCATCGATGTCGACGGTGAATCTGTATTTTGGAGCGATGGCAGATGACACGATTACTTCTGGTACTTATGAAGAGACAATTATCATTAATGTGGTGACGAATGTGGCGCCAGATGAGCCGATTTACATGCAAGATGTGGACGAATGGGGCGAGTCGCTTGAAGTTGGTGATGAGATTACGGTCAGGGATGCGCGTGACGAAAAAGAATACACGGTGAAGAAAATGCCGGATGGACACATTTGGATGACGCAGAACCTTGACCATGATATCAATATGGATTATCCGTATGGTCCGGCTAATACCGATATTCCGTCGAGCTGGAATCCGGGGGCTTCGACTAAGCAAAGTAGCAATACAACTTGGGTAAATTCCAAAGTGATTGAGTCATATGATCCAGGTGATTTGTACTGGAATGGCGAGACTAATACGGCACAGGATTCGACAAACTATGTGGCAGATTCGGGTGATTCGCATTATCATCTCGGAAATTATTACAACTTTGCGGCGGCGCTCGCGGTGAATGATGCTAGCAGCTACAATGGCGCGAGCCAACTGGTAAACCAATCGATTTGCCCGGCTGGTTGGACTTTGCCAAGGCCAGGCAGTGGCGATGATACGTTCTATGCACTGCTTGAAGAATACGGTTTTACGGCGAGTTCGATTAACGGCTCGAATGAAGAAGCGTGGGATGCGCCACTCTACTTCGCACTTACTGGCGTTTGGACGGGCGAATTAAGATTTGTAGGAAATCGCGGAGTCTTCTTTGCGTCGGCGACTGGCTCATTACCAGATTCGGCAGCGGATTATTCTTTGTATTACAATGGACAGACGACGGTAGTCCAAAGCGACAAAGCGGTCGGTGGTGGGCAGACGATTCGTTGCTTTACGAGACCGGCGACAACGACACTTTCATTTGATTAAGGGAAAAGGTATAATAAAGATATGAATATTCTCTACTGTGGCGACCAAGGAATTAGCCGCGGAGTATTGGTTTCGATTCTTTCGCTCTTAAAACATAATCGAAAAGAGCTGAATATTTATATTTTGACGATTAATTATGAAGACACGAAGCCGTTTACGGAGAAATCGACGGCATTTTTAGATGATTTGGTAAAGAAAACGAATTCCAGAAGTTTTGTGAAGCGCATTGATGCGACGAAGGTGTTTGTTGAGAATTTGCCGAAGAAAAATATGAAATCGTATTTTACGCCGTGCTCGATGCTCCGCCTTTACATTGATAAGATTCCGGAAATTGCGGCGCTCGACCGTGTCTTATATCTTGATTATGACGTGGTGTGTCGGGATGATTTGACGGAATTTTATAATACGGACTTAAAGGATATTGAAGCGGCGGGTGTGCTGGATATTTATGGTAAGAATTTTTATCATTACAATTTCCCGAAGACGGATTACATGAATTCCGGTGTGATGCTATTTAATATGGACGAATGCTTAAAGAGTGGGATGTTTTCGAGGGCGGTAGCGAAATGCATGAAAAGATGGATGATGCTAGCAGACCAGGCGGCCTTAAATAAATCGATTAAAAAACGAAAACTCATGCCGAGAAAATATAATGAACAAGGTGAACGACCGCGAGAAGACACGGTGCTACATCATTTTTCGAATAATTTCAAATTCTGGCCGTATTTCAGAGTGCAAAAAGTGAAACCATTTGAGATTGAGAAGATTCATAAGATTTTGAAAATCACCGAGTATGATGATATATTAATGAAGTACGAAGAACTGAAAGGGAATTTGTAATGGCAAAGGCAGAATTATTCCAGAAAGATTTACCGGAAGAAGAGCGTGTTTTTTATTACGACAACGAAGAAGATGATCCAATCAAAACCAAGGAGCAGGAACGAAAAGAAAAAGTTACGTTGCCGGAAGGCTATGAATTCATTCCGAAAAATCCGTTTGTCCGGATGTATTCAGCGATACTATTTAGATGTTTTAAGGTTTTCGCGAGATTTTATGCGAGATTTTATCTTCACATGGATATTGTGGGGCGCGAGAAATTCAAGAAAGTCAAAGGCACCGGCTATGTGATGTATGCCAATCACACGAATCCGTTCCATGATGCATTTTCGCCAGCGTTGGTGGCTAATAAAAGAATCTTTACAATTATTTCGCCAGTGAATTTGAAGCTTCCTGGCATTGGTAAATATCTCCCGATGATTGGCGGTATTCCGCTCGGCACGAATGATGAAGAAAAGAAGGCTATGAACGAGGCAGTGGACAAAAGAATCAAGCAGAAAAAATGTTTGGTGATTTATCCGGAAGCGCACGTGTGGCCGTATTATACGAAGATTCGTAAATTCCCGGCCGGCGACAAGTCGTTTAAGTACGCGACCAGAAATAATGTACCGATTTTTACAATGACTACTACTTATCATAAGTCGAAAGTAAAAGGCCAGGCGCGCCCAGACATGACGGTGTATGTAGATGGTCCATTCTATCCGGACGAGAAACTGACCGATGACCAAAACCGCGCAAAATTAGCGAAAGAAGCTTATGATAGTATGGTAAAATGGAGTAAGAAGAGTACATATGAGTATTTTCAATACAGGCATAAATCCGCTAAATAAGTTTTCGAAAGTTGTTCCGGTTTTTTTGACGATTTCAAATGATTATGCCCAGTATGCGGCAGCAGCGATTAATTCGCTAATGAAACACACTAATCCAGAACGAAATTACCGAGTGATTATTCTTTATGACAGGCTGAGCTTGCCGAACCGTTGGCGTCTTCGAAACATGGTGACGAAGAACTGTGCCATCGAATTTCGTAAAATGAAATTTAATGTGCATCTTCAGATTATTCGAACATACTGTGCAACCAAAACTGGAACGGGTGATTTTTTCTCGAAGACAGTTTATTATTACCGAGCATTTATTGCGCGCCTCTTCCCACTTTATGATAAAGCAGTCTATATTGATAGCGACACGATTTTACTCGATGATATCGGCAAACTATTTGATATCGATTTGGGTGACAAGGTGATTGCGGCGCGAGTCGATCCAAAAGTTACGAATGTACCAGAATTTAAGGGCTATGTGGAGAATGCGTTAGGAATTCCGGCGAGCGAATATGTGAATTCGGGTGTGCTTCTAATGGATTTAAAGAAACTGAGGAAACTGCATTACATTACGCGAATGACCGACCTCATGAAAGATTTTGATGTGAGCCTAGTGGCGCCAGATCAAGATTATCTAAATCTGATTCTTCAAGGTAAAATCATGAAGCTCGATGATAATTGGAATCTGGAACCGGCCGAAGAACTTCCTAAAGGTGCAAAATTACTTCATTTTAATTTGTTTAATAAACCATGGCATTATGAAGATGTAAATTGCGAAGAATACTTTTGGAATGCCGCGAAGGGAACGGGCTTTTATGGTGATTTGTGGCGGACGCGTCAGGGATTTACAGATGAGATGAGAAAGAAAGACCACGAAAAAGTAGGTGCTTTGATCGCAAAAGCTGGTGAACTTGCAAAAGCGAAAGAACCAATTATTAAGTTTGGAGATAAGAACTAGCTTTTTAAATAATCCTTATTATTTAGAAGAAGATATATTTTTGAAGCAGGGGAGTAAATTGCGAACAGGTAATAAATGATACTTATTACTGTATCAAATTGTTCTTCATCATCATCTATTTTTATACAAATGCCGGTGCATTTTTCAATAGTAGATGTATCATACATTTTAATAGCCACTACGATTCCGAATATGATTACTAATAGACAGGTAATTGAAATGATTCTATTCTTATTGTGGATATTCGCTTTATATAATAGGGCGATACTTACAAGGGTGTAGATTGACAAGCAGATTGGAAGAGATAAATCGTTATATCTATCGACCGATTGAAAAACAATGAAAGTAATTACACAGAGTATAATTGTCGCTAAAAGGAGCGTGCCTATTTGTGCTCTTTTTTTAACGCTTGATTTTAATATTAGAATAATCCATAGGACTAAATCAAAGACTAAGATGACTATTCCTATTGGCATAAATGTCTCCTGTAATGGAGGTGCCTACCGGAATTGAACCGGTGTACGCGGTTTTGCAGACCGCTGCGTAACCACTCCGCCAAAGCACCACCTTGGTTTATTATAGCATAGATTCTATTTTTGCAGAATGATAATGCCAGCAACGACGAGGACCGTAGCAATGAGATGCACGAGGACGGATTTCTTGTCGAGTTTTTCGCGACCGAAAGCTGGCCAGATGATAGTAAACAAAATGCCAAGAAAGAAAACTACGATTGGCGAAGCGGAATCGGTGGCAACCGATGCAATGGCGACAGCTGGAGCGAGTGTAAGAGCGGCACGGTAAGTAAAATCCTTGGTAACGCCAATGACTGCATTAATTATGAGTGGGCGGAGCATTTTGCCTTTGGTTTTTTTGACGACCGTATTGAAACGTTGAATCCAGGTTGGTTTAAAGCCGCAGATGATAATGTTACCAATACCTTTACCGAGGAAGACAAAAATCATGTCTTGAATAAAAGACATCTCGGTGACATCGCTGGCTCGTACAAAGATTAAATTTGCAACCACAGAAATAATGACATATAGACTGGCTTGGATAGCGGCTTTGATTTTGAGTTTGCGACTGCGTTTTCTGGTGGTAGCGATAACGAGAAACGGGCCACAGAGAATCACGGCAAAACCTAAAAGTTGGTGTGGCGAAAAGCTTTCGTGGAAGGCAATCCAGCCAAAGATTAAATATACAATCGGTGCAAGTTGGACGAAGATTGAAATGTTCGTGGTGTCGTCCATTTCTATGGCACGATAATATGGGATGCCGGCGAGGGAATTAAGACAGCCGGCGAGCACGAGAAATCCAATGAGGTAAAATGGAGTCGTCTCGAAGTTGACTGGAAAAATAAAAAGCATAACGATGGCCATGACGACGAAAAACCAGCCGTAGAAATGCTTTTGTGAAACAGATTCTTTACCTTTGAAGTAGACGTCGGTAATGTAGTTATCGGCGAAAACTCTGATTGCATCAGCGACGACCGCAATAGCAACCAGAACTAGCCAATTCATAGGATTTGAACGCCAGTTATTCCAACGTAGATGACATAGGTATAATACAGGGCAAAGATGGCAAGCATGGCCCAGCCTTCTTTACGGGTAATCTTATGGTCTTTAACAGTAAAGAGCCAGACTAGAAGAGCAGAGAAGATGAGCATGATAAGGTCAACTGGGTCGAAGTTGGTTGCGGTGATAGAGCCGCCGAAGAGGACTGGAATCGCCATCACGCCACAGATATTAAAGATGTTACTACCGATGATATTGCCGAGTAAGAGATCATGTTCCTTGCGTCTTGATGCGGTGATAGTAGTAACGAGTTCTGGAAGCGAAGTACCGAAGGCGACGATGGTGAGGGAAATCATTTTTTCGGAAACACCGAAGGCCTGAGCGATAGAAGTGGCACCATTCACGACGAGTTGGCTACCGCCGACGACACCGGCAAGACCAATAGCGGTGATGAGGAAGGATTTGCCAAGTTTCCATTTTGGTTTTTCAACTTCGTTTTTGCCGTTTTTCTTCTTTTTCGCCATGGCGACAAGGTAATAAATAAAGACGCCAAATAACAGAATACAGACAATGGCATCAGCACGGGAGATTTTGCTGACAGTAGCATCATTTAGGGAGGTATCGAGGAACAGGACGACAAGTATAGTGGAAATGAGAAGCAGAATTGGCAATTCTTTTTTAACGGTGTTTTTCTTCACGACGATTGGTACAATGGCAGCGCCGACACCGAGTAGAAGCAGGACGTTCACAATATTACTACCAACCACGTTACCAAGAAGTACGTCGGTATTGCCACTAATCATAGAAGAAATGGAAACTGCAAGCTCTGGAGCACCGGTGCCGAACGCAATGATCGTAAGACCAATTAGCATTTTTGAAACTTTGAAATTTTGTGCGACGGAAGACGCACCGGAGATTAACCAGTCCGCGCCTTTAATCAAAAGTACGAAGCCGGCAACCAACATCACTATTTGTAGAAACATTTCCATTTTATTTTTTGTTTTGCCTGTTTATTTTTGCTTTATTATGCTTATGATTTTAGCAGATAAGTTTGAATTTGTCAAAGAAAATCTTTATAAGTTTAAAGTTATGTGTTATAATAGATTAAACGTGCGAATGTAGCTCAGTTGTTTAGAGCGCTTCCTTGCCAAGGAAGAGGTCGAGAGTTAGAGTCTCTTCATTCGCACCATTTTTGTGCACGAATATTTTTATGCTATAATGAGATCATGAAAGGTCATACAAAAACAGCAATTTTATTGTCTTTTGTAACGACATTTTCTTTTCTAACTCTAGTGAATTTGCAATTTGTGAGTGCCGATTCAAAAGAGGCGTCGGTTTATGTTTTACCGGCTTGCTCGATGACGACGACAGCAATCACAACACATCTTTATTCTTTGAATGTGGGTTCGTACCAGGATGAACTGGGCAAGACGAAGATTACAGCGATTTGTAACGATGCGGCTGGATTCTCAATCTATGCAATTGGCTTTTCTGGTGATACGAACGGTAATACTGACATGGTGAATCCAAATGGGTTCACCATTGCGACTGGTACAGGTACGAGCGAGACGACTTCAAACTGGTCAATGAAACTCGTGAAGGATTTGGATTCTTATGTGCCGGCAAACCTTGGAATTGAAAATGGCTATCAAAACTATAAAGTGGTTCCGGGTAATTACACAAGGGTGGTTTCTTACAGTGCTAGTACAACACCGGATGCGGGCGCGGCGGTAATTTCAAGTTATGCAGTTAATATCTCGAATATTCAAGCGTCCGGTAGTTATTCCGGAAAAGTGAAATATACGATGGTGCATCCGGCGAACGAAGCAGCGCCTGAGATTTAGTTTTGCAGTTTTTTGTGCTATAATGATTATATATATAATATAAGGAGTGGAAATGAATCCAGGATTAATAGCATTAATAGTTGTCGGCGCGATTCTATTAATCGTCATCGGTACGATTATTGCGATCTACAACAGTTTAGTCGGGCTCAATGAGCGCGTAAACGAAGCTTGGTCTGACATTACTGTTCAGCTCAAGTATCGTGCAGATCTCATCCCAAATGTGGTTGAGACTGTTAAGGGCTATGCCAAGCACGAGAACGAAACCTTCAAGATGGTGACGGAAGCTCGTACGGCTGCCATGGGTGCAAAGACTGTTAAGCAAGCTGCTGAGGCAGAGAACCAAATGCAGAATGCACTTGGCCGCATCTTTGCCATCGCTGAGGCTTATCCAGAACTCAAAGCAAATACGAATTTCCAAACTCTTCAAGGTCAACTCCAAGATTGTGAAGATAAAATTCAGGCTGCTCGCCGTTTTTACAATGCCGGCGCAAAAGAGCTCAATACTAAGATTAAAACTTTCCCAGCCAACGTGGTGAACAACATGTTTGGTCACTTCAAGAAGCGTGATTACTTTGAAGTATCCGAAGCTGAGCAAGCTAAAATCGAAAAAGCTCCAGATGTAAAATTCTAATATAATTTGCTACGCCTCGCGAGGAGCGGGGCGTAGTATTATCAGGAAAAATGTATAAGCAAATCGCACAGAATAAAAGACGAACCATATATATTATGCTTGGTTTTGTCGTGCTCATTTCATTGCTGGGCGTAGCACTGGCCGCTTACCTTGGAGATTGGTGGATTGTGCTATGGGTAGCAATTGTTGCGGTAATATATGCAGTGATTCAATACTTTATTTCTGGCGCGACGACGATGATGCTCACGGGTGCAAATGAGATTACGAAAAAAGATTGCCCGAAACTATATAATACGGTAGAGAACTTAAGTATTACGACGGGTCTTCCGATGCCGAAGGTTTATCTTATTGATGATCCGGCGCCGAATGCGTTTGCAACGGGACGTGATCCGAAACATGCGATGGTCGCGGCGACGACTGGCCTAATTGATATTATGGATAACAAAGAACTTGAGGCCGTGATGGCGCATGAGATGTCGCACGTAAAGAATTATGATATTCGGGTGTCGCTCATTGTGTTTGGACTTTGTTGCGTGGTTGGTTTGATTGCGGATATTGGTACGAGGATGGTGTTTTATGGTAGTCGTCGTCGTGATAATGAAGGTAGCCCGGTGGGACTAGTGATGCTTCTTGTCGCTGGGATTTTGTCGCCAATCTTGGCGTCAATTATTCAAATGGCAGTTTCGCGCGAGCGTGAATATCTTGCGGATGCATCGGCAGTAAACATCACGCGTTATCCGGATGGGATGATTAATGCTCTCAAAAAACTTCAGGCACATTCGCAGCCTTTGAAGAGTCAAAACACAGCAGCCGCCTCGATGTATATCAATGATCCTTTAAGAAAAGGGTTCTTAAGTAGTTTGTTTAGTACACACCCACCGATTGAGAAGAGGATTGAGAGGCTGGAACATGGCAAAAAGAACTTCTAGTGCGAAAAAAGATTCCAAGGCTAAGAGTGTGAAAAAAAGTTCTAATCGTAAGGTTGCGAAAAAATCTTCCCCTCGGGACACACTCAAGGGCGTTCGCCCGAGCCTATGGTCCCGAGTGAAAGATTTCTTTCGCAAACTTAAGTTGAAGATTGTTTCGCCGGAGAGGATTAGGCCGCATAAGAGTTTTAAGAGGTCGTATCGGGAGGATTATAAAAGAAAGCTCGAGGTGCCGGGGATTACGTACCATGCGGCGAAGACTTTTAGCGTGATTTTTAAGAACTGGAAATTGTTTTTGCCATTACTTATTATTGCAGTGGTGATGGCGATAGTATTTATCGGTCTCATGAATGAATCGACTTTCCAACAGTTCCAGCAAGTCTTAAACCAGACGACTGAAGAAATGGGTTTTGGCGACATTGGCTATGTGGCGAAGGCGGGGCTACTTCTTATTTCGACAGTGACGACAGGTGGTTTGTCGAGTTCGAGTAAGGAAACGGATACAATTTTCTTTGTGCTGATTTTCTTGATTTTGTGGCTCTCAACGATTTTTATTTTGCGCCATCGTCTCGCAGGACACAAAATTAAACTACGTGATGCGCTTTATAATGCGATGACGCCGATGATTTCATCATTTGTGATTTTTGCGATTGCCGTGCTTCAATGCATTCCGATTTTCTTCTTGATTATTGTATATTCAGCGGCGGTACAAACGGAATTTCTCGCGACACCGTTTTATGCATTATTATTCTTTATCTTTGCAGCACTCATGGTGATTTTGTCTGGATATCTACTCACGTCTTCACTGATGGCATTTGTGGCGGTGAGTGCGCCAGGACTTTATCCGATGAAAGCGATGCACGCAGCGTCAGATCTCATGATGGGGCGGAGATTTAAATTCTTCTTGCGCATCATCGCACTACTTTTTATTCTGACATTAACGTGGGTGGCGGTGATGTTGCCGCTAATTGTGTTTGACCTTCTGATGAAAAACTTTGAGTGGGCGGCGGGCATTCCATTTGTACCAGTATGCTTACTTGTGATGACCTGTTTCACAGGGATTTACATTACAGCATATTTGTATTTATATTATAGATGGATGTTAAACTATGACGAAAAGTGAAGCCGAAGCAAGAATTATTAAATTACGTGAATTAATTAACGACTATCGTTACCATTATCATGTGTTAGACGAGTCGATTATGAGCGAAGCGGCGGCGGATTCTTTGAAGCATGAACTTGCGCAACTCGAATCCGAATATCCGGAGCTTATTACGCCGGATTCACCAACGCAGCGTGTAGCGGGAAAGCCGCTCGATAAGTTTACAAAAGTGAAGCACGAGAAGCGGATGATTAGCCTTGCCGATGTGTTTTCGAAAGAAGAAGTGCTCGACTGGATTTCTAGAAATGAGAAGTTGGTGCCGGGCGGCGAGATTAAAGAATTCTTCACGGATATTAAAATGGACGGGCTCGCCTGCGCACTCAAATATCACGACGGCGTGTTTTATCAAGCGGTGACGCGTGGTGATGGGCTCGTGGGCGAAGACGTGACGCAAAATGTGCGGACGATTGAAAACATTCCGATGAAGATTGATCGAGATGACGAGGTAGAAGTTCGCGGAGAGATTATTCTTTATAAAAAGGATTTTGAAGTGATTAATGAAAAGCAAAGGAAGGCGGGTGAGCCGGAATTTGCGAATCCAAGGAATCTCGCGGCAGGTTCGATTCGCCAGCTTGATCCAAAGATTGCGGCGAGCCGTCCACTCAGATTTATTGCTTATGATTTAGTGAAACCGAATCTCGCAACACATCACGATGCTTACGAGATGCTTCGGAAAATGAAGTTCCAGACCTCAAATGAAGACCGCGTGTTTCGGGCAAACGAAAAAAAGGAATTATTTGAATATATTGCGGGGCTCGATGAGTACCGTAAAGGTTTGCCGTTTAATACAGATGGCATGGTAATTAAAATTAATGACCGTGTGGTTTATGATGCGCTTGGAATCGTAGGTAAGACTCCGCGCGCGGCAGTAGCATTCAAATTCCCAGCTGAAGAAGCGACGACGAAAGTGCGCGACATTGTGATTTCGGTAGGTAGGACGGGTGCGGCGACGCCGGTAGCGATTTTTGACCCGGTGGAAGTGGCTGGTTCGACGGTGCGTCATGCGACGCTTCATAATGCGGATGAAATTGAAAGACTCGATATAAGAATTGGCGATACGGTGATTATTTATAAAGCAGGCGATATTATTCCGCAGGTGAAGGAAGTGTTGGTTTCGCTTCGTCCGGATGGTGCCGAGAAGTTTGATTTTGAAAAGGCTCTCGCTCGGCAATATCCGGAGCTCAAGTTTGAACGCCCGAATGGGGAAGTAGTGTACCGTGTGGCCGGTGAATCGTCGGATCTCATTTTGAAGCGAGCGATTGAATACTATGCGTCAAAGCCGGCTCTCAATATTGATGGACTCGGCGAGAAAAATGTGGTGGCGTTAGTAGATGCTGGACTAGTGAAGTCGATTGCGGATCTGTATAGGCTGGATGCTACTAGATTGGCAGAGCTCGAAAGATTTGGGGAATTATCGGCGGATAATTTAGTGTCGGCGATTGAAGCGACCAAGAATGCGCCACTTAATAAGTTTATTACGGCGCTCGGAATTCGCCATGTGGGGGCACAAACAGCGACAGCGCTAGCACGTAAATTCAAATCGCTTGATAAGCTAATGATTGTGACGGAAGACGAACTTTTGGATGTTTCTGATATTGGTGACGTGGTGGCGGAGTCGATTTTGGCGTGGTTTTCGGATGAAGAAAATGTGAAGTTACTTGAGGAATTACGTGGGCTCGGTGTATGGCCACGTGAAGAAAGTGGTGCAAGCTTGCCGCTTGAAGGGAAATCTTATATTGTGACCGGAACGCTTGCATCGATGGGACGGGAAGAAGCAGAGGATAAATTAAGAGCACTTGGTGCGACGGTGACGTCATCCGTGACGAAGAATACGACCGCTCTTATTGTGGGAGAAAAACCAGGGAAAGGTAAGACTGATAAAGCCGACAAACTCGGAATTCCGAGGATGAATGAGGTGGAGTTTTTGAAACTGATCGGGTAATAGGTTTTCCACACTATTTAGTAATAATTGTTAAAAATCGCGGCGCGCCGCGATTTTCTGTGTTATAATAATTATGTTTAGTAATGGAGGTAATAATCATGGAAAAGCTGAAGTGTGCTGGATTCTTCGCGGGCGTTGGTGGTATTGAGAAAGGTTTAGAAAAAACCGGAAGATTTGAGACTGTATATGCCAATGAATTTGACAAATACCCTTGTGAAACGTTCGACCTAAACTTTGATATTAAGGCTGATTGTCGCGACATTCATGACGTGAAGTCTAGTGAAATACCTGATTGTGATGTAATTACTGGTGGTTTTCCATGTCAGGCTTTTAGCATTGCTGGGCTCAGAAAAGGTTTTGATGATGAAAAAGGCAGAGGAACTCTTTTCTTTGAACTTGCAAGAATCATCGAAGATAAGCAACCGAGCATAGTTTTACTTGAAAATGTGAAGAATCTTGTTAGTCATGACAATGGAAACACTTTTAGAGTGATTCTTGAAAAACTGGAGAGTCTTGGATATTTCGTAAAATATCAGGTTTTAAACGCTATGGAATATGGCAATACTCCACAGAACCGTGAGAGAATTTATATTGTTGGCTTTAAGGATCGGGAAGTTTATAAGAATTTTGAATTTCCACACCCTGTGCAGCTAACTTCAAAACTTGACGACATTATTGATTTTGAGACAAAACTTGACGATAGATATTATTATACTGACGGTAAGTATAAAGGTGATATTTACGATAAGCTCGTTGAGGCAATGGATGATGATCGTGCTGTTTATCAATGGCGAAGGCATTATGTCAGGAAGAATAAAAGCGGTGTTGTTCCAACTTTGACAGCGAACCAAGGTGAAGGTGGTCACAATGTGTGCCTAGTTAAAACTAAACATGGTATTCGGAAAATGACTCCACACGAATGTTTTAATACGCAGGGTTTCGACGAAGACTTTAAACTACCAAAACAAAGTGAATCGAGACTCTATAAACAAGCTGGTAATTCTGTATGCGTTAAAGTAATTAATAGAATTGCTGATAAGATTGTAGAAGCTATTGATTTAGCTGAGGAAGGCCGTTATTCAATGGCTTCGGTTATTCAGGAATCAAGTGTTCCGTCAGAGCCTGCATTGTCAACTATACCGGTAGAGTCTATTTCAGACGAGTCCATGAACGCCTCGTAACTTCCGATTTTTGCAAAATCAATTGAGTAAACTAGATCGTCTTCTTTTGTGATTCGAACTGAATCAATGCCGTATTTTTCTAACATCTCATATGTAATTAATTCTTGTGGATCAATTTTAAAGACGTCGTCAATGAGCCAATGGCCTAAATCCTTGTTTGGGTTTGTCATCAATGCTTTGTCACCTTGCTGGCATATTTTTGCTGATAATTCTTTGCCATTTGGAAGAATAAGTTTAAATGGTTGGTCACTAGGCGGGAAAAACGGCCTGAACTTTCTGTTGAATTCTTTCGAAATTGCAATGTATGCTTCATAAATATCTCGTTTTCTTCCACCAGAAAACCTTGCGTTAAGGGCTGCTTTTTCTTGGACATATTTCCCACGCTCTTTCGTAAAAGTGTATAGTGGTAGGAAAACATGTTCTTTTTCTTTTTGCAGTTCTCCGGCAAAAACTATTTCACCGTCTTTTGAGTTTAGAATTCTTTGTTCTAGGAGTAGGAAAGGATCTTCGATAATTTTAACCTTAACGGTATCAAGAATTTGAATATTCTTAAAATCTTTATATAATGTACTTTTTGACGTATTAAATGAATAATTATTCTTTCTGTCGTTGAATGTAATTATGTTCCTGTTCTTTTTTATGCTGTTAATTTTGTCGATGTCAATTAATTCGAGCGGACATTCTGCGACTTTGATAATACCTTTGTCACGGATAGTGCAATGATACACCATCTTATTCAGATCGTAAGTGCGCATTGTAAACAGTATCCTATCATTACGTAACTGCGAAACGTATTTAACCATTTCCTCTGTTTTTAAATTTTCATACATTGGTTTTTGAGAATTAAATTCAGCAATCTTTTGAAGATTGGACCCAACCCATGTTTTTATGCCTATGCCAGTATGGCCTTTTCTCGCATCGGCAGTAATATCTGAGCGCGAAAGGTTTTCTGCGTCTAGATACTTACAAAAAACGTTTTCCGTTACGCGAGATGCTAGATATGGTCTTTCGCTGCTGGAAAAAAGGTTAGATAGTGATCCTATTAGCGCAAGCATTTTTTTATAATAATTCTTTTCAAAGTCTGTATTATCTGATTCGTAGAAGGTCATAATTATTCCTTATTGTTTCCATGATTATTCTACCATAAATAAGACTAGCTTAAAAACACCTATGGTTATTTCTTTAATATATACAATA
>JAFRJX010000002.1 GCA_017432025.1 Candidatus Saccharimonadota bacterium
ATATGTGTAATATGATAGATAAAGAATTAAGATTTAAGAGACTTGCCGAACTTAGGGGTAACCGAATAATTAAAGATCTTAGGTTGTTAAGCAACCTATCTAACAAAAGTAATTATTCATATTCGGCTGATGAAGTGAAAGCTATTTTTAATGCTATTGACGATGAATTAAAAAATACTAAACAGTGTTTTAAAAAAGATACCAGAAGAAAGATAAGCTTATGAGTATGATTTGGCATTTTCCAAAATTGGATGGTGGTGACGATGAGGGGGTTAATGATAACGGGGTATGGATTTTTGAGGGTAACCGAGAAAATTCTATCACTAGAGAGTGTATACAAAACTCACTTGATGCACAGTTAGATGAATCTAAGCCAGTACGCGTCGTTTTTTCTAATTTTGAGATTAATAGTTACGAGATACCTTTAATTGATGAACTTAGTGATGTTGTTAGAAGAGCAAGAGATTTTGCCGCCGATGACGAAAGAGCTACGAAGTTGTATGAAGAGGCCGTACGATGCATTAACTCGCAAAGAATAAGAATTCTAAAAATCAGCGATTACAATACATTCGGATTGGATGGTGGAGATTCTAGAAAAGACGACGGTAGATGGTATCGCTTGCTCTACTCGACTGGCTCTAGCCAGAACAGGAATGGTAGTGGTGGTTCATTCGGTATTGGGAAAAGTGCGCCATTTACTGCTTCTATGATTAGGACGGTTTTTTATTCTACTATGCTCGGGGATGGGTCAGTGGCGTTTCAGGGTAAGACAAGATTGTCTAGTTTTGAAGATGATAACCATGTAGTTCGCCGTGGCTCTGGACGCTATGGGATAAGAAACGAGAGCGGATCGGCGTCTTCGATTCGCGATCGTTTATTGATTCCGGATGTTTTTGAAAGGAACGAGCGTGGTACAGATGTTTTTATTGTGGGTTATAAATGTGCTGACGATTGGAAGAAACGTATTATAGAGTCTGTTATAAAGAGTTTTTACGTTGCTATTATTGAGAATAAGCTGGAAGTGATTATAGAAGATGACAATAATCCGCAGATCCTTATTAATTCTGAAACATTAGCTGAAATTGTTGATAGTTATATAACTGATGATGAGACTCTTTTGTACTATAACGCGGCAATTAGCCCTGACCGACGTTTCGAAGATGATCTTCCTGGCATTGGTAAAGTTGAAATGAGAGTGCGTTTAGGTGATGGGAAGAAACGTATCCAGGGAATGAGAAAAACGCTAATGAAAATTCATGAATTTACGCATCTGCGTAAAGCATTGAACGACGATTATACTGGCATTGTTATTGTTAGAGGCGATGATGGAAATAGTGAGCTTCGTAGACTTGAACCGCCTGCACATGATAGGTGGGATCCTGAGTTGGGAGAAACAACCGCTCAAGATGTTTTTAAACGTTTGCGGGATTGGGTTTGGTCTAATCTCAAATCTATTGCCAATGAAAAAACATACAATATAGAAGAAATACCAGAATTAAGTAAATATCTTCCTCAAGATATGGCAGATGATGATAGAGATCCGATTTTTTATAGTACGGGCTCTGGTACTACTAACGATGGTAATACTGATATTGAAACCGCTAGTGAGAGAAATACTATTGATAGTCAGGAAAGTGAAGTAACAATCGATATTGCTAACCGAATGGCGAATGTAAGAAAACCTGGTACGACGGGGGGAGATAGAAAAAAACGTGGCAAGAACCGCGGTAAAGGTGGTGGTAAAGGTGGTGGCGCTAGTGGACAAGAAGGTGGCACTAATTATGTTGATGTTAGCGATATGCACTCAAGGACAAAAGAACGTTTTATTGGTGGTAGAAGGGTTTATGAAATAACTATTACTCCAACGAAAGAGGACTCAGGAGATATACGTATTATCGGTATTGGCGATGGACAGAATTATCCATTAGATGTTGAATGCGCGTATGATGAACAAGGAAATGAGCTTGAGAAGGACGGTGAAACTATTAAGGGCCTTTCTTTTAAGATGAATGAGACTAGAAAAATTACCGTCAAACTTAAGAGCTCTAGACGTTATATTGTAGGAGTTGCATGATGGATAATTACATACCATACCCATATCCAGTTTTAGGAAATGATGACGATTTTAATGGACATTTTACACCAAGTATGACATATAGTATCAATCCAACTGATGTGTCACTTGAAATAAGGTTTGATCTTGAGAATAATTATATTGAGCAATTAATTCAGGACGGTCGTGCTTCGTTTTTCATTGAAATCTCTTGTAGTAAAACTTATTATCGAAGATTTATAAAGACCGATAAACTCTGTCTATCATATAAGGATTCTTCAAGGAAATTAAGAGGGAGGGTCGATGTTTCTTTCTTCATATGCACTAATGAAGCGATTGAGGATTATTGTCCGTTGGGCGAATTATGCTTTGTTGAAGCGGGTGATATTATTGCAGTCGGTGGAGATGCTTCATTTGTGGCGGAGAAAGAATTTGATCCACTAAAAGCCCCAATTAAATCTATAGTAAAAATTACAAAATTAGATAAACCTCAAGATGAATTCACTATGGTCTATAAAGATGAATTTATTACTATCTGCATACCGGAAGATATGTGGGATCTTTATGAAAATGCCGCTAAAGATGCCGGCGCTGCGGAAATGTTGCACGCAAGTATCGTCCTTCCTGCATTAATGGATGCCATAGATACTTTAAAAGGAAAGGGTGATGCTAAGGATGCCGAGTTTGCGAATGCGCCGTGGGCGCTTAAGTTATCCGAATTATGTAATAACCGAAACATCGATATGGAAAGCGATTCTCTCATTATTGCGCAAAAGCTATTAGGTAATCCTGTAAAGAGGGCGCTTGACTGGTATGAAAAAAAGGAGGATGATGAGTAATCTAAAGGTTTTCAAAAATCAGTATTTATTGAATTTAGAGTTATCGGTTGGTGATAATCTCGATCATTATAGAAGCGTCGATAGTAGTTTTTTTAACGGTGATGGCACCGGCGTTTTTGAAACGACTTGCGTTGTTCCTGATGAGGTACCGATTCTTATTCCAAACATCTCAAGCGAGTCTGAGAATGCTATACATTTATTCGAATATCTGTCGCAAATTGATAATACCGTGGCTTCTGATCCCCGCCTTTGGGCGTATTTGGTACATGTGACTTTTTGTGATTACGCAATGAAACGTTGGGGTTCTGTTGAGAAAGATGAACTTAAAAAGAGAGTATTGAATCGTTTTTTTACGGATGGCGATGCGCGTACTCTTAGGCGCCAAGCAATATCTAGGCTATGGTGGGCGACAAAACTTACCGTGGCACCGTGGGAAGATGACCCGTTCTTTGAACCATTTAGGAAGGATGATAGATACTATTATACGAGAGTTTTAATGCGCGATGAGACCACTTCGTCTGATTTACTTGAGCGTGTCCAACTGGCTTCTCGTCCTCAGTTATTAATCTTAATTCTTGATTTTCTTGATAATAATCCAAGATTTAGAAAGCGTGTGCTATGGCGAGAATTTATGAAGGAAATAATCTTAACTTTAGGGTACCGCAAAATAATGGCTTTAGATTTAAAAGCATTACAGTCTGAGATTAGCGATATCGCGTTCGAAGTAGAAAAAAGATATAGTAATGAAAAAAAACAAGATAAAACTGAAGAAATTGGAGGCAATGATTATTCGTAGAATTATAATGGCTAATTCTGAATTGACAAAATATTCTCCCACATAGTGGGAGAATGTTGGTTTAATAGATACCGCGGTTGCGGTTGAACTCTTGCTGGGTTTTTTTGAACTGCTCGGGATCGCGAGTGAGGCGGTCAACTTCTTTTAAGAATTCGTAGTATTCTTCTTTCAAGAAATAGATTTTGGTTGCGGCGTAGCCGTCCGGCGAGTACTTGCGACGAAGAATCTTGCGAACCGCTTCGATGAGCTCATCTTCCGTGTAGTCCGGATGAAGTGTCTTGTTGTAATCGTAGGCGCGTGCCAGGATTTCGTTGACACTATACGAACGGTCGGCAGAAGAAACGATTTTACCGTAAATGCTACGAGGCTCCGGGCGTTCCGATGAAGCGCGGTGGTCTTCCACGGCTTCCGCCATGATTTCGATTTCTTCCGGCAGGAAGAGTTTCCTCAACTTTTCGTCGCGACGAAGCAGATAGGCAGACCATTCGTGATGTGTCTTGTTCGCAATTTCACGGCCGAGGTCGTGATAGGCGGCGACGACGTAAACCATATTCACGTCGACTTCGGTATCAGTATTCTCGAGCAGAGAAACAATCCTAAGGCTACGTTCGATGACGTTTTTGATGTGGTCGCCGGTGTGGCCGGGAAGCGCATCGTAACGTGGTAAGATTTCCGTTTCTATATACCTACGTACTTTTGGACAAACATGTGTGTTCATAATTACCCTCCTAATGTACAGATTAGCTCTGATAGCTTGGGATATATTATAACATATTTTGGTGGGTAATGCATATTTGGCGGGAGTTAGCTCGCTACGCTCGCTATTCGCCTTCGGCGAGCGAACCCTGGGCTCGCCTCTCTCCGACATTATCTAAGAATAAAAATAAGTCCCTTTGGGACTTCTTTTTATTCTTAGTGGTGATCTCGGCGGGAGTCGAACCCGCATTGTCGGGATGAAAACCCGATGTACTAACCGCTATACTACGAGACCGCAGGATTATTATAGCAAAAAAATGAATTCTTCGCAAGGGTTAGCGCCTAGAATGAGCAGGAGTATTGGTATTCAACCGTATAATCTTTGACACCGTATGGTTCTTTTGGATAATAGGTCACGCGGGTGGCTTCGTCGCTACAGTACTTATTTAGGTATTTAGATTCTTTGGTGTCAGTGTAGCTCTTAAAGAGAAGCAGTTGGCGAAGAGTGACGGCAGCGAAGCCGGTTTCGGTATATTTCTTCAAGACTTCTTTATTGGTGCCATCATTAGTGGCAGTCTTGTAAAGAGAATTCTCATAATAATTAGCAGCAAGTGCGCTGACTTTGTCGGCGACTTGGCGCTCTGGTTTAGCAAATTGGATGGCGAGAACGCCTACGACCACGACAAGCATGGCACCTAAAATTACGCCAATGATGGCGGTTTGAGCAGTATCGGCTTTGATACGTTCGACTTTTTTGTCGTGAGCGATTCTGGAAGATTCAACGCGAGTGCGGGATGTATGCAAAGTAGAACTGGCTTTTTTCTTTTTTGCAGTCTTCATAGTTTCATATTACCATAAAAACTTTAATATGGTAATATATAAATATATGAGTAAGCTTTTTAAACGAACCAAGATTTTGGCGACGATTGGGCCATCGACAAATTCTAAGGAAAAGATTGAAGAAGTGATTATGGCCGGTGTTAACGGCTGTAGGCTCAACTGCTCTCACGGCTCAAACGAAGAACGCGATCAGCAAATCGAGTGGATTCGCATGGCGGCGGAGAAGAAGGGTCGTTCAGTTGCGATTTTACAAGATTTACAAGGTCCAAAAATCCGTCTTGGTGAAATCAAAGACAATCATTTAGATCTAAAAAAAGGTGATGAACTAGTACTTGAGGCGAAGGAAGGTTTTGAACACGACGGTGGTATGACCGTGCCGGTGCAATATAACTTGGCTAAGAAGGTGAAAGTCGGGGAACCACTTTCGATGTTTGACGGCAAGATTAAAAGTGTGATTACTGAAATTGTTTCGGACACGGCAATTCGGGTTGAGATTCAGAATGACGGATTTATCATGTCAAAGAAGGGATTGAACCTTCCAGATACTGATTTTGGTGGCGACATTTTAACACCAAAGGATATTGCTGATATTGAATACGGTGCAAATTGTGACTATGACTATGTGTCGCTTTCGTTTGTGCAAAGCGCAGCGGATATCGAGAGATTAAAGCAAATGCTTTTGTCGCTTGGTTCCACGGCAAAAGTAATTGCGAAGATTGAAACCAAGAAAGCGATTCAGTCTGACGAGCATCTCGAAGAAATTGTGAAAGCTTCGGATGGTATTATGGTGGCACGTGGCGATATGGCCGTTGAGGCCGGTGCTGAAGTCGTGCCAATCGTGCAACGAAAACTCATTGCAATGTGCCGTGCACACGCGAAACTCTGTATTGTGGCGACACAAATGCTTTCATCGATGGTGGATTCGCCAGAACCAACTCGTGCAGAAGTCTCGGATGTCGCAACGGCAGTGGTCCAAGGTGCTGATGTAGTGATGCTTTCGGACGAGACGGCCAATGGTAACTATCCTGTAGAGACTGTAGCCGAGATGAAGAAAGTCATTCTTTATACGCAAAATCACTCACGGATTGCTTCGATTTCGAGAGAGCCAGAAGGTGAAAAAGCGGTTTATGATGCGATTTCGGATGCTGCGGCAAGATTAGCGGAAAGAATTGATGCCGATGTAATTGTTTGTCAGACGGCTTCTGGTGCGACTGCTTTTGCAATGGCGGCGCAACGTCCGAATCTCCCAATTGTGTCGGTAACTTCGAACCAACGTGTAGCAAACCAACTCGCACTGATTTATGCAAACTCGGCTTTCGTACGTCCATATGCGGATGAATTTGGTTATAAATTGGCTGAAGAATTAAAAGAAAAGGAATATCTGAAAACTAAGGAAGGTGAGAAAGATCTTCTTGCGGTCATCGTTTCGGGGGATAAGAATAAATTTGGTTCAGATACGATAAGAGTACGTAACGTTTAAAGGGTAGGCAGAAAGAGGAATATGGATTACAAGACCATTAAAGATATTAATTTTAAGGGCCAGGTTGTTTTGGTACGCGTGGATTATAACGTGCCAATGAAGGATGGCAAGATTACGGATGATCTTAGAATTCGAGCAAGCATCCCGACTTTGCAATACCTTCGTGAACATGGTGCTAAGAAGATTATTCTGATTTCGCACCTTGGTCGTCCGGAAGGCAGAGACAAAAGTTTGTCGCTTAAACCAGTTTCTACGCAACTTGGAAAGCTGATTTCGGATGTTTCGTTTGTGGATGATGTATCCGGACCAGACGTAGAAGAAGCAGTAGAAAGAGTCGGTAAAGGTGGCATCCTACTGCTTGAGAATCTCCGTTTTTATCCAGGCGAAGAGAAGAATTCGGATGATTTTATTCGCGAGATTATTGATGCAACGGGTGCTGAAGTTTTCGTACAAGATGGTTTTGCTGTAGTGCACCGTGCGCATGCTTCGACAAATGCCGTAGCAAATCATCTACCGGTTTATGCTGGGTTGTTGCTGGAAAAGGAAATTGTGAACTTAAGCAAAGTGACCGAGAAGCCAGATCGCCCGCTACTTCTTATTATTGGCGGTGCAAAAGTGGATGACAAGCAACCGCTAATTGAAAAGTTTGAGAAATTTGCAGACCAGATTGTGGTGGGTGGCAAGATCGCTGCCGACGGCTACAAGGGCGCTGGTAAGATTTTCGTCGCCGATGACTTTGATGAAGATGGCGAGGGAAATAGGCTCGATGTGGGTCCAATGTCGACGGGTAAAATCGCTGGCTACATTGCCGATGCAAAGACAATCATCTGGAATGGATTAATGGGCAAGGCAGAAGACCCAGCCTATTCGACGGCTTCCACGATTGTGGCAGAAATGATGGGTGAAAAGCTCGGCGCCGAAACGGTAGTTTGTGGTGGTGATACAACTGGATTTGTCGAAAACCTTGTAAAAGAGCATCCGAACCTTCAATATTCATTGATTTCGACTGGCGGTGGTGCGGCGCTTGAATTCTTGCTGGGCAAAGAACTTCCGGGTATTGCCGTACTTGAAGCAAAATAGTTAACAAATATTCATTTTGTGATATAATTTTGCTATGAAAAAGGCAAAGACTTATCAGCAGGTGATCGGGGAAACGATTGAGCAGATGCGTCTAGAAAAAGGCTGGACGCAGGGTGATTTGGCTGAAGCCGTAGGCTCGAGCCAGTCCGCGATTCATCGTATTGAAAAAGGGGGCCAAAACATTTCACTGGAAATGGTGAAAAAACTTTCGGAGGCACTTGGCAACCAAATCCTCTCTATTAATGATTCGGTTTCGCAGAGTTTTCGCATCCGTGGCGGCAAAGAATTAAGTGGTGAAATTACGATTAATACATCGAAAAATGCAGCCGTTGGTTTGCTGTGTGCGGCACTTCTTAATTCCGGTAAAACGGTACTTCACCGCGTAGCGAGAATTGAAGAAGTCTTTAGAATTATTGAAGTATTAGAATCGATTGGCGTGAAATGCCATTGGCAAAATCGTCATCGTGATTTGGAGATTATATCACCACGCGAATTAAAACTGGACGAATTAGACATTGAAGCAGCCAGAAAGACGCGTTCGATTATTATGTTCTTAGGCCCTCTCCTTCATCGTTACCAAAAATTCCAACTACCTTATGCTGGTGGTTGTTCGCTGGGTACGCGTACGATTGAACCACATTTACTTGCCTTAAAATCTTTTGGTCTCAAAGTCGATGCAACGAAGAACTCCGGTTTTTACGAAGTGGAGGTGAACCAGGAAACGCTCAACAAATACACCGATCGTTATATTGTGTTAACCGAGCGTGGTGACACGGTGACGGAAAACGTATTGATGGCAGCGGCACTTTCGCCAGGTAAGACGACGATTGTGGGTGCTTCGCCAAACTACATGGTGCAAGACGTCTGTTTCTTCCTTGAAAAACTTGGCGTGAAGGTTTCTGGCATTGGTACGACGACGCTCGTAGTGCGTGGTCGCTCGAGAATTAATGATGATGTAGAATATAACGTTTCGGAAGATCCGATTGAAGCAATGAGCTTTATCGCGGTGGCGCTTGCGACGCATTCCGAGATTAAACTGATCCGTGCACCGATTGAATTCCTAGAGGTTGAGCTCGAAGTTCTCAAAAACATGAATGCGAAATTTGAGAAATCGCCGGAGTATTTGTCGGCAAATGGCAGGACAAGGTTAGTTGATCTTACGATTAAGAAATCCGAACTGGTGGCGCCGGTCGATAAGATTCATCCGATGCCATTCCCGGGGCTTAATATTGATAATCTACCATTCTTTTCGGTGATTGCCGCGATGGCGAAGGGCAGAACTTTGATTCACGACTGGGTATTTGAAAACCGTGCCGTTTACATTACAGAACTTTCGAATTTGAATGCGAAGGTGGAACTTCTCGATGCACACCGCGTATACATTGAAGGCCCGACTAACTGGCGTCCAGCTGAACTTGTGGCGCCACAGGCACTGCGTCCGGCTGTGGTGGTACTGATTGGTATGCTCGCAGCGCCAGGCACATCAATTCTTCGCAATGTTTATCCGATTAATCGTGGCTACCAAGACTTTGCCGTGAGACTTCGCCATTTAGGGGCTGACATTGTACCATTAACTGGTATATAATGAAACAATGAATCCGATTTTTGAAGGTTTGAATGCAGCGCAAAAAGAGGCTGTAGAGACGCTCGATGGCCCGCTCCTGATTTTGGCGGGTGCTGGTTCGGGCAAGACGAAAACTTTGACGCATCGCATTGCGAATTTAATTGCGCATGGCGTGAAACCGTCCAATATTCTCGCGGTCACATTTACAAATAAAGCTGCAAAAGAAATGCGCGACCGGTTGTTTAGAATTCTGACGCCGGGAGTAGAAAAGGACGCCGAAGCGCCACGCTCGTTTATGCCGTATATGGGGACGTTCCACGGGATTTGCGTGAAGATTCTCCGCCAAGAAGCGGATGCGGCTGGGCTCGACAAAAATTTTGTGATTTATGATATGGATGACCAAATTTCGCTGGTTCGTCGCGTGATGAAGAATCTTAATTTAAATGATAATAAGGCACTGAAACCAAAGTCGATTCAAGGAATTATTTCGACTGAGAAAAACATGGGGAACGATCCGAGCGACTACGAAGCGAAGGCACTCTATCCGAATCAACGCGACATCGCGAAGGTTTTTAAGAAATATGAAGAAGAAAAGAATAAAGCTGAGGCACTGGATTTTGACGACCTTCTAATTAAAACTTTGGAATTATTCTCGAAACATCTGGAAGTCCGGAAAAAATGGCAAGACAAGTTTAAATACATTTTGATTGACGAGTATCAGGATACGAACATGGTGCAGTATCATTTAGTGAAGTTACTCGTGAACGAAAAGAATAATATTGCAGTGGTGGGCGACGATTGGCAGTCGATTTATTCGTGGCGTGGTGCTGACTTTACGAATATTTTGCATTTCGAAAGAGATTTTCCGGGTGCGAAGGTAATTAAACTCGAACAGAATTATCGTTCGACCGGAAATATTCTCACAGCTTCACAAAAAGTGATTAATAAGAATAAAACGCGGACCGAAAAGACTTTGTTTACAGAGGCGGGGAATGGCGAACCGGTAGATATCGAGTCGCTTCGTGATGAAGAAACGGAAGCGAGTTTTGTGGCGATGTCGATTTTGAGACTGCAGAAAGACTTTCCGGATTATTCAAGTTTTGCAGTTTTATATCGCACGAATGCACAGTCGTACACATTTGAAAAAGCCTTCATGAATCTCCATATCCCGTACAAGATTGTGGGCGGTGTGAGATTCTATGACCGTAAGGAGGTGAAGGATGCGCTCGCTATCTTAAGACTAATCGTGAATGGTCGCGACAAAGTGAGTTTGGAACGCGTAGTCGAGAATGTGTTGTCCGGAATTGGCGAAGCATCGCTCGCGAAGATTTTAGTGGCGATGGATTCAATGCCGGAAAGCGTCGATCCGATGCGAAGCTTAGATTTGCCAGAAGTTTTGACGACCGCCAAAGCGAAGAATGCCTTAATGAGATTGGTGCGTTTTGTTCGTGAAACAGCCGTGGGGACGAACCCAAGCGAGATTATTAAAAAAGTCGTAGACTACTTTGATTTCCAGAAACTGACAGACGATGGCACGCCAAGCAGTGATGAAAGAATGAAAAACCTTGAAGTATTGTCTGGCAATGCCGAATCGTTTGAAAACTTGGAAGACTTTTTGGCAGAGGCAAGTTTGATGTCGTCGGCGGACGAAAGTGCCGGTAAAAACTCGGTGACTTTGATGACGCTTCATGCCGCAAAAGGCTTGGAATTCCCGGTGGTGTTTATTGTAGGAATGGAGGAAGGATTGTTCCCGAGTGCGAGGTGCATGGATGACGAGGCAGGACTGGAAGAGGAAAGACGTCTGGCGTATGTCGGCATGACTAGGGCGATGAAGAGATTATTCCTTACTTATGCGCTATCTCGCTATTCGTTTGGGAGCCGGAACTATAATATGCCATCGAGATTTCTTACGGAACTTGGTTACAATCCGTATGGTTCGGCTGGATTTAAGGACGAAGATGGCGACGGCTTTACGGATGATTTTAGTGACGATTTTGGCGGAGATAACTTTGATCCATTCCCAGAAGATTTGCCAGTTTACGAATAATGGTATAATAAACTCATGAAGATTCTATGGACAGACGGAAGTGCATCACCGAACCCAGGGCCGGGTGGTTTTGCCGTGATTGAGCAAACAGAAGACGGAGCGAAACCGGTGGCACTTGGTCGTGATAAAGACACCAGTAATATCAAGATGGAAGGTCAGGCCATGATTGCAGCGATTAAATACGCTGGTGATGAAGGTTGCGAAATTCATTCCGATTCGGAATTCTGGATTAATGTGCTCACGAAGTGGGCGCCGACTTGGAAGGCAAATGGCTGGGTCAAGAAATCCGGACCAATTAAGAATTTAGAGCTTGTACAAGAATTATATGAATTATATACGACACATGATGTCAAAATCGTGTGGGTGCGCGGACATGTTGGCACTGAACTAAACGAGATGGCAGACATTTGGGCCAACAAGGCGCGTGAAGGCGCTGAAATCTGATAGAATCTAGCGTTTCTCTGAAATTATGATATATTATATATATGAAACTATCAGAGGAACTAATTTATCGTGGCTTTAAAGCCGAAACAACCATAGAAAATCCTGCGGACCTTGATTCCAGAGAGAATAAAAAGTTCTATTGGGGCGCGGATCCGTCGGCCGATTCACTTACGATTGGTAACCTAGCAGCCATCATGATGTGTGCTTGCTTTGTGCGTCATGGTTACGAACCATATCTTTTGGTTGGTGGTGCCACGGGGCAAATTGGTGACCCGAAGGATAACGGTGAGCGTGATCTGAAATCACTCGAAGAAATCGACCATAACAAGAAATGCATTCGCGAGCAAATTGAACGCGTGATTAATGCTGGTGACGGCGATGCCAAAGACCATACCACGCCAGGTCTCAAAATGGTTGATAATTATGATTGGTTTAAAGATATCCACTATCTCGATTTCCTACGTGAAGTTGGTAAGGCCTTCTCGATGACGCAGTTACTTGACCGCGAGTTCGTCCAGAACCGAATTGGTGAAGGTGGCTCAGGTATTTCTTATGCGGAATTCTCATACTCTTTGATTCAGGGTTATGATTTCTTGTATCTATATCGTACTTACGGTGTGGCAATGCAACTTTGTGGGGTAGACCAATTTGGTAACTGTTCATCTGGCATTCACCTCATTAAAAGACTTGAGAACGGTTCGGCCGACGTGTGGTCGACACCACTCGTAATTGACCCAGTGACCGGACGAAAATTCGGTAAGTCTGAGGGCAATGCCATTTGGCTCGCGGCTTCGGACAATGGTTCTGGTAATTACACTTCAATCTTTGATTTCTATCAATTCTGGCTAAATCAACCGGATGAATCTGTTGAATATTTGATTAAGATTTACACTCTTCTATCAAAAGAAGAAATTGAAGATGTCTTGAAGCGCCATAAAGAAGCGCCAGAAAAGCGTATCGCACAAAAGGCCTTAGCGCGAGGTGTTACGGAAGTGGTGCATGGTAAAGACAATGCCGCCGCCGTTGAAAATCTCACGGCTGTGCTCTTTGATAAGAATACAGATTTTGCTGATTTTACGGCTGATGAGATTACCGAATTTGCAGCGTATCTTCCAGTAGTTTCAAAAGGAACAGCGTTAGTAGATGCACTTGTTAACACTGGTCTTGCCGAATCAAAGAAGAAGGCACGTGAGTTTATCACGGGCGGCGCAATTACGGTTAATGGTGTGAAGGTGACCGAAGAGATTGATCTTAATCAAACAGCTATCGTGAAAAAAGGTAAGAATAAGTTCGTAATTGTAAAATGAAATATTTAGCGGTTTTAGGTCGTCAACCGGAAATATCTGTCGCGGAACTCGAAGCGCTTTTTGGTGAAGTGAAACAAATTACGGGGAAGCTCGCAGTTTTTTACGCGGATAAAAAACCAGAAATTGATCGGCTAGGCGGAAGTTTGAAACTTGCTGAATTAATTGATGCTAAACCACTGGATTATTTGAGGGAACTAGCTGAAGGGAAGATTACGCTCGGCGTGTCCGATTTTTCGCGCGGGGCATCTAAGAAAACCGCGACGATTGAATCGCTGAAACTAAAAAAGATTTTGGTAAGGCATGGTCGCTCGGTGCGGGTGGTTGAGAATAAAGATGCCGTAATTTCGACGGCGACTTCGCTCCATAATGGTCTTTCTGGTAAAAATGAACGTAAAGTTGAACTCATCAAAGTGAACGATGAGTGGTACAAAGTGATTGGTGTGCAAGACATTGATGCTTACACGAAGCGCGACCAGGCGCGTCCAGCAAGAGATGCAAAAGTTGGGATGCTCCCACCAAAACTCGCCCAGATTTTGATTAATCTTTGTGGCGATTTGCCGGCTGGTTCGAGAGTACTAGATCCGTTTTGTGGAACTGGTGTAGTTCTACAAGAGGCATTGCTGATGGGATATCAGGCGTATGGGACCGATATTAATGAACGGATGGTTGAATACACCGAAAAGAATCTTGAATGGCTCGTAAAATCTGAAAAAGCTTCCCTTCGGACACACTCAAGGCCGTTCGGCCAAGCTTATGGTCCTCAGGAAAGGCTTTTTCAGATTTCGCAAGGAGATGCGACTTCTTTTCAGTGGGAGCAGCCGATTGATGCTGTGGCATGCGAAGGTTATCTCGGAAAGCCGATGTCGGCGGTGCCGGCGGAGATTAAGCTAAAAACCGAAAAGCAAGAATGCAAGGCAATTATGGTGGGATTCTTGAAGAATCTCGCTTCACAGATTAAATCCGGGACGTCAGTGGTGGTGGCGATGCCGGCTTGGCTTAGGGAAGACGGCTCGTATTCAAGGTTAGAAATCCTTGACGAAATTACTGATATGGGGTATAATGTTTACAATAAATCTCGCGAGGGGCTTCTTTATCATCGAGAGGGGCAGATTGTTGCGAGAGATTTAATAATATTAAGGAAAGATTAAATGTCACACGTAAAAGCTGGCGGTACCGCCAAGAACGTCCATAACAATGCTGGCCAGCGCCTCGGCGTCAAGCGCTTTGGTGGCCAAAAAGTTAAAAATGGCGAAGTAATTGTTCGCCAAACTGGTGCTACTAAACTTGCAGGCCCTGGTACCTACATGTCACGCAACTTTACTATTCATGCTGCGAAAGATGGTGTAGTTACATTTGTTAAGACTAAGAAAACTCATTTCTCTGGCAAATCGTTGCCAAGGATTCGCGTAGAAGTTCGCTAAAAAACAGCCCCAAACGGGGCTCTTTTTTATGGTATAATGTTCTTATGGTAAAAAAGCGCTTTGGCATTTCTTTTCGGACCATTTTGTCTGTCGGTACAGTGATACTGGTTGGTTATGTGATTCATCAAAACTGGCCAGATATGGTGGAGACTTTCCATCATTTAAGCGACACAAATATCCCGGTGCTTTTGCTTCTGATTCCAGAGCAATTATTTATGTATTTTGCTTGTGGGCAGATCTTTTTCTCATATCTAAAAAATAGCAAGGAAGTGAAAGAGTTTTCAAGAAAAGAAATTCTCACGATTTCGACGGAACTTAATTTCGTGAATCACGCTGTGCCGGCCGGTGGCCTTGGGGGCCTCGCTTATCTTACTTATCGCCTCCGTCCATACAATGTGACGGCAGGGCAATCTGGATTCCTTTATATTTTCCGTTATGCGGTGACGACGGTGATTAATTATTTTCAGGCACTTATCGCGATTGTTGTGCTGTTATGTCTCAATCTGATTCTGGGCGAAGCGATGTGGGTGATTCCGGTAGCGCTCATCATGAATTTTGGTGTGTTTATCGGACTTTCGCTGATTGTTTATATTGCAAGTAGCAAGAAGCGTATCGAATTCTTTACTTTGAAAGCGACCAGGTTTATTAATGCCGTAATTAAGATTTTGACTTTCGGCCATAAAAAGAAGGCGATTAAAGAAGATAAAATTAAGCATTATTTTGACGACATCCACGAAAGCGTGATGATTGCAAAAGCAAATAAAAAGTATTTGAAGTATCCGCTGTATTGGGGGTTTGTTTATAGCTTCTTCGAAGTGGCGACTTATTGGATTGTGGCGATTTCGCTTGGTCGTCCAGAATTGCTACCATTTATTCTAGTCGGCGAAGCGATTGGCTCGGTATTTGACGGAATCGTGCCTTATGGTCTATATGAGCTTGGTATGGCGGGTGTGATGATTGCACTTGGCGTAGATTTCCCGACGGCAACAATTGTGACGGTAATGACACGCGTACTCACGTTAATTCTTACGATTGCCACCGGGACACTTCCGTATTATAAAGTGATTAGAGGAAAAGAACATGACGATAAATCCACTGAAAACAGCAAAAGCTGATATTCCAATCCCGGGCGAGCCACCTAGGTTTACGCCGTCTACATTAATTGCGGCAATGAATCAGACTTTGGAATATGCCTACGAAGGTGCTTTACTCGTGGGTGAGGTAGCGAGCTATAAAGTGAATCAAGGTAAATGGGTATTCTTTGATCTGAAGGATGAGGAATCAAGCATCTCTTGTTTTATGTCGATTTACCAGCTCCGCGTGCCACTTGAGGATGGCATGAAAATCGTAGTGCGAGGTGTGCCAAGGGTCACGAAGTGGGGGAAGTTCTCGTTTACGGTTTCGGCGATTAAGCCGGTCGGTGATGGTAGTATCAAGAAGGCCTTTGAGTTATTAAAGAAGAAATTGTCGGATGAAGGTTTGTTTGCGCCAGAGAAAAAGCGCGAACTGCCAAAAGATCTCACGAAACTTGGCGTGATTTCGAGCACGGGCGCGGCTGGTTACGCGGATTTCGTGAAGATTTTGAACGCCAGGTGGGGTGGTATTCATGTGCAGGTGGCGCACACGCAGGTGCAGGGAATGGATGCGCCGGATCAAATCATTCGGGCGCTCAAATATTTCAATGAACGGTCGGAAGTGCAAGTAATTGCAATCTTGCGTGGTGGTGGCTCGGCTGATGATTTGTCTTGCTTTAACGACGAGGAATTAGTGCGTGCAATTGCGGCTTCGAAGATTCCGGTGATTACGGGAATTGGACACGAAGTCGATGAAAGTCTAGCGGACCTTGCGGCTGATGTGCGAGCTTCAACGCCATCAAATGCAGCCGAGATGCTGACGCCAGACCGAGAAGCAGTCGGCTATACGGTAGATATGTCCGTATCGCGAGCCGAATCGATTATTTATAACAAGATTGATGCGGCGCTTGAGAGAGTAGATCAGCCATTTGATAATATTCGTAGATTCATTAAGCAAAAAATCGATTTTTATCATAATATGTTGTTCCAGAAAGTGAAGATTCTGGAGGCCTTGAATCCGGAAAAGGTCCTCCGACAAGGCTATGCGATATTATCCGGTAAAGTTTCGCCAGGGAGTGTTGTAAATATTACAACATTTGATAAAGAGATAATGGCTGAAATAAAGGAGATACATGAGCGAAAAAATGTCACTAAATAAGAAGATGGAAGAACTCGACAAGAAGACGAGTTGGTTCTATTCCGATGATTTTAAACTAGAGGAGTCGGCAGAACGCTACAAGGATGCAATGGCGCTTGCAAACGATATTAAAAAAGATTTAAATGAATTAAAGAACGAAATCGAAGTTTTGTCTGAAGATTTTAGTAAATAATGGTATAATAAACTTATGGATAATCAAATGATGCCACCAGTACAACAAAATGTACCTGTCATGCAATCACCAGTCTTATCTCCAATTACGCCGCCGCAGCCAGTTTTGCCACCGGATGTGGGGCCAAAAAAGTATGGAGATCCAAATAGTTTAATTAAGACAATTGTGATTGTGATTCTTGGTCTTACGACCATTGCATTTATTTGTCTATTTATTTACTTCTTGAATCAATACAATGAGATTAGCACTGATATCCAGAGCCAGATTGATGTGGCAGTGGCGGATGCAAAAGACGAGCAGTACCAGAAGGATCAAAAAGATTTTGCCGAACGCGAAAAATATCCATACAAATCTTTTGCTGGTCCGGTAGATTATGGTGAACTTACCTTTAAGTATCCAAAGACTTGGAGTGTTTACATCGCGAGTGATTTGTTAAAGACTTCGGGCGATTTTGAAGCATACCTCAATCCGGGCGAAGTTGAATCAACTAGTAGCAAGAACTCGATTTATGGTCTTCGTGTCAAAATTCGCGATAAAGCTTTCGAAACTGTCGTGGCGGAATATCAGAAAGCACTCGAGAAGAAAAATTCTAATTTGTCAGTCGAATCAATTACTCTTAAGAACGGCACTTCGGCTAATAAGTATACTGGCACGATTCCAAACACTGAGTTTAGTGGTTACATCGTTATCTTCAAGATTCGCGACAAAACTGCGATTCTTCAAACTGATTCGATTCTCTTTGAGTCAGACTTCAATAAGATTCTCGATTCAGTCACCTTCAATGCCTAGTGTGCTATAATCAAGATATGGATGTGGAGGTAGATGGTATTTTGGTAGCGGCGCATGAGCTCAAAGCTCCGCTCGCGGTACTACGCCAATTAGCCCTCTCGTTTGAAGGTGTGGGTGCGAGTGACGAACGAATCAGGGATGAAATGGTGAGTGTTTCTGAACGCGCGATTCGGCAAGTCAATGACCTAACCAAGGTGCGAAGACTCGAAGATGGGCTCTTTATGATGGAACCAGTGGCCGTGCGTCCAATTTGTGACGAAGTAACGAGAGAGCTAATGCACTTATTTAAGTTTAATAAAAGAGATCTTTCGATTAAATATTCCAATCGCTCGCAACTCGTGATTGCAAATCGCGAGCTGCTCCATGGTGTGATTTATAACTTCCTGCTCAATGCGATGCACTATTCTGGGGCGGAAACGCGTTCGGAACTTATGGTAAAAGATAAAAATGACCGCGTGCGCGTAGTGGTGAGAGATTTTGGACCAGAGCTTCCGACAGACGTGTGGCGAGAGATGAATCGCGGATTCGTAGAAAAGCCAACTTCAATTGCGATGCGTCCAGGTTCGTCTGGGCTCGGATTATTTATCGCGTCGAGATTTTCACGTTATATGAATGCTGAGGTGGGGGCGATTCGTCATCGGGATGGGACGAGCTTTTATGTCGATTTAATGAAGTCCAAGCAGGCGAGCTTGTTTTAGGAGCGGGCATGATTTTTGTGATTGATGACGATGAAATAATGTCCGAGTGTATTGCGAACGCGGCTAGTGGAGCGATGGTTTTTTCAAATGCGATTGAAGCGATGAATGAGATTATCAAGGGGAATATCCCGAAATTAATCTTTCTCGATATTTTACTCGATGGGCCGGACGGCTTTACTTTTTTAAATGAGATGATTTCTTATGATGACACGGCGAAAATTCCGGTGGTAATTGTGACGTCGCTAGATTTATCGGATAAGGATTTGTCGGTGTATGGCGTGGTGAAAGTACTTTCGAAAGACGACATGACGCCAAAGGATATTAAAGCGTTGGTGAAGTATTATGCAAAATGAGATTAAAACTAAGAGTTATGTGCTGCGCCGAACGAATTATGGCGAAGCGGATCGGATTCTCAATTTGATTACGTCGGCCGGGAAGATTTCGGCGATTGCAAAGGGTGTAAGAAAAGAAAAATCGAAACTCGCGGGTAGCGTAGAGATGTTTTCACTTACAGAATTAACTATCCATAAAGGTAAGGGTGAATTTGGCACGATTACGAGCGCAAAAATGCTCCGGTTCTATGAGAATTTATTAAAGGATTATAACCGGATGGAACTCGCATCGATGATTTTAAAAAAGATTAGCTTAGCGGCAGAGCATTCAGACTCGCCAAAATTCTTTGAGATTACGGACGAGAGTCTGAAGGCCCTAAATGACGGAGTGAGTCCGGCGCTTGTCGAAGCGTGGTTTTTAATTAATCTCACGAAAGAAACTGGCGAAGATATTAATTTGTATCGTGATGCGAAGGGTGAGAAATTATCGCCGGATGAGAATTATGTGTGGGATGTATCGGAGTCGGCTTTTTGTAAAAAAGAGAATGGCGAATTTGGTGTGGATGAAATCAAAATGCTGAGATTAATGATGACAAACAAATTAGAAATCGCGGCGAGAGTAAAAGATTACGATAAAATTACTCCGTTATTACTTAAATTTGCAAGAATTATCGCTAAACAATAAAAACTGTGCTAAAATATAAGCATGGGCGTATTAACAAAGCGCAAAATAGAGTTTCGTGAGGACTTTGCGGTAGCACTTATTATCACGGGTGTCTTTCTTTTAGTGGCTGTAATGGTCGGTATAGGTATGAACCTCCAAGCCATTAATAAACTTGACAATTCATACTTTAAATCCGATGCAATGAAGTTGGTGCTCTCAATGGATAGGGATATTGCATCGTTTGAAGATGGTGAATACGAACCGGATATTACGCATGTAGTATATTATTACACTGGTAATACTATTAATAATGTAAGAATTTTCTTTGCTTATGACACTAAGGTTGAAGCAAAAACGGCCTATAATAATATTTCCATGGAAGATAAGAATTGGGCGTTAAAGAAAAAGCTCCATGGTAAATATGTGGTTTTTGAACTTGATTCGTCGCAATACAATCAGTTAACTACTGAGATGGTAAAGGAAGGCATTGCCAGTATGACGGCGGCCGGTGGCACAGTTGAGCTCAGCGAAAACTAAACTGAATATTCTAAAAAATATGTTATAATATATCCTATATAAAAACATAGGAGATATTATGGCAGACTTTAATAAAGTTTTGACACCAGGGGATTACAAAAAAGGCGAACTTAACGTCGTAATTGAAATTCCAACCGGTTCAAACCACAAGATTGAATGGGACCGCGAGCACGCTTGCTTTATGCTCGATCGTGTTGAGCCAATGGCATTTGCAAAGCCATGTAATTACGGCTTTATTCCACAAACGATTGATGAAGACGGCGATGAGCTTGATGTTTTAATGATTACCGATCAACCACTTACGACTGGCATTTGGATGAAGGCGAAAATCCTTGGTGTGATGAAATTCGTGGATGGTGGCGAAGTTGATGATAAAATTATCTGCGTACCAGCTGATGACCGCAACAATGGCGATTGCTACAACTCACTTAAAGATTTGCCAGCTCAGACTTTGAAGCAAATTGAATTCCATTTCAACCATTACAAGGATTTGAAGAAGCCGGGCACGACTGAAGTGAAGTGCTTTGAAGGTGTCGAAGAAGCTAAGGAAGTGATCGCTGCAGCCATTAAGCGCTGGGAAGATAAATAATTAGCGAATAAAAAAATACTCCCTTTGGGGAGTATTTTTTGTTTTATTCAGCTTCAGCTGGGGCTTCAACTGATTCGTCCGGAGCTTGTTCGCTACCGCTGACTGGATCAGAAGAAGTGGTTTTCATCATTTCCATGAAGTCGATTTGTTGCTTCACGTCGGATGCTTTAAGGTGCTCATATTCAGAATCGACAGCGACGAGAACAACATAGCGACCATCTAAGAGAACATCTTTGTATTGGCCGTTGTTGGAATCGTGCAAAGTTTCGTAGGCAGTTTTAGCTTTGACTGGATTCTCGTATTGATAGTAGACCTTGAGGCCAGTAACAGTTTCGCCAGAATAGGTATAGACGAGATGTGAATTAATTGGAGTTTGTTCGTTCTCGGCGACCATGGTTGGGTCTGATTCGATGGTCAAGACTAATTTGGAACCATCAGATTTGAACCAGTTTTCATTTAATTCACCACCGCCACGACCAAGCACTAATACCAGTACCAATACGGTAACCGCAGCAGCAACTACACCGATGATTGCAATAAGCAAATTCTTATTTAACTTCTTTTTTTCTCTAACTTCTTCAGTCATTTTACCTCCTATTAATATTATTTTACCATAAATAGTTACAAATCGGCGATTTTAACACGAGTTTGCTCGGTCGTGTCGCGGTCACGTACGGTGACAGTGTCATCTTCAAGAGTGTCGAAGTCGATTACGACACACTTTGGCGTACCGATTTCATCTTGCTTGCGATAGCGCTTACCGATGTTGCCGGAATCATCCCAAGTGACGTTGCCATACTTCTTGCGAAGCTGGTCGTAAACGGTCTTCGCTTTTTCGACGAGTTCCGGTTTGTTCTTTAGAAGTGGGGAAACGCAGAAACGATATGGTGCAAGGTTTTCGGCGAGCTTCAAGACGACGCGCTTTTCACCATTGATTTCATCTTCGGAATAAGCGGTCGAGAGAACAGCGAGGAATAGACGCTCAACGCCGATTGAAGGTTCAATTACGTGCGGGATAAAGACTTCACCAGTGACTTTGTCACGATAATCCATGGATTTACCGGATTCGCGTGCAATGTTCGAAAGATCGAAATCGGTGCGATAAGCAAGACCCATCAGCTCTTCTTCGCCATTTGGATAGTCAAACATGAAGTCGGTGGTGCGCTTGCTATAGTGAGCACGATCTTCGGCTGGGACGTCGTATTCGTGGATATTTTTAGCCGGAAGCCCAACGATTTTCTCGAGGAATTCGTGCTGAAGCTGGCGCATCTTTTCGAAGTTTTCTTCCCAAGTATTTGGCGCGACGAAGTATTCGATTTCCATCTGGCTACATTCGCGGTCGCGGAGGATAAAGTCGCGTGGCGAAATTTCGTTGCGGAAAGCCTTACCTTGTTGAGCGATACCAAATGGCAGGCTTGGGTAAATCGTATCAACGACATTTTTGTAATTCGTGAAAATGCCCTGAGCAGTTTCTGGACGAAGGTAAGCAATTGATTTCTCGGCGAGTTCTTTGTTTTCGGAAGTATCTTCCGGAAGCACAGCACCAACGTGAGTAGAGAACATCATATTAAACTTGCGAATCGGACCCCAGTTTTCTTTGCCACAGACTGGACATTTGGTGTGAGTGGCTAAGAATTCTTCTGTAGTGACGGATTCGGTGATACCATTAGCGATTTTGTCAGCACGAAAACGGGATTTGCATTCTTTACATTCGACTAATGGGTCGGCAAAAGTGGCCACGTGGCCAGAAGCAACCCAAGTCTTTGGGTTCATGATGATAGCAGCATCAACGCCATACATATCATCGCGGTTCTCGACGAAGAACTCCCACCAGGCATCCATTATTTTCTTTTTTAGCGTAACACCGAGCGGACCAAAGTCCCACGTACCGGCCATACCGCCATAGACATCGCTCCCTGGAAAAATAAATCCACGGCGCTTGCATAAACTTACTATATCCTCTAATTTACTCATATCTATTATTATAGCATAGATAGAGATTTATTTGACTTCCGTGCTTTTAAAAATCTTTTCGTCTTTAATGGAGTCTGGGAGATAGTTTTTGTCGAGGTGGAAACCGGATTCCCATTTTTGACCTTTGCCAAAGCCGAGGTCTTTCATGAGTTTGGTTGGAGCGTTGCGAAGCCAGATCGGGACTGGCTCGTTTGGCGCTTTGCGGGCGAGATCCATCGCCTTATACCAGGCATCGGCGGAGTCGCGGTTCTTTTTAGATTTGCTTAGTGCAATACAGGTGTGGGCAAGAATCAAACCGGATTCTGGCATGCCAACGCGTTCGACGGCTTGGAAACAGGCGGCGGCAAGAGAAAGAGCGCCATTTCCGGCAAGGCCGATATCTTCCGAAGCAAAAATCACCATGCGACGAGCAATGAATTTTGGATCCTCACCAGCTTGAACCATGCGAGCGAGATAGTAGAGGGCGGCGTCAGTGTCGGAGCCGCGCATTGACTTGATAAATGCCGAAATTGTGTCATAATGTTTGTCGCCTTTTTTGTCGTAACCCGGCATCTTGCGACCGGCGGCTTCTTCGACGACTTTTTCATCAACCTTTTCGGCAAGGGAAAGCGCGAGTTCTAGGTCGCCTAAGGCCGAGCGAGCATCGCCACCGGATAAATCGGCAATCATTTCAATCGCTTTCTTGGTGACGCGTTTAGTGGCTTTTTCGGCTTTGATGGCACGCTTTAAAACTTCGATAATGGAATCACGATCAAGACCTTTAATAACAACTACGCGGGAACGAGAAAGCAGTGGCGAAATCACTTCAAAACTTGGGTTCTCAGTAGTGGCGCCAATCAAGGTGATTAAACCAGATTCGACGTGTGGCAAGAAGGCGTCTTGCTGAGCTTTGTTAAAACGATGAATTTCGTCTACAAAGAGTACGGTTCTAGTTTTTAAATTCCAGTTAACCTTAGCGCGTTCTACAACTTCTTCAACGTCTTTTTTGCCGGCGGTAACGGCGGAAATTTCAATAAAGTCTGCATTAAATTCTTTAGCAAGAATTCTGGCAAGAGTGGTTTTACCGGTGCCTGGAGGCCCCCAAAAAATCAAATTAACAGGTTCGCCCTTTTTGACGATTTCCGTCAAAATTTTGCCTTCGCCAATAATCTCGTTTTGGCCTAAAACCTCTGATAATTTAGTTGGTCGCATACGCTCGGCCAGGGGTACTCTATTCATAAAAATGATTATATAAGATTTTTATACAAAAATAAATTTTTTATGTTATTATTAAGTTAATAATAAAAGGAGTTATTAAAAAATGGACTTACAATCATTAATGAATACTGCTTATAGCTCTTATACAAGCACGAGCAATACCATCTTAGGTATTCAGATTTGGACGATTGTTGCGACAATTCTTGCAATTGCTGCCGCTATCCTAATCTACTTCCTATTCGTGAAGTCGAAAGCTGATTTCAAGGGTTTTGCAAAGAGCCTACGCGATTATCTTTCATTCAAGACTATGCACATCGAAGCACTTGCAAAGATGTTCTACTATGCATTTGTAATTTACTTTGTATTAACTTCTATTAATAATCTTATCCTTCTTGGTGGTAATGGTGTGTTGCCGTTCTTCGAACAGCTTCTCCTTTACCCACTCGTACTTCGCCTTGCCTTTGAACTTATCTTGGTTCTTTGCCGCATTTGGCGCAATACCGACAAACTTGCTGAGAAGAAATAATCAAGTAGCTGAAAAATCCCCCGTAAAGGGGGATTTTTTTAAGCTTCTTTTTTTCGGATTTCTTCGGCGATGGCGCCCACTCTTCTCGCAATGCCTTCGTTGCCGTCAATGAGTTTTGCAGTAGGGAAAAACTTTTGGATCATCGGTTTAATTAATGAATAGTGAGTACAGCCAAGGACGATAGCATCGTAATTTTTATCGGCGTCTTTTAAAAGTTCACCCAGTTTTTGCTCAATTTTGGAATTATCTTCGTCGAGATTAAACTCAATCGTGTCAGCAAGGCCTGGGCAAGCCAGAAGATCAATGGTTTGGTCTTTTTTCTGATTATCTTTCACGAGTGTTTCGAGACGTTCGGAATGGATGGTGCCGGGAGTGGCGAGGACGAGAATCTTTTTGGCATCGGAATTTGCCGCGAGTTTTACGGCTGGTTCGGTACCGATAAAAGGCATGTCTGGGAAATCTTCACGGAGTCTTTTAATACAACGAGTGGTAGCGGTGTTGCAGGCAATGACAACCATATCGAGGTTAGCATTAACGAAGCCTCGGACGATTCTAGAAACGAGTCCATAGAGAGTTTCGTCGTCTTTTTCGCCGTACGGACAATGCTCGGCATCGGAAACATAGATCACGTGAATACCGGGATTCATTTCGATGATAGTGTCCGCGACCGTTGTGCCGCCTCTTCCTGAATCAAATACACCAATAATCATTGGTTTATTATATAATAGATGTAATGTTAATTAAAGTTTTAGTGAAGCCTGGATCGAAAAAGGGTCCGTTAGTGGAGGAAGTAGCAGAGGGTGTCACCGTGTATTTGCGGGAAAAACCGCATGATGGTGAAGCGAACGATGCTTTGGTGCGCCTACTGGCGGATTATTATGATGTGGCGAAAAGTTGCGTTGAGATTCGGTCGGGTGGAAGGTCTCACCAAAAAACGATAGAAATTATCGGCAAATAGGAGGTTTATGCCAGACGAAATAGCAACAAAAGCGGTGAGCGCTGGGATTAAGAAAGCAAATCTCAGTATATTTAAAATGATTTTACTCGGGATGTTTGCAGGGGCATTTATTGCGCTTGCCGGAGTGGGTGCAACTTTCGGAAATGTTTATGCCGGAAAACTTGCCGGCGCATTGATTTTTCCAGCCGGGCTCGCAATGGTGGTAGTGGCAGGAAGCGAATTGTTTACGGGGAACTGTTTGATGGTGACGGCGCTTCTTAGCCGGGAGATTGGACCACTTAGATTATTAAAGAACTGGTTGTTTGTGTTCATCGGGAACTTTATCGGCGCTTTACTTGTGGCTCTCATTGTCACTTCTAGTGGCGTGCTCGATCCAATTTCGGATTCAGTGGTAGCGACAGCAAGTGCGAAGGTTAGTATGGGCTTTCCGGTGGCGATGCTGAGGGGTGTGCTTTGTAATTTTCTAGTTTGTATTGCGGTTTGGATGGCGTTTGGCGCAAAGACGGTGGGTGGTAAAATTGCGGCAGTGTTTTTCCCAGTGTTCTTGTTCGTGCTCTGTGGGTTTGAACACTCAATCGCTAATATGTATTATGTGCCAGCGGGGCTATTTATGAATTGGTTTAATGGCACGGCAACGGCTGGGCTATCGGTACAATCGTTCTTAGTCGAGAATTTACTGCCGGTTACGATTGGAAATATCATCGGTGGGGCCGTACTCGTCGGTGGTGGTTACTATTTGGCGTATCTAAGAAAAAAATAGACAAAAGTCGGCAAATTGTGGTATAATAGCAAGTACTGGCGCTGTAGCTCAGTTGGTAGAGCAGAGGCCTGAAGAGCCTTGTGTCACTGGTTCAAGTCCAGTCGGCGCCACCAAATGCTTCGCATTTGGCGTCGCCGGAGCTTCGCAAACGGCGCCACCACAATTAACAACTTGGGTCGGTAGCTCAGCAGGTTAGAGCACGGGCCTTTTAAGCCCGGTGTCGAGGGTTCGAGCCCCTCCCGACTCACCAAATCAGGGCGGTTAGCTCAGTTGGCTAGAGCGCGTCTTTGACGTAGACGAGGTCACAGGTTCGACTCCTGTATCGCCCACCATATGTTCATATGGTTGTTCCTTTCTATTTAGGTTGATACAGAAAACCCCCGTTATCGGGGGCTTTTCTGTTATTATTCAACTTCAGTTTCTGTTTCTGCTTCGGTTTCGACTTCGGCGAGCGCTTCTTCTTTTTCGAGTTTATTGAGTTCGTGGATGCTGACAATGCCGTAGAGCATGACGCTAAGGGCGATGCCGATGCCGGCGATGATTAATAAATGATAATTAAATAAGAATTCGTAGAAGATTTCTGGACCGACGAATGGTGTAAGTGCCAGTATTATTATATAGGTTGCTTTGATGAGTAGGCTGATAATTGCCATGCCTCTATAACGAGTGCGGAGTGCCGCAAAGGCAAAGGACATGGAGAGCACACCAAGAATAAAACCGATGGTCGTAATGTAATAGGCGGCAAGAATCCACCACTGTGCGGCACCGCCTTCTTGTTTGAGGCTACCGCCGGAAGCATTTAGACAAATTGTGTATAAAATAAAAGGCAATACTGCAAGACAAATTGAAGCGATGGGAAGCGAAATTCTAACCTCGTCGTCTGGATCTTCTTCGAGGATAGCGTTTTCGACTTCGGGAGTCTCTTCGACTACTTCTTCTGCTATGACTTCTTGCTCGTCTTCGCTCATGCTTATATTATACCATTTTTAGTGTTATAATTAATCTATGAAAAAGATGAATACTTCACCAATCTCTGGTATGCAAGAGTTGCTACCAGAAACACAAGCAATTTTTGATCGATACAAAAACGTAATCAGTGAAGTTTATCATAACCATGGCTTTCTTAGCATCGAGACTCCGATTATTGACCGCAACGAAATCCTTTTAGCCAAGGCGGGTGGTGATACTGAAAAACAAATTTACAAAGTGATTAAGACGGCTGAGTCCGAGGATGATGCTGACCAGGCGCTTCGTTTTGATCACACCGTGCCGCTAGCACGTTACGTGGTTGAACACGAGAATGAGCTGACTTTTCCGTTTAAGGTGACGCAAATTGGGCGGAACTTCCGTGGCGAGAGAGCACAAAAGGGACGCTTCCGTGAATTCTATCAGTGTGATGTGGATGTGATTGGTAGAGGTAATTTGCCGATTTATTACGATGCCGATGTGATTGCGACTTTGCTGGACGCATTTAAAGGATTTGAACTTGGTACGCCGGTGCTCGCGAGAATTAATAACCGTAAGATTCTGTCTGGTTTTATTGAAGCAATGGGGCTAACGGAACTTTCTGGGAAGATTTTTGGTGTAATTGATCACGCGGAAAAGGTGCCACCGGAAGCAACGCGCGGAGCCTTTGAAGAACTCGGTATTGAGAATGCAAAGATTAATCAGTTGATTAAGTTTATCGGTATTCATGGTGGTAGGGCCAGCGTAACACAGGCGCTTCGCGAATTTGGCGATCTGAATGATACTTACAAGAAAGGTATCGCGGAACTCGAGAAGGTGATGCTCGCACTTGAAATGGATGGCCGTGGTACGGATATCGAAGCTGACATGCTGATTGTGCGTGGGCTTGATTATTACACTGGCACTGTATTTGAATTTGTTTTGCCGGAATATAAGCAAGTGGGTTCGGTTTGTGGCGGCGGTCGCTACGAGAATTTGGCCGGTTTCTTTACCGAGCAAGAATTACCAGGCGTCGGGGGTTCGATTGGACTTACGCGCCTGTTTTATGTTCTAAATGAAAATAATTTGGTTAAAAGTCAAGAAGGCAAACCAATTGATACGGCGGTGATTCCGATTACGGAAAATGAGATTGAATTTGCGATGAAAGTGGCAAAAGACCGTCGTGACCAGGGTGAAAAAGTGACAATTGTGGCGACCGATAAAAAATTAGGCGATAAACTAGCTTATGCAGCCAAGCTTGCCGAAAATGGTATCGTGGTCGGAGAAAATGAAGCTAAATCCGGCACTTATGATATTAAAAAGTTTAACTAAATCATTTTACTTGTGCTAAAATAGTTTCATGAATTGGAGGAAGTGGCTAGATGAGTTCGTCCTCGCGGGCAAAGGTATTTTGCTGGCGACGAAGGAGAGGAGATTCTGGATTGGATTTATTATCGCATTTTTGCTCTTCGGAACTTTGATGAATTTATTGTCTGGGGGGTTTTCGAAGTTTGAGCTAATGGGGATGGTTGGCTTCGGTGGGAGCATGAAAATTATCTTTGATGCTCTGATTGGAGTATTCGGTATTAATATGATCTTTCTCGAGTGGTTGCCGGTGTTTCTATTAGCATTACTTCAAGGTATTCTGATCGGCCTTATTGTTCTACTCTGGCATAAGAAACGAATTAAAAATGGTAAAGAAAGCTCGAACTCGGCGAACGTTGAGAAGGCGGGAATTATTACCGGATTAATCGCACTTGGTGCTGGGTGCCCGACTTGCGGAACGACGCTTCTTACGCCACTTCTTGGCGCGCTGTTCTCGACTGGTGGTCTCGCGATGGTGGGGGTGATTTCGGGAATCGTGACGGCACTTGCAATTATTATTGCAATTTTGTCGCTTAAGAGGCTCGGCGAAGAAACGTATGTTATAATAGTGAATGAAAAATACATGAAGAAGAAAAAGGAGGAGTGTGAAGACGGCGTTTAGGATTATTGGTGTGGTGGCCGTGCTCGTAGTTTTGATTGCTGCGATCGCTACAAGTATGACACATAAAACACCAAATTCGGAGATTGTCTGGGATGAAGCGATGACCGTTGGTAATATGGATGCCAAAAACTATTTTATTATCTATTCGGATATTGCTTGTCCATATTGTCTAGCTTTTGAAAATGCCATTATCGAGCATGAAGAAGAATTCCATGAATACATTGAAAAGCACGATATTCTGGTGGAAATTCGCTTATCTGACTTTATGTATGAATATGGCCAAAGTCAGTCGATTCAGTCGCGATATTCGGCCGAAGCAATTTACTGTGCTAAGAATGAAGGTAAATTCTGGGACTATTATAATAAGTTGATTGTGAAAGTCTGGAATGACTGGTTTAAGGATATGGGCAAGGCCGCCTTTACTGAATTTAATAAAACGCCAATCGATTACTACATCAAGATTGGTAAAGAAGTTGGATTAGGTGAAACATTCGAGGCTTGCGTTGAGAATGAAGAGCCACTTGAGGATATTGTAAAGAATGCCCAAAAGATGGCAAAGTTGGTGGATGGGATGCCACACTTTAAGTTTAACAATTACACACCAAGTGGCTTTGATTTGAACTGGGGTTGGGAATATGTACTCCTATTCTTCGACGCTGGCCTGAAATCGTAAAGATGAGAGATCCGAATTTATCGCAACACTTTTTAAGATCGCCGAAACTGGCGCTGATTCTGATTGGTCATTCAAATCTCAAAAAACGCGATACCGTGTTAGAGATTGGGGCAGGTTCTGGGGTGATTACGAGTGCCCTGGCAAACAGGGTGACGAGAGTGATAGCGGTGGAGCCAGACCATGCGACGGCGGTGAAACTCCGTGCGAATCTCAACAAGCGGGGAATTAAGAATGTCGAGATTATTGAAGATGATTTTATGAACGTGGGGCTTCCGGAAGGGCCATATAAAGTATTTTCGAATCCACCGTTTCATCTGAGTTCGGCAATCATCCATAAATTAATAGAGGCGGAGAATCCACCGGAGTCTTTTTATTTAATCTTACAGAAGCAGATGGCGCTGAAGTTAATTAACACGGAGCGGCATTATACCTCGCAGCTCGGGCTGAAATTAATCCAGGACTATAATACTAAGATCCGTTTACCATTAAAACCCACTGATTTTACACCGCCTCCGGCTGTGCCGACCGTGCTTTTTGAAGCGAAACATATCAAATTGTAAAAAAATCTTGTAAAATAAAGTTAATATTTGTCAAGTGAAAAGTGTTCGGTTTTTGCATTTGCACCTCTGTTTGCTTGTGGAAAACTTTTAACATTAAAAAACATCAAAAAAGTCAAAAATCAATATTGACATACAAATTGGCTATGCTAAAATAAAGGTAGATTCAAGTCAATCTAACGTTGAGAGGGACTGGAATCAAGTTTTATTGGGTGGAGAGCGTTGAGTTAATTTGGCTAAATTGTTTTCCACCTAGAGATTATTGAAAAACCCGGTCCCACCGGGTTTTTATTATGTGGTATAATAGTAATATGAGACTTTCGAAAAACCTCGATCAGGCTCTGATTTTATTAGTAATTAGTGTTGTCTTGCTTCTAGCGGGTTCGATTTTTACGCTGACTTTACAAAAAACCTTTGCAGCGGGCGAGGATGAACCAGCTACGTTTTTATCTGAATACTTTGTGAATATTTTTGACGGTTCCGATAAGCTGACTGTGAAATCTAGAGAGGCGACGGTGGCGGAAATCTTGGAGCGCTCCGGCGTGAAGCTTTCCTCTGGTGACATTGTTGAGCCGGCCCTTGAGACGGTCGTAAACACCGATAACTACTTTATTAATATTCACCGGGCACGTCCGGCACTTGTGCGCGATGGTGAGGTTAATAAATATGTAATGACGGCAAGTTATGATCTTAAGACGATTGCGAGAGATGCTGGGTTCGAGGTTTATGATGGCGATGAAGTGAAACCAGTAATCAATACTCTGTTCCTAGAGCTCGGTATGGTGGAAATCTATGACATTAAAAGAAATGGTGGCTCGACTGTGACCGAAGAAGTCGAGATTCCGTTTGGCGAACAGAGAGTAAAAGATTATAATGTGGCGCCGGGTAAGGAAGAGGTGCGTCAGTATGGTGAAGTTGGTATTAAAGTGAAGACTTATGAAGTCCACTATGTTGATGGCGCCGAAGCGACGAGAAAACTGGTTTCTGAGGAAGTGAAGAAAGAACCGGTGACGAGAATTGTGGCGGTGGGTGCTAGCGCCATTGAACAGACGCCACTGACGAAGTCGAAAGGCCGTAATCGCTATACCGTAACGAAGGCGAATGGTCAGAAGGTAGAGCGTCAGGAAACTTATTATGATCTCAATATGAGTGGCGTGATGAGAATTGCGGCGCGTGAATGTGGTGTGCCGGCAACCTATTCGGTCCGAGCGGACGGTGTTAAGGTGGATGCAGAAGGATATGTGCTAGTAGCGGCGAACTTAAGCCGTTATCCGCGTTGCTCGGTAGTAGAGACGAGCCTTGGGCTTGGTAGAGTATATGATACTGGTTCGTTTGCACAAGCGAACCCTGAACAATTTGATCTTGCGACCGACTGGACTCGGCGCGACGGAGTATAAATGAAAAACAACAAATCACTAGGACAACATTGGCTTAATAATCGCGTAGTGCTCGATGAAATTGCGAGTCTCGCGAAGACTCCGGACGATGTATCGCTAGTGGTGGAGATTGGGCCAGGGCTTGGGACTCTTACTTCGAGTTTACTCCGGAATTTTAACCGAGTAGTAGCAGTAGAATTTGATACACACCTTGCGACTAATTTACCAAAATCGTTCCCAGGTAAGAATCTTGAAGTAATTAATAAAGATATTTTAAAATTTGATTTTGATGAAATTTCGGAACGCTATGCGGTGGCCGGAAATATACCATATTATATTACGAGCCCGATTATTGAGAGACTGCTCACGACTAAGAACATTCCAGCAAGGATTGTGCTTTTAGTGCAAAAAGAAGTGGCAGAAAGAATTGCTGATGATAAAGAAACAATGCTTTCGCTGTTTGTGAAGAACCGTGCGAGCGTGGCGCTCGGCCCGGTAGTGAAGAAAAATGAGTTTACGCCACCACCAAAAGTGGACAGTCGCGTGATTGTACTCGCGCCGCATTCCTCCGGTCCAATTTTCCCAGACGAAATTTTCAAGGTTATAGCGCAAGCGTTTTCGGCACCAAGAAAGAAATTGATTCACAATTTGACGCCACTCGCGAGTAAGGAAAAGCTTACGGATATTTTCAACGAGCTTCAGCTTAATTTGGATGCCCGTCCGTCCGACCTCCATCTCGGCGACTATTTCAACCTTTGGCGCAAGCTAAACTAGCCTATTTTAACCGATTTTTAACTTTTTAGTGTTATAATAGCTTTAATATGTTAGATGTGAAGTTTATCAGAGAAAATCTCGATTTGGTGAAGAAGTCCACCAAAGAAAAAGGCTATAAAATTAATGTAGACGATGTTGTGCGACTGGATGATGAACGAAAATCTATTCTTTCGCGCGTGGAGGCGCTAAGGCAAAAGCGTAATGAAATCGCCGGCAAAATGAAAGGCGGGAAGCCAGCTCCGGCGCTAGTCGAAGAAGGCAAGAAAGTGAAAGCTGAGCTTGCAGAATGCGAAGCTGAGCTGACTGAAGCTGAGGCGAAACTCAATGCACTACTAAAGACTGTGCCAAACATCATTTTTGACGATGTGCCACTTGGTGGTGAAGAATGTTCAAAGGAAGTGAAAACTTGGGGTAAGCATCACGAGAAAGGTGTCGATCATTTGGATTATGCCGTCTCTCGTGACTGGGTAGATTTTGAACGTGGTGCGAAAGTAGCCGGTGCGAAATTCTACTATCTTAAAGGTGAAATGGCTTTACTCGAGAATGCATTACTGCAATATGGTTTGTCAAAAGTCTTGGAACACGGTTTTACCTTTATGACGGTGCCAGACATGGTATGTTCGAGAGTACTCGAGGGTTGTGGTTTTAACCCACGCACTTCGGATCAATCTGATGAATACTATATCGAAGGTGAAGACTTGGCATTAATCGCTACAGCGGAGATGTCTCTTACCGGCTATCACATGGATGAGATTATTGACGAAGATAAGCTTCCGTTATTCTACGCTGGTTATTCGCCATGCTTTAGAAAAGAGGCGGGTACGTATGGTAAGTACACTCGTGGTTTGTTCCGTGTGCATCAATTCAATAAGCTCGAAATGTACGCATTTTGTTTGCCAGAGCAATCTAAAGAGATTCACGAAAAGATTCTCGCGATTGAAGAAGACATTTGGCAAGGACTTGGTATTCCTTATCATGTAATTAACATTGCGGCTGGTGACCTAGGTGCGCCAGCGGCGAAGAAGTATGATATGGAATATTGGTCGCCAGTGAATCAGAAGTATCAGGAAATCACGAGCTGTTCGAACTGTACAGATTTCCAAGCCCGTGCCGTAAACTGTCGCGTACGTCGCAAAGATGGCACGATTGAATTTGTACACACTTTGAATGGTACGGCAATTCCGTTAGCCAGAGCGCTCGTAGTGCTCCTCGAAAACTACGCAACTGAAGGTGGAAAACTCAAAGTACCAGAGGTACTCAGGCCATATCTAAACAATAAGGAGGAAATCTAAAATGATTGAAAAAATTGAAGTCACTGGAAACAATGGCTATAAGGTTGAGGATGGCTTTCGTAAGTACGTCGAGAAGAGAATCGGTAAACTCGATCGTTATTTGCCACGCGGTTCGAAAAAAGATGTAGTTGTGAAGATGATTGTGACTGAAATCGGTAAAAGTAAGGGTGATAAATATGAAATCTCGGTGGCGATGGATATTCCTGGTGGCAAAGTCGTAGCAGCTAAAGATGAGTGTTCAAATGTGTTTGCGGGTGTTGATTTGGTGGAGGCAAAACTCACCGGACAAATCCGTCGTTATAAACTTGAAGTACAACCACATCGCCAAAAAAGAAGCCTCAAAAATCTCTTTATTAAGAGACACTAGTGTGCTAGAATAAAGAGAAGATTGGAGATAATATGGCGAAAAAGGAAAAGAAGCCGACTGATAAATTGGCTGATAAAACTGCCCTCACTAAATTTTTGCAGGGCGTGTTTGGTGACGCCCAGAAGAAGATTCTGAAGAAATACTGGAAACGTGCACAAGAGATTAATAAGCTTGAGCCAAAATACGAAAAAATGACCAACAAAGAGCTCGCAGCTCAGACTGACATTTTTAAGAGTAAAATTGAAAAAGCCCTGAAAACCGCTAAGCTCGAAGAAAAGAAGGTTGATACTAAGGGCAAGAAGGCTAAGAAGTCTAAGAAAGCCAAGAAGCATGTACAGGCTGATGATACGAAGATCTTAAACGAGCTTCTTCCAAATGCTTTTGCTGTAGCCAGAGAAGCATCGAAGCGTGTTTTAAAGATGCGCCCATATGATGTGCAGCTAATTGGTGGTATGGCGCTTCACGAAGGTAATGTAGCTGAGATGAAGACGGGTGAAGGTAAAACTCTTGTTGCTATGCTCCCGGCATATCTTAATGCTCTTACTGGACGTGGTGTGCATATCGTTACGGTAAACGATTATCTTGCACAACGTGATGCCGGTTGGAACGGTCCAATCTACGATTTTCTCGGTATTTCTGTTGGTGTAATCATTAATGAAGCTTCATTCATTTATGATAAAGAATATGAAAATGAAGAGCATGATGATGAGAGATTTCGCCATCTCCGCCCATGCACGAGAAAAGAAGCTTATAACGCAGACATTACTTATGGTACGAACAACGAGTTCGGTTTCGATTATCTCCGCGACAACATGACCTCTGAAGTTCAGTATCTTCGCCAGCGCGAATTGAACTTTGCAATTGTGGATGAGGTGGACTCTATCTTAATCGATGAGGCCAGAACGCCACTCATTATCTCGGCGCCGGCTGGTGATAACCCGGAATCGTATTATCAATTTGCAAAAGTTGCCGGTAGACTTACTCCGGATGATTATGTCTTTGATGAAAAGCGTCGTTCGGTGACATTGACCGATGCTGGTATTGATAAAGTCCAGAAGATTTTGGGTGTCGATAATTTGTATTCAACTAAGAATACGCGTCTCGTGTATCACATGGAACAGGCTCTTCGCGCAGAAGTAATCTTCAAGCGTGATAAAGACTATGTGGTGACGAATTCTGGCGAAGTAATCATTGTAGACGAGCACACTGGCCGCTTGATGCAAGGGCGCCGTTACAACGAAGGTCTACATCAGGCGATTGAAGCTAAGGAAGGTGTGGTGGTAAAGCAAGAATCGATGACGCTTGCCACGATTTCATTCCAGAACTTCTTTAGACTTTACAAGAAGCTTTCGGGTATGACCGGTACGGCATTTACTGAAGCGGAAGAATTCCAACAGATTTATGCACTTGATGTGATTCAAATTCCACCAAACAAGCCGATTATCCGTGTAGATAAAGACGATTTGATTTACAAGACTAAGGCAGGGAAACTTCGCGCCATTGCAGCTGAAGTGAAGAAGTATCACGACAAAGGCCAGCCGGTGCTCGTGGGTTCCGGCTCAATTGCGAACAACGAGGAAATCGCAAGGTATCTAGATCAATTTGGTTTACCATATGAAATCCTGAACGCCAAGAACAACGAGCGTGAGGCTGCGATTATTGCGAAAGCCGGTGAAAAAGGCGCGATTACGCTTGCAACGAACATGGCAGGTCGTGGTACCGATATTAAACTTGGTAAAGGTGTTAAAGAGCTTGGTGGCCTCGTCGTGATTGGTTCGGAACGTCATGATTCGCGTCGCGTAGATAACCAGCTCCGTGGTCGTGGTGGCCGTCAGGGCGATCCGGGCACGACACAGTTCTTCGTGTCGTGTGAAGATGATTTGATGCGCATTTTCCAAGGCGACCGCGTGAAGATGATTCTTACGAGACTGGGCGTAGATGAAGATACGCCAATTCAAACGAAGACGATTTCGAAGACTCTCGAGGCCGCACAAAAGCGCATCGAAGGATTTAACTTCGATTCACGCAAGAATGTGGTGCAATACGATAACGTGATTAACCGTCATCGTAAGGTAGTTTACATGATTCGCCGTAAGATTCTTGAGGGTGAAGACATTTATAAGGAAATTCATCGTTTAATGGTGGACGAGACGAAGATGCTAACCGAATTCTCGTCACGCGTGAACAAGAATTTCAACGAAGAATTTAAGGCCGTCTTTGATTTCGATGATGACTTGATTTCCGAAATTGGTTTGAAGCGTAAAGAAAAAGACCGTGAGAAATTGGCGCTTGAGGCAGTTGAACAAGCTTACAAACTGAAAGAAGATGAATTTACACCAGAGATTATGCGTAAGATTGAGCGTGAAGTATATCTCAAAGTGCTCGATACTTTGTGGATGCAACACCTCGAGAATATGCAACATCTCCGTGAAGGTATTCACTGGCGTTCAGTTGGCCAACGCGATCCACTCGTGGAGTATCGTTCCGAATCGCAAAAACTCTTTGATGGTTTACAAAGGAATCTCCGTGAAGAAGTGCTTCATATTCTCCTTTCAATCACGCCGGCTGAGGCTCGCGATGATAATGTAACGGATGGTGAAGAATATGAATCTGAGCTCACTAAGATGGCGGGCAAACAAACCGAGCGTGGCGTGAACGAAATTCAGAAGGGCGAAAAGAATCTCGATTCTGAATTTAAGAAGAAAACTCCGGGTGCAACTGGCAAGAAAGCACCAGTGAGGAAATCGAAGAAAAAATCTGGTTCAAAGAAGAAATCTTCCAAGTCGAAAAAACGTAAATAATCTATGAAGCATTCAGTTGAAGAAATTACGCTAAAAAATGGCGCCAAAGGACTCTTAATTGACATCCCGGGTGCGTCAGTGATGTCAACCAGGATTCAGTTCCGGGCCGGTATGATGTATGCAAAAAGCCACGATGTGTATGAAATTCCACATGTGGTTGAGCATCTGGCTTTTGGTGCGAACTCAAAGTTTAAAGATGAGCAAGCTTTCGAAGCGGAGTTTACAAAAAACGGCGCTTATCACAATGCGTGGACTTCGGATATTTCAGTGTGTTACGAAACGGAATGTGCCGATTTTGAATGGGATCGCATTATGGATTTACAGAAGCTTTCTATTTGCGAACCGAGGTTCAATGAAGAAGAATTAAAGTCCGAAAAAGCCAATGTGAAGTCGGAGCTCACGGGTTATATGAATGATTATTATCGTTTGCTATGGCCACGCGTGCAACAGGCCGTAGGTGAAGATATTCTGGATTTGCCGGAGAGACTTAAAACAATTCCGAATATTGAATTAAAAGATATTCGTGAACATTATCGCAGAACACACACGGCGAAAAATATGTTGTTTATTATCGCTGGAAAAATCCATGGTCGGAAACATAAAATCATTCATGAACTCGAGAATTGGGACCTAAAAGAAGGTGAGAAATTCGAGATTCCACGTTCGGATTTACATTCATCGGAAGCGGTGTCGATTAGAAGAAAAGACGCGTCGAATATCACCTTTGGGTTTTCACTCGTCACACCAAGGCATTTAGAGCCGAATGAAGTCTTTGCGATGAGCTGTCTAAATCACATATTAAACGGCACGATGAATTCGAAAATTTTTGGTGCGGCGAGAAAACGTGGCTTAGTTTATGGTATGGGTAGCTCGATTGCGAGCAACGCCACGAATTCGTATTGGGATTTTGACGGGGAAGTAAACATTGAAAATGCGATGGAGCTATTCGAACTAATCCAAACTGAAATGGTGAAGGCATTAAACGGCGAGATTTTGGACGAAGATTTCGAAGCGGCGCGTTCGTATGCGCTTGGCAGATTCCAAATGGGTGCGCAAACGGTCGGCCAGATTGCCGATTATTATGCGGAGAATTACTTCACGAACGAAACGATTGAACGATATGACGATATGCCAAATCTCATCAAGGGAATTGATAAGGCGAAGATGATTGAACTCGCGCGTGAATTTGCCGGCTCTGGCATTAAAGGTTTTGCGACCGTTTCCTCTGTGGAAAAAGCCGTAATTTCGGAACTCGAAACGCATTTAAATTTCTAAAAAACATAAGCTTAATTATTGATTTTTTCAGAGAAAAAAGTATAATTAAGTTAATGCTTAGGTCAAAGCTAAAAAACAGATATATTTTAGTGATTACAGCATTTGCTATATTTGCTGGCTTTTTTGGTTTTCAGAAAGCTTACGCACTTGAAGCGATTGAAATTATTCTTAAGTCCGACGAATACAGTTATCTTCCAGACGTAGCAAAAGAATTAGTTCGTAAAAATTACGAAGAAAACGGTTCTTTGATTTTAACCGAAAAGAATCAGAAACCAGGTGAGATTTATTTGAACCCGGAATACATCAAATATCTCGAACTTAGTGATGAGGAAAAACAAGAAGTTGATGTGATTCCAATGACTTTTGTGATAAGTCCGGAAGAAACGACGACTAAGCGTGGTGTAAAATCACCTACAACCGATACCACTGATGCGCAAACATACAATGAGTTCATTAGTATAAGTGATAATCTTCCGACCTCATTTGATCTTCGCAATGTGAATAACGAATCTTACATTACACCACTCAAAAATCAGGGTTCTTATGGTCTTTGTTGGGATTTTGCGTTTAACGAACAAGCCGAAAGCTATTTAATGAGAACGAAGAACGAACCATACAATGCACTGACGACGCAACAGTTTTCAATTCGCCAAATGGACTACGCAACGAGCTCGAATGGTTTTAATAATTACGTAAACGAAGATGGCTCACGTGCCCTCACAAAGGGCGGTAATTTCTATATGGCTTCTTGGGTAGCCGCCAATGGTTTGGCACTTGCAAATGACTCCTTCTTCCCGTATACGACTAACGATACTAATCCGCGCGAGATGGCGGATATTTTGAATTACAATGTTGCGAAATATGAAGTCAACCGTGCGATTATGCTTGGGTCACTTAGATCAACGCTCGGTGATTATAATTTCCTTAGATATGCTAAAAGCGGTATTATGCGCTATGGTGGCGCAGAAGTTTCGACTGGTTCACCAAACGGTACTTGCGGTTCGATGTGGAACGGCAGATCGATAATCTTTGATGAAACGTCTTGTTCGCAGGATGACAATTTCGGTGCGCACTCAATGCACATCATTGGTTGGGATGATAATTATTCCTGGGCCTTTTGCCGCTTTGGTTCGATGCATGTAGCGCCAAATGCTTACGGGGCTTGCGATGCTGGTGATTTAGTCACCGGTACTGGTGCATGGTTAGTGAGAAACTCGTGGGGCGTAAGAAGCGATGGCCGTGATTATATTTACATCGCTTACGACTCAACTAGAGCGACAATGCAAATAAACTTTACGACTGATATGTCGCTCATGAGCGAAAGAACCTGGGATAACAATTACCATAGGAATCACTGGTATCACGGTGTTGGCACAGCGCTTTCGGATTCGATTACAGTTGAACGCAAAGTTCCTGGTGCCGAAAAACTTGAATTAATTAAGTTCTTGCCGTATTCGTACAATGCCAATTACATAGTCACAGCAACTGATGGCACCCATACGTATACTTTGTTTAACGGAAATATATTATGGCCAGGTGTGTTTACGATTGACGTATCGGATCAGAATGTAGTGTTCGATGCGGATACATTTACAGTGACGATAACCAGCTCGAAAGTCATGATTACGAACATGATTGGTGTGTTTACGTCGAATGTAAACAAAACACCACGAATGGGTACAGATGATATAGATATTAATGTCGGTATTATTCCGCAAAACTCGACGCACGATCTTAAAGTGATGACCTACACAAAGAATATTCCTTCTGATGCGACGCCAACTTATTCTTTGTGGGATGGCAGTAATGATATTACATCTGGTAATCTTACCGTCCTGCACAATAAGGTGGGTGCCAACAAGATTAATGCTTATGTGGCAATTAACACTAATATTGGTTCTGGCGATTTTGTACTCAGGGTTTGTTATTTAGAAAATTGTGACGATATACAAATTACGATTTCTGGCGTATCGGTAGCGGGCGGTACTGGTGTGGATGGTGATCCGTATCTCATTTCGAGAGAAAGCGAATTCTCGGCAATGAGGGCATATCCGTACGCTTTGTTTGAATTAAGTAACGATATTGTGCTCACAAAGCCATTTACGCCAATCGGTACAGCGATGACGCCATTTACGGGTAAACTTTCTGGTGGTGGGCATACGATTTCGAATTTGCAAGTGACCGGTGATGGTGAATGTGTGGGTATGTTTGGCTATATGCAGGGTAGTGGTGGCTCTTATTATCCATTGATTTCATTATTTATTGACAATATGAGTATTAGGGGCTCGCAAAATGTAGGGTTAATTGGTTGTTTCTATAATCCACTTAACACTACGCCACAAATTAAGGATATATATATTATTGGTGGTTCAGTTGAATCGACCGGAGGAAATGCCGGTGCCCTGATTGGTAAGACAACTTTTGCGGAGGGCGCAAACAACATTTCGGTTTCATATACTTATTCTTCGGCGAATGTGTCTGGGCAAGAATCTAGTGGCATATTTGGTAGTGTCGGTCCAAATGGTGGGTTGACGCTAAGGTTTATCCAGAATACCGGTACGGTGACTGCAAAAGCTAAGGATGATGATACTTATACTGACTATCATAATCAGATTGTGGGTAAGGAAGACAATACTGATATTAATTTGGCGAACTATATTACATCGGCATTGATTAAACGCGGTAGATTCTACGAAAATGAGATTAATAATTATAAAACTGGAATTGGTTGGACGACGAGAACTATCGATGGTGCAGCCAGAACGCCACTACTCGCGAAAGTTGCCAACGCTTCATTATTTGAGTTCTCAACGATTGAAACGAATGTGACTTTGAAACAGGGCGAGACGATGTCGCTCATGCATTACATCACGCCGTCAATGGACGCAGCAAGAGTTACCTATAGCGTGACGGATTCTGGTGACGGTGCGATTGAAGTGATTGATGAAAAGAATGCTGATAATAATTATTATCCAGAAGATATTAAGATTGTGGGTAAAAAAGCTGGCGTTGGGACGATTCATCTATCGCTTCAATACGATGGAAATGAACGTGATATGACCGTGGACGTGATTGGCCCGGTGGTGGATACTCAGGATGGTACGATTGCTGAGAGCGGGTCGGATGTTCTGATGATGCATGAGGGCGTTGTCGGCGACGTGACGAGCCGTCTTGAGATGTCGAACGCCGCAGAAGTGACGTACACACATTATGATAAGGACGATAATATTGTAGAGGATAACACAATTAAGACCGGCGACAAGATTAGGATGTCGGTGGATGATGATTGGTATTATGATTATTTGATGATAGTCTATGGCGATGTAAATGGCGATGGCGCTGTAGGCTCAGGCGATTACGTTAAAATCAAGAAACACATCATGGATGTGGAGACCTTGACCGGTTCCTCGCCGGGGTTCTTAGCGGCGGATCTAAATGATGATAAGAATGTTTCATCAATAGATTATATAAAAGTAAGAAATTATATTATGAATGGAGGTAATTCATGAAAAAACTAAAACAAAAATTAATAGGAGCGACACTTGCCGTAGTAGTGCTAACGTTGGCGTTCTGCTCCGGTATGACGGCTTTTGCAGTTGGTAGCATCGCTGTATCGACCAATAGCCTCAACATTGCAATTGGTGGTGATGCCACCTTTACGATTTCGGCAACTAATGCGGCCGGTCGTATCGATATCGTTTCGAATGATACTGATGTGGCGACCGTCTCCGACGATAGCGTGTTCCTTGATTCGAATCTTGAGAACGAAGGTGAAGCCACGATTACTGTAACGGCTGAAGGTGCTGGTAATACTACAATCACGGTGACTTTGACCGATGTGGTGACGTTTGATGAAGAGCAACTTTCTCCATCCACGACTTACACTGTGAATGTGACGGTAGGTCCGGAAATCGAAGAAGATAGCGTTCTTGAAGCAGTTACCGATGGCATCTTGCTTCTGAACAGTGGCGATTTTAGCGATGTGGAAAGTAGGGTCAATACCGGTTCGGCCGTAGCGACGATTTCGCACCTCAGAAGTGACATGTCTGAAGCCGATAGTGATGCTGTGAAAACTGGCGATGTTTTAAGAGTTGCGATTGGTGGTGTGAACTATGATTATACTTTGGCATTTCTTGGCGATGTTGATGGCAATGCCTTAGTAAACTCAGCTGACTACATTAAAGTCAGGAAGCATATCATGGATATTGAGACAATTACCGAGAACACAGTGACTTGGTTCGCTGCCGATATCAACAAAAATGATACGATTACCTCTGCTGATTACATTAAAATCAGGCTATATATCATGGATGGGACTGGAGAATGGCGACCATGATGAAGAACCTCAAAAAAATCTTACTTACTTTTATATTATCTTTTTCAATCATTTTACCTTCAGGGTTAGTGTATGCTGATATTGGCGATATGAGGGTAAGCACGGATGCCCTAACTATCGAAAAGGGCAAATCGGCGACATTCACTATTTCGGCGGTGTCGGCTGCCGGTAGAGTTGATATTTCAATTAGTAACTCAACAGTTGCATCAATCTCTTCAACTAAGGAATTCCTAGACTGCGCTCCGGGTCAATCTTGTACTCCGGCTACAATTACTGTCAAAGGATTGGTGGCGGGCAACGCTGCGATTTCAGTAACTGCGACTGATATGACCGGTTATGACGATATTTCAATCAATGGTAAGACGCGTAATATTCGGGTGACCGTGAAGGATCCAGAACCAACTCCGACTCCAACCCCAACACCTACACCAACCCCAACACCTACACCAACTCCGACTCCGGATACACCGGTGCCGGATACTGCGGCAAAGAGTAGTGATACGAGTATCAAGGCCGTTAAGATTGGTAATAAGGAACTCAAACTCGAAGACGAGAAGTATAAGATTACGGTTGAGAATGACGTTTCGGAAATTGAACTTAGTGTAACGGCTACGGATAGCAAAGCAACTGTGACCGGTGCAGTGGGAAAACAAATCTTAAAGGTTGGTCTTAATAAACTCGTGGTGATTGTGACGGCCGAAGATGGCACAAGAAAAGATTACATCATTGAAGTCACGAGAGCGAGTGTCGATTGTCCAGTTTGCGAAACTTGTAAGAAGTGCGAAGAAAAAGAAGATAACTCTTTGATTTGGATGATTATTGCAATCTCAGAGGGTGTCCTAATCGTGCTTGGTCTACTATTCTTATTAATTAAGAAACTTGGTAAAGGCAAGAAAGACAACGGCGGCGAAGGCGAAACGCCGTCCGAACCGGAGAAAGAAAACCCATTTAAGAATGAGGCGGCGGCTCCAGGAACAGGAACAGTGGTAACGCCGGTTACTACGGCTGACACTACTAAGCCAGTGACTGAGGAAGAATTAAAAGAGGCGTTTAATTAAAGCCTGGTATTTAGCACCGCGATCGTAAACGTTTTCGAACATATCAAAGCTGGCAGCGGAGGGGGACATCAAAACGATGGCACTAGCCAGTTTTTCGGCTTCTTGTTTGGCCGTCTTTACGGCGTCTTTCAAAGACTCAACGACGATGAAACGGTCATCTTGCCAGTGCTTCGCGATTTCGTGACCGGATTCGCCCATTAGGATGACTTTTTTCACGTTCTTTGCGGAAATAACTTCGTAGATTTCTGAGAGATCTTCGTTATCCGTCTTGTCGCGACCGCCAATGATGGCGATAATATTGTTATCTGGGAAGGCATCAATGGCTACCCTGGTCGAAGCTGGGTTGGTGGAGAAATTATCGTCGTAATATTTAACACCATTTAATTCGCCGACGTATTCGAGGCGATGCGGGAGGCCTTTAAAGCTCTTTAAGCCTTTAATAATTTCGGTTTTATAGGTGCTTAAATATTCGTCTGGTGAGATATTTTTGTAACAGGCGACGGCGGCGATGGCGGCCATGGCGTTCATTTTGTTGTGTTCACCAGGGATAACGATGGCGTCGAGGATGTCGGATGGCAAATTAAATGGGTAAGTAAGTTTCTTGGCGCTTGACGTATCGGCAATCTTTTTCGAGTCGCTACTTAACGAGAAATAAACTAAATAATCATCGGCCGATTGATGACGGCAGATGTTGGCTTTGGCGTTTACGTAATCATCGAAACCATTATGGACGTTTAAGTGATCCGGTTCGATGGTACCAACGACGGCGACGTGTGGAGATTTTTCGAGATCCCAGAGCTGGAAACTACTCATTTCGTAGACAACGACGGAATTAGGTTTCAAAGCATCAAGCGATTCAATGGCTGGGGTGCCGATGTTGCCGACGAGATAGGCATCTTCGTGATGGGCGTCGAGCAAGGATTTGATAAACGAGCAAGTGGTGCCTTTGCCTTTGGTAGCGGTGACGCCGATGATTGGGCAAGGGCAGTGTTCAAAGAAATAACGGGTTAAACTGGATTCATTTTTAAGATGAAGTGGTGGGACGGAAGGGCTACGCAAAACTAAGTCGAAACTAGAGAAATCTTTTTTCTCGATTTCATCGCGCGTGAAGTTCTCAAAGATTTCGAACTCCGCGTCGAATTTAGCTTTAAAATATTTTTCGGCAGCTTTGCCTTCTTTGCCGTAACCTAATAATGCGATTTTCATGACTCTATTATAGCACGCGCTTCAGGTACGGAATGAGTTTCCATCAGTTTGGCGCGGAGGTCCGAAGCGCCAGGGAAGTTGTTGATGTAAATCTTGAAGAAATGCTTTAATGGTTCGTAAGAAAGATAATGCTTCTTCGATTCGGCTTCGTGTAAATCAAGGTGAAAACGGAGTAAATCCATGAGCTCTTCGCGAGTTGGCGTGTGGTCGGTAAAACAATATGGATTAGCGAAGACGCCGCGGCCAATCATGAAGCCGTCAACCTCAGGATAAGTTTCGTGAAGTTTAAGTGCAGCGGTCCTATCTTTAATATCACCATTAATGATTAGTTTCGTTTCTGGGCTAAGCGTGTCGCGAAGTTTAATAATCTCTGGAATTAATTCATAGTGAGCTGGAACTTTACTCATTTCTTTTTTAGTGCGGAGATGAACAGTAAGGGCAGCCGGATGTTCATTTAAGAGAGTAGATAGCCAATCCTTGTATTCGTCGAGTTTAGCCCAGCCGAGACGAGTCTTAATCGAAACTGGGAGATTAGTGGATTTTACAGCGTTGCGAAAACATTCGACGGCGAGCTCCGGAGTCTTAATCATAGCGGCGCCGCCACCGGCTTTGTTGACGTGCTTGTCTGGGCAGCCGAAGTTTAGATCGACACCGACAAAACCAAGACCTTCAAGGGCCTCGCAAGTTTTCGCGAAATGCTCTGGGTTTTTACCCCAGATTTGGGCAATGATTGGAGAATCGGTTGGAGCGATTTCGAGGCGTTCGAGCGCATTTGTACGACCTTTTTCTGAGGCGTAGCTCGAAACATTGGTAAATTCCGTGAAAAAGAGATCCGGGCGACCGGCGCGCGCGACAACTTGGCGAAAAACCACGTCAGTGACGCCTTCCATCGGAGCTAAAATCAGAAATGGTCTCTTTAAATCGTTCCAAATCATAAGAAATATTATAACATAAAAAATCCCCGTTGTAAAAACGGGGAGTCTGGGATTAGATTGGGTCAAGGTACCACCAAAAGTGGGACTCTTCCATGTGCCCCAAAACTTCAGCGTCCGTAGAGATACGAATCGATTCTTTGGTGAAATGCTTTTTGGGGACTCTGGCAGTAAGTTTATTACCATCTCTTGAGACTGTAATTTCGCCAAAGATTTCGTCCATGCTGAGATAAAGTGGGGGTTCTTCCATGCGACCGAGTTTAGTCTTGGTGGTTTTTAAGAGTATTTCGCGGTTCTCTGCAATAGAAAACCAACATCTGCCATTACCGCCGGCAAGTTCGCCGCAAATAAGATGCGTGATGTCTTTTTCGACCGAATCGCAGATAATTGGATTGATGCCAAGAGCGTACTCATGAGGACCGTTCCAGCGCTTGAAGATTTCAAAACAAGTGTCTTTTAGAGCATCTAATTTGATTTCTTCATAACGCGGAAGTGATTCGTCTAAATACATGTGTGGCACCATTTTTAAGGCACCGCCTGTAATGGCATATTTTAGGCCAGAATAGCCTAAACATTCCGATCTTGGCAAGCGATAATATTTAATGCCACTAATTGCAAAAGTGCCGTCTTTTAGCTCCACGACGAAATTGTCGTGACAATGCGTCAGGTCGATGCCGTCGGTGTAATGCCCAAATGGCTCAACGATACGTTTGATGCTTTCTCCGAGTTCGACTTCGCGACCATACCAATCATAAAGGACGCCCCTTTGGATGATGGTTCCGCGATTTTCGGGAAATTTCACAATGGTAAGCGACGGCGGATTTGTAGCATCATCTTCGAATACTATTAACCTATCACCAAGCTTTTTCAGGTCATCGATAGCAGAGACTGCTCTCTCCATATCAACCACCTCCTTTTTTAATGTTCTCCCAGGGTTACTATTATACCACATGTGGTAAAATAGAAGTGTCTCTTGCTATACTTCGGTCACTGGTAAAGAGAAAAGTTTAAGGTAGTAAGGTATTGTCATTTTGCCTTATTACTACGAGCCAATAAAACAGAGGCTCACATAAATGACTCTAATAATTTAATTAAAGGAGTCTTTTATGAAAAACTTTAACAAAAACAACAAAACAGAACAAGTCGAAGTGATGGCGCTTTTCAGCTACGAAATGACGCCATGCCAGCCTCTCACTTTCAGGCGACGTGGACAAACGGAAACTGAAGTGACAGAGCTGCTCCGCACCCATATTCACTTCGCGGGGCAAGCCACGCTTCACATTTTCGACATTCTGGTTGGTCGGGAGCAAATGCGACTCGAGTTTAACTCGAGTGATTTGTCCTGGCATCTCACACGGTAGAGAATGGCCCCTTTTATAGGGGCCTCTCTGCTTTTTAAGGAATAAAAAAGGCCCGCTAGAAAAGCGAGCCGGGCCCGCTAAGAGCGGGAATTAATGGCGGCGCGAGTCGTAAGAGCGCGAGCGAGCTCGACAGATTCACTAGTCGAAAGGACCATCGGGACGCCAAGGGCGCGGAAACCACGCTCGATTACGGCCCATTCTAATCCCGTAAGGAAATATGGGCCATTGCAGCGGAGCCTTTGGAAAGCCAAAGTTTTGCCAAGTTTATTGATGAATTCATTTTGAAAAACATCCTCGTCCAGATTCTTGACAAAACCTTCAGAATCAAAGGGCCTGTAAAATTTCTCGTTCATAGTAACCACCCCCAAGATAGAACGATAGATAAATTATAGCATATATGCTTAAAAATGTCAATGATACTATCTGATAGATAAGAGTGGTATAATTATCTCATGCAGGAAATACAGAAACGGCTGACGGAACTTGAGAAGGACTTTTTGGTGGCTTATGAACGGCTGAAGATTGAAGATAAACTCGCCAAGATGGCGAAGCTCGAAGAAGAGGTGGCAGTGCCGGAAATTTGGCACAATATCGAAGAAGCGACCAGTAAAAATCAGGAGTTAGCGCGAATTACTGAAGAAACTCAGCCATGGCGACTGCTCAAAACTCAGATTGAAGATCTGAAAGAATTAATTGAAATGTCCGACGAGAGTTTGAAAGAAGAGATTTCGGGGCAGGTTGAAGCGATGGAGAAAGATTTCCAGGATCTAAAAAAGGCGCTTCGATTCAATGGACCGTACGATGATAAAGACGCGATTATTCGCATTACGGCGGGAGCCGGTGGTACGGAAGCGATGGATTGGTCCGGGATGCTCGAAAGAATGTATTTAAGATTCTTTGAACGAAAAGGCTTCAAAGTGCAAACTCTCGAGCGCGTGGCGGGCGAGGAAGCTGGAATTAAAACTGGTGTTTATGAAGTAAATGGCACGAACGCGTATGGATTACTGAAATCCGAGCATGGCGTTCATAGATTAGTGAGGCTTTCGCCATTTAACGCAAATAATCTCCGTCAGACTTCGTTTGCGTTAGTGGAGATTTTGCCGGTAATTAAAGCCGATACGGATGTAAAAATTGATGAAAAGGACTTAAGAATTGATGTTTATCATTCTGGCGGGCATGGTGGGCAGAGTGTAAACACGACAAATTCAGCAGTGCGCATTACGCACTTACCGACTAATACCGTGGTAGCGATTCAGAACGAGCGTTCGCAACTTCAGAACAAGGAAAAAGCGATGGAAATTCTCCGTGGTAAATTAGTGCAGATGCAACTCGAGCAACATGCCGAATCTATTGATAAGCTCCGCGCGGGTGAGTCCGCTGGCTGGGGACAGCAAATTCGCAATTATGTGCTTCAACCGTATAAGTTAGTAAAAGATACGCGCACCGGATACGAAGAGACCGATCCGGAGGCGGTTTTGGATGGTGAGATAGACGGGTTTATTGATAATTTCTTAGAAAATTGTTATGCTCAAAGTGATGAAGCGTAAATTATTTCTGATTACGTGCATTCTCGGAACGAGCCTGGTTTTTACGACCAGTACGTTTGCAGCTAAGAATAAAATGACCGAAGATGAACTCTCGATTTATGCGGACAACAACATTCTTTTTTACGATCCGTATGGTAGCTGCATTGGCTCGTACGAAGGCGGAGTTTTAAGTGGCGAACCGGATGGCACGCAGGTAGGTTTTATCAAAACGTATCACGACATCGCAGTAATGCACAGTATTAATTATGGAATTCCTTGGGAAACCGTGATGGCGCAGGGAATCTTGGAATCGGCTTCGGGTACGTCTTATTTTGCAAGAGAAAGAAACAATTTCTTTGGTATTGGAGCGTTTGACAGTAATCCGGACAACGCTTTTTCGTATGCTACACCGGCGGAAGGTTGGGAAGGCTATTATAAAAACATTGTAAACACTCCGACTTACCGAAATCACGGTGTATTTCAGGGTGATACGGTGACGAATCCGTACGCGTATGCGCAGGCAATTAAGAATGCTGGATATGCGACTGATCCAAATTACGTATCGAAACTGAGCTCTCTGATTTCGATGATTGAAAAAGTGTCAGAAGAAGAGGGATGGAAGTCGTCAAAAGAATTAGCCGAGGAACATCCGGAATGGTACGAAAATGCGGCCAGGAATGCAGCCGGTGGCGGTGATGGCGGCGACGGAGTGGGGCTCGACGAAATTTCGTCTTGTGTAGTAACGAAGACTACCGAAACTAAAGCCGAAGAAAATGCCGCAGTGGCAGAAGGCAAGCTCGTAAATGGTGGCATGGAAGCTAGCCAAGCGCAATCTTTCATGGAAGCGTATGCGAGAGAGTCAGATAAAATGCAACATGGTACAGTGACTTTTGAAGGCGTATCGATTGAAGACGCGGGATGCCCAAGTGGTTCACTCAACAACTGCTCGGCGTTTACGAAGTGGTTTCTAAATCGTTATACGACGCTGGGGCCAAACGGCGTAGCACTAATTCAAGGTTCGCAGGCCGTAAGGCAAAATCTAGCGATGCACCCACAACTCCAAAATGGTGGGAAAGTGCCGAGACTTTATGCAATTATGAGCTCTGGGCCAATGAGTGGTTCGGCGGATGGTTGGGCAAATCATACCGGCATCGTGCTAGGAATTGATGAAGCAAAAAACCAGATAATTATCGGCGAAGCGAGTTGTGGCTCTAGCCGAGGCGCGAGGAGCTATCGTCCGCGAGCACAGGTTTACAGCCTGTCTGATTACACGAATTCACCAAGCCCATACGGGCCAACTTATGCGTACACAGATAATGTATTGAAAGGAATCTAAATGCAGAACAAACCATCGCTTTCACTGCCAAAAATTGGAATTATCAGTATCGGAGTGACGCTAGTCATTGTATTAATTGCGGTGATTTTGTCGATTGTCGAAAGCCAGTCATGGGCGAAAAGCCACGTGACGATTACCGGCTATCCGGAATCAATGCCAAAAGCACAGGTAGAAAGTTTGGGGTTACAATTAAAGAATTTATTAGTGGCAAAAGCCGGTGCGACCGACGAAGATAAAGTGAGTGCAGTAATCCGTTCGGATTCGTACGGAACAAAAACTGACCAAGATATTACGACGGCGAATTTCTTAATAGATGTTGACGATTTTAAACAAACTTATAAGGTCATCATGGATTGGTCTAAGAAAGTTGAAGTATCGGATGGGATTATTATCCGTTGTGCTACCACAAAAGAAAGTAAATATCCGGAAAGTCATTGCGTAAGTATGTATGATAATACAGAAATGGCAAATACACTTGATGAAGTACGAGGACTAAAGGATTTTCCAATCGTGATTGATTCTTTTGATTTTAATTCAAGAATGGCGATTCACGTTGAAATACGTGGCGCAGTGCTAGAGGATGGTTCGCTTAGCTTTACGATTGTTGATTATAGTGGCGGACAAAGAGAAGCGGGAATTGAAATCTTACAACAAAAAGGGTTTGAGATGGATGGCCATGTGATGGTGAATTATATTGATTTATCCGCCGACTATTAAAAGCATTATGCTTGATATCTTCTAAAAAACATATTATACTTATATCAATGGACAAGCGTAGACTTAAAGCAGGTTTCTTGGTGACGTTGGCATTTATGCTCGGCACGGTAGTTCCGTGCGTTTCAGCTTATGCAACGATGCCGGAAGTGATGCTGGAAATGTTTGCGCAGAACAACATTCTGTTTTACGATCCATACGGTTCAAATGCTTGCGTGGATGCCGGTTCGCCAAACTATCAAGTGGTAGATCCGTCAACGGTTTATATTAATGCAGATGATAACGCGAGTGCAATTATGGGCACTTTGATGGCGAATGGCTATTCCGAGCAATCAGCAGCTGCAATTATTGGTAACATGTACGCCGAGTCGGGGCTTAACCCAAGGATTCTCCAAGGTGGTGCGATTGTGTCAGAAGATTTCCGTGCCTATGATAATGGTAGCAAAACTTATTCCGGTGGTTTTGGTTTAGTGCAGTGGGATTTCTGGTCACGCGTGGAAGGCTTGCAGAATTATGCTGATAGCCATGGCTATCCGGTGACTTCAATGCAAGCGCAGGTAGGTTGGGCAATTGAAGAGCTACCGCAGTACGGTTATGGACCGAGCCAGCTCAATGCTATGAGTATGGAAGATGCCGTGTATGGTATTTGGCGTAACTACGAAAACCCAGCTACGGAAGATTACGAAACGCGTCTGAGCTATGCTTATCAGTTCCTTGGGATTGACCCAAGTGAACTTCCGGAACTAGTTCCGGGTGATGGTTCTGGTGGCGGTAGTGGAGAATACGTGAACTGTGTGCCAGAAGGTTACGGCGATTCCGGTACACCGATTACGGTGGATGGTGTAGTTTCATACAACCAGTGCGATCCGGCGTGGGGTAGCATGAACTATGGCAACCAAGGTATTCATGGTAGCGATATGAACTCAATTTGTGAATCTGGTTGTGGCCCGACTTCATTTGCTTCGATTCTTGCTACGATGGGTATGAGCGTTACTCCGGCGGAGACGGCGGATATTGCCGGTCAAGCGGGTATGCACGTACGGTGTGGTGACGGTAGTTTGTGCGGTAGTAGCTGGGAGATTTCGCGAGTACTAGCTAACCATTACGGACTTCAAGCTGAAAACTTAGGTAATGCTAGCGTGGACACGATTAATGCAGCGCTCAAAGCTGGCAAAATGATTCATGCGGTGGGCGCTGGTGGCTTGCCATTTACTGAAGGTGGTCACTATGTAGCGATTGTTGGCATTACGGATTCTGGTGAATGGATTGTGGCTGATTCGGCCGGTAGCCACGAGCCAGTAGCAAGCTATGACCCATATCAAGTAACATCGGGCTTATCAAACGCCTACGCAATCAGTAAATAGTATGAATAACGAGAATTTATTAACCGGGACTAAAAGGGGCAGAGCCATTCTAGTAATTGGCGGGCTTTTTGTATTTGCGATTATCGTACTGGTTGTTTTAATCGCGACTGGCGTAATTAAGCTGGGTGAAGAAAAACCAGGTTTACCGTCTGACGATGAACGTATCACGACGGAAGTTGACCCGATTTCTGGTGAAACAATTCGTAAAATCAAGGAAGATCCGGAAGTAAAAGAAGGCTCAATTATCATGATTGGTATTTACCAAATCAAGAAGATGGGCCTCATGGCAGACCAATATTCGAAGCTTGTGAACACGCTTGCAAAATACGTTTCCACGAATCGCCCAGACGTGAAGCAAATCAGCTATAAGCGCGACAGCTACAAATATACCAATACCAAGCGTACCAAGATGTATTTCATGTTCGTAACAAATGAAGGTGAGTCATTTGACGTCAATATGGACACTAAAGGTTCGATTAAAGACATTGATATCAAAATCACCAAACACGAAGACGAATAATTCTCAAAAAATCTCTTAAAAACCCCTTGTAATCTCTTGAAAAGTGTGGTAAAATTATAGCGTTATCTAGACATAAGGTGAGGTCTTCTGTGATTTTAACAGGGGAAACCGGCCTAAAAGTCTAGTTTTAATAGTGTAAAAAAATAAAGGAAAGGATAAGGATGCAAGTCATTCTCGGCACCAAAATTGGTATGACCCAGATCATCGGCGAAGATGGTGTAGTTACTCCTGTAACGATTCTTCAAGCCGGCCCAGCCACGGTGACTCAGATTAAAACCGTCGAAACCGATGGTTATAACGCTGTGCAGGTGGGTTATGGTCAGGGTAAGAATCTGAGCAAGTCGGTTGCTGGCCACGTAAAGAAGGCCGGTGAAAATATTAATCCTAAAGTCTTGAAGGAATTTCGTGTTGATGAAATCCCAGAAGGACTAAAGCTTGGTGATACTCTCACGGTTGAGAGCTTCAAGCTTGGTGACAAAGTTTCTGTGACTGGCACGAGCAAAGGTAAAGGCTATGCCGGTACCGTCAAGCGCTGGAACTTTAACGAATCCCGTAATACCCATGGTTTTAAGGGCGACATTCGTAAAGTTGGTTCCATTGGTTCGATGTACCCACAGAAAGTCTTCAAAGGCAAAAGAATGCCAGGCCGTATGGGCCACGACACCGTCACTGTCAAAAACTTGGTTGTTGCATACATTGATGCAGCCAACAATCTAATCGGTCTTAAAGGCGCTGTGCCTGGTCCGAAAAAAGGAATCGTAACGGTGGAGGGAAAGGAATAAGATGGCTACTTTAGATAAAGATGTATTCGGCCTTTCCGTCGAAAATCATGAATTAGTAAAGCTTGCATACGATGCATATCTTGCAAATTCACGTTCATCACACGCTAAAACTTTGAAGCGTGGTGAAGTCCGTGGTGGTGGCAAGAAGCCATGGAAGCAAAAAGGTACTGGTCGTGCTCGTTTTGGTTCGACTCGTAACCCAATCTGGCGCCATGGTGGTGTAGCATTTGGTCGCACCGGCGAAGAGAACTTCACTAAGAAGATCTCACGCGGCGCTAAACTCCAAGCCGTACGCCAAGCTCTTTCAATTAAGAACAAAGACAAGGCTGTATTTGTACTTGAGCCAACCGTTAAACTTGATGGTAAGACCAAGACCGCAGCTAAGGTTCTTAAAGACATGAAGCTCGAAGATAAGTTAGTACTCGCCGTGGTTTCTGAGAAGACCCCAGAGATTCTTCGCTCAACCAACAATCTTCCAAACGTGAAGCTTGTACGTGCAACTTATCTCAATGTATTTGATATCATGAACGCTGATGCAATCGTATTTGGCGATGCAGGACTTAAAGCAACTGTAAAGTGGCTGAAGGGAGAGAAGTAAAATGGCAGACGCAAAAACCAATATTAATCTTCACATCCTCGAGCCACGTGCTACTGAGAAAACCTACCTTGAGCAAACCAAGCGCACTTACGTATTTATCGTAAAGCGCTCGACTTCAAAACAAGAAGTGGCCAAGATGGTTGAAAAAGAATTTAATGTGAAAGTTACAGACGTTCGCACGATGATCCGCGACGGTAAGAAAACTAAATTCAGCAAGGGCAAGCACGCTTACCCAGGCATTACTCACCGCCAAGATCGCAAGTTCGCTTATGTAACTTTAGCTGAAGGCAATTCAATTCGTGTATTTGATGAGCCAGAAAAAGAAGATAATAAAACCAGCGCAAAGGAAGCCAAGAAAGCTGAAAAAGCAGCTAAGAAGGCTGATTCGAAGAACAGCCGCAGCGCAGCGAAGGCTGACAAGAATGCAGGTAAGGAGAATAAATAATGGCTATAAAAGCATATCGCCCGATTACTCCGGCGCAACGTCAGAAGACGACAGAAGATTATGACCAAATCACGACTAAGAAGCCGATGAAGTCACTTCTCGCCGCCAAGAAGCAGCAAGCGGGTAAGAACAATCAAGGCCGTATCACCGTCCGCCATCGTGGTGGTGGTGTAAAGCGCCACTATCGTATTATGACCTACAACCTTCCAAAAGGTCTTACCCTTAAGGTTGAGGAAATCGAATACGATCCAAACCGTTCAGCACGCATTGCTCGTGTGAAAGATCAAAACGGTACATATTATTATGTACTCGCTGATACGAAGATGGAAAAAGGTACCACCTTCAAGACCGGCGATGTTGAAGTTGAAGATTCAAACCGTCTTCCACTCGAAAACATCCCAGTCGGTACATTTGTTTACGCAATCGAATTAACGCCAGGTCGTGGAGCTCAAATGGTTCGCGCTGCTGGTGCTTCTGCACAATTAATGGCAAAAGAAGATGGCTATGCTACCCTCAAGATGCCTTCAGGCGAAGTCCGCAAGGTCCTCGCTAGTTGCGAAGCTTCGATTGGTACCGTATCAAACTTACAGCATCAGAACGTTAAAATTGGTGCAGCCGGTCGCAAGCGCCGCAAAGGCATTCGCCCAACTGTACGTGGTGTCGTGATGAACGCTACGGATCACCCACACGGTGGTGGTGACGGTGGTCGTCACGGTTCTGGTAAAGCTCCAAGAACTCCTTGGGGTCAGCTCACGCTTGGTTACCGTACTCGTCATAATAAGAAAACTAATAAAATGATCGTGCGCAGTCGCCACGAAGGAAAGAGGAAATAATGTCTCGGAGTCTTAAGAAAGGTCTATTTGTAGACTACAAACTCGCGAAGAAGGTTGCCGCTCTCTCCGCCGAAGATCGCACCGTGATCAAGACTTGGGCCCGCCAGTCGACGATTTCACCAGAAATGGTTGGTCGTACGATTGCCGTTCACAACGGTAAAATGCACGTGCCTGTGTTTATTTCAGAAAACATGGTCGGTCACAAGCTTGGCGAGTTCGCGCCAACCCGTAAATTTAAGCGCCATGGCGGTAAGAAAGCCGCTGAAGCTGCAGCTGCGAAAGGAAAGGCATAATTATGACTACACATTTCGCACATGCATATGAAAAAGGCATTGATTCACAGCCACGCAAGACCAGCGTAGTTGCATCACTCGTACGTGATCGCTATGTAGCTGACGCGGTAGTGATTCTTGAGAACACTCCACGCCGTGCTGCTCGTGCAGTTCTTAAAGCCGTTGAATCAGCTAATGCAAATTTGATTAATAATTCGAAGGTTTCGATTGATCCGAAAACCATTAGAATCGCCCGTATCTTTGTAACGAGTGGCACCCGTATGCGTCGCTATGTCCCAGCATCACGTGGTCGCGCACTTCCTTACGAAAAGATTAGTAGCAATATCTTTGTCGAGGTCGCCGGCGAAGAAAAAGTAAAGAAGGAGAATAAGTAATATGGGTCAAAAGGTTAATCCCATCTCTTACCGTCTCCAGGTCAGCAAAGACTGGTCTTCCAAGTGGTTTACCCGCAAGGCTGATTTCCGTCACTGGCTTGTTGAGGACGTCAAGATTCGCGAAATGATTGAGGATCGCTTTAAGAGCCGCCCAACCATCGCTAGAATCAATATTGAACGCTCCGCTAACCTTACTACGATTACGATTCTCACCGCTAAAGCTGGTGCTGTAATCGGTAAGCAAGGCGCAGGTATCAATGAGCTTAAGAAAGAGCTCGAAAAGATCGTCGCTGGTCCAGTACGTATCAACGTCGAAGAAGTTAAAAAACCAGAATTAAACGCTAAACTTGTGGCCGAGAACATCGGTTTCCAACTTGGCAAGCGTATGAATTTCCGCCGTGCAGTCAAGATGGCTCTGCAATCAACGATGAATGCCGGTGCTAAGGGTGTACGTATCGAGGTTTCCGGTCGTCTCAACGGTGCTGAAATGTCTCGCCGTGAGAAATTCATTGAAGGCTCAGTGCCTCTACATACGCTAAGAGCAGACATTGATTTCCATTGTCATCATGCTCCAACCATTGCCGGTATCGTTGGCGTAAAGGTTTGGATCTACAAGGGGGAGAAATAAGATGGCTATTTTACTTCCAAAGAAAACTGCACACCGCAAGGTACGCAAAGGTAAAAATGAAGGCGTTGCAACTCGTTGCAACACGGTCGCTTTCGGTGATTACGGTCTGATGTCACTCGACAATGAACGTATCAACAGCCGCCAAATCGAGGCTGCCCGTCAGGCGATTACCCGTTACATTAAACGTGGTGGTAAGATCTGGATTCGCATTTTCCCGCATACTCCAGTGACCAAGAAACCACTTGATGTGAAAATGGGTTCCGGTAAAGGTGAACCACAGTTCTTCGTAGCTAAGGTGAAAGCCGGTACCGTGATGTTTGAGATTGCTGATGTAACTGATGAGCAAGCAAAAGAAGCACTTCGCTTAGCTTCTCACAAGTTGCCAGTTAAATGCAAAATTATTAAGAAAGAGGAGTTCTAATATGGCACACACATTACAAGGAATTGTGACCTCCGACAAGCGTGATAAGACCATTACCGTCTCCATCGTAAGTCGCGAGACTCATCCACTCTATCGTAAGCAGTACACGAAGACTCGTAAGTACACCGCTCACGATGAGAAGAATGAAGCCAAGGTTGGCGATCGTGTAGAAATCATGATGGTCGCTCCAATCTCCAAGACGAAGGCATACAAGCTCGTGAAGATTCTCGAGAAGTCACGTGGTACTGTCGAACTTAAGGACGATGTAAACACCGTGGAAATGCCAGAGAAGATTGGCGCTGACAAAGTCGCTAAGGCAGAGAAGGGGGAAGAATAATATGATTCAACAAGAAACCAGATTAAAAGTTGCTGACAACAGCGGCGCCAAGGAGCTCGGAGTCATCCGCGTGCTCGGTGGTACCCGTGCTCGTTATGCACGTGTCGGCGATATCGTCACTTGTTCAGTGAAGGATGCATCCCCAACTGGTAACGTCAAGAAGAAGGCAGTGGTGAAGGCCGTAATCGTACGTACCGTTCAACCAATTCGCCGTCCAGATGGTTCGACCATCCGTTTCGATGAAAACGCAGCTGTGCTCGTCAATGAGGACAAGACGCCAAAAGGCACTCGTGTCTTTGGCCCAATCCCACGCGAGCTTCGTGATCTCGGCTTTACGAAGATTATTAGCTTAGCACCGGAGGTACTCTAAGATGGCACAGAATTTGAAAGCAAATGACACCGTGCTTGTAATCGCAGGCGACAACAAAGGCAAGAAAACTAAAATTGTCAAAATCGATCGCAAGGCCGGTAAAGCTATGCTCGAGGGCATCGGTGTAGTGGAACGCCACATGAAGAAGTCTTACACCAATCCAAAAGGTGGCAAAAAGACCATTCACGTTGGAATTGATTTATCGAATTTGAAGCTTGTAGAAGCGGCAAAGGTTGAAAAGAAAGCTGCTAAGAAAGCAGACAAGAAAGACGCTAAGGCAAAGAAAGGAGCTAAGTAATGGCGGACAAGAAATCTGCAGCTAAAACTGCACCTCGCCTTAAAGAGCTCTACAACAACGAGCTGAAGGCGAAACTCATGAAGGAACTCAAGTTAAAGAACATTAATGAGGTTCCAGAACTTAAAAAAGTGATTGTCTCTTGTGGCGTCGGTAAGAAGCGCGAAGATAAGAAATTCACCGAAACGGTGGAACTTACCATCGCTAAGATTACCGGTCAAGCAGCCACTTCGAGACTCGCAAAGAAATCGATTGCTACATTTAAGATTCGTAAAGGTATGGGCGCCCCAGTTGGCTACCTCACCACTCTACGTAACGACAAAATGTATGAATTCGTCGATCGTTTGATCAATATCGCACTCCCTCACGTTCGTGATTTCCACGGTGTGAGCCGCACTGCATTTGATAAGCAAGGTAATTACAATCTCGGTCTCAAAGAGCAAACTGTGTTCCCAGAAATTACTTTCGAAGACGCAGCTGCACTCCACGGCCTTGAAGTTACGTTTATTATTAAGAATGGTTCAAAGGAAGGAAGCACTAAATTGCTAGAACTCTTCGGAATGCCGTTTGAGAAAGGAGACAAGTAAGATGGCTAAGAAATCTGCTGTACTCCGTGACGAAAAACGCCGCAAAATGTACGAAAAATATAAAGCTAAGCGTGCCGAATTAAAGGCTGCTGGTGATCTCGAAGGTCTCCAGAAGCTTCCACGCAACGCATCACCTACGCGTCTCAAAAACCGTGACATGCTAGATGGTCGTCCACGTGGTTACATGCGCCGCTTTGGCCTCAGTCGTATTAACTTCCGGGAAAAAGCATCGAAGGGCGAGATTCCTGGTGTAACTAAGAGTAGCTGGTAGGAGAAAGGAGAAAGATATGTCACTTCAAACAACTGATCAAATCGCCGATTTACTTACCCGCATTCGTAATGCGATTTCGGCAAACAAGACTGAAATCCTCGTTCCTACTTCGAAACTCAAAGAGGCAATCGTTGCGATTTTAGTAAAGAATGGTTATCTCGCTTCATATAAAGTTGAGGATGGCAAACCACGTGGTTTACTCCACATTGTCATTAACGAACCAGGCACTTTGGCAAAAATCAATGAAATCACCAAGGTTTCAAAGCCAGGTCGCCGCGTTTACTCAGCCGCTGATGAACTCCCAGTAGTTAAGTCTGGTCGTGGTACGGTAATCGTATCCACCTCAAAAGGCTTAATGACTGGCCGCGATGCTAAGAAGAATCGTCTTGGCGGTGAGATTCTCGTTCGCGTTTGGTAACGCAAAAGTTTGACCGCTTCACGAATACCACCATATATAATATATGGTGGTATTTTCTATGTTTAAACCATAAAAATTAACATAAACAATACTTGTTTTAGGCATGGCTTAAGCATTATAATTGATGTATAAAACTGTGGAGGAAAAATGGCAAAAAAGAAAGCAGCTATTGCTTTTTCGGTAGCAGCGCTTGCGGCAGGCGTCAATATTTTGGCGCCGCATTTCGTGGGTGGTGCCTATGCCTACACGATGGACGGTGGTTATGCCGTACCAGAGGGTGAGACCGAACAAGCAAAGTATAACGATCTGAAACAAGCGATTGCGGATGGCGAGAACGTAAAGCTTGGCTCAGATATTACGTACTATGTACAAGTATCCAAAAAACCGTCCATTACGGTTGATCATTCAATGACATTGGATTTGAATGGTCACGTGCTGGATACCGCTAGTACCAGTGGTGGTTCTGGTGGTAATACTGCGATTGCTGTAACCGGCGAGGGTTCAGTTTTAACAGTACTTGATTCTAGTAATGAAAAAACCGGTACGATTCGCTATGGTCACACTGGCAACACTGCGCCAGAGCTGATCAGAGTGGAAGCTGGCGCAAAGTTAGTGTTAAATAGCGGTACGCTAGTTTCTCCGCTCGGTAGAGCAAATAATAGAGAAGGTTTCGCTGTGAAAGTTGCAACTGATGGCGCATTCGAAATGAACGGTGGCGAAATCAAGAGTCCAGGAGAAGCACCAAGCGGCTACTATGGTATTTACGCTGGTGGTGCTGGTACGATTGACCTCAATGCAGGTAGTGTTACGACTAATGGTACCGCGGCTTGGATCAAAACCGGTGCTGCCGTAATCAATATTAAGAGTGGCGTAGTACTTACTGGTACTACCGGCAAAGATCTTGAAATTGATACAACTACGGCGACTGGTACAGTAACTGGTGTAACTTTGAAGGATGCTGTAATCGCGGGTGCCGTTGTGTTAAATAATGTTACCATCACCGGCGATCTTGACGTCAAGGGTGGCGAGCGTACACTTAGCGGTGTTACGGTTGGTGGTGCCATGAATATCACTGCTGGTACCACGACGGTTGAGAATGTGACTGTAACTGGTCTAACTTCCGTAACGGGTGGTACTACGACATTTGGTAACGGTGCGGTCCTCAACGGTGGCTTGGCTTATCAAGCATCATACAGCACTAATCTAACGATTAATGAAGGTGCAGAGATTAACGGTTTCACTCAGACTGGCAAGTCCATGAACATGAGCTATACCGACAAAGATACAAAAGAAAAAGTTTCCACCACAGTAGATTCTTATGGTAGTTTAACGATTAACGGCGGTACATTTACCGGTTCGTTTAGCGTTCCTACCGCAGAGCAGATTGAACAGAGCAATACTGCTCGTGAAAATTTCGTAAACGCTTACAATGAGCATTCCACGGCAAGCAACCCAATCACTTATGTACCTTATGCGATTGCTCCGGAAGTTTCTGGCGGTACTTTTATGGTAGAGCCAAGCGCGGATGCGATTACGCCAGGTAACGAAGCCGAGCTTAATAATAACGGTGTATACGAGATCTATCCAATCAATGTTGACTATAATAACGAATTCCTTGAAGACGGTGGTGCGGTGGCAGGCCATGTCTCTACCACGGTTGAATTTAATAGCGAGCTAATTGTCGATAGGAAAGCAACGCTGAGTGCGGTAGATGCGACTGCGGGTGGTTTAACGCTTAATGCAGAGGAAGGTGGCACTTTAATTCTTGCGGCAGATGTCAATATGCTTGATCGTGACGGCCAAACCATTGGTATTAACGGTGTAGATATGACGCTTGTATTCGATTTGACCGCAGAACAAGGTGTTGCACTTTCGCAATACGATGGTGGTGTGGCGATTGTCTACTTCGAAAACGGTGTTGAGGTAGAGCGCCATACGGCACAGCTTCTTGGCGAAACTGGTCACCAATGGGTTGAAGGTGCTATTACTCACCTTTCCACCTATGGTGTGGTTGGCCTTGGTAATTCAGCTGCGCCAACTCCAGCTGGTACTCCAGACACTGGTAGATTCACGATGGTGACTGCATCAGCAACGGGTGCTTCAATGGTGGCCGCTGTAATGGTTGGCATGATTGTGTCAGCGGCGACATTTAGAAAATTGCGCCACATGCGCCTATACAGAAGATAGTAAAACACAGAGAGAAGAGCCCGTAAACGCGGGCTCTTTTTTGATCACGCCTATGGTTTTTATATTATGTATAATAATTGACAATTTGGCAACTCTGTGATATATTAATAGATAGTTGGTGGGCATCATAGGAGAAGGATGCCAAAGAAGAAAATTGTTGCGAGCACTGCGGAACAGCAGGTGCTTAAAATCAGTACGGTCAGAACGCCACTGCAAGAGAAACTCCATGCAGTGCATTTTGTAGTTTATGGCACCTTCAAGCGCGTAATGGATCTCACGATTTCGGCGGTAGTACTAGTGTTGCTATCGCCGCTTTTCGTGATTACGGCGATTGCAATTAAATGCGATTCAAAGGGTCCAGTTTTATTTAAGCAACTTCGCACCGGTAAGGACGGCAAGGAATTCTATATCTTTAAATTCCGTTCGATGGTGGCAGATAATGATGTGATGAATACTAAATGCGAGGATCAGTATACGAAGGTGGGGAAGCTGATTCGGAGAACCTCGATCGACGAGCTTCCGCAGTTTATTAATGTGTTTCTTGGACAGATGAGTTTTATTGGGCCGAGGCCATGGATTCCACAATACTGGCAGAATATGAATGAGATGGAACGTGGACGCGCTAAAGTCCGCCCTGGTATTACCGGACTCGCTGCAGCGAAGGGCAGAAACGGCCTCACGATTTTTGAGAAGATTGATTACGACCTAGAATACGTGGAGAATTATTCGCTATGGATGGATATGAAAGTCATCTTTATTACCGTGAAGACTGTCTTTACGGGTGAAGGAGTGGATGCCGGTAAGGCCGGAATCCATGACGATATAAGGGATTTAAAGAAAAGGAATCGTGCAGCACTGTAGTGTCTGTTTATTGTTGAAATGAAGAATACGATAGACTGTAGCAACCGACACGCTTTTCTTATCATGGCCCATAAAGATGATGTTGTTTTTCGTACGCTAATACGGATGCTTGATAATCCCCGCAATGATATTTTTATCCATATGGATTTAAAGAATAAGAATTATAAAGAACCAGAGATCAGCAGTTTAGTAAAAAATTGTAATATATATCATTGCCCTCGCATAAAGGTGACCTGGGGTGGATACAGTATGATAATGGCCGAATTGCTATTGTTAAAAGAAGCTTCAGAAAAAGGACATTATAAGTATTACCATTTGTTATCAGGGCAAGACTTGCCAATTAAAAAACAAGAATATATCCAAAGATTCTTTGATGATAATGGTGGTAAGGAATTTGTTCAATTCCAGAGTCCAACTTTTTCATTCCAATCTAGAGTACGATATTATCATCTTTTACAGGAAAAAATAGGAAAAGCGGGCCCATTCGTCATTCGTGCTTGTAATAAGGTTTTATTAGGTGCTCAAAAGGGTTTAGGCATTAATAGAAATACTGGCGTTGTATTTCAAAAAGGCGCAAATTGGTTTAGCATCACTGACGGCCTTGCTCGATATGTTTTGTCAAAGGAGATGTGGATTGAGAAAACATTTAAGCATACAAAGTGCTGCGACGAAGTATTCTTACAGACCATAGTAACGAATTCAGAATATAATGATAATCTATTCCATGATAGGTACGATGATAATCCTTGCGCCATCATGCGTTTGGCTGACTTTAAGAGAGGGAATCCATATATTTTTAGAAAATCTGATTATTCTGAATTAGAAAAAAGCAACTGTCTGTTTGCTAGAAAGTTTGATGCTGCTATTGATCAAAAAATCGTAAATGATATTTTTGAAAAATATCGATAATTATTCTTAGGCTATATTTTTTTATAGATATCGTTTAGGCTTTTGCGTGGGCTATATGGAATTGCCATTTTGTCGCAATAGTATCCTGCCGCAATAAAAACCGCAATTCTTTCGCCACTCGGAATGTTCAGTATTCTTTTTACTGTCTCTTCCTCTTTCACGGTGTTCCCAAATTGGCAAAAACAAGATCCGATTCCAATAGAGTGCAACGCATTTGCTAAATTCATAGAGAATAAACCAGCGTTGAACCAGCCTTGGTTGCGTTCTCCTATCATATAGTTGGCGTTTATATTAAAGGTGACTACTAATAGATTGATTGTATCCTTTTCAAAACCGCCAAAGCCTTGCGCTAACTGTATTAATTTGTTTGCTTTTGTTTTATCATTCACGTAGTATACTTTACACATTTGTCTATTGCAGGCTGATGGAGATAGTGCAGCGATTTCGACAGCTTTTTCCATATCTGAGTCCGTTATTTTTTTTGGCAGAAACTCGCGGACTGAATGTCTACTGAAAAGGAATTGCCTGTAATCTATGGTCGCATCTTTTATAAAGTCTTTTTTGAATATGGTATGGCTGCCGACGTCCATTTGCTTGATGTTTTTATATTCTCTTAGGTTATTAATGACCGTTTTGTACTCATCTGATTCTTGCCAGCCCATTTTTTCGTAGAATGAAGCATATCCGCGTAAGATGTTTATGGCATTTATAAAAGCAAAGTCATTTTCGTAATCCGAGTACAATGAATAACGACTAAGCATTTTTATCAATTCTGTGGTTTTTTTGCCTCCAAATCTGCGAGGGTTTTTATTGGACATGCCTTTTTCGAGTGAATGGGATATTAGCAACATATTGTATCCGAGTTTTTCTTTGTTTTCTTTGGAGTGCGAATAATTCTTTCTGAAAAAACGTTTATCGTAACTAAATTGCGAATTAAACTTGTGGTGTTCGTTTAATTGTTTTAAACCAGGCGTCTTTTTAATGCCTTTATTAATAATTGTTTTTAGATTCATGATTATCTCTTTCCTTTCTTTGGTATTTTATTAAAGAATGAATCTACGAGGTGTCTTTCGTATTTATTCATGACAAGGCAGTAGGCTGTGGTTAGATATGCTATAGTATAAAGTGTTCCATATAGTAAGATTGCCTCCCAACCTTTTAGCTGTGTATAATAAATAGTCACGACGATTAACGAAATAGGGATTAAAAACTTAACTGCCATCCAGAAAATATTAGCCCAGAACTTCATTATATTGAGTTTAATCTCTTTTTTATAGTATATATTTATCATTATTACGTTGCAAATAATTATAGCAATAGTTGTGCCGACTGCTGCGCCTATTGCTCCATATGCCTTTGCTAAGAATATGCTAAGAATGATATTAAACACTGCCATGATCGAGGTGGTGATCGCCTTGAATTTGTATTTATTCATTGCCTGCATAATAGATAATCCTGTGTTTTGTATCAATGGCAACATAGTCGGTATAATTAGAAGAAGCGTAACGATATATGATTCGTTGAATCCATCTCCTAGCCACATTTTTATAAACTCTTTACCCAACAGGACAAAACCACTTGTCACTAGGAAGATTAGCATAAATTGGATTCTTCCTACCTTTATCATCTCATTAGTTAATTCTTCGCTAGATGCTTTTTTTGCTACCATTTTTGATACTTTTGGTAACATTATGCTAGAAATGGCAGTAGATAAGTTAATAAACATAGCATTGATTTGTGATGCGGCCGAATAGACTGCTACCGCAATAGTACCAGAGGTTATTCCTAGAATGAATTGATCTGCATGCCAGTTCACTTGGTCTACAATTTGAGTAAGGAAGATGTAAAATGAATATCCGAATATTACTTTAAATATGCTTTTATCAAAACCCTGATATTTGATAGATATTTTTAGTTTTTTCTTGCAATAAATATAGTTAGTTATTAGCACGGTTATATTTACTAGAGTGATTATCATACAGAGTGCTACTGATTTATACCCCATAAATAAAATCGGAATCATTAGTAGTGGTTTTATTATTGTGCTGATAATTGAAACAAGTTTTTGATATACAAATTTTTCGCTAGCAGTAATAATCGAGCTGTAGATGCTGAATGAAAAAGTCAAGAATAGGTTTAGGGATAGAATCATCAGCATGATCTTCATTTTTTTGACGTCTTCAGCTACCATTGAACTTCCGAATAAAGACGATGCATTTATTGACATCATCAAGCCAATTGCTGCTGCTATAAGTCCGATAAGTATATATACCATGCGAAACATGCCGTGCAGTGCTTTCTCTTTTTCGGTTTCGCCAGTTGCTCGATATTTAGCCGTGTGGACAATTATTGCATTACCGAATCCCAAATCCAATACAGTTAGATACCCGATGATCGATGAAACTAGGGAATATAAGCCGTACTCGCTTTGGCCAAGTTTTGAGACAAGAAACGGAGTATATATCAATTGCACTACCGTATTTGCTACAATTGATATGTATGACAGGATGGCGCCAATTTTGCGTTGCTTGCTAGTTTTCATCTTCAACTTCCAGTGCTGTTTTTAAATACCGTAGTGATTCTTTCCTTCTTGTTTCGAGGATTGAATTAACCTTTGAATAGTCCAGATTCACATTTTCTTTGGTGATACTTGTGCCGTTGTACTCCCGATTTTTTAATTCGAAAGTGTTAATAAGGTTTTGCAATCTAGTAAACATATAGGAGTGCTTTCCGGTGCGTCTAAACGCTACAAATGGGCGCTCGAAGATAATTGAGAATACGCATGCGTGGAAAGAATCCGTGCATATTAATGCCGCATGATGTATTAAGTATAAAAACTCCTCGACGCCATATTTCGAGTCATTTCTGTCAGAAAACGGGATTATTCTATAGCCATGTTCCAATGCAAAAGTATTGATTGCATCCATCTGTTCAGTTCCGCCCAATATATAGCACAGAATATACTTTTCGCCCGTTTCTATATTTTTTGGTTTTTTCTCGAGTTTGATGTAATCTTCTTTACTTAATAACAATGTTGGATCGAGCACGACCTCGATTTCTTTGTCTGTAATAGGTTGCAACAAATCTTTTGCAGAGCGTTCTCTTACGGATATCCTTTTGTAGTTGTTAAGTGATGCTTTAAACCTGGATAGTTCATCTTCAGTAAGGGTTTCTTTGCCTATGGATGCCGCGTATGAAACCTTGACACTTTCATTGGGAACATCAATAAGAAAAGGTCTATTTTTGAAAAAATTCGGATTCCAAACCTGATCTGATCCAACTACCGAATAGTCAGTTTGTTTGATGATTGATTTTTCTCTAATATATTTTCTAGTAAATTTTTTTAGTTTAACTTCTTTTTTGTTAAATAATCCTAGTGGAGTATTATGTTTTAGAAATTCCTTGATAATAGACTTAAATGTTTTTCTTTTATATGCATAAGTTTTGAAACCAAGTTTATTTAACACCTTTGTCAATGCAAAAAGCTGCAATCTGTTCCCATAATTGTAATAACCGGGAAGCGTGAAAATAGTGCATGTTCGTTTGCTAGTTGTTATCTTTTTATCCTTTTTCATTTATTAACTCCTTTATGTATTGTTTTGCTTAAAAACCCATATTGTTTTATGCATCTCCATAGATTGTCATAGTCAGCATTTATCAGTGCAACCACCGCACGCTTGTCAATAATAGATTGCTTAAATGTCATATGCGTCAGATATGGTCTTAGTTCTTTTATGTCACAATTTGCATTGTTTTCTTTTTCAAGCGTTGCCGCGAAATCTTTCAAGAACTCTTTCTTATTGTATTTTTCAATTAGAGAAATTTTCTTTATTGTGTTCCATAACATGTAAAATTGTCGAAATATTGTTTCCCGCTTTAGTTGTTCGTCTTTTATATATTTGTTGGAATAGGCAATTATTCTATTGCTGATATACGCACGGTCTAGCGCGTTCTGTATAATTCTGCCTTTATCGATGCTGTGCGATATAGACTGAGAGCTGACGTTGTATTCATATAGTGCATTTGGCAGCAAAAGAACATGTTTAGTTTTACGATGGATGTCTATATTGATTAAAAGATCTTCTCCGAAGTCTATTTTGTTATTTAATGCTGTAGATTGTTTGATCAGATTGGTTTTATATAACTGCGACCATAGACTATTAAATGTATATGTTGTCAATAATAGCCGTTCTATTTCTTTGTGCTCAATTACTCTTTCTCTGTCTAGATTTTTAATTGGGACGACTATTTTTTTATTAGATTTATATCTAGCGTTGAATCTAATAACATCTACATTGTATTGATTTAATTTGCTAACAAGTAGCGGAATTGCTCCAATAATCAGGGAATCATCCGAATCAACAAACATTACGTAATCACCTGAAGCTTTTTCTATGCCGGCTTTTCTTGCTGCATTCGGTCCACCATGTTCTAGTTTAATTATTTTTATTTTTTTGTTTCCGCATTGTACGTTTTTTATTATCTGAATAGAATTATCGGATGATCCGTCGTCAACAAGAATTATCTCGATATTGTCGTAGTTTTGGTTCAAGATAGATTCTATGCAATCCTCGATGGTGTGTTCAGAATTGAATACTGGTATTATCACGCTGATTAATGGAGCTTTATTCTTCATATTTTTTCTCCAATAATTCTATAGTCGTGCGCGTAGTATTCAAAGTAATTCGATTATAAAGGCCTGCTGAATCTATCTGTCTTAGCGAGAAATATCCACGTGTGCCCGTAAGTATTGCAATGGTAGTGAGTAATAATAGAATCCTCTTTTTATTCTTTGAATATTGAAGATAATCTGCTATTAACGGCAAATTCATCATGATTATAAAGAATCCATACCTAACGAATACTCCAGCGTTCAATATGGTTGCAAATATAAATACGGCCATATATGCGACAAATGATGAAAAATAGTTATTATCAGATTCATATTTTTTTGAGTGCCAAATAGCGAGTATCATGCTCAATACTGTATTAGCGATTGGAAGATACAAATTCCATCCAGTATGTAAATAGTCAAATTGGCTTCCGTTAACAAAGTATTCTGTAAATTTACCATTTAATAGTGTTGCTACTATTGAGTCAGTGCCAAATATTTTACTGACGATGGTTGTTATGGTCCCAAAAAGGAATGCGATTGTGGCTACTATTATCAAGCGATGTATGCGTATCTTTTTGAAGAATGGGAAAATGCTAAATGCAATCATGGCTAGTATCATATATATAGTTCCCATATGCAATAATGGCGCGATGATGAAGAAAAGATAATGGCAATACTTTGTTTTTCTGAAGTAATACAAGTATATGCCTAATACTGTATTTATAGTTGCGGCATAGAACCAGAGTCCGCTAGCAAAGCCGATAAAGTTTAATCCTAATACGGCATATAATAGTAGAATAGTAAAAATTTTTCTGCTTACCATTTTTACTTCAGAGAGGTCGCATATTAGCCATGTTATTTCGGCATAACCAATAAAGACCAGTAGAAACTGTAATAAATCATAGTTTCCGATCTGTGCTACAAAATATTTTATTAAATAATGGATAGGCTCTAGACTGTGAGTTATGTATAACCATAGTTGGTTTGTGTTCCCCCCACTTAGAATAGATAATTGTTGGTGATGCCTGTAAAGATCCATCGATTCGCCTGGTTCCCAGATGTATGCTAGGATGGCCATTGATAAGGCGAATAGCAACCCGTGCCATTTTCTGGCTTTCCCTTTGTTAATAATCATGAAAACTATGCTGACTGGTATAGATAGAATAGGGAACAGTATAGTTAATATGATATTTATAAATACGAGGAATAAAGAAAAACCCTTCTCTTTGGTCTTGTTGGTATTACGATTATCATCTATTGCTAACTGGTTTTTCATTTAATTGCCTCGTAAACTCGTTTACAGTTATTTTTGTCGTGATAAATGAAAAAAGAATTCTCTCGTTCTGCATATTCTTTTTTAGGTTTACTTTTAATGGATTTTAATAATTCTTCCAACGTATTGCATACTGGGCCGAAGCCATCATGTTCATAATCGAAATAACCTTCTGCGTATTGAAGCTTTCTGAATTTTTCTTTATCGAATTGATAATAAATAATAGGCTTTCTAAGATATGCAAAATCAAATGCTACGCTTGAATAGTCCGTAATCATTAAATCGCATTTATTAAAGTATTTTTGGATATCTTCTTTTAATGTAATAATATTGATGTTATTTGATTTAATGGTAAATGCGTCTATATACTTCTGCATACCGTAGTGTGGGTAGAAGAATACTTTTATACTATTATTTTCTATATAATCTATAAAGTCTTTGTTATTTATGAGTTCATTCCAACGTTGGTAATACTCTGTTTTCTTAAAATCTCTTGTTTTGAAAACCACATTTTTTTCTCCACCCAGCCAATTTCGCCATGTCGGCATAATGAGAATGTGTTTGATTTCGTCATTTTTGTTTTTGTGCTTGAGATTATCCCAACGTGGAAAACCGGTTAGTATAACTGAACCATCTGGATACCCAAACCTTTCTTTTACGTAATCATATTCTGGTTTAGCTCCGCATATAAAATACTTAAATTTGGCACGTTTATAATATACAAACTTGACATCGTTTTGTGTTATTCCGTGCTGTAAAAATACTCTATTTCTATATAGACCGAGAGTCGTGTGAATAAATGCGAAAAATATCGGACACGGGTTACCTGATTTTTGAGTGGTAATGTTTAAATTGGCTGATAAATAGTATAGCCAATGTTTCAGACTGCCATATTTTATGATGTTGCCGTATTTGGCAACTTTGGAGAATTCTGGATCGTCTGTTTTAATCGCATAATAACAATAATCCTTTGGATAGTTCTCCCTGATATACTTAAAGAAATGATAGGCGTTATCTCTTGCTTCGCCGTGCTCTGCAACTAGCCATAATTTACGCCCTTTAACTAAATTAATTAACCTAAAGATTGTTGATGGAACGAGAAACAGTATGAAAATGAAAGGTGCTAGAAAGTCTCTCATGTGTATTCTTTTAATTATAAATAAAAACCTTTTCATATTGCTGCACCTATTTCGCTTTTTGGCCTAATTTAACTATTAGCTCGTAATTACGTTCGCAATTCTTTTTGTCGTGATACTTAAAAAATTTGTCTATTTCTGCTTTGTATCCTGTTTTCATCAAACAATCCCTTTTTATCGTATTATGTATCTCTTTTATTAGGGTTTGTTCATCGAATAGGATATCGCCAAAAGGATACGGAGTGCCACTAGAAGGGTAATGTTTACTGAAAAAGTCTTCTTGATCAAATTGATAATAAACTACTGGTTTATGCATATAAACAAAATCAAATAATACACTGGAATAATCTGTGACTAAAATACTGGATTCTCTAAGAAGTGTTTGTACGTCATATTCTCCTGGTTTTCCGATCTTAATATTATGATCGTTTGTTGTAAAGTTCTGGGCTAGCTCTTGCATCTCATTGTGTGGGAAGAAGATTAGTTTCATATTGTTTTTATTTAACATATTCCGTAATTCTTCGTTTGAGAGGAATGAATTCCATGCTTTGTAGTACCTCGTGTTTTTAAATACTTCGTTTGCGTTTTTTAATCTTCCAATATCTCTGAGCCACTTTCTAAAAGTTGGCATTATAAGGATTATTTTTTGCGGTGCATTGTTTGACGAATCGCTTAATTGGTCATAGCGGCAAAAGCCTATCGTGTAAACCTTATTATTATATTTTGGGTTGGTCTTTATTATTAGTTTTCTTTCGCTGTCTGCACTAGCGATTATTGCGTCTAGCCCACTACGGAATTTTACTGCATCCTTAGTGATTCCGTGTTGGAGAAAAATTGTTTTTTTATGTCGAACAAATGGCAAGAAAGGAATAACAAACGATTTTCCGGGACACACTCCATGCATATGCGTCGATATTGAATATGATGATAATATATAATATATGTAGTGTTTTGCAGTGCCAGGCTCTATAATTAATTCCTTATGTGGCATTTTGCTATAATCTGTACTCTTTTTAGATAGGACGAACCTAACATTGGTGTCTGGTTTATTTTCTAATATCCACTTGTATAACCAATAACCATTGTCACGTGCTTCGTTTGGTCTTTCCCCGATTAGCCATAAGTTATTGTATTTTTTATTGAAGCGTAATGGGAAAGATACTATTAAATATATGATCATCAAAAACGAAAACTTCATGAGCCAGAAGCCATAAAAACATGCTTTCTTAATCTTTTGGTGCATATAATATAATCTCTTGCTTTCAGCCCACACATTCTTTTCAAAATTATATCACACTTATTATGTTTAGTCAAATCGCAATTAATGCCAGTATATAGATTATCAATGTAGAACTTGACGCTTTTTTATAGGCCTATTGCCGTTGATATCTTGTTATTGTTATTTTATTAGAATTGCCTTTTTTCTATGTATGTGGTATTCTATATATAATATATATGTGGTGGGCGTCGGGAGAAGAGATGCCGAAAAATAATAAAAGAAGTAGAAGCCGTCTAGAATTCATCAAGCCGCCAAAATTGGTCTTTGCCTTTTTGATGCTGGGTGAGCTCATCACGTCGGTGCTTCTCGTTGTGTCTTTGATCAAGATGCGGATTTTGCCAGCTTATATTATTATTGCCGCTGGTGCTGTGCTTCTTGCAATTCTAACCTTTTGTTCTTATAAACTTGTCTTTACGAAAAAGTCACCGAAAACTATTACTAAGGTACTTGCAACTATGCTTTCCATCGTTACAATTAGCCTTTCGCTATTTGCGATGAGATTTTCTGGGTCTTTCAATAATTTCTTTAGTCGCATTACTACTAAGACTACCGAATCGAAATGGTATAGCGTAGTGGTGCAGGTAGCAAGTGAAGTTGATGAAGCAAGTGACCTGGCCGGTAAGAGCGTTGGGTTTCTTCGCACAGATTCGCGTGCGACACTGGCGAGTGAAGAACTGAGTAAAAATACTGAGGGCATGGTTGTTGATTATTATGATGATACTAATATCCTCCTTAGTACTCTCGATAAGAATCTTTCAACTGCTAGCGTGATGGAGGCAGAACGCTTTGATGCTTTGACCGAAGCGGTTGCGACCACGACGGATAAATACAAGGTTGCTTTTAACTATAAGATTACCTATGACAAAGAACAGGTTGAAACGACGCTGGTAGCAGTGACGAAGGAACCATTTGTTGTTTATATTTCTGGTAGCGATTCGAGAATTGGGATTGACGATGCGACGGCACGCTCGGACGTAAATATCGTGGTAGTAGTGAATCCAACGAAGGGAAAGATGCTGCTTGCGACGGTACCACGCGATACTTATGTGCAACTTCACGGTACGACCGGCATGAAGGATAAGTTGACACATGCTGGACTTTATGGTGTAGAAATGAGTAAAGCTACGCTTGAAGATTTCCTTAAGATCAAGATCGACTATACGATTAAGGTGAGTTTCCAGACGGTGATTAAGGTGGTGGATGAGCTGGACGGAATTGAAATTTTCTCGGATACGGAAATGACTTTGAAGGCTAGCCCAGAGACCGGTACGTATAAAAATTGCTACTATGCGTATGGCCCAAATACCGTAGATGGTGAGTGTGCGCTTCGCTTTGCCCGTGAACGTAAAATGTATTATCGTGGCGACAAGCACCGCGGTGAAAACCAACAGGAAGTCTTAAAAGGCATCATTACGAAACTCACGAATTCAAAAGAATACCTTTTGAAACTCCCGCAGATTCTAGATATTGCCGCGGACTCGTTTGAAACGAGCTTTACTAGGGACGAGATCGCATCATTCATCCGTTTGCAACTGGCAGATGGAATTAAGTGGAAAGTTGATACGATTGGCGTGGATGGTGAAGGCAAGATGCTTCCGACCTACACGCTGGGTAGTAACTGGCCGCTATACGTAATGATAGCCGACGAAGAATCCGTCGAAGCAACGACTGCGAAGATTAACGAGTATCTAGAAAACTAGTTTTATTATCTTGCAAATATATGTTAAAACTATTTACATTTTTGGTGTTTTATGATATGATAATACAAAGGGTTTTATCAAATGGAAGAAATCAATATTAAAGAATTTTTTAGTTATTTGAAGCATTATATTTTTGCTTTTATTATTGCAATTATAATTGCAGTATCTGGCGTACTCGTTTACGACATCGTTATTAAAAAACCAGTTTACACTGCTAAGACTACCGTGGTGATTGCTAACTCCGAAGATGGCAAATCTACTGCGACCACGCTTAACGATGTGAACATGAGCCAAAAGCTAACCACGACTTATAGTGAAATTGCTAAGAGCGATTTAGTACTAAACGAAGTAATTAATACACTTGGTGTAGATGTGGACGTGAAGGCACTTTCAAAGAATGTGACCGTAAAGCCAGTTGATAATACCTCAATTCTCAGTATCTCGGTGAAAGATTTAGATCCAGCAAGAGCTACCAGTATCACCAATACGATTGCCAATGTATTCTCTTCCAAAATTACTGAAATCTTTAAACTTGATAACGTTTCGCAGCTTTCTGTGGCTGAGAAGCCAACGGCTCCGTCTAATAACACCACGGTGCGCGATGCGATTCTCGCTACGGCAGTAGCAATTCTACTCGTGGCTGGTCTCGCCTTCCTTCGTTTCTATCTGGATGATTCCGTTAAAGAAAGTGATGATATTGAGAAGCTTTATGGTCTCCCAGTGACTGGTCGCATCACCAAGAATGATGTCAAAGCGAACCGCAATGCGAGCGAACTTATCGTGAAGGATTCACCAAAGTCGATTGTGTCTGAAAATATTAAGAGTCTTCGTACGAATTTACAATTTGCTTCGATTGATAAGAATCTTAAAACGATTCTTGTTACCAGTACAAATGCTTCGGAAGGTAAGAGCTTTGTGTCGGCTAACCTCGCAATTTCGTTTGCTCAGGCTGATAAAAGAGTACTTCTGGTCGACTGTGACCTTCGCAAAGGCCGTGTCCATCGTTTGTTTGGCCTCCACAATAAGAACGGTCTTTCGAACCTTTTGACCGATGAGCTTTCAAATCTTCAGAATTACATTAATAAGACTTTTGTGAATAACCTTGATGTGATTACTTGCGGCACTTACCCACCAAACCCAAGCGAACTTCTTGCTTCCAAGAAGAACAAGAAGCTCATTGATAAGCTTCGTGGTATGTACAGCATTATCATCTTTGACGGTGCACCAGTTGGCGGTCTCGCTGATTCTGTGATTCTTTCAACGCTCATGGACGAAACGATCATCGTGACCCGTGATGGCGCCACGAACAAGAACGAATTTGCCGCTACGGCTGAAGCGCTTAAGAAGGTGGATGCCAATGTGGCTGGCGTAGTGTTTAACCTCGTGAATCGTAAGTCTTCTAAATATTACAATCGCTACTACTATTACGGCGAAAAGCCATCTGAAAAATAATGATTGACCTACATTCTCACATCTTGCCTGGGATTGATGACGGCTCGCCGGACATTGATACTAGTATTAGGATGTGTGAGTGGCTCGTCTCGCAGGGCGTGACCGATGTGGTGGCCACACCGCACTATGTGAACGAAACGGATTATACGTCGCCTGCGAATAGAAATTCGACAAGTGTAGCAAAAATAACAGAGATTTTGACCAAAAATGGCGTAAAACTAAACGTCTATCTTGGGAACGAAATCTACATTTGTCGCGAAATTGAAGAACTCGTGAAGGCCGGTAAAATTGCCAGCATTAATGGGAGTAAGTATCTTTTAATTGAACTTCCGATGAGCGGTGAGTATCCGAATTATCTCGACATTTTTCTCGAATTAATGCAACATGGCTATAAGGTGGTTTTGGCGCACCCGGAACGCTACGAGAGTTTTAAAGAAGACTTTAGTTTGATTGAAGAACTACACGAAGCGGGTGTTTTATTCCAGTGCAACCTCGGCTCACTGGTGGACCGCTACGGCAAAAAAGCGAGAAAGACACTCGTAAAGATGCTGAAGAACAAGATGGTGTTTGGCTTTGGCTCGGATTTACACCGTCCAGGTTCGACAGACTATCTAATTGAAGCCCAGAAAAAACTCGCTAAGCACTGTGACCCTAGCGAGTTTGATGATCTTTTAGTCCGAAATCCGGCTTCGATTCTATTTTAAGTGATTTAAATAATTAATCGTGTCGCGCATGGCGTCTTCGATGGTGAGTTCGGCTTTCCAACCGAGCTCTTTTTCGGCCTTTTCGGCGCCGGCGAAAACGACAGCGAGATCGCCTGGACGACGACCGGCAATCTTGTATGGCAGTGGCTTACCGGCGGCTTTTTCGAAGGCTTTCACCATTTCCATGACGGAAGTGGCTTTACCGGTGCCAAGATTATAGATTTGAACTCCGTTCTTTTGATGGTCGATAGCGGCGACGTGGCCTCTCGCGAGGTCTACTACGTGAATAAAGTCGCGCATGGCGGTGCCGTCTGGCGTATCGTAATCGTCACCATAGACGGAAAGCTTGGCGAGTTCACCGGTCGAGACTTTCATGATGTAGGGCATGAGATTGTTTGGAATATCGTTTGGATCTTCACCTAAAAGCCCGGATTCGTGTGAACCGACTGGGTTAAAATAGCGGAGAATCGTGATTTTAAAATCTGGATCTGCCACGGCGAGATCTTGAAGGATTTGCTCAATCATAAATTTGGTTTCACCGTATGGATTGGTAATACCGATGCCGGTTTGGCTGTCTTCGGTGAGTTTCACGCCGTCCTGGTTGCCGTAAACGGTAGCACTAGACGAAAAGACGAGGCGCTTGCAGTTGTATTTTTTCATGACTTCAAGCAGATTGATGGTGCCACCAATATTGTTTTCGTAGTAGCGGAGTGGTTGCTCGATGGATTCGGCGACGGATTTAAGCCCGGCGAAGTGAATCACGAGATCAAAATGATTTTTCTTAAAAGTCTTGTCGAGATTTTCTTTGTCTAAGAGGTCGACAAAATAGAATTTGGGTTTGACATTCGAAATTTTCTCGATATTATCGAGAGCGGTGATTTTGCTATTGACGAGATTGTCTAGAATCTCGACTTCGTGACCACGGCTGATTAGCTCCACTGCAGTGTGTGAACCAATATAACCGGTGCCACCCGTTAATAATATTTTCATAATTACTCTACAACCTTTTCAAGTATTATAACATTTTGTTGTTTAATTGTCTAGTATGTTTTATCTGATATTTATACTTGTAAACAGATAAGATGTGTGATATAATAGTACGGATATTAACTTAAAGGATAAATATGAGTCGTATCGGAAAACAACCCATCGATATTCCGGCGGGAGTGACAATCACGGTCGGCGACAAAGAGATTACTGTCGCAGGACCGAAGGGTCAGCTCATCGTCCCGGTTCAGCCAAAGACCACTACCAAGGTTGAAGGCACTCAGATTGTCGTCACTCGTGAGAATGACGAACCAAAGTCTCGTGCTTGGCACGGCTTGCAACGCGCATTACTTAACAATGCCGTACAAGGTGTGACCAAAGGTTTCGAGAAAAAACTAGAAATTAATGGTGTAGGTTTCCGTCTATCAGGTGGTGGACAGGAAATTGAGATGGCACTCGGCTTTTCACATCCAGTGAAATACAAAGCTCCAGAAGGTGTCCAACTCACTACCAATAAAATGGAGATTACGGTCTCTGGCATCGACAAACAAAAAGTTGGCCAGGTGGCTGCTGAAATCCGTAGCCTTAAGAAGCCAGAACCATACAAGGGTAAAGGCATTAAGTATGCTGATGAAGTAATCATCCGCAAGGCTGGAAAGGCAGGAAAGAAATAATGAATAAGGTATTTAGAGCAAATCGTACTCGTGCAAAGATTCACGGTACCGCGGAACGTCCGCGTCTTTCGGTTCATTTTTCGAACCTACACATCACAGCCCAGATCATTGATGATGATAAGAAAGTCACTTTGGCTTATGCCACGACTGTTGGCACCAAGATGACCGGTACTAAGACCGAAAAGGCCGCTAAAATTGGTGAAGAAATCGCCAAGAAGGCAAAAGCCAAAAAGGTGAAGAAAGTCGTCTTTGACCGTGGTTCTAAACTATATGCTGGTCGCATGACTGCACTCGCAGATGCCGCTCGCAAGGAAGGACTTGAGTTTTAATTATGCCTGAAGATAAGAAACCAAGGGTAATTAACAAATCCGGCACCCTTAAGATGGAAGACAAAGTCGCAGCTACTAAAGAGACTCGCGACATTGCCGGAAAGAAAATGGACCGCAGAAACCGTCGCGATCGTGTGAAGGCTGACGTGGCTCCAAAAGAATTTGATGAAATTACGATTGCAGTTGACCGTGTTTCTCGTACTGTGGCCGGTGGTCGCCGTATGCGTTTCAAAGCACTCGTTGCAATTGGTAATCACAAGAACAAAGTTGGTATTGGTGTAGCTAAGGGTAACGATGTTACCACCGCTGTCGCTAAGGCCACTTCTAAAGCTAAGAAGACCATGATTACTTTCAACATGGACGGCGAGACGATTTGTCACGAAGTTCGTACGAAGGTAACCGGTGCAGATGTCTTATTAAAGCCAGCTGCTCCTGGTACAGGTATTATCGCCGGTGGTACGGTTCGTTCAATTATGGGCCTTACCGGTGTAAAGAACCTGATTTCGAAGTCGCTTGGTTCGACCAACAAAGTCAACATTGCTTACGCAGTGATTGAAGGTCTTCGTCAGCAAGTTCCACGCAGCGAATGGACTGGCAATGAAGGTAAAAAAGTTGCAAAGCCAGAAGCTAAAGCTGAAGTAAAAACTGAAGCCAAGGTTGAAGCAAAGGCCGAAAAGCCTGCCGCTAAACCGGCTGCTAAGCCAGCTGCCAAGAAGCCAGCTGCTAAGCCAGCCGCCAAGAAGTCCGCTGCTAAGAAGGAGGACAAGTAATGAAATACAATGATTTAATGGTTGAGAAGAATACTCGCCCATCCCGTAAGGGCCGCGGTATCTCTGCCGGTCAAGGTAAAACTGCCGGTCGTGGTACTAAAGGTCAAAAAGCTCGTACCGGTCATCGCAAGATGCCTAACGGCTTCATGGGTGGTCAACGTGCAATCATGCAAGCTGTGCCAAAGCTCAAAGGTTTCAAATCCTTCCATGCTAAGGCAGAGGTTGTCTACACGGATCGCTTGAACGACCTCAAAGGCAAGGTTGATAACTACAAACTCGCAGAGGCTTCACTCATTTCAAGCCCATTTGTGAAAGTGAAAGTTATCTCCCGTGGCGAATTAACCGCAAAGATTGATCTTGAGACTCAATTTGCTTCTAAGTCAGCAGTTGAAGCTATCAAGAAAGCTGGCGGTTCATTCAAGAAGGTTGCTCTCATCGCAAAACCAGCCAAGAAAGCTGAATAATAGCTTAAAAAACGAAATAACCCCTACTACAGGGGTTATTTTTGTGGTAGAATATAGAGAAGAAACGGAGTTAATATGGAAGAAAAAGAACTGCAGACCAGTACGAAGCAACGTATCTTCATTGCGATTATTGCTGTCGTGATGCTTGGCTCGATGATTGCCGGATATGCTGCGATTATTATCGGTAATAATGGTAACAATAATAACACTAATCAAAATAGCATCTCTGAAGAGAAGAAAATACAGTATGAGGAAGAATACAATACTGCACTCACGAATTTCAAGAAGAAGAGCCAGAAGGATTTTGATAAGTTTATTGCGTTTAAGAAGGCAATTAAGGCTTATAATGAAACGACTGCCAATGAGAATGGTGTCCAGACGCGTGACTATGTCGTGGGTGATGGTCGTACGCTGACTGATGGCGATACTAACTACCTTGCTTATTATGTGGGTTGGTGTGCTAACGAAACCATCTTTGATTCGTCCTACAATGATTCGACTAATCCAACTGCATTTGAATCAGTCCTAGCTGGTTCGCCAAACATGGTGGAAGGTTGGCTCACTGGTATCGTGGGGATGAAGCTCAATGGTATTCGTGAAATCACGATTCCAAGCTCACTTGCTTATAAGGATCAGGAGGTTGCCTGTGGCGCCAATAAACCACTCAAATTTCTCGTGATGACGAAGGCAACTGGTGGTGAACTTGAGAAACTATCCAAGGAGTTAGATACGGCTCGTCTCAAATACGTATATGCTACTCAGTACGGAATTGACTACGAAACTATCCAGCAGAACGAAGCATAATATATAATATAGACATGGATAAGACGTTTTTCTTCTATGATCTAGAAACCAGCGGATTAAATCCGCGCTCTGACCGAATTATGCAATTTGCTGGGCAAAGAACCGATATGGATTTGAATCCGATTGGTGAGCCGGTGAATATCTTGGTGAAGTTATCAAATGACGTTTTGCCGAGCCCGGGTGCGATTATGGTCACGAAGATTACGCCGCAGCAGACACTACGTGATGGTATTACGGAGGCGGAGTTCTGTAAGATTGCGATTAATGAGGTTTTTACGCCGGACACGATTGCACTAGGTTTTAATACGGTGCGGTTTGACGATGAATTCATGCGTGCGACTCTTTGGCGGAATTTCTACGACCCGTACGAATGGGAATGGAAAGACGGGCGTTCGCGCTGGGATATGCTGGATGTCGTGAGACTAGTCAGGGCGATTCGTCCGGAAGGAATTAATTGGCCGTTTACGGATGATGGTCGGCCGACGAACCGGTTGGAGTTACTTACAAAATTGAATGGGCTTGAGCACGAGCACGCACACGATGCATTGTCGGATGTGTACGCAACGATTGCCGTGGCAAGACTGATTAAAGAAAAACAGCCGGACATGTTTAAGTTCATGTTGATGATGCGCGATAAGCGTGACATCAAGAAATACGTGAACCTCGAGAATAAAATGCCGTTTGTGTACGCCAGTGGGCGCTATGAGTCCGAGTTTAATAAGACGACCGTGGCGTTTCCGTTAACAAGTTCAAGGAATGGGAATATTCTTGTATTTGATCTTCGCTATAATTTGGACGATTTGAAAAAACGAGCCGCCGAAAAAGATGAGGATGCGGATGGTATGAAAGACCGTGGTTTCTTCCCGTATGTCAAGGAATTTTGCTTTAATAAATGCCCGGCGATTGCACCGATTACAGTGCTGGATAAGTTTGACGGCTGGAAGAAGATTGGGCTCTCAAAGGAAATCATTGAAAAGAATTTAAATGCTCTACTTGCGGACCCAGATTTTGCCGAGCAAATGCGGATGAAGATTGAAAACCGTCCGGAATATCCACCAGCGATTGAACCGGAGGGAGCTCTCTACGACGGATTCTTGGATGATTTTGACCGAGCGAAAGTCCGAAAAGTGAGCGAGAAAACCGAGAACGAACTCGCCGATTATCATCCGAACTTTAGTGATGAACGTTTGCCGGAACTCTTGCTACATTATAAAGGTCGTAATTTCCCACGGGCACTGTCGGAAGACGAAATGCAGAAGTGGGAGGAATACCGTCACGCGAGATTGGAGCGTTTAGCACCGGTATTCTTAAGTGAACTCGCGCAGAATTACGAGCGCGATGAGTTTGTCGGGGAAGAATTAAAACTATATTTTGAATCACTTTTTGACACAGATTATTAAGCTTGTGCTATAATATTAGTATGGACAATAATAAAATCATGATCGTGGGCACGGGTAATGTTGGTGCAAGCGTCGCATTTGCTTTGTTAAACCAGCGGACAGCCGTAAATGAAATTATTTTAACAGACATCGTCGCGAAAGACGCCGAAGGCGAAGCGATGGATTTAACCGACGCTCTCGCTGTAGCGCCGAGCTATATCAAAATTAAGAATGGCACCTATAAAGACGCCAAAGATTGTGATGTTGTTGTCATTACCGCCGGTGCTGCCCAGCGCCCAGGTGAAACTCGCATGGAACTATTGAAGAAAAATGTGAATATCCTTAAAGGCATGGTTGAACAAATCATGGATAGTGGCTTTAATGGAATTTTCCTCGTAGTCACGAACCCAATGGATGTACTCACGTATTACACTTGGAAATTTTCCGGACTTCCAGCCGAGAAAGTAATCGGTTCTGGTACGGTACTCGATTCAGCGAGACTACGTTTCCGCCTTGGTAGTTTCCTTGGCGTAAACCCGAAGTCCATTCACGCTTATCAAGTAGGTGAACATGGTGATTCCGAATTAACGCTTTATTCACTAGCGGATCTTGGTGGTCAAAAAATCACTTCGATTTTGCCAAAGGAAACTTTGAAAGAGATTTCGGAATACGTCCGCAACGAAGCGTACGATATTATTGATAAAAAAGGCGCCACGCACTATGGCATTGCTACGTGCTGCGTCCAAATTTTGAATTGTATTTTGAATGATGAAATGCGTGTACTTCCGGTATCGTCTTATGATGCGTTCTCGGACACGTGTTTTGGTTGGCCGACCGTGGTTGGTCGTGAAGGTATTGTCAGACGTCTTGATATTAAGATTTCTGAAAAAGAAGGCATCGAATTACAAAAATCAATTAATGTATTAAAAGATGCGATTTCTCAAATTAAGTATTAGTTCAGTAGTTCTTAGTTTAGTATTTTTTGGCACGAGTGTTTTTGCTGACTCGCAGAATTTTAATTTTTCCGATTTTACGGCGGATTATTATTTGTCACGCGATGAAAATGGCGTTTCGAAACTCCGCGTAAAAGAAAAATTTACGGCGGAATTTCCAAACACGAATCAAAACAAAGGCATGTGTCGCGATATCCCGTTTACGAATCAGAATAATTTGAATGTGACTCTGCCAGATTTAAACCGCAACAATATAAAAGTCTTGCGAAATGGCGAAGCGGAGCCGATTTATAGTTTAGAAAAAATCAATTCGTTTTACCGCGTGTGTACTGGTACGGAAGAATATGTTCTCGGTACGCAAGTTTATACTTTCGAATATGAATTTGAAAGAGTGGTGACTGGCTTCCCACTCTACCAGGAATTATATTGGGATACGAATGGTAACGGTTGGTTTCAGAAGTTTGGTTCGGTGACGGCGAGAGTACATTTTTCACCGGAAGTATATGCGAAATACCAGAACGAAAAATGGTGCTATGTGGGTAAGTATCAAGCCAAAGGTAGTGAGCGTTGCGAGATTACGGAGCTTCCGGATGGCGTGCAGTTTGTGGCGAAAGACTTGGATCGCTTCGAGAATGTGACCTTTGATGTGCAATTTGATTTGGATTCGTTCGTGGTGCCGGCGCCAGAAAAGAATTATCAAATGGTAAATATCATGATCGGTACGGGGCTAGTGGCGCTTTTTATATTATTCTTCCCGTTTAGAAAATATTTGAAAGCGGGCGATAAAAGAAGGCATTATAAAGATTTCTTTGTGAAACCAGAGTTCACGCCACATAATAAATATACCGTGGGTGAACTCGCGGAAATTTACATTGGTGATAAAAAGGATTCGAAAGTCGCTGTGTTACTTGATATGCTTGTGAAGAAACAAGTGAAGCTAGTTAAGGACGAGACGGCGAAAAAAGACAAATGGAAATTACTGGTTGAAAAGGCCGACCAAATTACGCAGGAAGGCAAATATGTACTTGAGATTCTGAATGGTGGAGACACGGTGGGGGATGGCGACGAAATTGAAATTAAGAAACGCACGGCGACTTCATCACTCGCGAGCCTAGGTCGTAGATATGTAAAATCGATTATTGGCAAACTAAAAAGTGATGGGCTTGCCGAGTCGAAATATTCGGAATACACGTCGAGTGGTGGAAGTGTGGTGAAACAAGTTTTCTATTTCTTCTTTGGATTCTGGTACTTCATTGCATTTGGGATTTTGTTCTTCCTGAAGATGATTGATACGTCTTCTGAATCGGCGCTCATTGGTGACGTGGTGGGAAGAGATTTCTGTATTCCAGTAGTTTGTGTGATTATCCTTGTGACGATCGTAACTTATGCTTTACTTTCTGAAAACACCAAGAAATATGAAGCGCGCACTAAGAAAGGTCTTGAAGCGTCAAGATTTATGGACGGACTTAAGATGTATATTAAAATGGCGGAAGCTGATCGTATGAAGATGCTTCAAAGCGTTGAAGGTGTAGATGTTTCGCCAAAGGGAATTGTGAATTTATACGAGAAGCTCTTGCCGTATGCGGCGGTGTTTGGCCTCGAAGAAAGCTGGATGAATGAAATGGAAGAATACTGCAAGACGGTAGACCTTGAAGAACCAGAATGGTATAGCGGTATGGATTCTTATCATATGCATTCTCTACTCAGCACGACGACGCGCTATGCAAACGCTGCGACGAGTTATTCGAGTAGTCGTTCGATTTCTGGTGGTGGTGGATATTCGTCTGGTTTTTCTGGCGGCGGAGGCGGCGGCATCTCCGGAGGCGGCGGCGGAGGAGGCGGCGGCG